>JAZNPH010000047.1:0-43040 GCA_045589515.1 Eubacteriales bacterium | reverse complement strand
CGTGCCGCTGTTGAAGAAGGCATCGTAGCAGGCGGCGGTACCGCTCTCATCGACTGCATCCCCGCAGTGAAGAAGCTGGTTTCCGCTACCACCGGCGACGAGCAGACCGGCGTGAAGATCGTTCTCCGCGCTCTGGAGGAGCCCGTTCGTCAGATCGCAGAGAATGCAGGCTTTGAAGGCAGCGTCATCGTAGACGGCGTGAAGAATCGCAAGGCAGGCATCGGCTTCGACGCATACAACGAGAAGTACGTTGACATGATCGAAGCAGGCATCGTGGATCCCACCAAGGTGACCAGAAGTGCACTGCAGAACGCAGCTTCCGTCTCCGCAATGGTGCTCACCACCGAGGCGCTTGTTGCCGACAAGAAGGACCCCGCAGCCGAGGCCGCAGCAAACGCTGCTATGAGCCAGGGCATGGGCGGCGGTATGTATTGATCGAATCCGCAAAACAACGGCGGGGGAGTCCATCCCTCGCCGTTTTCTTATCTCCCCTTGACAAAACCCTCTTCGTGTGTTAAAATACGTTTGAAATCATCGCAAGACCGTCAAGGAGAGACCGATGAAACGTTCCATCACCGAGCAATTGACCGATTATATCCTCCAAACAGGCACCCCCGACGAAAAGATCCTTACAGTGGAGAAAAAGCAAAAGAGAGCATCCGACTATGTTGGCTCAATCATTCTCGTTGTTGCATTGGCTCTGGTTTTCTTTATGCTGTACTGGGTAATGCCCATGTTTATATATTTGCCCATGGTTGCCATTATTGCAATTGTTGTACCCGGGTTTTATTTGCCCATGTTGCTTTTGAATCGCCGTTATCTGGTCATAACAGACCGTGCCGTTTATTTGTGCGTGGGTGCTCTTGCCGCCGACGTTTTCTCCTGGACTTATTCCGAGATCTCCCACGTGGAGTTCAAAGGAACCACTGTGACAGTGACCTCCACTCATCAGCAAAATGAGGTTGGCTTCTCCACGGAAAAGATCACGAAGCACGACTGGAAGAATATGTTTTCCTACATGAAAGGGAATCCCATCAAATTTCAACATTTTTCTTTGACGAGATATTTTGTCAGACCGGCAACCGAAGAGGCATACGTTTACAGTCAGCTTTCCGACAGTACGCGCTATTTGTTTATTCGTTTTACTTGTCAGCCCGAAACCAAGATCCGTGATGCTTTTGCACAGGTGACGAAGCGTCACAAACACGTCAAGATCGGCACCGAAAGAAATCCCTTGGAATAATGGAGTATTACATGGAAGAACAACTTACAAAGATCGAAACCGAGCTGAAGCAATTCATCGAAGAAAAGGGTGCCAATGGTGAAAAAGTTTTGGGCATGTCCCTTTTGTCCACCGGCTCTAAGGTTGGCGGCACCTTGAAGCTCTTTTTCGGCCTTCTGGTCACCTGCCTCATCAGCTTTTTCGCTTTGCTGGGCCTGCGGAGATTTTATATCTTCCAGCAGTTCTTTCCGGCTCTTGTGGTGGTGGATGCTGTTATCCATATCATCCTGTTTTTCTATATTCTGAACAGCGGTATGATCTACGGAGATTATCCCGCTACCTATTTTGTAGTCTCCACGAACGCCATATATCTTTGCGACGGCTTTTATTGCTGTTTCCTCTATTCCTGGACCTTCGACGAGATCACTATGCTGGAATACGGCAAAGGCATCGTTCGCGTCACCTCCAGGTATTGGATGTCCGACGCACGCAAAAGCCTTGTCAACAAAAGTATCGACGAAACTTACAAGCGTAACCGCAGGCTGGTTCGTAACAAACAGCCCATGGAGCGCAGGATTCTCTCCTTCTCTGATACTATTATGCGTCCCTCAGAGTCCATGCCCGGTGGTAACCGTAATTACGTAGACGGCAGAGTCTATCGTTACAACAACGCTCCCACTCTTCAGACCAAGACCCTGCATTTTGCCTCCGATTCCGAAATGCCCGAGCTTTGCAGAAAGGCCGCATCCGGGCACCGCAAGGTAAAGATCGAAAAAATATAACAAAAATGGCTGTCCTCTGCTTTGGAAGACAGCCGTATTTTATTTTGCGAGTATTTCTTTCAGTTCCCAAAGATTTTCGATCTTGTAATCAACGGTAACGTCTCCCCGGATGGGAGCGCCCTTGGGATTGTACCAACAGGTCTTGATACCGGCGTTGTTGCCGCCCTTCATATCCGAGGAAAGAGAATCCCCGATGATCAGAGTCTCCTCCTTCACGTATCCCGTGACTTCCTGTACACGGTCAAAGAATCCCTTTTCGGGCTTTTGTATTCCAACAAGTTCGGAAATGAAAACACCGTCGCAAAGCTTATCAATGCCGCTTTTTGCCAGCTTCAGTTCTTGAGCAAGCTTGCTGCCGTTGGTGACCATATACTGCTTGTAGGACTTTCCAAGCTCTGCCAGCAGCGTCAAAGAATCGTCAACGGGGAAGACAGCCTCCCCCAAAGCGATCTGATAACGACGGTTAAAATGATCGTAATCGGTGTATGCTATATCATACGCGCCGAAGAAATCCCGCAAACGTCCCACAAAGATCTCCTCCCTGGTGCAAAGGCCTTTTTCGTGCTTTTCCCACCAGGAGCGGTTGATGCGGGAATAAACGGCAAGCATCTCCTCCGTCAGCTTTACGCCGATTTCGTCAAGACAAGTTTCCATTCCGTATTTTTCCGCCGCAAGAAAATCCAACAGCGTTCCGTCTACATCCCAAAGTAAGGTTTTGATCATTTGTCCTCCTCCACGGGGAGCACAACTTTGGCCAACCAGGAATAGGGTTTGATGGTACCGTTTTTTTGCCATTCGTATCCAAGGTTGTTCAAAATATTGGAGATAGAGCCCCCGTCCCGCACCTCGGTGAAATCATAAACGTCCGTCAGAACAAAGATAGCAACGTTCTTTCCTTCCACGGTCTCAAAGCGCATGGTATATTCACATGCTCCGATGGAAAACTCCAGATCACTGCCGTCATAAAAGGAGGCGACTCCCGCCGCTTCGGTCAACCCGCTTTCTAAGGCCTTCGCCAATATCTCGTTTAATTGATCGGACTTGGCGAGCTTGCGGGAAAGAACGCTGGTTTCCCCATAACTGACGTGGGAAACATCCTCAAAGGCATACAGAAGCATCCGCACCGACTCACTGTAAAACCCCGCAGTGCGCAAAACGTATACGCCGCCCCGTATCCAGGATTTGGGTACGCGGATTCCTTCCGCCGCAGACACGGCGGGTGTTGCGCATACCGTTAACAGCAAGGTTATGGATAGTAAAAAAGCTAAAAACCGTCTCATAAGAACCCCCGATTGAGACATATTTTGTTTAGTATACCATCCATGTGACCTTTTGTCAATGAAAATGATCTTTTTTTCTTCACCACCTTTACAAAAAACAAAGTTTGTGCTATGATAAATACAACCACCAAACAGGAGGAATTCATTATGGAAATTTTCGCAATCGTATTGATCGCCATCGTAGCAATCGTTGCTATCTGGGCCATCGCTACCACCAACGGCTTCAAGGTCGCAAAGGTTAAAATCGATGAAGCCCGTTCCGGCATTGAGGTCGCCCTTACCAAGCGTTACGACCTGCTCACCAAGCTTTTGGATGTGGCAAAAGGCTACGCCAAGCACGAAAAAGAAATGTTTGCAGAGGTCATCAACCTTCGCAAGGGGATGTCCGTTGGCGAAATGAACGAGGCCGTCAAGAAAATGGACGAGATGGCGAAGCAGATCAACTTTACCGCGGAGGCCTATCCCGAGCTTCGTTCCAGCGAGGTATTTGCACAACTGCAAAAGGGTATTTTTGACGCCGAGGAGCATCTTCAGGCGGCAAGACGGGTCTACAACAGCAACGTGTCCCACTACAACGCCTCCATCGTCAAATTCCCCGCATCTCTGCTGGCAGGCGGTTATACTCCCGAGCAGTTCTTCGAGGCAGAGCCCTCCAAGCGGGAAGATGTTAAGATGTCCTTTTAACGCCCTATGAACGATCAGAACGCTTATATTTATGAGGAATTGAGACGCTTGCAAAAAAGCAAGCGGATCTACGGGATCATGGTGGGTGTTGGCTTTGCAGGGTTCTTTATAGGGATTATTTCCTCTATGATCCTGCTTTGTCTTCTCTGCTTCCCGCTGATCATGATCGCTTCCTTTTTGTTAACGCGTATCCAACGGAAAATGAAGGAACGCTTCGGCGCTTCTTTGGTTCGAAACGCTCTCTCGAAGGTGTTTGAGCGTGTGGAGTATATGCCCTTCCATCGTCTGCCGGATCACGTCATGGAGCTTTCGGAAATGAAGCTTCCTTTTGATGTGGATCGCGTCGAGGGAAGCGATTATACCCGCGCAGTCTATCATGGCTTGGAATTGGAGTTTTCCGACGTCAAGCTCATCGACCGCCGCTCCAACGGTAAGCATACCTCCAACGTCACTGTGTTTGAAGGCCTTTGGCTGGTATGTGATTTCCGCAAGCCTATCTCCTCCGGTATTTTACTGCGGGAGCGCAGCGGCGGGAGTATTCGCTTTTTTGAAAAGCTGGGTCACGGCGGCAACGTGATCGAAACGGAAAACGTGGAATTCAACAAGAAATTTCTCATCGTCTGCGAGGATCAGCACGACGCCTTTTACGTTCTGACACCCCACATGATGGAGTACATCAACAGGATGGATGAATGGGGAATGGGCGTTTCCTATATGCGGTTTACCCGAAGCGGAAAGGTGCACATCGCCATCCATTCCGGCTTTGATTTTTTCGAGCTGGATTCCAAAACGGATCCCGCTATGTTGACGCAGAAATTCCTTGACGAGGTAGGCTATATCACCGGCTTGATCGACACACTTCATCTGTCCGATCTGCAAAACAATTCATAACCCTTTTTGAAGGAAAGATCAGTGTCCGGGTCTTTCCTTCTTTTTCGTTTCCCCAAGCCGTCAGAACGTAGGAGATCCCAAAGCCCAAAGAACCCCATAACCAACCGTTTCCTCCGCAGGACGGAAGTAATCCGGTGGCGGTCGCCAGAACTGCTCCCAATACACCGTGGGATAACACCTCATACCACCTTGCGAACCCTAAAGCTACCCCTTTCCCAAGAAATGCCACGCAGCAGATTCCGCCTCCCGCCAAAGGCAGTAATACTCCCGGGTCTCCTCTGCCGATCCCGGCAAGCATAGGTCCGTAAAGCCCAAAAAACAGGATCAAGGTAGAAGCACTCAATCCCGGCACCAGAACGCCGAGCCCCCATAGAACGCCGCAAAGGAGAAAAGCACCCCCGGAGGGAGAAACTTCAAAGGCATCTATCAGCTTCATACAGGTCAACACCGCGCTCATAACGACAAAACCCGTTCCCAAAGCAAGGATTCCCTTTTTGCTCCGTCCTTCCTTGCCCGCTTCTTTCCATTGTGCGGGGATGGTTCCAAACAGCATCCCCAGAAAACCTGTGGAAGTCTCCTTCGGGTATCTTGCAAGCAATCCACCTCCAACGCCTGCCAATCCCACAAAGCCGACCACACCCCCCAGCAGAAACCAAAACAATTTCCATCCATGTTCTCTGATTCCCCGAACAGGACGAGCAATGCAAGCCACCAAGGGGCGATACATTCCAAATGCGGCACACAACGTTCCTCCACTGACGCCCGGGAGAATACCCCCAAGTCCTACGGCGATGCCCTCCAAGATCCATACGGGAATATAGATCGTTTTCTTGAAAAAATCGTTCATAACACCTGTCCCTTCGGATGTAATATTCTACTATATTCAAAAGACACAGCTATGATTTCCTCTTTTCTATTGACGAACGACTTTCTTTCTGCTAAAATAGCGGTAGAGTTCAAACATAACGGGAGAAAAATCTTATGAATACGAAAAACGCATTTGCCTATCTCACAGGCGAAAAGAAGTTGGATTATAATTTGGCCGCATCCAAGTCTTTGCAGGGTGCGGAAGAGGGGATTGTTCTTCTCAAGAATGAAAAGGATACGCTTCCTCTTTCAAAGAATGCATCCGTCGCCTTCTTCGGCAGAATGCAAAAAGAGTACCTTCACTTGGGTACAGGCTCCGGCGGCCGTGTTCATCCCACCGAAAAGACGGACATCTTCTCTTCCTTGGTTTCTCTGGGCTTGTCCCCCGATGAAGAGGTGGAGGCTTTTTACGATGCCTTCGTGGCAGAACACCCCTACGTGGGTCACGGACAGTGGAATCATCCCGCCTCCCAAGAAGAGCCCTTACTGGAGGAAGCCTTTGTTTCCTCTGCCGCCGCACGCAACGAGATTGCCCTTTGCGTGATCACCCGTACTGCGGGCGAGAGCAAGGATCTGGGAGAGGGGAGAGGGGATTTCCGTTTGACGGAAACCGAGCTTGCCAATCTCAAGCTTCTCCGTGGTAAGTTCTCCCGCCTGGTGATCCTTTTGAACGTTTGCGGCGTTATGGAGTTTGCAGAGCTGAACGAAGAGAACGCCGATGCCATTCTCTTGCTCTGGCAGGGCGGTATGATGGGCGGTCTTGCTGCGGCAAAGGTGTTGCTGGGCGAAGTCAACCCCTCCGGCAAATTGCCCGACACCATCGCCTATTCCCGTAACGATTATCCCGCACATAAGAATTTCGGCGCGGCAGACCGTAATATCTATCAAGAAGACATCTACGTAGGCTATCGTTATTTCGATACCTTTGCCCCTGAAAAGATCCTGTATCCCTTCGGCTACGGCTTGTCCTATACGAAGTTCGAAGTGAAAGCAAGCTCCTTCTCTCTTGCCGACGGAGCTTTTGCCTTGGAGGTTTCCGTTACCAATGTTGGTAAGTATCCCGGCAAGGAGGTTGCTCAGTGCTACGTCACCCTGCCTTGCGGCAGATTGGGCAATCCCGCGAAGGTATTGGTTGCCTTCGCCAAGACCGACCTTTTGAACCCCGGTGAAACGGAAGAACTGCTCCTTACCTTTTCCTATGAGAGTTTCGCATCCTACGACGATCGTAACTATGCATGGCTGTTGCAACAGGGCGTCTACTCCATTCTGCTGGGAAATACCGAGATCAGCTCCTTCTATCTGGAGGAGGATCTCATCCTTTCTACTCATGAAAGCGCCATGGCGCCTGTTACGCCCTTTGATCGATTGGAAAATGAAGAGGGCTCTCCTGTGTATAAGCCTGTGCCTACCCGCATTCTCAAGGAAGAGCCCGTTCCCGCGGAACTGCCTCGCTTGCCTAAGGATGGTATGACCCTTGCAGACGTCAAGGAAGGCAAGATCACAGTAGAGGAGCTTGTTTCCCGTCTTTCCGACGAGGATCTGATTCACATGGTCCGCGCAGAGGGCATGAGCAGTCCCAAGGTTACTCCCGGTACCGCTGCCGCATTCGTAGGCGTCACCCCCTCCTTGAAGGCTATGGGGCTTCCTACCCTTTGCTGTACCGACGGCCCTTCCGGTATTCGTATGGTCAGTGAGGACAAGTGTGTGTGCTATCCCGCCGCCACCTGTCTTGCCGCTACCTGGAACACAGAGCTGGTGCGTGAGATGTACGAGCTTTGCGGAAGCGAGCTTGCCTCCTATCACGTGGATATCCTTTTGGGGCCCGGCACCAACATCCACCGCGACCCTCTTTGCGGCCGAAACTTTGAGTATTTCTCCGAGGACCCTCTTCTGGCAGGTAAGATGGCCGCCGCTGTTTGCAACGGCCTTGACAATGCGGGCGTCAGCGGCGCTGTGAAGCACTTCCTGGCCAACAGCCAGGAGTTGAACCGAGATGGGGAAGACTCCATTCTCAGTGAACGCTCAGTTCGTGAGATTTACGCAAAGCCCTTCGAAATCTGTGTCAAGGAAAGCGGCATCCGTTCCGTGATGACCTCGTATAACCGGGTCAATGGCAGATGGGCGGCTTCCAATTACGACCTCACCGTTCGCCTCCTCCGTAACGATTTCGGCTTCGATGGCTTTGTAATGACCGACTGGTGGGCAAAGGTAAGCAATGCCGACGGTTCTGCCTGCGACACCAACCTTGCCGCCATGGTGCATGCCATGAACGACATTTACATGGTTACTCCCGATGCCACCACCCGCGCCGATAACCTTCCCTCCGCCTTGGCAGACGGCAGTCTGACCCGCGGAGAGCTTCAGCGTTGCGCGGTCAACCTGATCAACTTTGCATTGGACAGCCTTTCCTATATGGCGCAAGAAGAAGGCTACGGCAAGCTCGACCTTAAATCCGCCTGCGAGAACAATGCTCCCTTTGCAACTGCTCCCGTAGAAGAGGATAAAGCCGTGATTTTCTCCGGTATTGCAAAGAAGGCCATCCTTCGCGTCACCTTCACATCCGACACCTCCGCCCTGGTCCAGACCAACGTGCGGTTGAACGTCAACACCAAGAATGTGGATGCCTTCATCGTGGGTGGAACAGAGGGCGGAACGATCTCCGACTACCGTGAGATTGCCTTGGTTGGCGGTAATAACGAGTTCCTGTTCTCCTCCGACGATCCTCTGGCAAAAGCCGTGACGGTAGAGCTGTTCGAGATCCCCTCGTAAATCTTCAATTCCTTCAGAATGTTCTGCTCGAAATGCGCTTCGATTCCCGAATACTTACCTCGCTTTCCGATCTCCAGTACCGTACCCACGTGGGAATACCCCAGAAATGCAGGGGGCACATGGGTGACGATATCGTTCAGATTGCGGATCACGGTAAACCTTTCCCAGCGCTTTGTGCAATTCCCGCCGGGAATCCCCCAGAACACTCTCGGGCATCCATACCCGTAACCTTCCAGATGCTTACGTAGATCCGGGCGGTGAAACCATACGTATTCATGGCAGAATACGGCCATAGCCGCCCCGTGGGAATATCCCGTGATGATCACTTTTTTCACGGATAGATCTTGTATCGCAGGAGCGATATGTCCCTCCAATTCCTTCCAGGTCTTCAAAAAGCCCCGATGGGCAAGCCATAAGGTTCTCCCCATCCGCTTATATGGCTTGGCCGGGAAGTCGAGATTCCGATACCAATCGTTTTTACCTGCAGATTTTTCGAAAAAGATGTAAAGCGTGTCCTTGTCCCGCCGCAGAGCATAATCGGCAGAAACGCCTGTCCTGCGGTAAGGTGTCTTTAAGCATTCCAAAAATAATTCATAAAGCATTTTCCTTCTCTCCCTTCCATGTAGTGTATGCGGATGGATCGGAAAATGTGGAAAAGGAGTCCTATGAAGATCCACGAAGCACTTGAAGAGATCTACGCCCCCTTAGAAGAAAAACGAGCTGAGCTTATGCAACTGCTGGCAAAGCAGTATCCCGCCATCACCTGGGGCTGGTACAGCGGACATTATCACCGCACCGCCGAAGGATGGGCAAAGGAATCCTATCCCATCCCCGTTATCACGGTAAAAGGTCTTTGCGATATCGAGCTTTCCTTCCGTGAGATGACCGTCACCGCTAAGCTTTCCGCCAAAGAACTGGATCACTACGCCTACGACCTGTTGCAGACCTATCCCTTTGAAGCTTTTGGCACCGAGGATTTCTTAAAGGATTACGCACGCAGGGGAGACAGCATCCATACGTTGAAGAAGAACCTTCTGGGAGCCAAGGAGACTTCCGTTACCTTTTCTTTTCCCCTTTCTTATAACGAGCCTGCTGATCTTCTGCTTACTCTTCTGTCCCTCTTGGAAAGAGAGGGCTTCTCCCTATGACGCAAAAAGATCCATCCTTTTTCGGGATGGATCTTCTTTTAGTCCTTGCTTAATATATAATCAAGTGCTTCGCCGATGGTGTCGAAGCAGATTGTGGCGACCTCCGCAACGGCTTTTCCCACGCCCAAGGACAGATCGGCATAGCGGAACATGGGAATGTCGTTGACGCCGTCTCCTACTACGATAACGTCCTTGGCTGTCAAGTCCAAAAGAGAGGCGAGATAGGCAACACCCTCCGCTTTGCTGATAACCTTCGGCAGGATATCAAAGCAATCGACCTGACGGTAGACCGCCAGCTCTGTGAGATCCTCGGGATGCATATCAAGAATGGATTGAATGGAATCAAAGCAGTCCTCTTTATAAGGGAATGGTGTCAGTGCAACCTCGTTGGGCTGATACCACAACGAACCCTCTCGGGACTCGTCAATACGTTTTCTCAGCAAGCGCAATTGCTCCTTTGCCAAATCACCGAAAGGGAAGATCTCAAACCGCTTCGGAGGCAGATCCACTCCAAACTGAAGCACCGCACCGTTTTCGCCGATCATCACGGGCTCCTTTAATTCCCATTGCCGCAATATACCGCAAAGGTAATAGGTGGGTTTCCCGGAGCACAAGGCGATCCGATGTCCCAAATCTTCCAGTCTTTTTAATTTTTCAATGGTTTCCGGCAACGCGCCCTTGCCAATGGGAGCCAAAGTGCCGTCAAGATCAAAAACCAACAGCTTGTGCATACAATCACCTCCGCGTGCTTTAGAGTATATCACAGCTGTTGTTTCCCTGTCAAGAATAACTTTTCTTTTGACAATAAATCGAAAATCCTCTAACGAACTTTTGCAAAAACTGTTGATTCTTTTGTCGATTTGTGTTAATATAGTATGAATAGATTTGTGGAATCAACAATTATCGGGAGGTCACGCCATATGCTCGATCTGCAAAAAGCCAATCTCTGGAAACGGATCTCCGCTGCTATGCTGGATCTGATCCTCTTGTTTATCGTAACGACGGGATCCGCTCTTTTGCTCTCTTATATGTTGAATTACGACGAGTATTCCCGTCAACTGGAAGAACGTTACAACGCTATCGAGCAGGAGCATGGTCTTTCCTTGGATCTCACCGAGGAGGAATACAACGCTCTTAACGAGGAAGAACGCGCCGCATATGACGAGGCCCTTGAATCCCTGAACAAGGATGACAAGGCCTCCTACGCCTACGGGATGATGATCAACCTCAGCTTCTTGATGATCACCTTCTCCATTTTGATTGCGTATCTGCTTCTGGAGTTTCTCGTGCCCATACTGTTCGGAAACGGACAAACTCTGGGCAAGAAGGTTTTCGGCATCGCCGTTATGCAAACGGATGGGGTCAAGCTTACCTCTGTGTTGCTGTTCGCCAGAACGATCCTTGGGAAATTTGCGGTGGAAACCATGGTTCCCGCCTATATTATCCTTTCGGTCTTCATGGGCTTCCTGGGCTTTGGCGGAACTCTTATTATCGGCATCCTGCTGGCTGTTCAGCTTTTCCTGGTGGCTTTCACAAAAGGCCGCACACCCATCCACGATAAGCTTGCCCAAACCGTAACGGTTGATCTGGCAAGCCAGATGATCTTTGATACGCGGGAAGAGCTGATCGCTTATAAGACCAAGCTTCACGAAGAGCAGGTCAATCAAATCGAATCTTAAAAATCTACATAAAAGGAACGACGAAACGGTATGAAAATTCTTTTGCAAAATCTGACAAAAATTTTCCCCGGACGCGGCAAGAAGAACACTCAGGAGGTCATCGCTGTCAACGATTACAATTTTGAAATTCCCGACGGCAAGCTGGTTGGTCTGCTCGGGCCCTCCGGCTGCGGCAAGAGCACCACGCTGTATATGATCAGCGGCCTGCAGAAGCCCACGGGTGGCAAGATCTTCTTCGGCGAGGATGACGTGACCGAGCTTTCTGCCGAAAACCGCGGGGTAGGTCTGGTGTTCCAGAACTATGCCCTCTATCCTCACATGACGGTCAAGCAGAACATCCTGTTCCCTTTGCAGAATCTCCGCGGGGAGGATAAGCTTCCCAAGGATAAAATGATCGAGCGTGCTTATGAGGCCGCCAAGCTTGTCCAGATTGATGATTTGATGGACAGAAAGCCCAGCGAGCTTTCCGGCGGTCAGCAGCAGCGCGTGGCCATCGCCCGTGCTCTTGTGAAGATGCCCAGGGTGCTTTTGTTGGACGAGCCTCTTTCCAACCTGGATGCACGCTTGCGACTCCAGACCCGTGAAGAGATCCGCCGTATCCAGAAGGATACCGGCATCACCACCATTTTCGTTACTCACGACCAGGAAGAGGCTATGAGCATCTCCGACCTGATCGTTGTGATGAAGCTTGGCGTCGTTCAACAGATCGGTAAGCCCCAGGAGGTCTACGACGACCCCACCAACCTCTTCGTGGCCAAGTTCCTTGGTACGCCTCCCATCAATGTCTTCTCCGGCAGGGTTTCCTGCGAAAAGCTGTACATCGGTGATACACCCGTTCTGGACGTTCCCGGCGTAGAGGATAGGGAAGTGACAGTGGGCATCCGTCCCGAAGGTTTTGTTCTGGATGATAACGGTCCTCTGGTCTGCGGCTTGAACAGCGTTGAGGTCATGGGACGTGACGTCAGCGTAGTCTGCCGTCATGAGAATGCCGTGTCTCCCGTGATCCGCGCCATCATTGATGCGGACAATAAGGTTGCCGCAGGGGAGACCGTCCGTTATTCTCTCAAGCCTCACAAGGTGTTCCTGTTCTCCGCAGAGGACGAAACCCGTATTCGCTTTTAAGAGGTGAGGATTTATGGTTGAAAGCAAACATAAATGGAAGGCGTGGCTCTATCTTTCGCCTGCCATCATCTTACTTCTCATCTTCACCGTCTGGCCCATCATCAATACCGTCCGTATGGCGTTTTTGGAAAACTATAACAGCATGGCTGTTGTGGGCGGCAAGGTGTATAGCTTCGGTATAGGTAATTTCAAGCAAGTGCTGGAATACAACGCTTTCTTGGATTGTTTGGGCAATACGATGCTTCTGACGGTGATTACCGTTCCGCTGTCCACTTTTCTTGCCCTTTTGATCGCCGTCTGCCTGAACGCCATCAAGCCCTTGCAGCGCTTGTTGCAGACCATCTTCTTCCTGCCCTACGTTACCAATTCCATCGCCATCGGCATGGTGTTTGCTGCGATGTTTAATATGGTAGGCTCCGCCTTTGGCGGCGAGAATGAGATCATCGTCACCGCAGGTATCATCAACAACGTGATCGAGTTCTTCGGCGGTGAAGCCGTGAACTGGATTAACGCGGGCTCCACCTATGCAGCCAATATCACCGTTATGGTGGTTTACATCGTGTGGAACGCCCTGCCCTTCAAGATCCTAATTCTTCTTGGCGGCTTGCAGAGCATCAATAAGCAGTATTATGACGCTGCCCGTGTGGACGGAACCCGTCGCAGCCGCGTCTTTACCAAGATTACGGTACCGTTGCTGTCTCCCATGCTGGCATACGTTGTGATCACAGGCTTTATCGGCGGCTTCAAGGAGTATTCCTCCATTGTCGGTATTTTCGGCGAACATATGGGTCCCGCCGGTGATGCCGATCGACTGAATACCATGGTAGGCTTTATCTACGACTCTCTCTCCACCCAGCAGGGTAGAGCGAGTGCGGCGGCATTGATCCTGTTTGGCATTATCTTTGTGGTGACCATGATCAATCTGTACGTCAGCAAAAAGAAGACCCATTATTAAGGAGGAACAGTCATGTCTGATAACAAAACAATGCATGCCAAAGACCTGCAAAAAGTGTCCTCCAAGCAGACCGTTACTAAATTTCTTTCCAAATTTTGGGTCTATTTGTTCTTGATCGTCATGGCGTTGATCGTGCTTTTTCCCTTCTATTGGATGCTGATCTCCTCCGTGAAGTCCCTGGACGAATACCGACTTTCCGTTCCCACCCTGTTCCCCAAGGAGATTTTGTGGAGCAACTACGTAGAAGCCTTTAATCAGGCAAGCCTTGGCAGATTGTTCATGAACACGCTCTACGTCGGTCTCGTATCCACGCTCCTTTCCCTGGTGATTACCGTGCTTTCCGCGTTTGCCTTTGCAAGATTGGAATTCAAGGGCAAGAACGCTCTGTTTGCCGCTCTTTTGGCAACCATGATGATCCCCGGCGAGCTGTTTACCATCACCAATTATGCTACGGTCAACTCCTTCGGCTGGATGAACTCCTACACGGTTTTGATCGTTCCTTTCCTGGTAAGCGTGTTCTACATCTATCTTCTCAGACAGAATTTCCTGCAGATCCCCAACGAGCTGTATCTGGCCGCTAAGGTGGACGGTACAAGCGATCTAAAATATCTGTGGAAGGTCATGATCCCCTTAGCGCTTCCCACTCTGATCTCTATCACTATTCTGAAGATGATGGGCGCTTGGAACTCCTACGTATGGCCCCGTTTGGTTGCCAACGACGAACAATACCGTCTGATCACCAACGGCTTGCGTAACGCCTTCACCGATTCCAGCGGTGACGTGAACATTCCCGTCCAGATGGCGGCTGTTGCCATCGTATCCCTGCCGCTCTTCCTCGTGTTTATCTTCCTGCGGAAGTATATCATGAAGGGCGTTTCCCGCAGCGGTATCAAGGGTTAAATGTAAAAAAGGAAAATTTTATATACGAAAGGAATTTCAAACGTGAAAACACAGAGAATCCTCGTTTCCCTCCTCTTGGCGGCGACCATGATCCTTGGCGTCTTCGCTTTTGCAGGATGCGATTCCACCGGCGGTGTTGCCGCGGATTTCGTCATTCCCGAGGGCGGCTTTGACACCTCCAAGCCCGTCACCATCACCTTCTACCACACCATGGGTGCAAACCTGCGTGACGTTCTGGATCGTTACATCGTAAAGTTCAATGAGCTTTATCCCAACATCACCATCCAGCACGAGCAGGTTGGCGGTTATGACGACGTTCGCGATCAGATCAAAACCGAGATCACCGTAGGTAACCAGCCCAACATCGCTTACTGCTATCCCGACCACGTTGCATTGTACAACCTCGCACAGGCAGTAACCACCTTGGACACTCTCATTGACAGCGATCTTGAGATCACCAGAGCAGACGGCTCCAAGGACATCCTCGGCCTCACCGATGCTCAGATTGCAGACTTTATCAAGGGCTACTACGAGGAAGGCAAGCAGTTCGGCGACGGCAAGATGTACACCATGCCTCTTTCCAAGTCCACAGAGGTTCTGTACTACAACAAGACTTTCTTCAACAAGCACGGCATCAAGGTTCCCACCACCTGGGATGAGCTGGAAGCTGTTTGTGAGCAGATCAAGGCCATCGATCCCGATTCCATTCCCTTGGGCTATGACTCCGAGTCCAACTGGTTCATCACCATGTGCGAGCAGTCCGGTTCTGCCTATACCTCCGCTACCGGTGATGATCTCTTCCTCTTCGACAACGATACCAACCGTGCTTTCGTGTCTCGTTTCAGAGAATGGTATCAGAAGGGCTACGTAACCACCCAGGAGCTTTCCGGCGGCTACACCTCCGAGCTGTTCACCAAGGCTGAGTCCGATTCCGGTAACAGCTATATGTCCATCGGTTCTTCCGCAGGTGCTACTCACCAGCGTCCCGATAAGGTCAACGAAGCATACCCCTTTGAGGTAGGCATCGCAACCATTCCTCAGCTGGATGCCGCAAACCCCAAGGTTATCTCCCAGGGGCCCTCCCTGTGCATCTTCAAGAAGAACGATCCTCAGGAGGTTATGGCTTCCTGGCTGTTCGTGAAGTATCTCTGTACCACCGTTGAGTTCCAGGCCGAATTCTCCATGGCCTCCGGCTACGTTCCCGTTATCAAGTCTGTCGGCGAAAACGAGATCTACAAGGGCGAATTCCTGGATCTGGCAGACGGCGGCGACTATATCTCCGCTCTCAGCGCAAAGATCTGCTTGGATCAGGAGAAGGCTTATTATACCTCTCCCGCCTTCAACGGCTCTTCCACCGCCCGCGACCAGGTTGGCCTGCTGATGCAGAAGTGTCTGTCCTCCGATTGGGGCTCCGACGTGGATGCGCAGATCAAGAAGGCGTTCGAGGACGCCATTGCCGAGTGTAAGTATCAGGCAGGTAACTGATCACCATGAAATCCAATATTAAGAAGATTACCGCCTGTTTCACAGCGCTTCTTCTCCTGCTTTCCGTTTTGGTCTCTTGTACCCCCGCAGAGGAGACCCCTAAAGCAGAGCATATAGACTATGCGGCCTCCGTCAAGCTGGATAACGCTTCCTCCACTTTGAAGCAGGAGGTTACCGTCAAGGCGTTTATCGACGGGGACACCACCCATTTCCACGTTCCCGCATCCGTTATGCCCGGGGGTGTTCTGAAGGCCAGATATCTTGCCATCAATACTCCCGAATCCACGGGTAAGATTGAGGAATGGGGAAAAGCCGCCTCCAACTATACCAAGTCCAAGCTTCAAAACGCCACCTCCATCATCGTGGAATCCGATGACGGAAAGTGGAACGCCGACTCCACCGGAGACCGTTATCTGGTTTGGGTATGGTACCGCGAGGCAGGCTCTGAGACCTACCGAAATCTGAACATCGAGATTCTCCAGGAGGGGCTGGCGATCGCCTCCAACTCCGCCAACAATCGGTACGGTGAAACCTGTATGGCGGCCATCAATCAAGCCAAGGCAGAAAAGCTTCACGTCCATTCCGGTGCCAAGGATCCCAACTTCCCCTACGGTGAAGCACAGGAACTTACTTTGAAAGAACTGCGTCTGAATATTACCGAGTACGATAACACCAAGGTTGCCTTTGAGGGCGTGATCACAAAGAACAACAGCAACACCGTTTATATTGAGGAATACGACGCCGAAACCGACCTTTACTACGGCATGCAGGTCTACTACGGCTACGCTTTGAACGGCAAAGGCCTCGAGATCCTGTCTGTTGGCAACCGCGTCCGCATCGTCGGTACCGTTCAGTACTACGAAACCGGCGGTACGTATCAGGTTTCCGGCTTGGAGTATTCTCTGATGAATCCGGACGATCCTTCCAACATCAAGAAGATTAGTGACGGTCATGAGCCTGCTTACGCTCCCATTACCGCAGAAAAGCTTCTGTCGGAAACCGTTTCCGTAGCGGTTGGGGAAGAAGTCAGATCCGTTCCCTTTGCGGAGCTCGCCATTTATACCTCCGTTTCCTTGGAGGATCTGCAGGTTGTGGACGTTTATACCACATCTAACGAGGAAAGCGCCTCCAAGGGTGCTATGTCTTTGACCTGTAAATCCGGGGATCATACCTTCACCGTTCGTACCATCGTTTTGTACGATATGGAAGGCAACCTGATCACCGATTCCTATTTCCGCGGAAAGACCATTTCCGTCCGCGGACTTGTTGATTATTTCGATGGAGAGTACCAGATCAAGCTCTACTCCGTAAATGATGTCACCGTAAAATAACTATCCTGAAAATGATTTTGAATAGGGAGTAATACGTTATGAAAAAGATTATTGCTCTTTTGTTGGCTATGATCGTTTGCATGGGCTGCCTTGCAGCATGCTCCGACGATCCTGCCACGGAAGAAGGCGCCACTCTGGCGCAGGCGGTCACTTATCTGCACAACCTGTATAAGGACGCCGCAAGCACTACCCCCACGGATTATGATGTGGTTGGTAAGCTGATGATCGGTACCACCGAGTTTACCGTAACTTGGGAAACCGACAACGAACAGATCACCATCAAGGAAAGCTCCAAAGCGGGCTTTTGGACGGTGGATGTTCCCGTCAAGACCGAAGCTGAGATCCCCTATAAGCTGACTGCAACCGTTAAGAACGCAGCAGGGGAGACCCAGACCAAGACCTACGACCGCATTGTTCCTATTGTAGACAATTCTTTAATCGTTGCCGAGCCCGAGGAAGGCGTAGCGTATAAGTTCTATCTGGTGCAGGCTAACCTGGGTCAGACCCTCTACGCCACCCACGAATTGCAGGACAACAAATTCATCAAGTCCACCAATAACCCCACCGAGGCTCCCGATTTCTTCGCCGAGAAGGCTGACGGCGGCTACAAGTTCTACACTATGGTCGGCGATATCAAGAACTATGTGACCGCATCCACCGTTACCTCCGATGACGGCAAGGTAAGCAAGTATTTGAACTACAGCGCCGATGCAGGCTCTGTTTGGTATTACAAGACCGCAGAAAACGCTTGGTGTACCGTTGTTGAAGGCGGGGAATACGTAGTTGGTACTTATTCTTCCTACAATACCTTCTGCATTTCCGAATCTTCCTATATCAATGCGGAAAACAGCGGCGTTTCTCAGTTCCCCGCAGGTGTGATCCTGAAGGAAACTGCAGAGAACAACGCACCCTCCGTGGACGACGTTGTGATCTACGAAACTCCCGAGGAGATCGTAAATGCGGTTTACGAGCTGGAAAGCGGCATGGTTCTTTCCGCCGCTCACGTTTATACCTTGACCGGTATGATCATCTCCGTTGATTCCGCATACAGCGAGCAGTACGGCAACGTGACCGTTACCATCGTTGTAGGTGACATGGAGGATAAGCCCATCCAGTGCTACCGTCTGAAGGGTGAGGGTGCCGATGCCATCAAGGCAGGCGACACCATCACTGTTTCCGGTATTCTGAAGAACTACAACGGTACCGTTGAGTTCGATGCAGGCTGTACCCTTGATTCTTTCGAGGCTGGGGAAGGCTTCGACGTGGAGATCTATGAAACTCCCGAGGCCATCCTGAACGCGGCTTATGCTTTGGAAAGCGGTGCAACTCTTTCCGCAGGCACTCCTTACACTCTCACCGGTGTGATCACCGTTGTGGATACTGCATATAGCCCCGATTACGGCAACGTAACCGTTACCATCGTTGTGGGCGATATGGAGGATAAGCCCATCCAGTGCTTCCGTCTGAAGGGCGAGGGCGCCGATGCCATCAAGGCAGGCGACACCATTACCGTTACCGGTGTGATCAAGAACTACAACGGCAAGATCGAGTTTGATTCCGGCTGTACCCTTGATGCCTACACTCCCGGCGAGGGCTTTGAGGTCGTGATCTACGAGACTCCCGCAGAGATCTTGAAGGCCGCATATGAGCTTGCCTCCGGTGAGACGCTTTCCGCCGGTCACCGTTACACCCTCACCGGTGTGATTTCCTCTGTAGACTCTGCTTATAGCGCAAATTACGGCAACGTAACCGTTACCATCGTTGTTGATGGTATGACCGATAAGGCCATCCAGTGCTTCCGCCTGAAGGGCGAGGGCGCAGATCTCATCGGCGTGGGCGACACCATCACCGTTACCGGCGTGATCAAGAATTACAACGATAAGGTGGAGTTCGATAGCGGATGCACTTTGGATTCTTATACTCTGGCAGAGAAGCCTCCCGTTGACGAACCCGACGAACCCTCCGAGCCTCCCGTAGACGAACCCGATGAGCCCTCCGAACCTCCCGTAGACGAACCCGATGAGCCTTCCGAGCCCCCTGTTGACGAACCCGATGAGCCCGTCATCTACGAGACAGCAACCGAGATCATGGACGCTGCGTACGCTCTGGAAAGCGGTGCGAAGCTCTCCGACGGTCACAAGTACACCCTGAGCGGTGTAGTTGTCTCTGTGGATACCGCATACAGCGAGCAGTACAAGAACGTCACCGTGACCATCAAGGTAGATGGTACCGACAAGAACCTCCAGCTCTTCCGTTTGAAGGGCGAGGGTGCCGACGTCATCAAAGTTGGGGATACCGTTACCGTAGAGGGCGAGATTCTCAATTACGATGGCAAAGTACAGATGAATGCAGGCTGTCAGATCAAATCTCTCGTCCCCGTCACCCCCGAAGAGCCCGATGAACCCGACACTCCCGCATTGGATACTCCCAAGGCTATCGTAGAAGCTGCTTACGCGTTGGAAAAGAATACCGTTCTGGCAGAGGGCGCCAAGTTCACCCTTACCGGCGTGATCTCTTCCGTACAGACTCCTTACGACAGCGGTTATAAGAACGTGTCCGTCTTCATCATTGTTGAAGATCTGGAAGATATGCCCATCCTTTGCTATCGCCTGAAGGGCGATGGCGCCGATGCCATCAAGGTCGGCGATATCATTACCGTCACCGGCTCTATCAAGAACTACAACGGTACCGTTGAGTTTGATGCGGGTTGTACTCTGGATTCCTATGAGGCAGGTAACGTAGAGGTTGAGATCTACGATACTCCCAAGGCCATTGTAGAGGCAGCCTATGCATTGGGCAATCAGGAAACTCTTTCCGGCGGCTACAAATACAGCTTGACCGGCACCATCACCAAGATCGATACCCCCTACAGCGAGCAGTATAAGAATATCACCGTATCCATCACCATCGAGGGATGCGAGGATATGCCCATCGTCTGCTATCGCCTTAAGGGAACAGGCGCCGAGGCCCTTGCAGTTGGCGACGTGATCACCGTTTCCGGTGTTCTTACCAACTACGGCGGCACAATTGAGTTTACCAGCGGCTGTACCTTCACGAAGTAAATCGATTTCGAAATGCCTTCCTCCATCAGGGGAAGGCATTTTTCTCTTGACGAAATCGAAGAAATCTGTTAATATAAACGTAGTTTTATGGAAGAGGGTGATGTTATGAAGAGGATCATTCAAAGAAGTTCAATCCTTCTTTTGATTGTTTTTGTGCTTCTTTCGTTCTGCAATTGTGTATCGGAAAGTAGCATTACGTCTTTGGAAATCACCAATTGCGACCGAACGGAGCTTTTGGTGGGTTCTTCCTTACAGCTTCTGACCAACGTGCCCTCTGAGCTTGCCGATTCTTTGGAATGGGAATCCAGCGGAAGCTGTGTCACAGTGGATCAGACGGGGGTTGTGACTGCCCTTTCCGAAGGCTCCTCCGCCATTACCGTCCGTTACGGCGGACTCAAGGCAACGGCCTTCATTAAGGTTGTCACCGAGCTTTCCATGGATCACTCTGCCGTGGATGAGGCCGCCAGAGATGCCTTCTACGGCGACAGTGATCCTGCCGACAGCTACGAGGAAGCCCTTCAACGCTCTGCAAAAGGTGAGCTTTCCGGCGCGGAAAAAGTTCCCGACCAAGCGCCCGTCTTGTCTGTTTATCGCCCTACCCTGGAAGGTGCTTATATTCGCAACAATACCCCTTATTATGCCGACACCAACACCTATGTGGTGGTGAATGCCTATGGCCTTGAGGTCTTCCGTGTTTACCGCGGCGGGGGATATATCACTTTAGAGGAGGTTGCAGCTTACGTCTACGCCTTCGGCGACGTTCCTGCTAACTATACCGAAAGTAAGCGCACAGAGCCGGAGGACAGCATCTGGGGAGAGTATCTCCGCCTCAACCATACCAAATTTTCCGGCAACACCGAGAAGTATCCCTATGAGCCTGAGCTTCCGAATATCAGTGGGTGCGGCGGCGATTTGTATTACTACGAGATCGATATCGGTACCACGGGAACGGATTGCGATCCTGCTTACCCCGTGAAGACGTATAACGACGGTCAATCTATTACCCGCGGAGCGGCAAGAATCGTCTATACCCGCTATGATGCCAATCACAACGAGATCATTGATCCCAACGAGAAGTATCTGTTCTATACCTACAACCATTACAACGACTTCACGGAATACCTCAATTACTTCGGCGGCTGGGGAGAGACCTTCGGCAATATCACCGGCGGCGGAACCCTTTCCAGTAAAACCGACTATGCTCCCACGCCTTACGTCCCCGTTGCCATGGCATCTCTGTTGATCAAGACTCGTGTTGTCTTTTATTGCAACCCTCGTAAATTGTCATTCGTTTCTTAATGTGAAAAGGAGCTTTCTTTTTGGAAAGCTCCTTTTCTTATGCTTTTAAATGCCGTAAAGTCTCAAACGCCTTGAAATCCGTTTTCTCCGCCGTTAAGGGTGTGATGGAAATATAGCCGTTCAGCACTGCATCGATATCTATTGTCAGATCGTTAAATTCGCGCTCCAACGGCGCACCTACCTGCAGATACAGGTCGTTTCCCTGGGGAACGAATTCGTCGTAGTAGTAAATTCCGCCCTGCTTGGTAATGCGGATTCCCTTGATCGTTGGCGGAAAGTTCACGTTGTATAAAATATTCTTCTCAGGCAAACGGTTTTCAAAGATCCACTCCAAGGTTTTAGGCAAATGGTCAAGCCCGACCTCCAAAGCACGGTATTCCGCAGAGAAGGCCATTCCTTTCACACCCAGCCGCGCTCCCTCCAGAACAGCGCCCGCCGTACCGGAATATGCAATATCGTCCCCAAGGTTATACCCGATGTTCATGCCGGAAACCACCAGATCAAACTTCTGCTTAAGTCCCACGATGCCGTAACGGACGCAATCTGCAGGGGTGGAATCCACGGCGTATCCCGTCTTGCCGGGAGCGTATTCCACCTGCTTGATCTCGATAGGATTTCGGAATTCAATGGTCTGGCTCTTTCCGCTTTGCTCTTTTTTCGGTGCGATTACGGTGACCTCGCCGTATTTACCGAAGATCTCCGCCATTCTTGGGATAGCAGGGGAGAAGATGCCGTCGTCGTTGGTTAAAAGAATTTTCATAACCAGCCCTCGTTGTTTTCCTTATATTCCTTCAACCGCTCGTCAGCCATTTTCAGCAGGTCTTGCATCTGTTTTTTGTCATTTACCGAAGCACCGCTGGCGCAGGCATGACCGCCCCCACCGTAGATTTCGGCGATCTCGTTCACCGTCACGAAACGTGAACGCAAACGTACGCGGATGCTTCCGTCGCTTCCTTCAATAAATGCCAGCCAAATGAGACTGCCCTTGATGGAATCCATATACCCCACGCAGGCGCACGCCTCCTCGAAGGTCAAGCCGAACCTTACCTGGGTCTTTTTGTCGATGAATACGTAAGCAACGCCGTTTTCCGTGATCTGCATGGTCTGGTAAACGTATGACTGGAACTTCAGGACTTCAAAATCCTTCATATACAGATTGGCGTACAATTGCTCCGCATCCACGCCCCGATCCAGAAGCATCCCCGCCAAACGCAGGGTCTCTCCGCTGACAGAACGGAATCTGAATCTGCCCGAGTCCGTTACCATGCCCGCATAAACGTAGGTAGCCGCTTCTGTGGAAAGCACCAAGGCCTCCGCAAAGGAGCGGTAAAATTCTGCTACCAGCTCACAGCAGGAGGAGCGTTCCTCTTCTACCCATTCCAGATCAGCGTAGGAATCCGTGGGGATGTGATGATCGATCTTGATCAGTTCCTTGCAAAGCCGGTATTTCGGGTTTGAGATCCTGTCTGCCGTGGCGGTATCCAAAATAATACCCAAGGCGTCTTTGTAGAGCTCCTCTTCGATCTCCTCGTCCTCTTTTCCCAAGAAGGCAACGTAGTCCGAATAATCGGTGTTCAAAAGATAAACTTCCTTTTCGGGAAAACTGTCCTTCAGGATCTCACGCAAACCCTTGGTGGATCCTACCGCATCTCCGTCCGGCCGTTGATGACGGAAAAGGATGATGCGCTTATATTCTTTGATCTTTTCAAATATCTGTTGCTTAACCGCTTCGTTCATATTATGCCTCCTCAAGGGCGCAAAGCTCTTCCAAAAGGGCCATGGCCTCTTCACAATCCTTCAGCGTTGCACCGCTGGCTTTCTGATGCCCTCCGCCGCCATGCTTCACGGCAATGGGATTGATGTTGTAGGTATTGGAACGTATCTCACAAAGAACGCCTTCTTCAGCTTCCGTAAAATTTACCCAGCTGTGAATGCCCCGGATCTCCGACATCACGTTCACCATCCCGCGAGAAAGGGTGAAGGTATCGGCACCGTAGTTTTTCGCTTCTTCCTTATCGGTGTAGATATATGCAACGCCTTTATCCGTAGTTTTGATCTTCAAGGCGTATTTCGCCCGCAGCTGAATGAAAAACAGATCGTCGGCATACAGATTACGGTAGATATCCGAAGTATCGAAGGCAGCTTCCATCAAATAGGACGCCATGCGGAAGGTCTTGGAGGAAACAGAGTCATAACGAAAACGACCCGAATCTGTGATCATCCCGGTATAAAGTGCCTTTGCCGCGGCAGAGGGAAGCTTCCATTCGCATTCCATTGCCATGGCAGCGATCATCCCGCAGCAGCTTTCAAAGGATGTGTCCGTCACCTCGTGAGAAGCGATCTGCTCCACGAAAATATGATGGTCGATCCTGGCCGTGGCTTTTGCCAAAGCATATCTGTCGTCGCTGATGAGGCATTTTGCGGAAGTATCCAACACAATGGCCAGGGCTTCTTTGTAAAGCTTATCTTCAATTGTGTCCATCTCTCGACCTGCAATAAAAGCATAGCGTGGCGTCATATCGCCCACAATGTAAATGTCTTTTTGGGGATAGTTCTCCTTCAAGAGATACAAAAGCCCCATCTGGCATCCCAAAGCGTCTCCGTCGGGATTTTTATGCCTGTGCAGGATGATGGTATTATGTTCTTCAATTAACGTACGGATCTGCTCAAACATGAACTTCGCTCTCCTTCTGCTCCTTGATCTTTTTCTTCCAGCACTTGTGGCAAAGGGCAATATAGCTTTCGTTGCCGCCCAGCATCACCTGCTCACCGTCGGTAACTACCTTCATGTTACAGTCCAATCTGGCATTGACGATGGCTTTGGCACCACAGGAGCAAATGGTCTTGATTTCGGCAATGGAATCCGCAACCTCAAAAAGCCGCTTGCTTCCTTCAAACAAATGGCAGAGGAAATCGGCTCTTAAGCCAAAGCACATTACGGGGATGCTTTTTTCGTCCACGATCTTACGAAGCTGATCCACGTGGGCTTCTGTGAAGAACTGACATTCGTCCGCAATGATCACGTCGCAGTCGGAGGCTTCTCTTTCAAAAAGTGTAAACAAGTCCTCGACCCTCTCCACGGCTCTGCAGGGTGCGTTCAGCCCTACACGGGATCGTACCGCTTCCTTGCCGTCGCGGGTGTCCAAAGCGGGCTTGATGAGCCAGACCTTCATATTTCTTTCTTCGTAGTTGAACTTGGTGATCAGTGCCTGAGCTGTTTTGGAAGACCCCATTGCACCGTATTTGAAGTACAGCTTCGCCATAAATCGTTTCCATACCTTTTTATTTGATTAAAAACAGTATAGCATATTTCAACAAAAAAAGAAAGAGAAAAATCAAATTTTCGGAGATTTGTTTTCCTTATGGATCACGGGGTTTAATCCACTAAAATCCACCCAAAAATCCTTCCATTTTGCCTCTGCTTTTTGAACGAAAAAAATAATGAAAAAAGTTAAAAAAAGGCTTGACAGAACCAAAACTTTATGCTATAATAACGCCGTTGTCCGAACGAGGAAACACAACCCCCGATTGGTATCTGGGTGTGGCGCAGATGGTAGCGCGCTACCTTGGGGTGGTAGAGGCCGCAAGTTCAAATCTTGTCACTCAGACCAAATAAACCCGATAGACATTTGTCTATCGGGTTTATTTTTTTTATGGATGACAGGATTACTCAACTCGTGGAGCAGAAGAATCGCTTTGGCGCAGCCAAAGATTGGTGTAGCAGACCAAAGCATCGTGCTTTTGGTGGTGTTTTAGTTTATCGAAACGATAGTCCTTGTTTTGATTTAGAATAGTATTAGAAGAAGGTACCGGTTGCCTGACGCTTAATCTCGGAAGAAGCGATAAAGGGAATTCTTGTGGTGTAACCGTTCTTTGCTGCAACGATCATCTTAGTGGGCCACTTAAAAATATCTCTGTTCCATGCATTGATGGTGTCGTTGTAAAGCTCTCTCGCGGCAGTAATCTCTCTCTGGAGATACATATTCTGTCTCATTGCATCGTTGATCTCCTTGTGAGCCTGGAGATCGGGATAGTTTTCAAAAGCGATGTTGATGTTGCGGGATACCTGATCAATAGCGGAAGCCGCTTCGTTTCTCGCCTCGTCGCCGTTAATACCGCTTCTGTATTTCGCGATGTTCTCGTAGGTGCTCTTATCAAGATCAATAGCCTTATCAAGCAGTCTTGCAACGTTCTGAAGAACTACAACTCTCTGCTCAAGATAGTTGTCGATCTGAGATGCGTTGTGCTGAATTCTCTGCTGAAGCTGCTGGAAGTGGTTGTCGGCCTTTATCTTCATAAAAAGGAATACGATACCGGGGATGATACCAAGTACCCACAGTGCGATCTCAAATACCAGAGACCCCTTACCTACTTTAACGGGAATTCTCTTTGCGATAACGTGCGTATCAAGACCTTCCTCGCGAATGTCTTGAGTGCTCAACTCATCCAACTGATTTGCCATAATTAGTCTCCTTATGTAGAAATTAGAAAAATTGTTTTTTACAGTGCTTCAAAAATTTCTTCTGCGGACATGCCGTGGTAGTACACAGCCGCATCGCTTGCGGGAGTTGCTGCACTGCCGACAGAAACGCAGGAAGTCTTGGTAAGCGGAATGTATTCGATCCACGGAACAGGCACATTGTGATAATTGCCGTCGCCGCCCTTTACGGGTATGAAATCGACGCGATCTACTCCCATATAAGAATTTGCTGTTACTGCAACAATGTCGCGTCCGTTTGCCGCTCTGAGGGTTTGGGTCTTCAGAATTGCCTCCGTGCAGGAATTCTCGTGCATAAAGCGACGATAGCCCATCACATTAGACATAACCTCATGCTCGTAGTAGGTGTAATTGGCGTTGTATCCGGGCTCATCCTCAAGAGAAGAACAAGGCTCCTCAAGATATGCAGGCACACTGAAGAAGGGTGCGAAGTCGAAGAAGATGGACTTGAAGTAATTGTCGTTGTAATTCAGGAATCTGGAGCGGATCACTTCGTAGTCGAAATGCTGGTAATCTCTTGCAAAGAGGTTCATCTTCCAGTTCTGACCGTGATCACTCATGACAATGTTACACTTACCGCGCTTGTAGAAGTTGAAGTCGTCACCGAAGTTGTTCTTGTCCTTGAGCAGAGCAACCACGCTGCGCTGTGCCAAGGGAGTGTACATAAGTCTAAACTCCACCTCGTTGTCTCTGTCGGTTGCACCAAAGAGTACATCAAACTCGGAGTTCGCCATCTCCTGGAAATTGCCGTCATTCTTCAAAGCCTTTGCAGCCTGCTTCTGGAGTTTGCGCTCACCCTTCTTAATTGTTTTCTCAAGAGACTTCTCACTGAGATTCTCAATATGCTTGGACTCGCGGGAAAAAGTAAGGCTGGGTGCTACCTGGTTGCCGTATATCAAAAATGTATTGATGCTATAGTAGGGTTTCGGTTTTACAACCGACGCGTGAAGAGTTTGTGTCTTCCGCCTGGTACGAAGATTACCATTGCTGTCTGTGTAGGTTTCTGTCCAGGAAATCACAAGGCTACCGTGATAAGTCTCGGTACCCATACGGTGAACTCTGCGACGTCCAAACAGGAAGGGGTTGCCGGCGTACTTGCCGGAAAGGGTATCAACCATGGAGGTCTCTTCATTCTGCAAATCACAGAAGTCGTACTTATCAATAAAAAGGCATTCCTGTTCTTTGGAAAAGTTCTTCTCAAACTCGAAGTCGGGTAAGGTCTTTTCAATCAATCTGAATACATCGTAATCAGTAAAGAGATTGTTGAGAGGAAGCATCTGCGCCCACCCCTCGTTTTCCAGCTTGCTCGCTTCTTCCATACGCTCCTGAAGAAGTGCGTCTGAACTTCTAACCTTAGGGTTGACCTTTTTAACGAGAGCCATGATGCATGCAGTGATAATACCTGCACCGAGAAGCAACAAAAGGAGACCCGTTCCTACCGAATCGCCGATCGTCAAAAAGGATACAATGGCCATAATCGCGCCTAATACTATCCCTATGATGAGGAGCACACGGAAAGTCTTGAACTTTTTCAGAACCTTCGAAAGATCCTTGATGTTCTCCTGCTCTTTCCTCCATTTGTCCATCGTTTCTTTGTTTGCATCAATATTTACCCCCGATTTGAGCGAGAGCTCGTTGAAATGCGCTTCAACATTGTCATGATGCTCTTGCCTACCCCGTGTTTCATAATACTTTAGGGGTTCAAGCACTCTGTCGTCCATAAAAACCTCCTTTAATATTTTGAATGCTGTATAGTCGACTTGCCAAGTGCCCATCCGCGAAGTTGCAGGATTATTTCGCAGAAAATGCTTGGTGTATCGCGCAAAAAATTCCCCACCATTCAGCTTCTTTAGTGATTATACACGAAATTTCGTTGCATGTCAATACTATTTCGTGTTTTTCGCTCATATTATTGCTTCATTCGACAATGGTAAGTAGCAAGGTCAAATCGCTTTGGCGCGGCAAAAAAGAGGCGAAAAATCGCCTCTTTTTCTCGTTGTGTGTTCTAAATAAACCCCCGGTTCTACCGGGGGAGCGGTAGAAAAGAGCGGAGCTACAATCACCCGGGCGAGCTTTATGCAAGCCCACTTGATGAAAAGCACAGCTCGGAATTATCGCAGAAGCTGTAAAAGCATAATCTGACCCGTTTACGGGTGGCAGTGCGTGTGATGCGATAATAAAGATTCAGTGCCCCTTTCAGGGGCTAAGCCGGTAATAGCCCCTTATAGGGGCTGTGCAAGCCACCGGTTGAACCGGTGGTCTTGACTCATAGATGGCAGGATTACTCAATTCGTGGAGCAGAAGAATCGCTTGCGATTCTTCTGAACGAAAACCTTTTGGTTTTCGTTTGTGCAACATTCAAATCGCTTTTGCTCAGCTAAAGATTATCTTACAATCTATAAGATGCCCAAAACGCCCTGCAAACCTAAGCCCAACAGGGCTTTTTTCTGTTTTTTGTCAAAACCTATTGACAAGGCCATCTCTATATGCTATAATGCACCCAACGCTTTAACGAGCTAAAGCGTTAAAGTGTTTTGAATGATAGAAAGGCGGCTGACTTCCATGGCGAACTGGCATTCCAAAGAAACCGACGATCTGATCAAGGCGATCACAGAATTGAATACCGTTGAGGAATGCTATACTTTCTTCGAGGATGTCTGCACTATCAAGGAGATTATAGAGATCGCACAGCGTCTTCGTGTTGCCAAGCTTTTGGACAGCGGTATGAGCTACCAAGCCATCAGCAAAGAGACCGGTGCCAGCACCGCCACCATCAGCCGCGTAAGCAAATGTCTGGAATACGGCAACGGAGGCTATCGCGCCGCCATTCAACGGCTGGGCGGGGGAGAGAAAAAATATGAATGAAGCAATGTTCAAGCAGGAAGAAAAAGCCCTGTTTACCTTGCGGCAGTTGTACCGATCCTATGGTTACCTGCCCTTTAAGATGAATAAATTCGAGGAATACGATTTTTATCTGCAAAACAAGGAATTCCTCGTCAGCGATAGGGTGATTACCTTTAACGATACCGACGGTAAGCTTCTGGCTCTCAAGCCCGACGTCACTCTGTCCATCGTAAAAAACAGCAAGGATATTCCGGGCTTTAAGCAGAAACTGTATTACGACGAAAACGTTTACCGTATATCTACCGGTTCCCACCGCTTCCGCGAGATCCTGCAAACCGGTCTGGAGTGCATCGGCGATATCGATCTGTATGATCTGTTTGAGGTTGTTTCTCTGGCAGCCCAAAGCCTGGCTTCTATTTCCGACACCTACGTTCTGCAGATCTCTCATCTGGGAATTCTGTCCGAACTCTTGAAGGAATCCGGCGGAAACGATGCTTTCCAAAAACAGGCGGCAAGCTATATCGAAGAGAAAAATCCTCACGATCTGCAAAAGCTTTGTGTTGCCAATCGGATTTCCGAAGAACAAACCCGTCGACTTTGCAGCTTTATCGGTATCTACGGAGAACGAAACTCCGTCCTTGAACGTTTGGAGCATCTTTGTACCTCGGAAAAATCCCGTGAAGCTTTACGTTCCTTGAGGGAGTTATCTGCCTTACTTGAGAATACGCCATATTCTCCGTCCGTTTCCTTTGATTTCTCCATTGTAAACGATATGAGCTATTACAACGGCATCGTTTTCAAAGGCTTTTTAAGCGGTATCAGCGAGGGCGTTCTTTCCGGCGGACAGTACGATAACCTGCTCCTGCGCATGGGGAGAAGATCCTCCGCCGTTGGGTTTGCCCTCTATCTGGATCTTTTGGAGGAGCTGAAGGCAACCCGTGCTTCCTTTGATGTTGACGTAGTCTTGCTCTACGACGATACCGTCCCCAAAGAAAAGATCGTTTCCGAGACGCAACGCCTTGTTTCGGCAGGTAATACTGTCAGCGCTCAAAAAACTCTTTGCGAAAAACTTCGCTATCGTACTGTAGTCGATTTAAGAAAGGAGTCCCCTTCATGATCAACGTTGCATTACCCAAAGGGAGACTCGGCGAAAAAGTTTACGCCATGTTCGAGCAGGCGGGATATGAATGTCCCTCCATCAAGGAAGCCAACCGCAAGCTGGTTTTCGAAAACACAGAGAAGCAGATTCGCTATTTCTGGGTGAAGCCCTCCGACGTTTCCATTTACGTGGCCAGAGGCGCGGCGGATATCGGCGTGGCAGGTAAAGATATCCTGTTGGAATATCAGCCGGACGTTTACGAGCTTTTGGATCTGAATATCGGCAAATGCCGTATGGCTGTGGCCGCACCCAAGGATTTTTACGATAACGGAGAGCGCACCCTGAAGGTTGCAACCAAATTCACCAACATCGCCCGTACGTATTATAATAGCCTCGGCAGAGAGATCGATATTATCAAGCTCAACGGCTCTATTGAGATAGCTCCTATCTTAGGGCTTTCTGACGTGATCGTAGACATCGTGGAAACGGGTGCCACGTTAAAAGAAAACAACCTGGAGGTCTTCGAGACCATTGTTCCCATCAGTGCGAGACTGATTGCAAACAAAACCGGCTTCCAGTTCAAGACAACCGAGATTGAAGCCATCACAAGCAAGATCAGTCAATTGATCCAATCGTAAAGGAAATTCATTATGATCAAGATCTACTCTTACGGAGAGGTTCCCGCTTCCGAGATCTTCTCCCGCAATAACCCCGTCTCCGACGTCAGCGACGTTGTTTCCGCCATCCTTGCCGACGTAGCAAGTAGGGGAGACGAGGCACTATACGAATATACCAAGAAATTCGATAAAGCAGAGCTCACCTCCTTGGAAGTGACCGCAGAAGAGATCGAAGAAGCCTTTGCTTCCGTTGAGAAGGATTTTCTGAACATCCTTCGGGAGGCGGCTGAAAACATTCGCGCCTTTCATTCCAAGCAGGTACGTAACGGTTTTATGCTGAACCGGGACGGAGGCGTTGTGGTTGGCCAAAAGGTGACCCCCATTGAAAAAGTTGGGCTCTACGTTCCCGGCGGAACTGCAGCATATCCCTCCACTGTTTTGATGGACAGTATTCCTGCCAAAATCGCAGGCTGTAACGATATTGTTATGGTGACCCCTCCGGGTAAGGACGGGAAGGTGGCTCCCGCCATCCTGGCCGCGGCCAAGATCGCAGGTGTTACCCGCATCTTCAAGCTTGGTGGCGCACAAGCGATTGCCGCCCTGGCATACGGTACGGAATCTGTTCCCAAGGTGGACAAGATCGTCGGCCCCGGCAACGCCTTCGTTGCTGAAGCAAAAAAACAGGTTTTCGGCATGGTCTCCATCGACATGATCGCGGGCCCCAGCGAGATCCTGGTTGTGGCGGATGCTACCAACAGCCCCAAGGTGATCGCCGCAGATTTGCTGTCCCAGGCAGAGCATGACAAAAATGCCAGCGCTGTCCTGGTTACCGACTCTATGGAGTTTGCCCTTGCAGTCAGCGATGAGTTGGAGCGTCAGATCCCCCTGCTTTCCCGTTGCGAGATCGCACGCGCTTCCATCGACGATAACGGCAAGATCATCGTTGCAAAGGATGATCTCATGCTTGCCATCGAGATCGCCAACGAGATCGCCCCCGAGCATCTGGAGCTTTGCGTGGACAATCCCTTCGACTACCTGGACCGTGTAAAGCACGCAGGCTCCATCTTCATGGGCAAGAATTGCCCCGAGGCCTTGGGAGATTACTACGCAGGGCCCAACCATACCCTTCCCACGGGAGGTACGGCCCGTTTTTCCTCTCCCTTATCCGTTGACGATTTTGTGAAAAAGACCCAATACACTTATTATTCCGCAGGCGCCTTGAAGAGTGTCGCCGATAAGGTCTCCGCTTTTGCTAACCGCGAGGGCTTGCAGGCCCACGGTATCAGCGCGACCATCCGTTTCGAGGATTAATATGAGCAACTATTTCAGTCAAAGGTTTGCATTTCTCACCCCCTATACTCCCGGGGAACAGCCCAGAGATATGCAGTATATCAAACTGAATACCAATGAGTCTCCCTATCCCCCTTCATCGGGTGTTCTGGAGGCCGTAGAGAGGGAAGCAAGCCTTCTGCAGCTGTATTCCGATCCTACCTGCAAAGAGCTGATAGAGCGCATTTCACAGCTTTATGGGTTAAAGCCTTCTCAGTTGATCGCGGCCAACGGCTCCGATGAAGCGTTGTATTTCGCCTTTATGGCTTACAGCGGAGAAGATGTTCCTTTGGTGTTTCCCGATATTACCTACGGCTTTTATTCTGTGTTTGCTGATCTTTTGGGAATGCCCTATAACGCGGTTCCATTAAAAGCGGATTTTGCCATCGATCCCGCAGACTATTTTGCCAATGGTAAAAAGCAGACCGTGGTGATCGCCAATCCCAACGCACCCACAGGGCTTTGCCTTTCTGTTTCTGAGATCGAAGAGATCCTACGCCATAACACAGGCAATATCGTGATCATCGACGAAGCCTACGTGGATTTCGGCGGAGAGAGTGCTGTACAGCTGATTGACAAATACGATAATTTGTTGGTCACCCAAACCTTTTCCAAATCCCGTTCCATGGCAGGTGCAAGGCTTGGCTTTGCCATGGGGAACGAGGCATTGATAGCGGATCTTCATACCCTTAGGTATTCCACAAACCCCTACAACGTCAACCGCATGACCGCCGCCGCAGGCTGTGCCGCCATCGCGGAAAACGAATACTACATGGAAAATTGCCGCAAGATTATGTCAACCAGAGAGCAAACAAAAGCAGCTCTGGAATCCTTCGGCTTTTCCGTGATCCCCTCAAAAGCAAACTTCCTGTTTGTCCGCCATCCGACCGTAGCCGGCAAGGAGATCTATCAAAAGCTCAAGCAAAAAGGCGTTCTTGTACGTCATTTCGAAAAAGACCGTATTCGGGATTATAACCGTGTCACCATCGGTACACCCGAGCAAATGGAAATCTTTTTAAAAACCATCCAAACCATCACGGAGGAATCTCTATGAGAGCTTACCAATGGAATCGAACCACTTCCGAAACCGATATCGAGTTGGAATTGAATCTGGACGGCTCCGGCACTTCAAGCATCCAAACCGGCGTGGGATTTCTGGATCATATGCTTACCTTGTTTGCAAAGCATGGCAGATTTGACCTGATTTTGTCTTGCAGTGGCGACACATATGTAGACGATCACCACACCGTAGAGGATGTGGGAATTGCTTTGGGCGTAGCGTTCAAAAACGCTCTCGGCGATAAAAAAGGCATTTGCCGCTACGGAAGTATGCTTCTCCCTATGGACGAGGCACTGATCCTTTCTGCTGTTGATATCTCCGGCAGAGGCGGCTGTTATTACGCTCTGCAGATTCCCACGGAAAAGGTTGGCACTTTCGACACTCAGCTTTGTAAGGAATTTTGGATTGCATTTGCCTCCAATGCGGGTATCACGATGCACCTGCGGCAGGAAGCCGGGGAGAACTCCCACCACATTATCGAAGGCGCGTTCAAATCTGTTGCAAGAAGCCTTCGTGCCGCCGTGGCCATCGATCCTGCGTTTTCCAACGACGTTCCTTCCACCAAGGGGTTGCTTGCATGATCGCCATTATTGACTACGGTGTGGGGAATTTGTTTTCCCTCACCTGTTCCTTAAACAGCATCGGTGCGGAAACTGTGATCACCTCCGATCCCGAGATGATCCGCAGGGCTGATAAATTGGTTCTTCCGGGCGTTGGCGCTTTTGAGGATGCCATCGGCAAGCTGAAAGCGGCTGGGCTGGATCAGATGATTATTGATGAGGTAAAAAGAGGCAAACCCATCTTGGGCATTTGTCTTGGCATGCAAATGCTGTTCGAAGCGAGCTATGAATACGGCGTTCACCGAGGACTTGGTCTGCTGAAAGGCTCTGTGATCCCTATGGCGGGGAAGATTCCGGCAGATTTAAAGATTCCCCACATCGGCTGGAACGCTCTTTCCATCAAAAAGGAACACAAACTCCTTCGCTATGTCAAGGACGGAGACTTCGTCTATTTTGTTCATTCTTATTATGCCGCGGATTGCGAGGATAGCCTGCTTGCTACAGCGGAATACGGTGCAGAGATCACCGCCGCAGTAGCCATGGATAACGTAATGGGCTGTCAGTTCCACCCGGAGAAGAGCGGCAACGTAGGCCTTTCCATTTTACGCGCCTTTTGTGAGGAGTAAAGCATGATACTCTTTCCTGCCATTGATCTATACGAAAAGAAGGCCGTCCGCCTCTACAAGGGGGATTACCGACAAATGACGGTCTATTCCGAAAATCCAATAGAGATTGCACAGGACTTTTCCGCTTCGGGTGCTACCCATATCCACATGGTAGACTTGGAGGGGGCCAAGGACGGCACCACCCCCAACCTTTCCGTTGTGGAGCAGATTGCAAAAGAAACCGATCTGTTTGTGGAGATCGGGGGCGGCATCCGCAGTATGGATACCATCGCCCGCTACTTGAATTGCGGTGTTTCCAGAGTGATCTTGGGCACAGCCGCTGTTACCGATCATGCTTTCCTTGAGACCGCTGTGAACACTTACGGAGATAAAATTGCCGTAGGCGCAGATGTGAAGGACGGTGCGATCGCCATCAAGGGCTGGCTGGAACGCTCTGCTTACACTCTGGAAGCTTTTATGGAGCGTCTTGAGAGAGTGGGCGTATCCAACGTCATCTGTACGGATATTTCCAAGGACGGGGCTATGAAGGGCACCAACCGCGAGCTTTACCGCGATCTTTCCGAGCGATATTCCATCTCCGTCACTGCCTCTGGGGGAGTTTCCACGCTGGAAGATGTGAAAGCTCTTCGTGAAATGAATCTTTACGGCGCCATCATTGGCAAAGCCTACTACACCGGTGCCATTGACCTGAAACAAGCTTTGGAGGCAGCAAAATGATCACAAAACGAATCATTCCATGCCTTGACGTCAAAAACGGCAGAGTTGTCAAAGGCACCAATTTTATGGGCCTTTCCGACGTGTCCTCTCCCGTGGAGCTTGCAAGGTATTATTCCGAAAACGGTGCTGACGAGCTGGTGTTCTACGACATCACCGCTTCCTTTGAGGGAAGACAGCTGTTCACCGATATCCTTAAAGAGGTGGCAAGCACCATCTTCATCCCCCTCACCGTTGGCGGTGGCATCAATACCCTGGAGGATTTCGACAGAGTGTTGAAATGCGGTGCCGATAAGGTCAGCGTCAATTCCGGTGCCATCCGCAACCCTTCTCTGGTGGAGGAGGCGGCCAAACGCTACGGCGATCAGTGCGTGGTCCTGTCCGCGGATGTGAAGCGGGTAGACGGCGGTTTCCGCGTCTTTGCCAAGGGCGGCAGAGAAGATACTGGCATGGAGGCCATTTCCTGGATCAAGCGTTGCGTTGACAGCGGTGCCGGGGAAGTGGTGGTCAATTCCATCGATACCGACGGTGTGAAGAACGGCTTTGATATCGAGCTTTTGTCCCTTGTATGCAATGCCGTAAACGTCCCTGTGATTGCCTCCGGCGGTGCGGGAAAGGTATCCCATTTTACGGATCTGTTCAAGGCCATCCCGGATATCGATGCGGCTCTTGCAGCTTCCGTGTTCCATTTCGGCGAGATCAAGATCCCCGATCTGAAGCAAAAACTCAAAGAGGACGGCGTGATCGTACGTCTGTAACCCCATAAGGAGATTCTCTATGATCGACATCAATACTTTGAAATTTGACGAAAACGGTCTCATTCCCGCAGTGGTGGTGGATTCCGTCACCAAAAAGGTTCTGACCGTTGCATATATGAACAAGGAAAGTCTTGCCGTCTCCATGGAAAAAGGCCTCACCTGCTTCTGGAGCCGCTCCAGACAGGAGCTTTGGCTGAAGGGGGAGACCAGCGGGAACTATCAGCATATCGTTTCCATCACCGCAGACTGCGACAGAGATGCCTTGGTGGTTGTTGTGGAAAAGGATGGCCCTGCCTGTCATACCGGAACGGATTCCTGCTTCAATGCTCCGGTCTTCCAAAGCGAGGAGTTGCATGAATTCACCCTGCAGGGGCTTTACGATCTGCTGGTGGGCAGACAGAAGGAACGCCCCCAGGGATCCTATACCACCTATCTCTTCGATAAAGGCCTCGATAAGATTCTGAAGAAGGTCGGGGAAGAATGTACCGAAGTCATCATTGCCGGTAAGGCAGACGACAAAAAAGAAACCATCTACGAGCTTGCCGATCTGGCATACCACGCCATGGTCCTCATGGTGCAAATGGGCATTTCCGTAGAGGACGTCCACAGAGAGCTTGCCTCCCGCCATATCATCGACCACAAGGTGAAGCAGGAGAAGATGACCAAATAATCCTCGTTTTCGGAAAAAACGGAAAAGTGGGGGAATATTGCTTGACAAAACCAATTTTTATGATATAATATCAAAAGATATCATTCATTGAGAGGTTCGTGCAGTATGCCCAATAAGAGCAAATCCGCCAAAAAGAAAAACTCCTCCTTCTCTCCTGCCATTCTGGTTGCCCTGGCTGTGATCCTGGTGACCGTGGTTGGTCTTGCAATGGCCATCGTCCATTTCACTGGCGGTGAAGAGGAATCTCATAGTGACGTCTCCAATTCCACCACCTCCGTTCCCACTACCGAAACTTTGAAGGGCACCTATTACGCCGAACTGGAGATGGAAGACGGCGGTAAGATCGTAATGGAGCTTTACGCCGATATCGCGCCCATTACCGTCACCAACTTCGTAAAGCTGGTGCAGGAGAAGTTCTACGACGGCCTCACCTTCCACCGCGTTGTAGAGGGTTTCATGGTACAGACAGGCGACCCTAAGGGCAACGGCACCGGTGGCAGCGATGAGAAGATATTCGGTGAATTTACCGCCAACGGCTTTGAAAATAACCTTTCCCATACTCGCGGCGTGATTTCCATGGCCAGACGAGGAAGCCAATATAACGATTCCGATTATTATAATACCGCTTCCAGCCAGTTCTTTATCTGCCATGGGGACAGCACTTTCCTTGATGGCAAGTATGCTTCCTTCGGAAAAGTGATCTCCGGTATGGACGTTGTGGATAAAATCGCTTCTACTCCTGTGAAAGGCGAAACTCCTTTGGAAAAGATTGTTATCAAGACCATTCGTATGATCGATAAGCCTGCCGCGTAAAGATTGGAGTTTTATCATGGCAAATACCGTAAATGTTACCATAGAAATGGAGCTGGGTGGGGAGATCAAGCTTGAGTTGTATCCCGACATCGCTCCCATCACCGTACAGAACTTCGTAGATCTTGCATCCAAGAATTTCTACGACGGCCTTATTTTCCATCGCGTCATCAGCGGCTTTATGATCCAGGGCGGCGATCCCACCGGTACCGGTATGGGCGGCCCCGGTCATCAGATCAAGGGCGAATTTGCTGCTAACGGCGTCAAGAATCCCCTGTCCCACACCCGCGGCGTTATCTCCATGGCGCGTTCTCAGAATCCCAATTCTGCGGGAAGCCAGTTCTTCATCATGCATGCTGACGGCAGATATCTGGACGGCCAGTATGCCGCCTTCGGCAAGGTGACCTCCGGTATTGAGATCGTGGATCGTATCGCGTCCGTACGTACCGACTGGAGCGACCGTCCCTGCGAGGAGCAGAAGATCAAGACCATTCGTGTGGACTAAGTTTATTTTCCCCTAAAAGGTATTTTCAAGATGTTAGAGAAGTTCTTGCCGAGGATCGAATTCGATTCCTACGAAGATTTTAAAGCCAATTACCGCGTGAACTGTCCGGAAGGGTTCAATTTTGCCTACGATGTCATCGACGCTTGGGCAGATGCTCAGCCGGATAAGAACGCTCTGCTTTATTGCGACGATTTCGGCACGAGACGATTCTATACCTTTACGGACATGAAGAAGATGTCCAACCGCATCGCCAATTATCTGCTCTCTCTTGGGATCAAAAAGGGCGACCGCGTGATGCTGATCCTGAAGCAGCGCCCCGAGGTTTGGATGTGCTTTTTGGCACTCCACAAGATCGGCGCGGTCTGCATTCCCGCAACCTTCCAGCTCACCGAGAAGGATATCGTCTACCGCGTAGATGCGGCAGAATGCCGTATGATCATCTCCGTTGACGATCCCGATCTGCTTACCTTCATTGCCTCTGCAAAGACCAAATGCAAGACCTTGAACCATATGGCAGTTGTGGGGGAACACGTTCCCGATGGCTTCTATGATTTCCGACGTGAGATCGGTGCATATTCTGAAGAGCTTGAGCGTATTTATAATCATCAGACGGATCCTATGCTGATGTATTTCTCCTCCGGCACCACCGGTATGCCCAAGATGATCCTCCACGACTACACCTATCCCTTGGGCCATATCCTTACCGCCCGTTATTGGCAGCACGTCGAGGAGGATAAGCTCCACCTCACCATGTCCGATTCCGGTTGGGCAAAGTTTGCCTGGGGTAAGATCTACGGCCAGTGGATCTGCGGTGCAACCATCGTTGCCTACGACAACGAGAAGTTCAACGCCAAGAATACCATGGAGCTGTTGCAGGAGATCAAGGTGACTACCTTCTGCGCACCTCCCACTATCTATCGCTTTTTGATCAAAGAAGATATTTCCAAGTACGACCTTTCCTCCATTCATAAATGTTGTATCGCAGGGGAGCCCCTCAATCCCGAGGTGTTCTATAAATGGAAGGAGCTCACGGGTCTTACCTTGACGGAAGGCTTCGGGCAAACCGAAACTCCCGTCCTGATGGCTAATTACGACGGCTTTCCCATCAAGCCTGGTTCTACCGGCAAGCCTTCCGCTGATTTCGATGTTGAGATCGTTGACGAGGACGGCAATCCCTGTGAGGACGGTGTGGTTGGCAGAATCGTTGTACGCAATCTTTCCAAGCATTATCCCTATGGCCTGTTTAAAGGCTATCACAAGGATTCCGCGGCTGTGGAAAAGGCGTTCCGTAACGATTTCTACGACACCGGCGATACCGCTTGGCGGGATTCCGAGGGCTATTATTGGTTTGAGGGCAGAAGCGATGATGTGATCAAATGCTCCGGCTACCGTATTGGGCCCTTTGAGGTGGAAAGCGCCTTGATGACCCATCCGGCAGTATTGGAATGTGCCGTTACCGCCGCTCCCGATCCTGTCAGAGGACAGGTGGTTAAAGCCACCATCGTTCTGACCAAGTCGTACCAGCCTTCCGATGCTTTGGTCAAAGAGATCCAAAACCATGTGAAGAAGACTACCGCTCCCTATAAATATCCCCGCATTGTGGAATTTGTGACTGAATTGCCCAAAACCACCAGCGGCAAGATCAAGCGGGCTCAGATCCGCTCAAATAACGAGCAGTAATATGGAGAAGCTGTATTCCAAACAAGCTTTGCTTGCAAAAGGTGCGTTTTGCTTCTTTCTTCCCTTGGCACAGCAGTTGTTTTCCACCGACGATCTTCTTTTTGTGTTTATTTCCTTCGTCGTTTTGGGATGCTTATATACCATCCCGTTCCGTTTGACCTTGAAGAAGATATATCAAGAGCGTGAGAAAACCGTGGGGAAGTATATCCTTTGGGATCTTGCTTCCTGCTATGCACCCGCCGTTACAGCCGCGTTGCTGTACGAAGCCTACGTGGAGATGTTCGTGCGATCCGCTTTCCAAAACGGATTATACACCCTCCTTTTGGCTACCATCTTATTGTTGATCTCCGGCATTTTCTGGCTTCTTTATAAGCTTGCCGGACGTCATAACCGCCCTTAGCTCAGTTGGATAGAGTATCAGATTCCGATTCTGAGGGTCGTGAGTTCGAGTCTCGCAGGGCGGGCCAAAAAAACAGAGGACTTCTATGAGGTCCTCTGTTTTTCATCGAATGTTCTGTTTGTCGGGAAGGCTATTTCATGAAACGAGAAATGTTAATTGTTCCTTATGATCCTACTTGGAAAGAGCAATTTGAAACGATCCGCTGTCAGCTACAGGATCTTTTGAAAGGAACCTTTTTCGAACTTAAATATCAACAAGAACCTTTCTTTTTTAAAAGAAAGGTTCTTGTTATCTTGTTATCAATGCATCAGCTCGTGCATCTCTTCCACCAGCCTTGCAACCTCAATGAAAACGTCGTTACACCCGGATTCGTACCCATTCTCCCGGCTGCAGATGGTCAGGATATAGGGCTCCTCGGCATATACGATGGCGGCGTCGTGATAGCCCAGATTTTTCCCGTCCTGGAACCCGTATTTGTGAGCGATCTCCGCGTCCGTCCCAGCATCGATCTGGCGTCTATGCGTGGTGTTTTTCAAATGATCGATCAAAAACGTATTCCCGGTTTCTTGTGCATAACGGTAGATCTCCATCATGCACTTTGCCGCGGGCTCCGCGCCGATGGTGGTATACTCAATTGTGTACAAAAGCGGCTCCTCCAATCCAAGAGAGCGGATATAATCGTTAAATCCGCTTCTGCCAAAGGTCAAAAACAGCAGGTAATACGCCATGTTATCGGAATTGCGGATTGAATATTGTATCAGCTCCTCCACGGTGTACCAGGATCCGATATGCTCCTTCCTCAGCTTTTTCGAGGAGCTGATCTTGGAAGCCTCTGTCAGTTGAATCTTTTGTTGCAGATCCACTCCGGTCGCCACCAGGTATTGACAGTAAAACGCCTTGATCACGCTGGCGCTTGGATATCGCTTGTCAATGTTTCTATAGAAATAATACCCCGTCTCGGTGTCTTGGTAGTAAATACTGATGCTTTTGCCATCTGCGGCTGCTTTTTCTATCCTCTCCAAGAATTCCTTGGCTGTTTCCGTGTTCATATTGGTGTATATGTTTTTGGCTATCGTGATCTCTTCTTCCGGTATAGTGCTTTCTTCTTCGGAAACGTGGGAGTTTTCCGTTTCAGAGGATTCCTCTTCGCTGCTTTCCGCGGCAGAAGACTCCTCCGAGCTCTCGGGTGTGGAAGTGTTTTCCTCGTTACTTTCTGCGGCGGAAGAGTCTTCTGCACTCTCCTCCGTTGCTGTTTCCTCTTCTTCGGAGCTTTCTATCAACGAGAACATCTCCTCACTGCTATCCTCCGATGCAACGCTTCCTTTGCTAACGTTCGACGATGTATCTGCAGAGCTATTCGATGACAGGGGAGACGACTCTTCTATCTCCTGATTCCTGCACGACGCCAATAACAAGAGACCCAAAAGGACCGCAAGTGTGTACTTCTTCATAGGCGATTCCTCCTTTTCTTTATGATACACTTTCTACCTTCGATTGTCAATATACAAAGAAAAATCACCCGCTGTAAACGGGTGATTTTTTATAGGAACCAAACTTACTTGCAAGCCTCTTCGATCGCAACTGCAACTGCAACGGTCATTCCCACCATGGGGTTGTTACCTGCGCCGATCAAGCCCATCATTTCCACGTGAGCGGGAACGGAGGAGGAGCCTGCGAACTGAGCGTCGGAGTGCATACGACCCATAGTGTCGGTCATACCGTAAGAGGAGGGACCTGCACCCATGTTATCGGGATGCAGAGTACGGCCGGTACCGCCGCCGGATGCAACGGAGAAGTACTTCACACCGTTCTCAACACACCACTTCTTGTAGGTGCCTGCAACGGGATGCTGGAATCTGGTGGGGTTGGTGGAGTTACCGGTGATGGAAACGCCAACATTCTCCTTTTTCATGATCGCAACGCCTTCCGGAACGTTGTCAGCACCGTAGCACTTAACGTTTGCACGGGGGCCGTTGGAGTAAGGAACTTCCTTAACAGTCTCTACAGTCTCGGTATAGGGATCAAACTTGGTCTGCACATAGGTGAAGCCGTTGATACGGGAGATGATCATAGCGGCATCCTTGCCCAAGCCGTTCAGGATAACGCGCAGGGGATTGGTACGAACCTTGTTTGCGTTCAGAGCGATCTTAATAGCGCCTTCAGCAGCAGCAAAGGACTCGTGGCCTGCCAGGAAGCAGAAGCACTCGGTCTCGTCGGAAAGCAGCATTGCGCCCAAATTACCGTGGCCTAAACCAACCTTACGGTTTTCAGCAACGGAACCGGGGATACAGAATGCCTGCAGACCGATACCGATAGCAGCAGCGGCATCAGCAGCCTTGGTGCACCCCTTCTTGATTGCGATTGCAGCACCAACAACGTATGCCCACTTTGCATTCTCGAAGCAGATGGGCTGAGTTTCTTCTACGATCTTGTAGGGGTCAATACCCTTGGCGTCGCAGATTTCCTTACATTCATCGATGGAGGAAATGCCAAATTCTTTCAGAGCGGCGAGAATTTTCGCTTCGCGTCTTTCGTAACCTTCAAACTTTGCCATTATCGTATATCCTCCTTCAATTATTCTTTACGGGGGTCAATGTACTTAACGGCATCCGCAAATCTGCCGTAAGTGCCCTTGGCCTTCTCGTATGCCTCGTTGGGTTCCATGCCCTTCTTAATGAAGTCGGTCATCTTACCCAGAGAGATGAACTCGTAGCCAATAACCTGATCGTCAGCATCCAGAGCCATTCTGGTGCAGTAGCCTTCGGTCATTTCCAAATAACGAACGCCCTTGGTCTTGGTGCCGTACATGGTACCAACCATGGAACGAGCGCCCTTGCCCAGGTCTTCCATACCTGCGCCGATGACGAGACCGCCCTCGGAGAATGCGGACTGAGTTCTGCCGTACACGATCTGCAGGAACAGCTCACGCATAGCGGTGTTGATGGCGTCGCAAACAAGGTCGGTGTTCAGTGCTTCCAGAATGGTCTTGCCGGGAAGAATCTCAGCAGCCATTGCAGCGGAGTGGGTCATACCGGAGCAGCCGATGGTCTCCACCAGTGCTTCCTCGATGATACCGTTCTTAACGTTCAGGGACAGCTTGCAGGCACCCTGCTGGGGAGCGCACCAACCCACACCGTGGGTAAGGCCGGAAATTTCCTCGGTCTTTGTGACTGCGGTCCATGCACCCTCCTGAGGGATGGGAGCCGGGCCGTGATTGCAGCCCTTCTTGACGCAACACATGTGTTCTACTTCGTGTGTGTACTGCATAGTTTCGTTATTGTTTTTAGAGAAAAACGAAAGATTGCCACCACGGCTTAATGCGGCAGCATGCTTTATCAATGTGCATTGTAACTATAAATGTTGGTGTTAGGCAAGACTAATCTTCGTTTTTTTG
>JAZNPH010000046.1:0-7664 GCA_045589515.1 Eubacteriales bacterium | reverse complement strand
ATCTGTGCTCCCCATTTACACAAAGCAAAAAGCAGCCCCGAATGGGACCGCTTTTTGCTTGGCGCAGAAGGAGACATTTCACACTCTCAAGGTCTCGCTGTGCGAGCCCTATTTAGTTTGCTGCGCAAACTAGGTTCGTTCTGCTCTGTGCTCCCCGTTTACACAAAGTAAAAAAGCATCCCGAAAGGGATGCTTTTTTACTTGGCGCAGAAGGAGAGATTTGAACTCTCGCGCCGGTTACCCGACCTACACCCTTAGCAGGGGCGCCTCTTCACCACTTGAGTACTTCCGCATTGGTGACGATGAAATCTGTTATTCTCTTTTACGAGATGGCGGAGGGAAAGGGATTCGAACCCTTGTGGGATTTCTCCCTAACGGTTTTCAAGACCGCCTCGTTATGACCGCTTCGATATCCCTCCGTATGGTGCGAAGCGACGCGACGCCCGTAGTGCCGACAGGGGGCTTTCCCCGCAGTCAGCACTACAAAGCATACCACACTCTTGAAGATTTGTCAAGAGGTTTTGGGATTTTTTATGGATTTGTTTCCCCACGTGACGGGAGCAACCGCATGGTGTAATTGTCCGTTTGGTAGTTCACCACCGTCAGGTTCCAACGCTTCATATTATAAATACGGTTTTGGAAAAAGGGAATGGGCTCTTCAAACCCCTCCGTGCCTTCCTTCATCACCCGAAGCAGGCAGGCGGTGTCCTCCACCTCCCGCACCCCCTCCGGGTTGGGGGTGTAGCGGTAGCGATTGGTTGCCGTGTCCACCGTGAGATGCCCAATAAGGGTGTCCCGGTAGAAAACCTGGTATTGCTCCATAAAAAGATCCCCCTGCGCGTTAGCGCATACAATCAATTTGCGTCACTCATGCGGATTTATTCCGGGTGAGAGCGAAGCGACCCTCAGTCCTTCGCTGCGGGGTATTCGTGGCAAAGCAAATACAGCGGGGGCTCGTCCTCCTCGATGGTGGGGAATCTGCCCTGGGGCTCGTAGAAGCGGTTGTCGTTGGTGTCGTCGTTCACCATGGAGACCTCGCCGATCAGACAGGGGCCGTAACCCTTCTCCGCCCAGAACTCGTGGTACTGGTAGGGGGGCAGGGTGATGGATTCACCGGGCAGGAGACGGAGAACGGTGCCTGCGGGAACGGTCTTCACACAGCCGTCCAGATTCACGGTAACGGGGGTATCTGCCAGCTCCTCGTTTTCGCCGCAGTTGTAGACCTTCACCATCAGATGTCCACCTGCGCGGTTGATGATGTCCTCCATTTTGTTCCAATGGAAGTGCATGGGGCTGTCCTGGTCCTCCTTGGAGATGAGGTACTTCTCCGCATAGGGCTTCTTACAGTTGGGATCCTTCAGATTGCCGTTACGGATGGTGAACAGGAAGAGACCGATGCGGTCGAAATCCCCGTGGCCGTAGTCGGTGATGTCCCAGCCCAGCATATTGTTGCGGATCTCGTCGTATTCGTGACCCTTTTCCGCCCATTCCTCGGGGGTGAAGTAAGCGAAGGGAGGCAGGGCGTAGTTCTGCTCCTTCAGGAACGCGATGGTCTCCCGCAGGATCTTGTTGATCTCGGAACGTTTCATGGTTGAACTCCTTTATGATAAATGTATCTTTTCAAACAATTTGCCCACCGGGTGGGGAAGGGTAACGGCACCCCGCATTTCCTTGGCGGCAGGGTCGATACAGATCAGGTTCTCCCCGCCGAAATAGCGGATCAGCCCCGCGGCAGGGTATACCCGCAGGGAGGTACCCGCGATGATCATGGTGTCCGCCGCGGCGATGGCGTTTACCGCCCCCGTTACGGTCTCGTCGTCCAGGACTTCCTCGTACAGCACCACCTCCGGCTTGATGATCCCGCCGCAGGAACAATGGGGGATTCCCTTGCAGTCCGCCACGGCGTGAACGTCATAGCGCTTCCCACACTTCATACAGCGGTTGCGGTGGACGGAGCCGTGAAGCTCATACACTACGTTGCTTCCCGCCATTTGATGCAGGCCGTCGATGTTCTGGGTGACGACAGAGACAGCCTTGCCCGATCGTTCCCATTCCGCAAGCCGCATATGGGCGGGGTTGGGCTTTGCCCACAGGGCGATCATCTTCTCTCTGTAAAACTCATAGAAATCCGCGGTGTGGCTCTCAAAAAAGCTGTGGCTCAACACCGTTTCCGGGGGATATTTCCATTTGGTATTGTAAAGCCCGTCCACGGAGCGGAAATCCGGGATCCCGCTTTCAACGGAGACCCCTGCGCCCCCAAAGAACAGGATGTGGTTGGAGGACTGCAGGATCTGCTCCAAAAGGGCCGCACTTTCTTCCAACGTGATCTGCATAACCTGCCTCCTTTTTCTTCTTTTTCTCATTTTAGCATATCAAACGGGAAATTGCAATAAGAATAAAGAGAAAGGAAGGGTGTTTTTTTGTGAAACGTTTTTGGATCATACTGTGTTTATTTGCCATTTTGCTGACGGGATGTACCGGGGGCGAGGAGACCTCCCCCTCGGGAGAGCTTTCCCCCGGGCTGGAGCATCTGCGGGAGGAGTCCGTTCTTTACCGTCACACCGCAAGCCATAAGGATCTTTCTTTTTCCGCAGGGGATTTCTGTGCTCTGACGGGGGAGGGAACCTCCTACATCGTGGTATCCACCCTGCCGCAAAACGGTGTTCTCATGCTGGGCGGGGTAGCGGTGCTGGCGGGACAGACGGTGCCTGTTTCCTCTCTGGATCTGCTGAAATACGTCCCGGCGGGGAAAACGGGGGAGGAGAGCTTCACCTTCACCGCCAAGGCCCCCGGATGGGAGGAACGGGAACTTTCCTGCGTGATCACCGTGTCCGAGGGGGAGAATTATCCTCCCGTGACGGCGGACGCTGCGGGGCAGACCTTTGAGGGCGTTTCCTGCTTCCTGCCCTTGCGCGCCACCGATCCCAACGGGGACGAGGTGCTGTACCGTATTGCCAAATATCCCCAAAACGGCACCGTGGAGATCCTGGACGGGACGGCGGTGTACCGCCCCGGGGAGGGCTTTTCGGGGGAGGATTCCTTCACCTACGTGGCCTCCGACCGCTACGGAAGCGCCGCCCCTGCCGCCACCGTGACCTTCACCGTTTCGGAAAACGATACGGGACTGTATTTTGAAGATCTGAAGGGATCTCCCGTCCACAACGCCGCCATCCGTCTTTGCGCCGAGGAGGTGATGACCTACCGTCTGGAGAAGGGGAAGTATTATTTCGATCCCGAGGAGACCGTTTCCAAGATCGATTGCCTGGTAATGATGATGTGCCTTATGGGGCAGGACGAGAACGTCTCCGCCGCGGCGGATACCGAGGCTTTGGACGATAAGACCCTTTCCTCCGGGAAAAAGGGCTTTCTGCGGAACGCAATTGCCACAGGCTGGGTCTATCTGGAAAAAGGCAGATTCTCTCCCGATTCTCCCGTCACCGTGGCGGACGCAGTGTACATGGCCATGGGGATGTTGGGTGCTCCCGCCCTTTCTCCCAAGCAGGAATTTACCGATCTGAACGCCACTCCCGCCTGGGCCTGTACGGCGTTGGTCTCTGCGGATTCCACCGGGATATGGGAGGCTACCGACGGACTTCTGGATGCTTCACGGGTGATGACCAGAGAAGAGCTGGTGAAGCTGTTCCAAAATATGCGTTCTTACGGAAAAGGTTAAGAAAAAACATTGCTTTTTCCCGCCTTGTGTGCTATACTGCCGATATAGAGATCACACAAAGGAAGAACAAACCTATGGCAATCAATGAAAAAATGGTCAAGCTGGGACAGGTGCGCAGCATCATCCGCGAGACCTTTGAATACGGCAACAAGAGAGCGGCGGAGATCGGACGGGAGAACGTGTTCGATTTCAGTCTGGGCAACCCCAGCGTTCCCGCCCCCAAGGACGTGGAGCAGGGGCTGGTTCATCTGCTGACGGAAACGGATCCCGTCGCCCTCCACGGCTATACCTCCGCCCAGGGCGCCCCCGACGTGCGGGCCGCCATCGCGGCGGATCTGAACAAACGCTTTGACGCAGGCATCCGCCCGGAGGATCTGTATATGACCTGCGGCGCGGCGGCTTCCCTCACCGTGTCCCTGAACGCCCTTTGCAATCCCGGGGACGAGGTGGTGGTGATCGCTCCCTTCTTCCCGGAATACCGGGTGTTTGCGGAGCAAGCCGGGGCGGTTCTGCGGGTGGTTCCCGCGGATCTCGAAGGCTTCCAAATCAATTTCCCCGCGTTGGAGGAGATCTTAAACCCCAAGACCAAGGCCATCATCATCAATTCTCCCAACAACCCCACCGGGGCGTTGCTTTCCGCGGAGACCTTGAGGAAGCTTTGCGAGCTGTTAAAGGCCCGCAGTGAAGCCTACGGAAGCCCCATCTTCCTGCTTTCCGACGAGCCCTACAGAGAATTGGTTTACGATGCCTCCGCGGAGGTTCCTTACCTTACCAATTTGTACGATCACACTTTGGTGTGCTACTCTTTCAGTAAATCCCTGTCCCTGCCCGGGGAACGTATCGGCTACATCGCCGTCTGCAACCGTATGGCAGAGTTCGGCGAAGTCTACGCCGCCGTTTGCGGTGCGGGCAGAGCCCTGGGCTTCGTTTGCGCTCCCAGCATGATGCAGAAGCTGTTGCCCTCCGTATTGGGCAAGACTGCCGACGTGGAGGTGTACCGCACCAACCGCGACCTGCTGTACGGTGCACTTTCCCGTTATGGCTTCTCCTGCGTGTATCCCGACGGCGCCTTCTACCTGTTTGTGAAAGCCCCCGTGGCGGATGCCGCCGCTTTCTGCGAAAAGGCCAAGGAGTACGAGCTGCTTCTGGTGCCCTCCGACAGCTTCGGCTGTCCCGGATACGTACGCATTTCCTATTGCGTATCCACACGGCAGATCGAACGCTCTCTTCCCGCCTTTGAACAATTGGCCAAGGCTTACGGCCTTTGCTGAACACAGGACGTATTACAGAAAGGAAGAAACATCATGACCCGTTACGCACTTGCCCCGGAGACCTTCAAGCTGGTCTACGGCTCTTATCAGCAGTTCCATCCCACACAGATCGACGAAATGCCGAGAACCATCTCCCTTTCCACCGCGAGAGGGATGAACGCCGCCTTCCAGCTTTTGGTGTGCAAGGACACTCCCTGGGCTTTGAACGTGGGGAAGAGACCCCACTTGTCTCAAAAGGGCGCCATTCCCACCCTGCGCGTGGCAGCTCCCGAGGGGGTTTCTCTCCATATTGAAGATATGCACGTTTGCGACGACGGATACTTCCGCGCGGACGCACTTCTGGACGACGAGGTTGCCGAGCAGGCCGCCGAGTATACCCGCGCCATCTATTGCGAGGTGGAGATCCCCGCCGATGCACCCGCAGGGAAGAAGACTGTCACCCTGACCTTATTTGAAAGCACCATGTTCGAGGACGAAAAGAAGGTGGGTGAGGTAACGGCGGAGATCGAGATCTTCCCCGTTGCCATGCATAAGCCCACGGAAAACAAGTTCTACCTGGATCTGTGGCAGCATCTTTCCAACATCGCCCGCAAGCACGAGGTGCGTCTGTGGAGCGACGAGCATTTTGCGGCTTTGGAGCCCTACGTGAAGTCTTTGGCTGATCTTGGGCAGAAGGCTGTGACCCTGGTGGTCACCGAGGCTCCCTGGGGCGGACAGTCCTGCTTCCGTGAATACCGCATGGAGGCCAACCTGTTTGAGTATTCTATCGTCCCCCTGACCAAGACTGTCGAGGGTGAGCTGGTAGCCGACTTTACCTATTTGCAGAGATACGTGGATCTGTGTGCCAAGTACGGCATAAAGGACGAGCTTTCTCTTTACGGCCTTTCCAACGTGTGGTGCGTGGAGGAGGCGGGCTTTGGCAGACTGGCTCCCGAGGATCCCGACGCCCTGCGGGTACGTTATCTGGACGAAGCTGACGGCACCTATAAATTCCTGCGTACCGAGGAGGAACTGGAGACCTATATCCGCCTGCTGGCCGATTATTTCAAGAAGACCGGGCAGATGGAAAAGGTGCGGGTTGCGGCGGACGAGCCTGCGGATCTGGAAAAATACCGCAGCTCTCTGGAGCGCCTGATGCGTATAGAGCCGGAGTTCCGCTTCAAGGCGGCTCTGAACCACTCCGAGTTCATCGAGGAGTTCGGGAAGGAGATCTACGACTTTGTGCCTTATTCCGGTCATCTGTTCACCCATCTGGAGCTGTTGCAAAAATACCGCGACACTATGCCCGGAAAACGCTTCCTGTGGTATGTGTGCTGCGTGCCCCATTGGCCCAACACCTTCCTGCGCAGCGATTTGTGCGAGAGTCTGTTCATCGGTGCCTTTACGTCCTGGAGCCGTATGCAGGGCTTCTTGCGGTGGAATTACACCGTTTGGAACGATGATCCCCGAAAGGACATCCGATATGGAGACTTTTTGGCAGGGGATACCAACTTCGTGTACCCGTCTCCCTCCGGCAAGCCTCTGCTGACCCTGCGGTACAAGGCTCTCCGGAAGGGTATCTGGCTGTACGAGCTGTTGGAGATGCTGAGAGACCTCAAGGGTGACGAGCTTACCGACAGCCTCATCGGCAAGGTGTTGAAAAACGCCGAGACGGACAAGTATTATACCGACGGACATTGGCTCGGCGACGTGGTCAGCCTGAATTGGGAGGACTACGAGGGGCTGATTCGGGAGATTTTACATATTTTGGCGGAAAAAGATTGAAATTTTTCCGAAAAAACTATTTACAAACCGTAAAAATTGTGTTATCATTAAGAAAATGAAAAAATTGTCTTCTCAGAAAGGAAAAGTGAATTATGAAAAAGACACTTGCGACCCTTCTGATTCTGACTTTGGTTGCCTCCGTTTGCGGCGTGATGTTTGCATCCGCTTCCGATCCCGTTGAGGAACTGAAGGCTGAGCTGGAAGCTCTCGTCGGCGCTGATGCGGCTGATGCTGAGTTTGATTGGGTCATTGACGTAGAAACCGATAAGGCAGGCCTCGTTACCGCTACCATCACCGTTGATGGCGTTAACGGCAAGAACGTAACTTACGTTGGCGGCTACCTTTATTATGATGTAAACGAGCTGAAGCTCCAGAACAGCATTGATAACGGCAGCGGCGAGGTTGATTGCGTTACCTCTATGCCCGAGGGCTTCGAGAACCTGACCGTTCTCCTCCAGAACCACTACGGCGTAGTAACTCCCGGCGTGATCGTTCTGAACCTTGCCAACACCGGCACCAGCGTTCTCTCCGAGGACGAGCCCCTGGTACTCACTCTGAAGTTCCAGATGGCTGACGGTGTGGATCTGTCCGGTCTGTACATCACCACCGTAACCGTTGAAGGCGCTATCGAAACCGCTACCGATTTCGAGGCAATCACCGGTAACGGCGCATACGGCATCGCTATCCGTGAGGTTGAGGAAGAGTCCTCCGAGGCTCCTTCCGTAGAGCCCTCTGTAGAGCCTTCCGTAGAGCCTTCTGTTGAACCTTCCGAGGAACCCTCTGTTGAGCCTTCCGAAGAACCCTCCGAAGAGCCTTCCGTAGAGCCTTCCGAGGAACCCTCCGAGGAACCCTCCGAGGAACCTTCCGAAGAGCCCTCCGAGGAACCCTCCGAAGAGCCCTCCGAGGAACCCTCCGAGGAACCCTCCGAGGAACCTTCCGAAGAGCCCTCCGAGGCA
>JAZNPH010000045.1:0-71755 GCA_045589515.1 Eubacteriales bacterium | reverse complement strand
CAGGACGATATGCGCCACGACCTCCAGGCCCGCTTTCCCGAATATGCAGGGAAGGTGAAGTTCTTCATCGGGGACGTGCGCAATATCCAGTCCGTGCGGGACGCCATGCCCGGGGTGGATTATATCTTCCACGCCGCCGCGCTGAAGCAGGTTCCCTCCTGCGAGTTCTTCCCCATGGAAGCCGTCCGCACCAACGTGGAAGGCACAGATAACGTTCTCCACGCCGCCATTGAGTTCGGCGTCAAGCGCGTGGTCTGCCTCTCCACCGATAAAGCCGCTTACCCCATCAACGCCATGGGTATTTCCAAGGCCATGATGGAGCACGTGGTCTATGCCAACGCCCGCGTGGCCGCGGAGAGGGGAGACACGGTGATCTGCTGTACCCGTTACGGAAACGTGATGTGTTCCCGCGGAAGCGTCATCCCCCTGTTCATCGACCAGATCAAGGCGGGCAACCCCATCACCATTACCGATCCCAACATGACACGCTTCCTGATGAACCTGGATGAAGCCGTGGATCTGGTGAAATTTGCCTTCGAAAATGCCAATCCCGGCGACCTGTTCATCCAGAAGGCAGACGCCTCCACCATCGGCGATCTGGCAAAGGCTGTCCAACAGCTTTTCGGAGATACCGGCACCAGCATCATCGGCACCCGCCACGGCGAAAAGCTCTACGAGACCTTGATGACCCGTGAAGAACGCCTTCGCAGCGAGGATATGGGGCAGTATTTCCGCGTGGCGGCAGACAACCGCGACCTGAATTACGACAAATTCTTCGTGCAGGGCAACGTCAGAACCATGGCAGACGAATCCTACACCAGCCACAATACCACCCGCTTGGATGTGGAAGCCACCGTCCAAAAGATCCTCACCACCGATTACGTCAAACAGCAGCTGATTCTGCAATAAACGTTTTATGCAGACAACGCCTCCTTACTGCGGTAAGGGGGCTTTTTTTGCGAAAAAACGGCAAAACCCGTATACCCAAATCTTTTTTTGCGGTAAAATAAAGGCGGAGAATCAGAAGGGAGAAATCAAAATGCCAACTGCAACCGTATGCCTGCAATCCGCAAACGACTTCAAGCAATACTTGCAAGAAAACGAAAAAAGTCCCCTCACCGTGGAGAAGTACCTGCGGGACGCTCTGTTCTTCTGCCGCTTCGCCGCAGGAGAAGAGGTGACCAAACAGACCGTTCTGGCGTTCAAGAATCACCTGCGGGAGCGCTACGCACCTGCCAGCGTCAATTCCATGCTGGTGGCAGTGAACAGTTTTCTGATGTTCCTTGGGAAAGGGGAATGTCGCGTCAAGCTGCAGAGGATCCAGCGGCAGATCTTTTGCCGGGAGGAGACAGAGCTCACCGCCAACGAATACCGCCTTCGTAGCCCTCTTGCTCTACGACCGCAAAAAACGCCGTTCCCTGTAATCCAAAGGAGTTGACCCCGTGACAGATCTCCCGCCCACCATGACCCCCGCTTCCCTGAGGAACAGATCCTGGAGGACGCCCTTTCTCTGATATAAAAGCTCGCTTTGCAGACTCAAAGCGGGCTTTCTGCTTCTTGCTCGGAAAAAACAGTTCCGTTTTTACACAAATCTTATTTTTTTGAGTATAAACTATTGATTTTTGAAAAGCTTTATGTTATACTTTAAAAACCATAATGCGGAAATATTCACATTTTTAGAAATATGCATTTTTCGGTAGTTCTATCACTTGCGGCCGCCGCAAAGAAACGAGGTTACCCGCTATGACAAACGAAAAAGAAAAAGGGTTCAGCAAGCAAAAACTGTTGACCATCGTCGGATCTGTTCTCTGTGTGATATTGATCCCCATTTTGATCGTCAACGTGACGCTTATCATCAAGAGCTTCGTCAACGAAGATGAAGTCCCCGGTATCGGTGGATACTCGCCGTTATTCGTTCTAACGGATTCCATGTACCCCGAGATCGAAAGCGGAGATTTGATCATCTGCAAATCCATCGATCCCGCGGAGATCAAGGTAGGGGACATCATCTCCTTCTTTGATCCGGAGGGCAACGGTACCAGCGTGGTGACCCATAAGGTCATCGAGATCCTGAACAAGGATGGCACCCTGTCCTTCCGTACCCAAGGTACCAACAACAACACCCCCGACGCCCTGCCCGTCCCTGCCGAGAATCTGGTGGGTATCTATCAGTTCCGTGTTGGCGGTGCAGGCAGTGTGGCCATGTTCCTCCAGACCACTCCCGGTCTGCTGGTGTGCATCGTCCTTCCCGTGGGCATCTTTGTCGCCTATGAGATGCTCCGCCGCCGCAAGTTCGATAAGGAAAAGCAAGCGGACACCAAGGCCCTCTTGGCAGAGCTGGAAACCCTCCGCGCCCGTCAGGCTCAGCAGAACGCCAATACCGCTCCCTCGGAAGCGCCTGCGGAAGAACCTGCGGAAGCTCCTTCGAAAGAATCTGCCCCCGAAGAGAATAAGGCAGAGTGAATTTTTGAGGGATTGCCTCCCGCGAATCTACCCACCCGTCTTTCCCTCGCCAAAAAGCCTCCCCTTAGCAAGGGGAGGTGGCTCGCGATAGCGAGACGGAGGGGATTGCCTCCCCACCGCATCTACACAACCGTTATTTATCCCTCGGAAGCCACGCTGAGGGTGAATATAAAAAATGCCGCGGCATTCTCCGCGATGGGCAACCATAAAAAACACGTGGATGCCCGGCAATATTCTCCCGTGAGGGATAAATAAAAGGTTCTGATCGTAAATCGGAACCAACATGAAAGGAGAAAAATTTTTATGAAGAAAAACAAGATGATGAGACTGGCTTCCGTTCTCTTGATCGCAGTTCTCATGTCCACCTGCGCCATCAGCGGCACCTTCGCGAAGTATGTTACTTCTGACAGCGCAACCGACACCGCAAGAGTTGCAAAGTTCGGTGTTAAAATCGTTGCTGAAAACAACACCTTGTTTTTAAAAGACTACGCGAAAGAAGATGATAATTTTACCGGAACTTATTCTGTATCTTCTGGAACTGGTGACAAGGATTTTGTTCTCGCCCCCGGTACTCAGGGTAAGCTTACCGAGATTACGCTTGCAGGAACTCCTGAGGTTGCAGTTGACGTAAAGTTTGTGGCGACCATGACTCTTTCTGATAATTGGTTGGTTGAAGTAGACGAAGTAGACAAGTTCTACTGCCCTGTTGTCTTTACCATTGGTACTGAAACTGTTTCTGGTTTAGATTATGATAATGCGGACGGCTTTATCGCTGCCGTTGAAGAAAAAATCGAGGCATACTCTGCAAAGTATGATCCTAACAAGGATTTGTCCGAGATTACTAATGGTACAGCGTTTGACATTAGTTGGAAATGGCTGTTCGAAGGTGATAACTCCGGCGAGAAGATTAAACAGACCGATGTGTACGATACCGTGCTTGGCGATGCTGCTGCATTGGCAGATTTGAATATTGGTCTTAAAATCGATATCACCGTTACCCAGATCGACTAATCAAACACACAAAAAAGCACTTTTCGTCTCTCCGACCCGACGTGGCCGGGTCGGAGGGGCGTATTCCCCTCTTTTTTCTTTGCAAGCTCCCGTGCTCCTACGGAAGTCTACAAAGGGAAGAGAACTTCCTACAACCTACCCAAAAGGAGGATAAAAGCGTATATGAACGAGTACAAAAGCCTCAAAAAGAATAACAGCGTGTTCAGCGTTCTCATCGCTTTGCTGCTCCTTTTCGAAGCCTGCGCTCTGGTGATGCTGGGTAGCCGCCTCACTCCCTTTTCCGGCGAGCCCTCCCGCAACGTGTTTTCCCTTACCCGCTCCCACGCACGTACCACCGTGCGTGTGGGCAGAATGGATGAAGACGGCCGCATCACCTTCCCCGAAGCGGAGCTGAAGATCCCCGCTTCTCCCTATGCGTTGAACACCTTCCGTCCTCTGGATACGTCTTCCACTCCCGCGGACGAAAATACCATCTGGAACGGCATTACCAACGTGGAGCTGTTCAAGGTCTCCTATGAAAACGGGGAGGGCAAGATCACCGTGGACGGCGGCACCGATAAGGTCATCGCCCCCGGCACCTCCAACGCATATACCTTCACTCTGGAAAATTCCGGCGATTTCGCTTTGGATTACTCTCTGGACCTTTCCGCCTTCGTCAACTTCAGCGATCACGACGTTCCCATCAAGGTGCGCCTCCGCACTGCCGACGGAAGCTATGCCGTAGGCTCCGAAGATTCCTTTGAGGATATTCTGGATCTGGACGGCATGGTGTGCGAAAGCACCATCGGCGCAGGCAGACAGCATACCTACACCATGGATTGGGAATGGGCTTTTGAAGGGGACGACGAGTACGACACATACCTGGGCAACCTTGCAGTGGAAAACCAGGAGGTCACCCTCACCGTGATCATCGAAACCAACGCCAAGCAAAGTGCCGATTCCGATAACAGCAGCGGCGACCTGCCTGTCACCGGGGACGATAACTCTACCTTCTGGTGGTTGTTGATCGCTTTGGCGGCCCTTGCAGGGCTTTACGTGGTTTACCAAGCAAAAAACAGACACTCTGCATACGATACCTTATGAAGACCAACACAAAACGCCTGATCCTGCGCATTGTGATCATCGCCCTGGCAGGTGCTTTTCTGGGAATCCAATTGTATTCCTGGAACGCCCGCAGCCTCGGCGGCAACAAAATGCCCATGCCCTTGGGCTTCGCAACCTCCGTGGTGCTTTCCGGCAGCATGGAACCGGAGCTTCAAGTCAACGATATGATCATCGTCATCGCGCGGGATTCCTACGAGGTGGGGGACGTGGTGGTGTACCAAAGCTACGGAACACTCATCGTCCACCGCATCATTTCCATCGACGGTGAATCCGTCGTCACCCAAGGGGATGCCAATCAAACTGCGGATCCCGCCATCAAGCTTTCCGACATCAAAGGGGAAGTGGTGGCCTCTCTGCCCTATGTGGGGCTGATCCTCACCTTCATCCGTTCTCCCTTGGGCATCATTCTCATCCTCGGCGCCGCTTTCTTCCTGATGGAACGTTCCTTCCGCAAGGAAAAACAGGAATCCATGGATGAATTGGAGCAGATCAAGGAAGAGATCCGCCGCCTGCAATCTATGCAGAACCAACCCGAAGACACGCAAGAGAAGACCGAAGACTAAAAAAGGAGGGCGCATCGTGGACAAAAAACGGATACTTAGCGGACAGTTCACCATGCGTCTCGCATTGATTCTTTTGTGCGCAACCGCCTTCACCACTGCCATGCTGTCGGGACTCTATGCTCGTTATCTCACCAAATCCTCGGGGCAGGATTCCGCCCGTGTGGCGCTGATGGCCGGGGATGCGACCTATACCCTGTCCGATCTGTATGCCGCCCCGGGTGAAGAAAACCGCATCCGCTTTACCATAACAAACACGGAGGGCGGTTCCGTCTGCGAGGTTGCCCAGACATACCGCGTCAAGGTGATCAATCTGACGAAAAACCTTCCCCTCGCCTTTACGTACTTTAAGGTGGATGGGGGAGAGCAAACGAAGATCGACAAGATCCAAGGCGTTTTCCACGCAGGGGAATCTCAATCCGTTACCTACGAGGTACAGATCCTTTGGGAATCTCCCCAGCCTGCTACCCAAGCGTTTGAAATGGACGCTTTGCAGGTGATTATAGAAACAGAACAGATCGATTAAGAGGTAATCCGGTGAACAATCGCAAGCAAGTTCCCCGCCACAACAGAATGATTCTCCTGTCCGTGACGGCGTTTCTCGTGCTTGCCGTTGCGGTGTCTGCGGGTGTGTATACGTTGGCAAAATACGTTTCGGCGGAAACCTCCGATACGCCCTATATTGCCAAAAGCTTCTACTTGGAAAGCGATCTTTTGGCGGTTGAAACCGAACCGATTCCCTTGTATACTCTGCAAGCGGGTGTCAAGGAGATCTCCTTTCGGTTGATGAACTATCCCGACGAATTACGGGTTTCCGAGACTGCCGTTCAATGCGAGGTGGTGCTGACCTCTTCTTTCGGGGAGAAAAAGCAAACCATTGCGTTGTCTGCGGGTGTTCGAGACGAAGAGATCGTTACCTTTGACGGCCTTGAACCGGGTGTTTACACCGTTACCGTCACGTCTACGTCTCCCTACGTAACCAGATTGCAGGGGCGCTTCACCGTTGTGGCGGAAAACGTTGACCTGGCTGTTCAGGTAAATGACAATATAGGTAGTCCTTTTCTGCATGTTGTCGTTACCACGACGGATTATCATGGGGACGTTATCATTTCCTGGCTTGATGGCGTCGTCCCCGATAATACGGATCCTTTGCTGGCTTTCGCAAGCGGAATGTCCTGCCAAGTGACCGTCAAAGCAAATTCTCAGTATACGTTTACTTTTTATAAAAATGATCCCGCCAAGGATTACAGCAGCCAGATCACTGTGACAAAAGCAGTTCCGTAAGAAATTTTCAACGACATCGAAGGGGGGAGAAAGCAATGAACAACAGAAGAATCGGATTGCGTTTGTTGGCAGGGCTTTTGACCTTTTGCGTCCTTTGTCCCCTGATGCCCCCGCTCCCGACGGTTGCCGCCGCCGAAGAAGCGGTTTATACCGCAGGTGATGTCAGCTTCTCTGCGGGACTGTATTTCGACGCCGACCGAGCCAGCTTGGATACCCCTCTCACACAGGAAGGCTCCAAATTGACCGACTGGGAGTATGACAACGCAAACTACACCTCCACGGACCGTTATTTGTGGCTTCAGATAGATGGTATGTCCACGGACAAGCAGTACCGTTTCGTAATTGAAATGGACCCTGTGCTGTATGTGAATCTAACCGACGATCCTTCTTCTGGGGACGCTACCATCACGGCACAGAGAAATGATCCTTTTACGGTCAATACCGATGGAGAATATACGCCGCATAAGTACAGTTATGCTCAATTGACCTATACCTTGAATGAGGGCTTAAATGCGCTTACCATGAGCTTGCCGTTCCGATTTACCCCTGGCCTATGGGATAAGCAGAATGGCAGTGGCCTGGGCGATGGGGAAACCCCGCTTTTGAAATTCACGTTGATGCAGGAAAATGGGGAAGGTGTTTTTGAACCGGTTGGACCTTCGGTTTCTTTGAAACAGATCACCGTTTCCGGTCAGCTTTCGTATGAGACGACGACTTCGTCCTATTTGGTTGGCGGTTCCTCCGTTGCCACGGATATTATGGGTGCCGAAGGGACTCTTAAAACTATTTTTTCTTATTTTTCATCGAACAATTTAGGTTGTGATAATCTGATTAAAGATTTAAAGGTCAGTATCAGTCTTCCTGTGTGTACCGTGAGCGGTACGACCCATAGATTGAAGTACAGCAATGTTTCTTTGTCGACGGCGAATGGGACACCTGTGTTTACGGAATCTTATGACGAGGAGACGGGTGTTGTTCAAATCAGAGCAGAGCAGATGTATTTCAAAAGTTCAAAATTGTTTGAAATTCTGTTTTCAGCGCCGGAAGCACTAAAATCCGTTCCCGGCAACTATACATTCTACGGTAAGGTTTCCGTAAGTATTGACGGAAGAACGTTAAAGGATCATACTTTTGCAATTCGCCTTGATACCAATACCGAGGCGGTTTTAAAGGCTCACACCGTGAACGGGAAAGCAAATGTTTTGGATTTGGAGGCAGTTCAGTTAATGGGAACGCTTGCCATGCGCAACGATTCCGCATTGAACGGTAGCGGGCCTCTTTGGATAGAACTTTCTTTTGATACCAATGAAACAAACCATGTATCTGTTACCACCGTCAACTTGATGTGTGACAGAGATACGGAGATGATTTCCATTGAGTATACTTTGGTGGATCGGGACGGAAATCCTGCCTTTGAGGGGCGCTCTTTCACGACTTCTGTCAAGAATCCGCACTACTCTCCGGGCAAAACCATAACAGAAGCTCATTATCTGGTTTTTTCCCGCAATAATCTTCCGGCGGATCATCGTGCATATTATTTCAAAATGCTTTCCTATTCTATGGGGAATCTGCCGGGAAACAGTAAAGCATACCACGCCGGTGCCTCTTCTGCCGCATATTCCGCCGGCACGATTTGGGGATATGTGAACATTTCCGAGATGCCTGCTATAAAGCCGGTGCATAGAATTACGTTATACACCGTTGACGGCGAGGAGAAGAATAAAGTTTTCAATGCAACCTGCAGTTCGGTTTTTGACAACGGTACCGGTGTATCATACGGCTTGGAAGCTGCTGCGCTATCTTCGAATTCCGTAAATGCAGGCGGTTCTGTCACAATTAGCGGCAGAGTGTTTGTCATTCGATACCCTTATACCAGTAATGCGTGTCTCAACGATATTCGACTCGGTCTTCTTTTGCCCAAAGGCGTTACGGTGAATACTGCTTCCATTACCGCCAAATATGTGGGCGGAACGCTTGAGGTTGCTAATGTAACCCCTAAACCGGTTAGTGCAACGGATGTTTTTTACATCATCGAGTTTAAACGAGGCGAAAAGATTGGATATTATAACGAGACTTTAGGGGCATTGCCCCACGGCAATACATTATCGTTTTCGCTTCAATTGAATAGCGACAGCACGATGTCGACCCGAACGATTAATTTGCGCGAATGTGTGTTTGTTGCCGGATATAAAAGGAGCAATGGTGCCGGAGGTTCGTATTCAAAGAATGCTGTAAAAGATACGTATGACTTGACCGGTGACGGGAGAACCGGCGATAATGTGGGGTGCTTCGCTTCTGCAGGCTCCGTCACCTTTTTTGCCCGTCCCGCAGAGCTGGATATTACTGACAGCCTGATCAATTCCAAGGGAGAAAGCGGAAGCAACGTTCCCATGGAGAACTTTGCGGATATCGTTACCTATCAGTTGCAGGTGAAGTGCATCGAAGGCGGTACTGCAAAAGATTTCTACTACATCATCCCCATCGCCAAGAAGGGCTTTGATCTCAACTCCAACTTTGTGGAGCAGTGCGACATCACTTTGGCGGTCAGCTCCGCTCCAACGCTGCACAATCAGCAGGGGACCCCATTAAAGCTTCGATATTGCTTTGACGAAGTGAAAAATTACGATCAAGCTTATAGTGCCCAAAATTGGGTGGAAACGCTTCCTTCCGGAAAAACCTGGGAAGAGGTTACTGCCATTAAGGTGATAGCAGATGGAGATATCATCAACAACGGGTCGGTCAGTGTTATTTCCGTGCCCCTGAAATACACAGGGGAGGATACGGAGTATCCCCAGCTCGCAGGTATGAAGATCCGTTGGCACAGCCGTGGCTATTATCATTATACCATTGGCTCCAACAGTACTGCAGGTATCCAATCTACCGATGGCTGTACCATTACGCTCCAATATACTCCGGAAGTTCCCAAATCGATCACCTTGACTGCGGCCAAGGGCGAGCCTCTGGACGGTTCCAAAACCGCATCCTTCGTTCTCCCACAGTTTATATTGGCTCAGTCTTATTCCATCAAGCATATTACACCCTTCAACGTGAACCTGATGGACGGCACGTATGACTTCAGCTCCGCCTCCAGTGCGGAAGCAAACGAAAACTTCCGTATCAAGGTTTCGGTGAAAAACAGCGCCACCGACGAAGTGGGAAGCCCCCCCGTTCCCATCAAAAAGGACGATACCTTGGTCGGATCCTTGCCGAGGAACACAGCTCCCGAATTTATCTTCACCATCGAAAACGCAAACGCTCTCAGCGATATCGTAACGGAACGTACTGTTGCACTGACGCTGGTAGGGGATAACGGCGTTATCGTACCGGTGTTCATCACCATCCGCCGCGAGCTTGCCGCGGCTGAAGCAACCAGCTCTGCCATTGTTGCAGGTAAAGTCTTCGTTCCCTTCGAAGGGAAAACAAGTGCGGTGGTCAGCGCCGATTCTGCCTTTACGGCACAGTTTGTCACAAAGGACTATATTCCTGCCAACTATCAGGATCTCAAGCTTGTTTTTGAAAACGGAAAGCCTTTGGCAGAAGGCACCACCATCACCATGATCGACTGGACGGATTCTGCGTCTCTGAAGTATTATCATTATACGGCAGACGGGACGTCCACCGAGATTCCTTTGAAATCCTTCAAGGTCATGGGCGAAAACGGGTTCTTTACAGAGTCCCAAAGCACAGCGGTGACAACGGAGCGGTTGCTATTCCTCGTCTCCTTCCCGGAAGCGGGGGAGACCTGCCGAACCAACACCGTTTCCCTGCAAAGGACTATCAAATCCGGCACGGACGATACCGCGCCTGCTTCTCTAACCTTCCAAACGGTGAAAAAGAGGGAGTTTTCCCTCTCCACCTCTCAGGTATCCGTTTCCGTGGAGGAAGAGATCACACTGGATTACAAAACGGAGTGCTCCGTTTCTGATTCCCGCTACACCAACAGAAATTTCTCTTTGGTGATCAGCTCGGGATCTTCGTCGGCACTTCCTGTGAATTCCTATGTAAAAGTGGGAGATTCCCGCTATTACATGTCCGGTGCAGGAACCTTCTTGATTCCTTTGCCGTCTGTCCAGGAGGGGGATGGAACTGTAACGCTTTCCTTCCATTCGCCAACGGTAAAGTCTGCTACGTTGAAAATAGAGCTTTGGGCGTCCGCAACCGCAGACGGCTCTGCCCCGATGATGGGGAATGCCGTTGCAGCTCCCGTGAATCTTGCTGTCTCCGACAAAACGAAACCATCATTGCGGGTGGATTTCGTCAGCGATCGTTTGCTCCACACCGAGGAGCTTACCACAGCACTGACCGTGAAACTTAAAACCCAAAATGCCGACACTATTACCGTGGAATGCCAAAGGAAGATCGGCGCCGCCTACGTGACGCAAACCAACGTCATCGAAGCGGTGAACGATGTAACACAGGGCGACTACGGCGTGTTTAAATGCGGTTTATTGGCAGACGGTACCGTGGTGGTGAAGCTCAGCGGCGAAACATCTCCCGGAACCTATCGTTTGCTGTTGAAAGCGTACAACGACAACGAGACGATTCAGGTTCCCATCAGCTTGATTGTCTTGGAGTAACCGAAATGAAAGCTTACCATAGGGACGCGTGGCGTATCTTTTCCATCGCGTCCCTATAGGTCTATAAATAGGCATTATCAGAGAAAGGGGTAGTTTCCGAATGAACGGTAAAAACAGAATTTATATCGGGCATTTCATGATCCGCCTCGCTCTCATTCTTTTGTGTATGACGGCCTTTTCCACCTCCATGCTCTCGGGACTTTACGCCCGCTACACAACCACCTCCTCGGGGCAGGATTCTGCTCGGGTTGCTAAATTTGACATTTCCGAGAATGCCACGTCATTCCAATCGGAATTCACCATTGATGCGGTCCCCGGGACGGTTGAAAGAGAGATCCTCGTTACCAACAACAGCGAGGTCGCCGTGGGCTACAAGGTGACCATCCAAAACAAAACCGGCAATATTCCGTATGCGTTCTCCGTGAACGGCTCCGAACCGGTTCAAAAGAAGTGTGTGGTTACCTGCTACATTGAGCCCAACACCGAGTCCACCGTAACCATTACTGCCTTTTGGGATCCCGAAGGCGCTTTGGAATATATGGGCATGGTAGATCTGGTGGAGATTCTCATTGAAGCCCATCAGGTAGATTGACGAAAGGAGACTTGCCGATGGAAAAGCAAAGCAAATCCCATAACAAGTTCTTTTCTCAGCGCAAATACATCATCACCGGCGTTCTGGCGGTGGTGCTGATGGCCATCCTTGGCGGTGTTTTCGCCAAGTATATCCATTCCAACGAAGGTGAAAACCTGTTTGATGCCAAGGAGTTTTACTTCACCAGCAATCTTTTAAAAGAGACCAAGGGAGAGTACGTCCTGAATGCAACCTCCACCTCGGTTACTTTTACTCTGGAAAACCATATCGACAAACTGCGTTTTTCCGAGGACGATATAACCTACACCCTGTCCGTGACCTGCAAGGAAGAGCAGACCCCCGCTCCCACCCTCAGCGTATCCGGCGGAACCTTGAAGGGGAACGAGCTGTCTTCTGTTACCATCACCCTGTCGGAGCTCCAAAAGGGGAATACCTATACGGTGGTTGCCACAGGAGAAGCAGGCTACGAACAGACCTTGACTGCAGAATTCCGCGTTTCCGACCAAGCGGAAAACGTGTATAAACACCTGGATACCTCTCACAGCGCCTACGTCCTGCTTACGGTGTGGACGGAGAATGTGGCAGGTGCCCTGTATGTCTCCTGCGATAAAGCAGGCTTGATTCCCGACAATACCGACCCCGCCCTGCGGGAGATCTATAACTATAAAGACGGCGCCTATCAAGCAATTTCTTTTAAAGACAGCGCAAACTTCACCAAGAACTATTCTTCCTATACCTACCGCTTCTTTGTGGACAACCCCGAAAACTATACCATAGAAGATTTCATCATTACCATCGACGGTATATACATTGCCAAGAAAGAAGACCTATCATCATAAAAGGAGAGACGCACTATGAAAAAGAACAACGTAAAAAACGCTCATCTCCTTTATGCAGTGGGTCTGCTTTTTGTTGTAAGCGTCTTTGTTTTATCTTTCTTCGTAGTATTCGTATGGGCGGCCTCTCCCGTGACCGTTTTGCCCAACGGTTCCCGTTTGGTAGCTAAAACCGAAGCTTCCTCTGCTTCTTATCAGTGGCAGAGAGCAGACACTGTAGACGGGACCTTTGCCGACATTAGCGGTGCCAACGACTTCTATTATGACATCACCGCCGTCGACGAGGGAAAATACATTCGCGTCAAAGCCAACGGCACGGAAAGCGATCCCGTCGGCCCCATCGGAAAGCTGGTGGTCTTCGACCTTTCCAAGGGAAGCGTTACCCTGGGTGCCACTTACTCCGGTAATGGGGGAGCTGTTACCGGAACTCATGCAGCTTCCAATATCTACGTCATCACACAAAGTGACGTCTCTTCTTATTCAACCAATACCATTCAATTTACCGGAGCGGTTGCCGATCCCTTTGACGTTACTCTTTCCGGCATCCATTTAGGAAGTCCGTCAAAAAGCGGTCACGTTCCGAATACGTCCTATGTGGCAAGCTACGCTCAGGGAACGATTGATATGCAGCCGGGAAATCAGTCCTTGGCAAAAAAGGTAATCTTGCGTTTGAAGGGCGAAAACATTGTTCGAGCGATTCATTATTATACGCAGGGTAATGCAGCCGGTTCTTCCTTGAAAATCACGGATATTAATGGCGACGGTGCAATCGACGGAGGCTCTTTATATATTCCTGTAAAGGTGCCTGAGGATCAGATCGATGCGTTTGTTAACTCTAACGCCAGCTATAACCATTGGAATTCCGGTATTGGCGGAAACGACAGCGTATCAAACGTAACCAACTTAGAGATCGCAGGTGGCAAATTGCAGGTCTTGACCACCTATGCGGAGAACTGTACCGCCATCGGTGCCGGCGGAAACGGGTCTTGTACCATGACGATTTCCGGTGGTGAGGTCATCGCCCATTGCAATGGAACAGGGGCGGCTATTGGAGGCGGCATCGGTTGGTTCAGTGCCGGTGGCACTTCCAATATTACCATTACCGGCGGCAAAGTGTACGCAAAAAACCATGGCAAGATCTATGTTAATGGTTCAAATATTACCTCCCCGGACAAGCCATATGATAAGGTGGTAGGCGGTGTTGCCATCGGCTCCGGAAGCTCCTTTAATGCCGGCGGCGCCACCGGTACCGTCACGATCAAGGGTGGCTATGTGGAAGCCTACGGTACCTTCGGCAACGGCATCGGCGGCGGCAACAGCTCAACTTCTACAGGCGGTAAAGCGACCATCAACATTTCCGGCGGAACTGTGATCGCCAGCTCCATTGGCGGCGGCGACAGTGCCAGCGGTGTGGGCGGTAGCGCGGACGTAACGATTTCCGGAACGGCAAACGTTACGCTTTCCGGCGGCATCGGCGGTGGCCTGAGTCAATCCGGCAATGGAGGCAGCGCAACCATTACCGTCAAGGGAGGCACCATGACTGTCGGCGGTTCCATCGGCGGCGGTGCCGGAAACGAGATAGGCAACGGCGGCGATGCTACCGTGAAGATCAACGGAGGCTCCTTAACAGCCGCTTCCATCGGTGGCGGCAAAGGTGGTACCGGCGGTAACGGCGGTGCGGCAGAAGTATACGTTACCGACGGTGTCATCAAAACCGGTTCCATCGGCGGCGGTGATACTTTAAATACCGAGGGTAGCCTTGGCTACGCAAAAGCAGATATTTCCGGCGGCGATATCAGCGGCCAGTTCCTGATGTCGGAAGGTGGCACCCAGCCTTGTAGCTTTATAATGACAGGCGGTACCCTCCATAGCGTGGATACAGGCGATACTTCTCAGTTTATTTATGCCCAGCAAAACGGCGGCGCCGTGTATATGAACGATTCCCGAGGAACCGTAGAGATTTCCGGCGGTACCATTCAAAATTGTGCGGCTGAAAACGGCGGCGCGATCTACATGACCGCAGGCACTTGTACCATCTCCGGGGAAGCCGTGATCAAAGGCTGCTCCTCCACCCAAAACGGCGGCGGTGTCTACCTTGGCGGCGGCGAAATGACCGTTGAAGGCGGCGAGATCAAAGCCAATTCCGCTGCACAAAACGGCGGCGGTGTCTACCTTGGCGGCGGCAAATTTACCGTCAACGGCGGTAGCATCACAGGCAACTCCGCATCCGAGAATGGCGGCGGTGCCTATATCAACGGCGGCGACGTCGAGGTTACCAACGGCAGCATTTCTGCCAACACGGCGCAGAACAGCGGCGGCGGTATCGCTGTCAACAACGGTAACTACCAAATGACCGGCGGTAACGTGGACGGCAACACTGCCCAAAACGGTATGGGCGGCGGCATCTACGTCAGCGCAAACGATCAAAATGTAACGGTTAACGTTTACAGCGGTTCTGTCAGCGATAACGAAGCCACCGGTAACGGCGGTGCTTTGGCCGTTGTGGGCGCACAAGACGGCACCGAGAAGATCGAGGTAACGGTAGGCGTCAATAAGAGGCACGTGGATGACGATGGCAATAAGCTTTCGGACGTTCCCCACGGCCGCGCCGATGCAGTTACCTGTCCCGTGATCAAATACAATTCCTCTTTGGCTTCCGGCGGCGGTGTGTACGTCACCGGTAATACCTCCACGGTGCTGAACCTCTACTGCTTGGAGGAAAAAGGCAGTAGCGCCAACGCCGACAATGGTCAAAGCGATTTCATGAGAGTGGACGGCGGTAAGGTCACCGTGACCACCTCTCAGCATCAGGATGAAGAAAAGCAGGATTCCAACTTCGGCAACACCCACGTAGAGAACTCCATTTACGTCACCGGCGGTCAGATGGATCTGTGGGGTGATATGACCAACCCCCGTATTTCGGACGTCATCACCGTCGACATCAAAAAAGAGGGGGACTACTTCGAGGACCACCGTATTACGAAAGCGTATTACAAGCTCCACTATTACGAGAACTTCACCGACCCCATCACCAACGTCACCACCGGACAGTATAAGTCTTTGGAGATAGTAATCGGTTCCAAGGTAACCATCAGCGGTAACATCTACAGCCACCCCGGCTATACCATCAAGGGCTGGAACACCTCCTCCGGCAAAAGCGACGATCCCTTGGATGACTACGAGTATGGGATGCACCCGGGTGAGGCAACCGGTTGGTTTAACGTCTCGTCGGTCTACACGTTCGACGGAGAGCCTATCGGCGACTTGATCCTGTATGCCATTTGGGAACCCAACGGCTACACCGTGATCTACGATCCCAACGTGCCTGCAGGGGAGACCTACTCCGGCAATATGCCCAGCGTCAACTTTACCTACGACATGCCCACTCAATTGGACGCCAATCAATTCGCGCGTCCCGGTTATCTGTTCCAAGGCTGGTCCACTACCCCCGACGGCGGAGTGGAGTACGGAGATCAAGATACGGTCACCAACCTGACCACCAAAAAAGGCGAGGTAGTGACCCTGTACGCCGTTTGGCAAAAATGCGACCATAACCCCGAAACCCATACCTATACCTATTCCGCAAACGGCGGAACTCTCCGCAGAGACTGTGAGTGCGGCGGATACAGCGAGCAGATCACCCTGACGGCGGAAAACACCGTATACGACAAGGCGGAGCATCCCGTCCGCGTTTACTGTTCTTCCTCCTGGAGCCTGCCCGTTACCTATCGGCAAGGGGATACGGATGTTGGTATTCCCAAGTACGCGGGAACCTACACCGCCTCCGTAACGGCGGGAGATTGTACCGCATCCGTCACCTATACCATCGCCAAGGCCGACCAGTCTGCACCTGCCGAAAAACCCAAGTTCGATGCAAATATTGACGCAGACGGCTCGATTCTTTCGGTATATCCCGTTCCCAATTCTCCTTTGACGGGCACTGACGGTTACGATTCCTACGCCGAGTACCGCGTGGTGTATTACGCGAACGGCGTCGAGTATTCTACCGAATGGATCAAGGGAAGCGATCTTGAAGGTGGCTATGCCGCCAAATTTGAGCTGAACGTCGCTCTGACCAACTACTATATCTACGCCCGCTACAGCGAGGGGGCAAACTACAACGCCTCTCCCCAAATAGCGGCGGACAGCGTATATTTCTTTACCGGTAACGTGAAGGTGGAGGTCATTTGCGGAGAGGGGATCCAATATACCCTTGAGAAAGCCAACGGCACGAATCTGGAAAACGGTATCACTTTGCAATATACCTTGCAGAGCGGCTATTTCTATCCCATAGGGCATGCGGTAACCATTCAAACAGAAACCGAGGGTTTGGACGACCGCGAAGCGGTGCTTACACCAAACGGTTCTGTTGGGGTCTATGTGATCAATAACATTCCCGCCGATTGTACCATCACCATCACCATTTCCGACGCCAAAAAGCTGATGACCGTCTCCTCCAAGGTCACCGAGGACCAGGTCTTCGGAACCGTGACCACGGACACCGCAACCATCAGCCGCGATTCCGCTTTCACCGTCTATTTTGACGTGGACAACTACGACAGCACCGAGTACAAGGCGATAAAGCTGATGTTCAGTGCCGCCCTTCCTACCGGAACCACGGTTCTGATGTTGGATCGCAACACCGGCATTTACTATTGGGCAGATGCTTCCGGCTATTCGTCGCTGGAGCTGACCTCCTTTGTCCGCCTCGGCACGGAAGAGATCAAATTCTCATACGGAAACGGCTCGTTGAATCTGCAGTTTGTGGTAGACTTCTCCCGCGCGGACAGCACCGTGGCAGGGGATACCTTGACCACCGCCCTTACGGCAGACAAGGCTGACGCTTCCGGTGCGGCAAACGTTCAGGAACAGGCAGTTACCTCCTTAAAGGATGCACCCTCCTACACCTTGTCGGCTACTGGGAATTACGGCGAGCTTGACTATATCTACACTCCCTCTGCGGGAATTGCCTCCAAGTGGAAAAACCGCGATGAAGCTCTGGTATTCATCCCGCAATCCGGAGTCACCCTTCCCGCGGACGCTCACCTTTTGGTGAAGAACGGGGAAGCCACCACCGAGATCTACGCCAACAGCAACGGAGAATTTGTGTATCCCATGCTGCAGGGCGGCGGCTTCATCACCGTCACTCTGGTATCCGGGCTACTCCCCGAGACCGAGACGGAATACCAATTCACTGTGGAATGGCGCTCCTCCAACTCCCGTGCGGAAGGCTCTCCCATGAACGGCGAGCTTCTCCGTTCCGCCGAGCTCAAGCTGAAAGCGGTGCGCAGTGAAAACGTTTCTCTGAAGATCACCGCCGACAAAAAGCTGTATGAGGTGGGTGCTACCGCTGTGGTAACCGTCTCCTGGGCAGACCTGCCTCCCACTCATGAGCTGGAGCTGGTTCTGATGGTCAAGAGCGAGGACGGCACCTACAGCAGTACCGCCGTCACCAGAAAGATCGACACGAAGGATTTCATTGCACACACCGTAGAGCTGGAGATTTCTCTTGCAGGTAACTCTGCGAACAGCTATTGCTTGGTTTTGACCGCCGAGCAGGGCTTGATCACCGTGGCGGAGGCCGAGTATTATTTCTTGATCCAATAACCGAAAAACGACCTGTTTTACCAAATGGTAAGCGGGTCGTTTTTTATCGAAACCGCATTCGGTTTTTTTCAAAAAACTCTTGCATTTCTCGCCATAACCGAGTAGAATAAAACCATAGATCCATATTCCCACAGGAGGTATTTATGAAACAACCATCAACGATCAGAGTATTGAGCGTTTTCTTGTGCGCATTCCTGCTCATCACCCTCCTTCCTACGGCTGTGCAGGCCGAGGAAGCACAGCTTTCCGAAGACGTGGTGATCCTCTACACCAACGATATACATACCTACATCGACGGCGAACTGAGCTACGACGTCATCGCCGCTGTAAAGCAGGATCTGCAGACTCGCTACCGCTACGTTCTGCTGGCGGATGCGGGGGATCACATCCAGGGCACGGCCTACGGCGCCATGGATCAAGGGGAGACCATCCTCCGACTGATGAACGCCGCCGCGTACGACGTGGCCACGTTGGGCAACCACGAATTCGACTACAAAATGCAGGGCTGTCTCAACGCAATCTCGCTGGCGGAGTTTCCTTATCTTTCATGCAATTTTTATCATGAAAAAGACGGCATCCGCAGAGAAAACGTTCTGGAAAGCTTCGTCCTGTTCCCCTGCGGGGAAGAGACCGTCGCCTTCGTGGGTATCACCACCCCCGAAACCTTCTCCAAATCCTCTCCTGCGTATTTTCAAGACGAAAACGGGAGCTTCATCTACGGCATCGCAGGCGGTGACGACGGAGCCGACCTGCACAGGGACGTCCAAACGGCTGTCAACGATGCCAAAGCCGCCGGTGCAACCAAAGTCATTGCCCTGGGACACTTGGGTGTAGACGCCTCCTCGGGGCCTTGGACGAGCCAGGCCACCATTGCCGCAGTCAGCGGTCTGGACGCCTTCATCGACGGCCATTCTCACACCGTGATGAAAGGGCAGACCGTCACCGACAAGGACGGCAACTCCGTCCTCCTTACCCAAACAGGGGAATACTTCAACCGTATCGGCATGATGATCATTGACTCCGAAACAGGGGAGATCACCACCGATTTCATCGAATACGACCCCGAAAGCGGTACCCTTACCTCCGAGCTTTACCAAAGCACCCTCCTTTCCGACACCGCCGTTGCGGAGATCAAAAACACCTGGATGCAAACCATTGACCAACAACTGGGTCAGAAAATCGGTTCCTCTGAGATCACCTTTGATAACTACGACGCCGAGGGCAACCGCCTGGTGCGCATGGTGGAGACCAACTCCGGCGACCTCGCCGCAGACGCTCTCTATTACCTCTTCGACGATATGGGGCTGGACGTAGATATTGCCGTGATGAACGGCGGCGGTGTCCGCAATCAAGCCCTCACAGGCGACCTGACCTACAAGACCTGCAAGGACATCCACCCCTTTGGCAACGTTGCCTGCCTGTTGCGTGTCAACGGACAGCAAATTCTGGATATGCTGGAATGGGGCGCCCGCTTCGCAGGGGAAGCGGAAAACGGAAGCTTCCTCCACGTCTCCGGCGTGACCTACACTGTCAATACAGCCATCCCCAATACCACCGTAGCGGATGATCTGGACGTTTGGGTGCAAGGCCCCGCGGAATACCGCGTCCGTGACGTAAAGATCTATGACAAGGCCACGAACACCTGGCAACCCCTCGACCTGAACGCCACCTACGGTTTGGCAGGCTATAACTACACTCTGCGGGATTTGGGCGGCGGCTTTGCCATGCTCAACGGCGGGGAAAACGTCCTGGACTACGTTATGGAAGACTACATGGTGCTGGCCAACTACGTTTCCGCCTTTGAAAACGGCGTGATCAAGGCCGCAAATTCCCCCCTCCTTGCCAAATACCCCGCTATGCTCATCGACTACAGCTCCGTGACAGGCTGCGGCAGAATCACCGTCAAATCCATCCCTGCAACAGGGGACACCGCCGAAACCCTGTTCTCCGCAGTCCTCCTGCTTCTGAGCAGTATGACTATGGCGATCCTTTGCACCAAGCGCAAAAAGAAAGCGCTGTAAAAGCACCAATCGTTCCTTTTTTCGAAAAAAGGGTTCGCTCTTAACCCATAGGCTCTTCCGCAAGCAGTTCTCTTGCCAAAACAAAGCATCCCGATCTACCTGACCGGGATGCTTTTTGTACAACGAAAACCACGCGATAGTCGCGTGGTTCAAAAGAGGTTAACCGTTGAGAAAAAATCCTCCGATTGTGATATAATGAATTTGACCTGCCAGTCGAAAACAAAAAACACAATCGGAGGATTTATCTATGAAAAAAGAAGCCATAGACACAAGTAGTTTAGCACATACGAAATGGAATTGCAAGTACCATATTGTATTTGCGCCAAAATACCGAAGAAAAGTATTTTTTGAAGAGAAACGTTTGGAGATAAGAGAGATACTTCGCCAATTATGCCAATGGAAAGGTGTAGAAATAATCGAGGGAGAAGTTTGCCCTGACCACATACATCTGCTGGTGAGTATCCCGCCCAAAATGAGCGTTTCGGGATTCATGGGCTATTTGAAAGGAAAAAGCGCATTGCTGATATTCCAAAGATGGGGAAACATGAAGTTCGCATACCGAAATCGCGAATTTTGGTGTAAGGGATATTACGTTGATACCGTGGGGAAGAACACGAAGGAAATCAAGAAATACATATCAGAACAGTTGAAGCGGGATCAGGAAAGCGATCAGTTGAGCATGTTCGACCCACGGGACCCGTTTACGGGTAGTAAGTAATAGTTGCATGGCTGGCAGGCCAATCTAAAACGCACTTGTGCGTAGCCAGTAGCGTTTAGGGCTTTGCCCGAAAATGAAATACCCCCCGTTTTACGGGGGGATAATTATTATTTTGCTTGAGGCGGGGGAGTGGTATTCTATATATTGTGTGAGATTGTGAATATCCCACATATTTTTATGGCAAATATCGTTTCTGTAAGCGGAAAATACAGTTTTAGAAAATATTTGAAAATTCTCTTGATTTTTTATGAATTTTAGAGTATTATTATTTCGTAAAAAAATAAAATGGCTGACTGTGGGTCAGCCCGAAAAAAGAAAGGATGTGTTAACTTGAGTCTCAGAGATTCAGGCACGAAAAACAGAAAGTTCCTTCGGATTCTGTTGACTTGCGTGTTGGCTTTTGCACTGCTGGCGATGACCGGCGTCGTGGCCTTCGCGGAGGAAGCCGAAGTCGAAACGGAATCTTCTGCCGCACAAACCGAGGAAAGCGTTACAGCTCCCGCAGAGGTCGACAAGTTTTCCAGCGGCTTTGCTAACATCGATCCCGATGCACCTATCGGAGAAAAGTTTATGTATGGCTTACAGGTGGCCGGTATCGGTATGGCCGTCGTATTCTTGGTTCTGATTTTGATCATGGCGATCCTGTACGTGTTCAAGCTGTTCGCCACTTCCGGCTCTAAGAAGCCTGCAGAAGCACCCAAGGCTGCTCCCGCACCCGCCCCTGCAGCACCCGTTGCTCCCGCCGCTGACGATGAACAGCTCATCGTTGCCATTGCTACTGCTGCCATTGCTGCAGAGCGCGGCGAGTCCGAATGCGCATTCAAAGTAATTTCTGTCACCAAACTTCAATAAATTTAAGGAGATTGATTAAAATGAAAAAATACATTGTAACCGTTAACGGCGTTAAGTACGAAGTCGTTGTTGAAAACGCTGATCCCAACGCAACCTACGCTCCCGCAGCCGCACCTGCAGCAGCTCCTGCTCCCGCAGCAGCACCCGCACCTGCAGCAGCACCCGCTCCCGCAGCAGCACCCGCTCCCGCAGGCGCAGGCGAATCCATCACTTGCCCCATGCCCGGTACCATCGTGAAGGTTCCCGTAAAGGCAGGCCAGGCTGTTAAGAAGGGCGACGTTCTGTGCATCTTCGAGGCTATGAAGATGGAGAACGAGGTTATGGCTCCCCGTGACGGCGTTGTAAACTCCGTAAACGTAAACGAAGGCGCAACCGTTAACTCCGGCGACGTTCTGCTGGTTCTCGGTTAATCATCTTTCTTCGCTTGAAACAATTGAGAAAGGTGTGAAATTAGAATGTTAGAAGCTTTGAAGGGTATTTACGAGTCCTCCGCATTTAGCTATATCATCGACGGCTTTATGGACGGCGGCTGGAAATATCTCGTTATGTATGCCATTGTGGCTGTTCTGTTCTACTTGGGTATCGTCCGTAAGTTCGAGCCCCTGTTGCTGTTGCCCATCGCGTTCGGTATGCTGTTGACCAACATTCCCACCCTCAGCGATGCTATCTTCCACATGGAGTTCTTCGTTCAGGACAATGGCGCTGTGATCAACTGGGCAGAGCTTGGTGCTCACGGCGGCTTGCTGGACTACCTGTACCTGGGCGTTAAGCTGGGTATCTTCCCTCCGCTGATCTTCCTGGGCGTCGGTGCAATGACCGACTTCAGCCCCCTGATCGCAAACCCCAAGAGCTTGCTTTTGGGCGCGGCTGCTCAGTTCGGCGTATTTGCCGCATTTATCGGCGCTTTGCTCCTTGGCTTTACCGTTCCCGAGGCCGCATCCATCGGTATCATCGGTGGTGCAGACGGTCCTACTGCGATCTACGTAACCAAGACCCTGGCTCCCGCTCTGTTGGGCGCTATCGCCGTTGCCGCATACTCCTACATGGCATTGGTTCCCATGATCCAGCCTCCTATTATGAAGGCCTTCACCTCCAAGAAGGAGCGTATGATCAAGATGGACGTGCTCCGTCCCGTTTCTAAGACCGAGCAGATCATTTTCCCCATCGTGGTAGCTCTGGTGGTTTCCGCCATCCTGCCCTCCGCTCTGTCTCTGGTTGGTATGCTGATGCTGGGTAACCTGCTGCGTGTTTCCGGCGTTACCGAGCGTCTTTCCAAGACTGCTCAGAACGAGTTGATGAACATCGTCACCATTATGCTGGGCGTTTGCGTCGGTGCTACTGCTAAGGCAGATACCTTCCTGGATCCCAAGACCCTGTACATCATCGTTCTTGGTCTGTGTGCCTTCGCGTTTGCAACCCTTGCAGGCGTGCTCTTCGGCAAGCTGATGAGCTTTATTACCGGCGGCAAGATCAATCCTCTGATCGGCTCCGCGGGTGTTTCCGCTGTTCCCATGGCAGCTCGTGTTGCCCAGAAGGTTGGCCAGGAGGCGAATCCTTCCAACTTCCTTCTGATGCACGCCATGGGCCCCAACGTGGCAGGCGTTATCGGTTCTGCAGTTGCAGCCGGCGTCTTCCTTACCCTGTTTAAGTAATTGAAAGGCGGTACTGATATATGGAAAAAAGACCTGTTAAGATTACAGAAACCGTACTGCGTGACTCTCACCAGTCCCTGATCGCTACCCGTATGACCATGGATGAGATGCTTCCCATCCTGGACGAAATGGATAAGGTCGGTTATCACTCTCTCGAAGCTTGGGGCGGCGCAACCTTTGACTCCTGCCTCCGTTTCTTGAACGAGGATCCCTGGGATCGTCTCCGCACCATCCGCGACCATGTAAAGAATACTAAGCTGCAGATGCTGTTCCGCGGCCAGAACATCCTTGGCTATCGTCACTATGCCGATGACGTCGTTGAATACTTCGTACAGAAGTCCATCGCAAACGGTATCGACATTCTGCGTATTTTCGATGCTCTGAACGACCCCCGCAACCTGCAGACTGCCATCAAGGCTACCAAGAAGGAAGGCGGCCACGTTCAGGCGGCTATCTCCTACACCACCGGTCCCGTGTTCACCAACGAGTACTATGCAAAGTATGCGAAGACTCTGGAGGAAATGGGTGCAGACTCCATCTGTATCAAGGATATGTCCGGTCTGCTTCTGCCTTACGACGCTTATGACCTGGTAAAGGCCATCAAGTCCGTTGTTAAGGTTCCTGTACAGCTTCATACCCACTACACCGCCGGCGTTGCTTCCATGACCATTCTGAAGGCCATTGAAGCTGGCGTAGACGTTGTGGATACTGCCATCGCTCCCATGTCTTTGGGCACCTCCCAGGCTCCCACCGAGCCTCTGGTAGCCGCACTCCAGGGCACTCCTTTCGATACCGGTCTGGATCTGAACAAGCTGGACGTGGTAAGCAAGCACTTCAGCAAGCTGCGTGAGAAGTATCTTGCCAGCGGCCAGTTGGATCCCAAGGTGCTGAAGGTAGACGTAAACGCCCTTCTGTACCAGGTTCCCGGCGGCATGCTGTCCAACCTGATCTCTCAGCTGAAGCAGGCTAACCAGTCCGATAAGCTGGAGCAGGTTCTGGAAGAGGTTCCTCGCGTTCGTGCAGATGCAGGTTATCCTCCTCTGGTTACTCCTTCCTCTCAGATCGTCGGTACTCAGGCAGTGTTCAACGTGCTCACCGGCGAGCGTTATAAGTCCGTAACCAAGGAGTTCAAGGGCCTGGTTCGCGGTGACTACGGTAAGACTCCTCTGCCCATCGATCCCGCTTTTGTTAAGAAGATCATCGGCGATGAACAGCAGATCACCTGCCGTCCCGCTGATAATATCAAGCCCGAGCTTGAGAACCTCAAGGCAAAACTGGGCGACAAGGCAAAGCAGGAAGAGGATGTTCTCTCCTATGCTCTGTTCGAGCAGGTTGCCATGAAGTTCTTTGATCGTCGCGATACCGATTCTAAGATCGCAGAAGCCCTCTCCGATGCAGAAGCCAAGTACTTCGTAAACATCAAAGAAGTTAAGTAATTTCAATGTCAAATTGCAAGAGCGGTAATCATTGATTGCCGCTTTTCTTTTTGTATAAAAACCGTGTAAATAATACGTTTTTTCCTGAAACAATCTATATTTTACATTCTTTTAACTTGACTTTGGGAATCTGTTCGGATATAATGTAAACGTATTATTTTATCTTGGGTTTATTTGTGCACATGTACGAATTCCCAAGAGAGGAGTTCTCTGAATGAACAGCCAGAAAAAACATTTGATCGAAATATTGCAGGACCATCTCGTTGTATCCGCAGAAGCGGCAAACGAGGTTCTTGCGTTGGTTTCCGAAACGGGGAAAAGCGAATACGATACCATTTTGGAGCGTGGGTTGGCAAACGAAACCCAGCTTGCGGAAGCGATCGCTGCGAAGTACGATGCACCCATGGTGGTGTTGAATGGTTTGCAGATTGCAGAAGATATCCAGTCTCTCGTTGAGTATTCTGTTCTTCGCCGTCATCGTGTGATGCCTTTTGCGTATGCTCAGGATGGCACCAATACGTTGTACGTAGCCATCTCTGATCCCATGAATATTACCGCCATCGACGATATTTCTATCGTGACGGGAATGCACGTTGAACCTTACGTATCCACGCCTACGGACATCATGTCGGCGATTGACCGTTATTATGGCAGGAACGCTACCCTATCTGTAGCTGAGCAGTATACCAAAGAGCGGGAAAAAATGAACCAAGAGGCCGAGGATGACAGGGTAGATGAGATCAATAATTCTCCTATTGTCGTTATCGTCAACTCCATGATCGAGCAAGCTGCCCGTCAGCGAGCTTCGGATATTCATGTGGAAGCTCTTGCTGAATCCGTTCGTGTTCGCTATCGAATCGACGGTGTGCTGTATAATCGTGTGAAGTATGCTTCTCAGCTGGCTTCCGCCATTATTGCCCGTATCAAGATCATCAGCGGTATGGATATTTCGGAAAAGCGTAAGCCTCAAGATGGTCGTGCTACCTACATTGTGGATCACCGGGAATACGACATCCGTGTTTCCTGCCTTCCCACAGTATTTGGCGAAAAGTGTGTGCTTCGTTTGCAGGTAAAGCAAGATTTTACCAGAGATAAAAGATTGCTTGGCTTCTCGGATGACGAGCTTGTAAAGTTTGACCATCTGCTGGCTCATCCCCACGGCATCGTTTTGATTACCGGGCCTACGGGTAGTGGTAAGTCCACTACTCTGTACACCGCTTTGAGTGAATTGAATGCCGAGAGCACCAATATTATCACCGTCGAGGACCCTGTGGAGGCCAATATCGACGGCATCAACCAGGTTCAGGTCAACACCAAGGCAGATATGACCTTCGCTAACGCACTGCGTTCCATTTTGCGTCAGGACCCGGATATTATCATGATTGGTGAGATTCGTGATACAGAGACCGCAATGATCGCCGTACAAGCGTCCATTACAGGTCACTTGGTGGTCAGCACCTTGCATACCAACAGCTCCGCGAGCTCCATTACCCGTCTTTTGGATATGGGTGTGGACAGTTATTTGATCGCAGACTCTGTGGTGGGCATCATCGCACAGCGACTTGTTCGCCGCTTGTGCCCTCACTGCAAGAAGAAGAAATTTGCGGAACCCAACGAGCTTGCCTTTATGGGGCTTCCTGCAGACAGTAAGGTGGAGTTGTACGAATCCGTCGGTTGTCAGAGATGCAACCAGACCGGTTTTACAGGTCGTATCGGTGTATACGAGATCCTTGAAGTTACGCCGGAAATCAAATATATGATCTCCCGCAAGGAAAATGCCAACACCATTAAGAAGGCTGCCGTTGCAAACGGAATGAGCACGCTTCGCGCAAGTGCTATCCGACTTGCTTTGGAGGGGATTACCTCTTTCAGAGAATCCTTGAACGTTTCCTTCGAGGATTGATCTCGCTTTATTTGTGTTTGGAAGAAAAGAAAGGCTTTAGAGTATATGGCTGAACGAATGAGGGGCGCCATTTTAGGTGCTTTGGAAGCAAAAGCTTCGGATATTCATATTTCTGTGGGGAGACCAATCCAGTTCCGCTGTTCCGGTGAACTGATTTTTTGGAACGATGAGATCTTGACCGAGAGAGACGTGATCTCTTGCGCGGAGGAGATCATGGATGCTCGTACCCGCTCCGTTTTGGAAAGAGACGGGGAAGTGGACTTTGCGTATTCTTTTGAGGGGCTATCCCGATTAAGATGCAACATTTATCATGAACGAGGCAATTACGCCTTGGCTTTGCGTTTGCTTCCTGTTAAAATGCCTACCATCGAGGAAACAAAGGTCCCCGATGCGGTGGTGAAGTCATCCTGCAAAAAGCGCGGGTTGATCTTAGTTACAGGGCCTACGGGTAGCGGTAAGTCCACGACGCTTGCTGCTGTGATCAATTACTTGAACAGCAATTATAAAAAGCATATCGTTACCTTGGAAGACCCGGTAGAGTTTGTGCATCCTCACATCCAGTCTATCATCCATCAGAGAGAGATCGGCGTGGATACAAAAACATTTTCCGCAGCTCTTCGTGCCGCTTTGCGTCAGGATCCCGATGTTATTTTGGTGGGAGAAATGCGTGACCTTGAAACCATTTCCACTGCCATAACCGCGGCGGAGACAGGCCACTTGGTTTTGGCTACCTTACATACCAACAGTGCGGCGGCCACCGTGGACCGTGTAATCGACGCGTTCCCTGAGGAACAACAACAGCAGATTCGCATCCAGTTTGCCAATGCCATCGAATGCATTCTATGTCAGAGTCTGGTGCCTACCGTAGATGGTAAGCGAGAGGCGGCTTTCGAAGTGATGGTTGCAACCAATGCCATTCGTAATTTGATCCGTGAGAATAAGACCTTCCAGATCACTTCCAATATTCAAACCGGTAAAAAACTTGGGATGCAAACAATGGATGATCATTTGTCTGAGTTGTACCTTCAGCGCCGTATTTCCCTGAATACGGCAGTAGATTTTGCCCACGACCCCATTACGTTACAAAAAAAGATCATGAACATTTGATATTCGTTACCGAGGTGAAAAATGCCTTCTTACGGTTATGTTGCGGTAAACCCGCTTGGTAAAATTAAAAAAGGCAGTATCGAGGCGGAAGATCTGGAGCAAGCTCGCGCATTTTTGAAGCGCAGTGATCTGACCGCCATCGAGCTGAAGGAACAGGGGCTTTTGACAAAGGATATTGATCTTCCGTTTTTGAATCGTGTCAAAGCTCGTGATCTGGGGGTTTTCTGCCGTCAGTTTGTGAGTATTGTCAGCGCCGGCATTCCTATTTTTGCAGCATTGACCATGCTGGCTTCTCAGACACAAAATGTTCGTCTGAAGAAAGCGATTTTGGATACTCATGCACAGATCGAAAAGGGTGAATCTCTTTCTGACGCTATGCGTCTTCATTCTCCCGATATTTTTCCTGCGATGATGATCAACATGGTTGCTGCGGGAGAAGCATCCGGTAATTTGGAAAAGGCGTTTTCCCGTCTTGCGGATCACTTCGAAAAGGGTTCCCGTGTAAAGGGTGCAGTCAAAAAAGCTATGGTTTATCCTACGATCGTTTTGGTTGTCGTGGTTGTAGTTGTCGCGATTATGATGGTCATGGTTATCCCTGCTTTTACGGGTGTTTTTGAAGATATGGGCATGGATCTTCCTTTCATTACAAAGATCGTCATGGGCTTCTCCGACTGGATGGTTGCCCATTGGTGGAAGTTGTTCCTGGGCATATTTGCCGTGGTTTGCCTGCTGGTTATGTTTTCGAAAACCGACAAAGGGAGACACTTCTTTGGAAAAATTGTGATGAAGCTCCCGCTGTTTGGCGATATGACAGTCAAGAGTGCAAGCGCTAATTTTGCAAGAACTTTGAGCACGTTGACCTCCTCCGGTCTTCCTATGCTCGATTCTTTGGAGATCACTGCGAAAAATATGAATAATATCTACTTCAAAGAGGCGGTTCTTTTCTGCCGTGACGAAGCGGCTGCCGGTGCGAACCTTTCCGTACCTTTGGAGTCCAATGGCTTGTTCCCTCCCATGGTTTACCACATGACCGGTATTGGCGAGGAAACCGGCGACCTGGAGGAGATGCTCGATCGACTCGCTGATTATTACGACGAGGAGGTAGAGGCTGCAACCAAGGCATTGCTCGCCGCTCTTGAACCCGCTATTATTTTGGTTATGGCTGCTATCGTCGGTATCGTTGTATGTTCTATTTTGCTCCCCATGTTCTCCATGTACGATGCGCTCGGCAGTGCGGCATGAGGTAGTGTATGAGATATTTGATTGCCGCTATTGCGGCTGTGTTCGGAGCATTGATCGGTAGTTTTCTGAACGTGCTGATTTTCCGCATTCCGAAAAAAGAAGAGTTTGTTAAAACGCCTTCTCACTGTATGTCCTGTGGACATCGCTTAGCTTGGTACGACTTATTTCCTGTGGTAAGCTGGTTGTCTCTGGGAGGGAAGTGCCGCTACTGCAAAGCGCGTCTCTCACCTCAATATCCTTTGGTAGAAGGCGCGAATGCAGTCTGTTGGTTTTTCGTTTTTGCATGGTATTTACCCGCGGATGGTGCAGAGATGATTCCTCTGCTTCATGCGTTGTTGTTGGCGCTCATGTGTTCTGCCCTGTTAGCCTTGAGCGTGATTGATTTTCGTACGTATGAGATTCCTGTGGGCTTCAACATCTTCATCGGATGTCTTGGCGTTGTTCGTCTGCTGACAGACTTGTCTTCTTGGCTTGATTCTTTGATCGGTCTTCTTTGCATCAGCCTTCCCTTGCTCTTGATCTTTTTGGTTTCCAAAGGAAGAGCGATCGGCGGGGGAGATGTCAAGCTTATGGCTGCCTGCGGCCTTTTGATAGGCTGGCAAAAGATATGCTTCGCATTTCTTGCAGGATGTATTCTTGGCTCATTGATACATTCTGTGCGGATGAAGCGCTCAAATGCAGACCACGTTCTTGCCATGGGTCCCTATCTTTCTTTAGGTGTCCTTCTTTCCTTGTTCCTGTGTGATCCATTTGTGGAATGGTATATTTCACTTCTCGTATAAAAGATTCAGAAAGTGAGCGAAAATGAATATTACAATTGGTGCGCCGAAGGTACTCGGCATTGAATTGGATAATGGTGTGACTCGTGTGGTGGAGATGGATTTTAAATCCAAAGCTCCTAAGATTTACCATGCGTTTACGGTACCCACCCCTTTGAACCTTATTTCGGAAGATGGATTGGTGCAGGAAAGCGAGAAATTCCGTCAGTCCTTCAAGGAAACGCTTGCTCGTGTAGGTGTTTCTGCTGACCGTGCTGCATTCTCGATCTCTTCCTCCCGTATCATCAACCGCGAGATTACGATTCCTTTGGTAAAGGAATCCAAGATCGAGACTTTGCTGTATCAAAACGCCTCCGACTATTTTCCTGTTAACATTTCCGACTACAAGTTGATTTATAACAGTTTGGGAAAAGTTGATGAGGACGGCAAGCGTATGCATAAGCTTTTGGTGTGCGCCGTTCCCAGAGATATCATTCGTTCATATTACCAATTTGCAAACTACGTCGGATTGGATATTGTGGCCATTGACTTTGGTGGCAACGGTGTTTTCCAGGCTGTGAAGGTTTCCGCGAGAGATCTGGTTAAGGAGACAATCAATACCGAAAAAACGCAGTTGCTCGTTTCCGTTTATTCTGAGCATGCCGTGTTGACGTTTGTGAAAGGCGGAACCATCTGCCTCCAAAGAATGCTGTCGGTGGGCTCCAGTGCCTTAATGGCTCAATTACTTCCCGATCTTATCGACGAAAATGAACCGATTTCTTATGATCGGCTTCTGCGTGATCGCGATGACGACCTGTGCTATACCGCCTTGGAGCGAGGGGATGATCCTGCTTATGCCGGCGACAAGGCTCGCTGCACCAGAGCACTACGTTCTTTGATCGTTTCTATTCGCCGTAGCGTAGAGTATTATCTCTCTGTTACGTCCACCAGTTCTATCGAGGTCTATTTGGTAGGCGGCTCCCTGTTGTACGGTGGCTTTAATGATCTATTGGCTCACGAGCTGGATCTCCCTGTGGTTCCGTTGGAGAGCGAGCTTGAAAAAAAATATGCCAATGCCGGTGATTCCTTTGCGTTTTCCTTTGCTGAGTTTGCAGCGCCTATCGGCGCCTGCATTCATCCTATTAACTTGGCAAACCGACAGAAGTCGAATACTGTTTCTGCGCTTGATGTCTTCAATGATCGTTCTGTGCAGAATACGCTCCTTGCCATTGGTATCGTTTGCTTCTTGATCTGCGGTGCCATTTCCGGTGCTTTGGTATATATGTCGGATGCGGATAGAGATCTTGTCGTCTCTCATGAATCCATGCTGAATGCTGAGTTGATTGCTCTTGGCGATACCACCAAAGAGAAGAACGCATACCAAAATGCTGTCAGCTTGTATGAGTCTCTCCAAAAGGGCATCGGCTCTATCGACGATTATATGGAGACTTACAACGATCATTTCGTTCAGTTCATTGAAGAGTTAGAGCGTAAAATGCCCTCTCAGTTCCGCGTGTTCGGTATTTCTGTCAGTGACAAGGGCGTAGTCATGAACATTCGCGTCAGCACCAGAGAGGAAGCTGCGTATGTGATCCAAACGCTCCGCAACTGCGCTTCTGTCACCATGGGAACGCCTTCTGCGATCTCCATTACCCAGGATTCTCAAGTGACCGGGTATAATATCGATGCTTTGCTGGATTCCGAAGGGCACTTGTCTCGCGAGAACCTTGCCTCCAAGTATGAGGACTATACGCAGGCACAGCTGGATGCGTTGATTCCGATGCTGCAAAGCGGTGTGCTTTCACCCGCTGATGTGTACTCCAACTATATTCCTCATACGTATTTGGAGTATACCGTTGACGAAACCGTTCTTTCCATGATTGAGCTTATGAAGCCTATGTATGCCGATAATCCTTTGGTACAGCGTGCAGATGAGCTTATGGATGCCATGGTGAAATATTTGAATACGAACCAGACGGAAGATCTTTCTGTGCTTGACAGCTTTACCTACGTCAACAACAATGTCTTCCCCTTGTCTGATTTCGATATCACCGAAGAGGATTACAACGGATACCTCGATAAAATGGGATCCTTCGGCTACACTTGGGATAATATTTTCATTAAGCATGTCCGTACCGAGTATTCGGAAGAGGGAAGCGGTATTAAATTACCTCAGCAGATTGTGAATACCGAGATTCTTTCCTTCTCTGTAGCATTGCAGTATACCGGTGAATTTGAAGAGCTTCCGGACGTTTCTGACGAGATCTCCGGGGAAACCTCCGACGAATCGTCGCAATCTTGAAAGGAGGGCAATTGATCAATGAAAAAAGTTTATATCAGAAAATGGATGGTTGCCCTGCTCCTTTTGATTGTGGGCGTTGTCGGCTTGTACTATTGCTACAATAATCTTTATCTCACTGCCGTAACCGAAAAGGAAAATGCAGAAAAGAATATCGACCTGCTGGAATTGAAGATTGCTACCGCCAAGGGCAATCTTTCTCAGGAGTCTTACTACGCCGAAGAGGCTGTTAAGGTAAAACTTCAAACCCAGGCGTTGCTGGAATCCGTTGATATGCCCGGTGCGATTTTAGAAGAGGATCAGATCCTGTTCATTCGCGATCTGGAACGCATTACCAAACAAACCCAGACCCAGATCGTATTTGGCGCAGATTCCAAATTATTCTCTACCGGCTCGCTGGTTTTGAATGAAAAGACCTTCCCCTTCAGCTATTCCCTGCCATACAAGGAATTCAAGGAGCTGATCACCTACTTGGTGGAGAACGAAGACAATCCCATGTCTTTGGTTTCCTTGACAATCGCTTACGATGCTCAAACCGATACTGTTGCCGGTACTATGATTCTGCGCCGTTACTACGTTACCGGTCTGGATGAGTACGAGGCTCCCGAGATCCCCGGTATCCAAGTGGGAACAGATAACATTCTCGGATAAATCCGATTAAACATTCAAAAGAAAGGAGACGTTCGGTATGAAAAATAAAGGCTTTAGCTTTGTAGAGCTTCTGGTCGCTGTAGCGATCTTGGGAATTATTTCTCTTCCGATCGTTTCCTCTTTTGCATTGGCCGCAAAAACAGATGCAAAGGCCTATCATTTGTCTGCCATGAATGACGCCGCAGATGACGTGATGATGTTGTTGGAAGAGATGCAGGTTAAGATGGATGAGGATGCCGATCCGAAGAATGAAGCTGAGTATCTCGGCAAGTTGAAAGCAGCGTTTTTGGCCGAGTTCGTCAAATATGCTTCCGAACCTCTTGATATACTGGGGCTTCCCAGCGAATTTAGCGGTGACAAGTTGGAATTTTCTTACAACCGTTACCACTTTGAATTAACCCTAACGAACTTAGTGAAACCTTACTGTCGCGTTGACATTAAGGTGACTTATGTTGTAAGCGGCGACGACCTTGTAATCGAGAGAAAGGGGTTGTTGTCTTATGGTTAAACGAAATGCAAACCGTGGCGCAGGCCTTGTGACAGTTGTTGCTGTACTTGCTATTGCAAGCATTTTGCTGGCTTGGACGATTTTTCTTTCTTTCAACCATTATGGAAACGCTATTCAGGCAGAGGAAAATCAACAGCACCTTGCCGAGGTAGAGCTCTGCGCTGATCTGATCCACAACGCTCTTAACCAAGGCACTTCTATTGACAATTTACTACTTGAGACTGATGGAAAGAATCTTCTTGTTGCATTTTTTGACAGTTGCTCGAGCGGCTTGGATGGAGAATATCCTGAAGATTATCTTTTTGACGGCGTTTCTGTAACTGTCGAGAAACCGGAGGGGGAAACCTATATCATTACGATCTCTAAGGGGAATGCTTCTAAGTATTTTAGTTGGGATTCGTCTGTTTGGCAGGAGGTGTCCCAATGAAGCGTAATCTTAACAAAGGCGTCACCTTAATCGAGTTGATCAGCGCTATCGCCATTCTTTCCATCGTTGGCATTTCCGCTTTTACTTTGCTGATGTTCTCTATCCGTTCTAACAATATGATCGTTACCGGTACTTCTGCAGCACAGGATGCCGATTTGCTGAATAAGCGGTTAGAATTGCTTTTCGAAAATGAAGATTGTTTCATTTTGCTTGATGAGCGCGACCAACAGAACGGCTCCAAGGTAATTTCCTTTTATTCTCGGACTAAAACGGCGGAAGACTTTTTTGAAGATGTTCCCACGGGGGAATCGTTGGTTTGGTCAGTTGATGGAACGTTAACCATTTTCAAGGCGGAGGATGGAGCATCTTCAGAGCTTCTTCAAAGCAAAATTACCGCCTTTGAAATCACTATGGTGCCCGACACCAACCTTCTTAGCATCTCTTATTCCATAGGCGACCGGGAGTTTGCCAAGCTTTTCCGCGTGAAATTAGCGGTGGTTGAGAAGGCCCCGTAATCATTAAAAATAAAGGATGTGTGAAACCTTGAATACGTATTCCGTGAAAAATAGAATCAACTCTTTCTTGCAAAAGAGAGTCTTCGCCGTCCTTTTGTCTCTGGCTCTCCTCGTCCCGGTTGTATGTGCCACCTCTTTGGTGGGCCTTTGCTACACCGGGCAGCTTACCGGCGATACCAAGGCATACATTGGCAGCTCTTTTACAATCAATTTGACTCTGGATGAAGCTGCAGAAGGTTGCATGGGTTATTTAGAATATGATTCTTCTGTTTTAGAGATCGCCAACGTCGAATCTGGTGATAAGAAATTGGAAGAGGATTTCTTTTATGACGAAGGCTCCGGTTTGCTGATCGTTGACTATACTACGGCATCAAAAAAGATGGCGACGATCACCTATACCGTTTTGGATGATGCCGTGTCGGGCAGCACCACTTCCATATACTTTACCGATTGGGAAGTGATCAACGGCTTTGATTCCGAATATATGGATGACCTATCCTTTAATATTTCTTTGGCGGAACCTGATATTCGCTATACAGCTAAGCTTACCGGAGATTCGGAAGCTCAGCAGGGACAATCCTTTACGCTCCGCTTAGCGTTAGACAACGGTGCATTTGGTTACCGCGGTGTTCTTTCCTATGATTCTTCGGTTTTGAAATTGACCAAGATCGCTCCTGTAAACGGCGATTTGAAAGAGAACTCCGATTACGATAGCGATACCGGCTTGGCGGTTGTGACCCATACGACTCGTGTAACAAAAATGCTGAAGGTTACCTTTGCCGTAAAGGATTCTGCGAAGGTCGGCAATACCAAGATCAGCTTTACTTCCGGTGAAGCGTTAAACGGCTCAAGAGCAACTGCTGTTAACGATGCTTCCGCCACTGTGAAGATTACAAAAAAGAAGTCTGCTGATGCTACTTTAAAATCCCTATCTGTAAAAGTATTCAGCGGAGATAACGACAGAGACGGTTCAACCCTTACGTTGGAGCCCTCCTTTTCAAGCGACACTATGTCGTATAACGGATCCGTTTCCAACGAGTGTTCTTCGTTTAAGATCGATGCTGTTTGCAGTGATTCTGCTGCAAAAGTTCTTTCCGCGACCGAAGGTAGCCTCAATGAGGGGATGAACATCATCGCCATCAAGGTTCGTGCCGAAGATGGGACGGAGAAGACGTATACGATTAACCTTTTGCGTGAAGAAGTGCCCGAGGTTTCTCAGGAGTCTTCCGAAGATACATCCTCCGAACCTGGTGTTTCCGAGGAAGAGTCCGACGTTTCCGAAGAGGATTCTTCTCGCGAAGAAAGTGAGGAGTCAGAGGACATTCCCGGTTTTGTTGGTGACTCTTCTTCTGAGGCTTCGCCTGAGGAAAGCTCTGAAGGAGATGATTCCTCCGATGAAAACTCTGGCGGATTTGTTTTGTTCACTATCAATCGTAAAACCTTGATCGTGATTGGTGTCATTGCCGGTGTCGTTTTGGTATTGCTCCTTTGGTTGATTGTCCAATGGAAGCGTGTCGCTAAACGAAAGAGTCTTCCCGTGAAAGAAGACCATGCTTTGGCATGCAAAGCAGCTATCGAGGAAGCAAAATCAAATCTGAAAAACGGACTGATCCGCAGCTTCCGAGCTGAATTCGGCGATCGCATTCCCGAGGATACAAAAGCGTTGCATCAGTTTGTGTTGAGCGCATATTCGCAACGAATGGGAAGCCCCTACGTTACTGTTGAAAACTTGATGCCCTATCTCCAAAAAGTATCCGGTATTTCTTTGCGGGGGATCGATTCCGTTGGCGGCGCGTATGTCTTGCCGGTTGTGACCAGCGAAACCGGTGCTAAGTGCTTCCGTATGGAAGGCCTTATCATTACATTTAAGAGCGGGAATTTCCAACATTCTGAGACGTGTCATTTACGTATTCATGCAGATAAAGTTGGACAACCTATAGAGGAAGTGCTTGATTTTGAATCGTAATCATACCAAAAATAAAACCCAAACGCCTTTGAAGAGACGCGTAGCTTCTCTTCTTCTGACCGTTATGCTTTTGATTCCTTGCGTTTCTGCGCTCCAATTGGTGGGCGTGTGCTATACAGCGAGGCTTTCTGCCGAAAAGGAAGTTTGTCCCGGAGATACTTTTACCGTAAGATTGTTGCTGGATTCTGGCGCATACGGCTATCAGGGTGTATTGGAGTACGATGATTCTGTTTTGAAGCTGACCGGCGTGAAGCCTGTCAACGGCAAATATCAAAAAGAGTTTCATTTCTTTGCTGATACAGGAACTGTCATTTTGACCCACGAAAGAACTGTTACCAAAATGGTGAATCTTACGTTTCTTGTATACGATACAGCTAAGCTGGGGAGTAGCACCACCGTACGTTTCACCTCCGGTAAAATTTTGAACGGCTCCCATACCGAAGACGTTAACGACGCATCTTTTACCGTCAAATTTGTTGATAAAAAATCCTCGGATGCTACTTTAAAGTCCCTGAACATCACGGTTTTTGAGGCGCAGGAGGATGAGCGAGGCTTTATCCCCACGTTAAATCCTGCGTTTTCAAGCAAGGTGGATTTTTATAGCGCAACCGTCCCCAATGAGTATACCCGCTACCGTATACAAGCTGTTCCAAATGATTCGTCAGCAACGGTAATTGTTGAGGCGGAAGGGGATTTGGCCGAAGGTACAAATCCCATTACTGTTAAGGTTTCTGCTGAGGACGGTACGGAAATGGAGTACACCATCGTGTTGTTCCGCGAGCGTCCGCCGGAGATTTCTCAGATTGTTTCCGGGGATGAGTCTTTGACTTCTGATGATTCTTCCGAGGAAGAGCCGTCTTTACCGGAAGATTCTTCTGAAGAGGAGCTTTCCGTGCCGGATGATTCATCGGAGGAGGAACCCGATTTCTCCGATGATTCTTCGATAGATAACACTTCCGACGAACAGAGTATCGAGGAATCTGATGAAGTGTCCGAGTATGAAGAAAGCAACGTGTCTTCCGACTCTTCCGAAGAAGCGGTTTCTGTTACTTCCTCTGATGTAATCGACTCCTCCTCTTCTCAATCGATTAATGACGTGGTCATTACACCGTTTCAGCCCGAAGAAAGGAACTGGACGGGAATCATTCTTTGCATCGCTGTTGTAGGCGGTATTTGTCTTGTTGCTTTGTTGGTGCGCCTTTTGTTCTTGTACCGTAAGAAGCAAAGTATTTAAATAACTCTTGCAAATCGTTCTTTTAGGAGGCTTCTATGTTCCGTATTGCGATCTGTGACGACGAACGCGTTTTCAATGATAGTATGGTGGAATATATCACCGAATATATGGAATATCGTAATTATCCGTACAGTGTGGACGCTTTTACGGCTCTGTTTGAGTTGGAACGCGCGCAGAAGGAGCAGAAGTTCGATCTTTTGTTCTTGGATATTATGATTCGCAGTGATTCCGGGATGGAATTTGCAAAGCAAATGAGAGAGCGAAGCGATGACACCAATATTGTTTTTGTGTCCTCGAATACCGACTATGCATTGGAAGCTTTTTCCATTTATCCCATCACTTTTCTTGCTAAACCCATTTCAAAGAAGGATGTCCACGCGTTGTTGGATCGTATCCTGACCCTCTATTTAAAGCGTCCTACGTTTATGATCAACGATAAATACAAGGGTAGAACCGTAGTTCAATATGAAAGCATTTTGTATCTGGAATCCATGGGGCATGACATCGTAATGCAGCTGAACAATGGGGAAACCTTGCGCTTTTCCGGCGTTTTTTCGGAGTTTGTTCCCGAGCTCCCGGGGAGCTATTTCTTCAAGTGTCACAGAAGCTATGCTGTAAATATGAGCTATGTGCATCGTTTGCAGAACTATCGTTTTATCATGACCGACGGGTCCATTATTCCCATCGCCAAGCCCTCGTATAAAGAGGCGCAGGAGCGCTTTGCTTCCATGATCGGCGCATTATGAAACGGGTAGAGAGGATCTCTTTTTCCGCTTGGTGGCGAAAAAGAAGACTGTTTATACTTTCCGTGCTGGGGATTACCGCTATTCTGGCTGTGGAGATTATGACCATTCTCTCCTTTGACAGTTTGCCGCGGGATTTGGCAGCGTTGGCGGATTCTCAAGAAATCTATGTGATTTTTGAGGAATGGTATTCCTATATTGGCTATTTCTTCTCCATGTGCTTTTTCTTGTTGCTGCTGGCATGTATGTGCGTGGTCTTCCTAATGAATGCCTGGGAGAATAAATTCCAGTTAATTCCGGTTTTGTTGATCTGGTGTTCCTCGTTGGGCGTTTTGAGTTGCTTGGGTAAGATCGGACGTTTGCTGTCTGCCGCAAGACCGCACGTGTTTTCTCAGGTCGCTGATGGACTTGGGCAGCTCTCTGTCCTGCCGTTACTTTTGTGCCTGATCTACTATATGCGTCGATACGATCGTTTCTATATACCGTTCGTGTTGGCAAATTGTTTTGCTTCATCCGCCTTGCTGTTTGCATTGGCGTGGAATATGGAGTCAAGCACGATATTTTGGTTTAGTACTGTCAGCGATATCGCGTTTATTTTCTGCTTTGCTCTTGGGATTTTGTTTTCTCTTCTGGAATGGAAGTCGAAAAACGTCTTCCTGCGTTCCTTCGGATCGGCTTTTGTACTATCTTTCTTTACCGTGATCGTTTTTCATGCGGTAGTTGTGTTGATTAGGAACGGTTTTTCCGTCGCACGTGTAAGGGACGAACTGGTGACGTTCGATCTTTCGCTAAATTGGGTGCGTGCCAATGTCCTGGATCCGATCGTTTTTTTCGGAACTTCAGTCCTGATCATCGTCAATTACCTTAGGCAGTACCATCAGCACACTTTGCAATTGCAAACGCTGCGTTCGAGGGACGAGGCCAATATGGAATACGCGCAGAATCTTCAAAGATACGAGGATTCTGTACGAAAAATCAAGCACGATATTTCCAATACCTTGAATGTTGCTGCCATGCTTTGCAAAAACGGAGAGTATGGGCAGTTGGAAGAATACCTTGGTAATATGACAGATTATATTGCCACGGTTCGTGCAGATCAATATTGCAGACATATTCTGACAAATTATCTGCTTTTGATGTTCGAGGAGCGCTTCGAAAAGCTTGGCGCTGATTTTCGCTGCCATGCCGTTTTGCCGTCCAAGCTGGATATCAAGGATACTGATATTGCCAGCGAGTTGAATAATATCCTTCAAAATGCTTTGGAGGCTGTATCCCTTTTGCCCGAGGATCAACGATGGGTTGAGATCATGATCCGTATGGAAAAAAACGTAATGCGTATTGATTGTCGCAATCCTTATATTAAAGAGCCCCGGGTGGCGGACAACGGCTTGTTCCACACCACAAAGGAAGACGGAACCCGTCATGGCTTGGGGTTACAGATCATTTATGAGATTGCGGAAAAATACGGAGGCGTTGCTGTACCTTTCTTTGCCGAGGGCGTTTTTGAGATCAAGGTTGCAATTCCCGCCGGGGAAGAGGAGTAGAACGTCACGAATCGCCTTGTCCTCGTTTTGCGAATTGGTTATAATATTTCAGTAAATATTTTTGGGTTGGTGTATTGTGGAGAATAAGAAAGTAACGAATTATACTTCGGAAGCATCCGAACAAGAAAATACCGTTGCCATTTGGGATATCTTTCTTTCCGTCATAGGGAAATGGTGGCTGGTTCTGCTGGTAGCCATTCTTTTTGGCGGTGTTGCAATGGTATATACGGATGCAACTTATGTAGATACCTATGAATCCTACGGCAGTATTTTCCTTGTAGAAAAGAAGGAAAATCAGTTCGGAAGTAGCGAAATCAGTTATACCGGCATGGTTATGGATGACTACATTTACCGTGTGACCACGGAAGAAAATTTCCGCAAAGCAGTTGACTTGTTGCCGGAGGAGCTTCGAGCTGTGTATCTCGATGCCACCAATCAGGTAAACGAGGCAGAGCTTGAATCGTACATTCGTCAGATCTGTGCATCCGTTGACTGGAAGACCTTGCGATCTGCCACTTCTATCGAGAATGTGGAAAATACGCATTATTTGCGAGTGGTTGTACAGTCTACCGATCCCATCCTCTCTTACGCTGCGACTAATGCCGTTTTGAAAGCATCGCTGGTCAGCCTTTCCGACTTCTTTGGAGTGGAAGAGGTGGCCATTGACGAACAGCCTCGCTTATCTTATATGCCTGCATCTTCCAAGCGTTATACCTTGGCTGTTCTTGCAGCTTTGGTTGGTATGGCTCTCGTAGCGGGTGTTTTAGTACTGTTGTACTTACGCGACGACAAGATCAATACCTCTGAAGACGTGGAAAAATACTTAGGCCTTCCTGTATTGGCGATGATTCCCGAAACGGAAATCACTGAGGAGAAACATAAGAAATCCGCGGGAAGAAAGGAGGGCGCTCGGTCATGAAACAAATTCAAGTGCAGATTGATTTTCAGGATGATTACAGAATTTCCGAGGCGTTCAAGACCTTACGTACCAATATTCGCTTTTGCGGTGCGGATCATAAAGTGATCATGGTCACCTCATGCTTACAAAGCGATGGTAAGACCACCGTTTCCTTTGGAATCGCAAAAGCATTTGCGGAGGATGGCCAGCGTGTTCTGCTCTTAGATACCGACCTGAGAAAATCTGTTATGGCCAGACGGTTACTCGGCGAGGATGTATCTTTGGGAACCACATGCGTTATTTCCAAGACAAATTCTTTTGAAGAATGCGTTTGTAAAACACAGTTTTCCAATTTGGATATTTTGTTTGCCGGCGTTGTGCCGCCCAATCCTGTAGAACTTCTCGGTTCCTCAGCATTCGTTCAATTGTTGGAGGAACTGAAGTCTCAATACGACATGATCATTGTGGATACTCCTCCCTTGGGGGCCGTTATTGATGCCGCCGTTGTCGCGAAGAATTGTGACGGTTCTGTATTGGTAATCTGTGCAAATACCATCAGCAGACATTTTGCCAAGAACGTTTTGGAGCAGCTTGAGAAAAGCGGTTGTCCTGTTCTCGGAACTGTTTTGAACCGAGTGACGATCCACAACAGCCGTTTTTATAAAGGGTCTTACTATAGATACGGGAAGTATTATAAAAAATACTATCGTTATGGGTATGGTAAGGGCGATTATGGCTACGGCTATGGCGATAATCCCTATCTCAAAGGGAAGCAAAACAATTCAAAAAAGAAGTAAACGAAAAAAGCTGTCCGAGCAGGACAGCTTTTTGCTATGAATACTTTTATACTTCTGTTCTGCCCTCAATGGCTTTCAGAAGAGTTGTATTGTCAGCGTATTCCAAAGTTCCGCCGACGGGCAGTCCGTACGCAAGGCGCGTTACTTTGATTCCCAGGGGCTTTAACAGCCTTCCAAGATACATCGCGGTAGCCTCGCCTTCCACACTGGGATTTGTTGCGATGATTACTTCTTCAACTCGGTCGTCAAGTCGTGCCAAAAGCTCCTTGATCTTCAGCTTATCGGGACCGACGCCATCGATGGGGGAGATGACACCGTGCAAAACGTGGTACTTTCCGCGGTATTCGTGAAGAGCTTCGATAGCTTCCAAAGCACGGTTATCTTCCACACACATAATCACGTTGCTTTCCCTTGTCCCGTCGTCACAAAAACGACAGATCTCTGTCTCGCTGTAGCACTGACAAACGGTACACAGGCCAATCGACTTTTTTACATCCAACAATGCGTTTGCAAAATCGGCAACAGTGTCGTCGCTCATGTCAAGAACATGGTACGCCAAACGAACTGCGCTTTTTCTTCCGATGGAAGGCAGCGCAGCAAAATGAGCAATCAGTTTTTCGAGAGCGGGCGTCATATCAGAACATTCCCGGAACGTTCATTCCGCCTGCGATCTTGCTCATTTCCTGCTCGTTGGTGGATTCGACCTTCTTGATAGCCTCGTTGATTGCGGCAACGAGAATATCTTGTAAGGTTTCGGGATCATCGGGATCAATGATCTCGGGCTGAATGGAGATATCCAAAATCTCTTTGGTACCTTTGATCTTAACAGCAACTACACCGCCGCCTGCTTGAACATCGTATTCGCGTTCATCCAATTCGGCCTGCTTTTCTGCCATTTGTTCCTGCATTTTTTGCGCTTGGCGGATCATGGAATTCATGTCGGAAGGGCCGCCGCCCATTCCTTTAGGTAATCTTACTTTCATGATATTTATCCTTTCGCATTTATAATTCGTTCAAGGGGTCTTCTTCAATGGCTTTTGTACGGTCGCGGAATACGATTTCATAAGCTCGGCCTGTCACCATGCGTATTGCCTCGTTCAAGGCTTGAGGATTAGAACCAAGCTGTAACATTTGATTGGTAAAGCCATCGGCAGTGATTACGAACTTTCCATCCTCTATGGATACCTTAATCTTTTGAATATAGGGGAGTAGATCGGGATGCCCCATCATCTCTTCAGCAAGCTCTGCGTATTTTGTAAACGCTTCGCTGCTCTTCCTCTCGGGAGACGGCTTCTTTTCGACCTGTTGAGGTTTTTCTATCGTTTTTTCAACAACAGGCATAGAAGAAAGAGGTTGAACGCCTCCGTTGGCCAACAGCTTCTCTAATCTGGAAAGCCTTGCCAACAAAGCCTTGTTGCTATCCGACAGCGTAAAATCGCACAGCTTAATGGTTGCGAATTCCAATAACATTTTTTTATTGGTGGCGTACTTGGAAATGCGTCCCAATGTATCCTCAAGCACGGAACAAATATAGAAAAGAGCTTCCGTAGTGAGTATATCGGGGTATTCTTCAAGCAATTGCCTTGCTTCCTTTTGAAAGCGGATAAGACCGCTTCTTGTGGTACCGCCTTTAAGCTGTTTGAGAACCAATAAATCACGAGCAAGGGCAGAGACATCTTCCAGAAAAATAGTAATATCTTTGGAGGAGCCGTGCACTTCATCGAGAATTGTTAGGGCGGAGGGGGTATCTTTTTGGCAGATCCCTCGGTAATAGGCCAAAAGCTGATCGGCATCGGCAATTCCCAGTCGTTCTCGAATAGCCTCTGCAGTGATCTCGTTGCCGTCGCCCACACCCGAAGTGCAAGCTTCCAAAATCGAAAGACCGTCTCGTAATGCGCCGTCGGCTAATCTTGCGAGCAATGCAGAAGCGCCTTCACCCAAATGGATTTGCTCCTGCTGTGCAACGTAATTCAAACGTTCTTCAATGATCTCTTCACTCAAGCGACTGAAATCAAAACGAATACAGCGTGAAATGATGGTGGCGGGCAGCTTGTTTAGCTCTGTAGTTGCAAGCACAAAGACGATGTATTCCGGAGGCTCTTCCAAAGTTTTCAACAACGCATTGAATGCGCCGGTGGAAAGCATGTGAACCTCGTCGATGATATAAACCCGTTTTTTAAGCATGGACGGGGGATAGACCACCTCGTCGCGCAGATCACGGATGTCGTCAACGCCGTTGTTGCTGGCTGCGTCGATTTCCAAAACGTCGGTGGCATTACCGCTGTCGATAGAGGTGCAGGCATAACAACAATTGCAAGGATTCCCGTCAATGGGATTCTCGCAGTTGACCGCTTTTGCCAAAATCTTTGCAGTAGAGGTTTTGCCGGTGCCTCTGGTGCCGCAGAACAAGTAGGCGTGCGATACACGATCTTCCATGCATTGCAAGCGAAGGATCTTTGTGATGTGCTGTTGCCCTGAGATCTCATCGAATGTGCGCGGTCTCCATTTTCTGTATAAAGCTTGATACACGGGCTCCACCTCCTATAAAATACGGGATACGCAATATGACCATACAGCCAAGTTCGAACAAAATCTCCATCCGGAAACCCATACTCGGCCTCAAAACAGGCTGCCCCACGGCACATCCGCAGATCTGCTTAATGCTGCTTGGTTCCCCACCTGACATGGTTCACAGGTGCGAATTGCGCAGGACCCATTTCTCAACGGCTTTGTATGGATGCAGCGACACAAACTTTGCCCTCATGCTGGCATATCACCCCTGCTGGAGCCGATTGCAGGTACAAGGCACCGCTAACTCCCCGGATAGTATGGCCATATTCCATATCCCGTTTTCACAAAGTGTAGTATATCATAAAAGAGACGCCTTTGCAAGTATGTTTTTCAAAAATTCGCAAAAAATAATTATTTTTTGAAAAGGGAAGGAAAAACCATTGGAAAATCCATGTTATAACATTGACAAATCGAAACAAAGCGGGTATAATAAATCAATATGAGTTTATGTATATTTAGGAGGTCGTTCGCGTGGAAGCTATGATTCCCCAAAAAACAATCAAAAAACGATTCTTCTCTTCTGTAAATGAGTGTCTTTGGTTAAATCAGCTCGGGAAGCAGGGGTATCGTTTGCTCTTTCGCGGGGAGAATTCCTATACCTTTGAGATGACCGATGATGTTTTGTATTACAGCGTAGAATGGTTAGATTGCTCTCCCGAAAGCGAGAATGGGCTTGCGCTCATTTCTTCTCACGAGCGTAAGGGAGAAGCTTTGGCAACAACGTATTCCTTGTGGGCGTATTTCGTTTCCGAAAACCCGATCTCTCTTTCCGATGTCGCTATGAAACGAAACGCTACTCGATATCGGAATACGGCATTCATCTTCTTTGCATTGGATTTTATTGCTTCCGTTTTGATCGCATATCAGTTTGCTATTCGCGGTTTTTTGGAAACACAATCCATGCTGTTGGAAGCTCCGGAGTATGAAAAAGGGGCGAATGTCCTGATTAATATTGCTACCAGAATTGTATATGGCGGGGAAGTGCTGCTCTACAAATACGCCACCCTTTTCGCCGGACTTTTTGGCAATACAAAAGCGACTATGGTATTAAGCGTGTTGATCCCTTTGGCGATTATTTTTTCCGTTCTTGGCGCTATGTGGTTGAACGAATGGCTTAAGAATCGCTCTTCGACCGAATTACAGGAGGAAGCAAAAAATGCAGATGAAAGGACCTAAGCACAAGGAAAAACTTCGCGCTATCGTCGATAAATTTTCGCTTGAGACCATTTATGAACCCACAGATATTGACGACCGTTATATTTCCCGCTCCGACACCAGCCGTCCGGGATTGCCTTTGGCGGGGTTTTATAAGGATTTTGAAAACGAGCGTATCCAGGTGATTGGCAACATGGAGCATAGCTATCTTTGCTCTTTGCCGCTGGAACAGCGTAAGGCGTCTTTGGAAGCCTTCTTTTCTCACAGCCTTGTGATGGTGATTGTTACAGCGGGGCTTCCCATTTTCCCGGAAATGAAGGAGATGGCCGAGCGATATGAGACTCCTCTTTACCGCTCTCAGGGCTACACCTCTAAAGTAGTTGCTGCCATTACCTCTGAGTTGAACGTTCTGCTGGCAGAGCGAATCACCACCCACGGTGTTTTGGTGGAGGTTTATGGCGAAGGTATTTTGGTGATGGGCGAAAGCGGCATCGGCAAGAGCGAGACCGCGATTGAGCTGGTAAAGCGCGGTCACCGCCTTATTGCGGATGATGCCGTTGAGTTGAAACGGGTGTCCGATAAGACCTTAGTTGGTTCTGCTCCGGAGCTGATCAAACACTACATCGAGCTTCGCGGCATTGGTATTGTTGACGTTTGCCGTATTTTTGGTATGGGTGCTGTTAAAGATACTGAGAAGGTCGACTTGGTGATCAACTACGAGCCTTGGGATTCCGAAAAGCAGTATGAGCGTTTCGGATTGGAAGCTGAATATACCGATCTGCTTGGTATCAAGATTCCTTCCATCACTATCCCCGTAAAACCGGGTAGAAACCTGGCGGTTATTATCGAGATCGCCGCCATGAACCACAGACAGAAGAAAATGGGCTACAACACAGCTGAAGAGTTTAACAAGCGTCTTATGGAATTTACCAGCAGACAGTAATTCAAAAAAGGAATGGTATTGAATATGTATTATCTTGGAATCGATCTGGGCGGAATGTCCATTAAAGCCGGCCTCTGTGATGAGGAGGGCAATATTCTCGTGCAGGAAAGCTGTCCAACCGTTAGAGACGAAGACGGTGACCGTATCACTAAGGATATGGCAGACCTTTGTCTGCGTGTTTTGGAAAAGGGCGGCGTTCGGCCCGAGGACTTGGAGTATGCAGGCATCGCATCTCCCGGCACCAACGACAGCGAGCGCGGCGTGATCGTTTACGCTTGCACCTTGCCTTTTCTCCATTATCCCATTGCGGAAAAGCTTTCGGCGCTTACCGGCATCAAGAAGATCTATATTGATAACGATGCAAATGCAGCTGCAAAGGGCGAGGCTACCTTCGGTGCAGCCAAGGGATATAAGGACTCCGTTTTCCTGACCCTGGGTACCGGCGTAGGCGGCGGTATCATTGTTGATGGCAAAATTCTGTCCGGCTTTAATTTCGCCGGTGCTGAGCTTGGCCACACCGTCATCGTTCATAACGGAAAGCCCTGCACTTGCGGCAGAAAGGGATGTCTGGAGTGCTACGCTTCTGCGACCGCACTGATGGAGTTGACCCGCGAGAAAATGGAGCAGCACAAGGATTCTCTTATGTGGAAGCTTTGCGACGGTAAGCTGGAAAACGTTGACGGCAGAACCGCTTTTGACGCCAATCGCGCCGGTGACGCGGCCGCTAAAGAGGTTGTAGATACCTACATCGGGTATCTCGCTTGCGGTGTTACCAATTTCATCAACGTGTTCCAGCCCGAGGTGTTCAGCATCGGCGGCGGTGTCAGCAACGAAAGAGAAGGGCTCTTGGAGCCCTTGAAGAAGATCGTTGAAGTGGAGCAGTATTCCCGTAACAGCGATAAGAAGACCATTATTAAGATCGCCGAGCTGGGCAACCGTGCCGGCATCATCGGAGCGGCATCTCTCGGTAGATAACCCGCACCTTTTCAGTACAGTACTACTTGGAGTTATTTAGTTTTTATGTCTTTGATTTTTGATAAAGCCGAAGTGCTGACATATCCTACAATTGCACTTCGTGGCATCGTGGTTTTTCCCGGTATTACCACGAGCTTTGAATTGGGCCGTAAGCTTTCTGTTGCTTCCTTGCAGACTGCCATGGAAAACGATCAGCCTGTATATCTTGCAGTTCAGAAAAATCCTGCAGTTGAGGATCCGGGTCACTACGATCTCGCTGAGGTTGGTGTAGTTGCCAATATCAAGAGCGTTTTGCGTTTGACCAACGGTAATTTGCAGATCATGGCTGAAGGTCTTTATCGTGCCAGACGGGTTTCCACTGTCTTAGAAAACGATCATTTGGAAAGCGAGATCCTCCCGTACCGTAGCTCTTCCTCTCATCCCGAGCGGGAACAGAGAGTGATCGACTCTCTTTGGGCTTTGTTTTCCGATTACTTAAGGTATATCAACAAACCCTCTCCTGAGATCTTGGAGGAATTGCATCACATTGATGATGCAGGTGTCCTTGCGGATTTCCTTGCCAGCAATTTCCTGAACAATTTTGAGGATCGCAAGCTTCTTCTCGAAGAAGTGGACTCCGTTAAGAGAGCCGAAAAGCTTTGCAACATTTTGGAAAAGAATATCGCATTGATGGAATTGGAAAATTCCATCCAATCCAAAGTGAAATATCGCCTGCAGCGTCGTCAGCGTGATGCTTATCTCCGTGAGCAATTGAACACCATCCGCGGTGAGCTTGGCATGGATGAAGAAGGCGGCGACGGGGAAGAGGGAAGCGAATACGCCAAACGTATTGCCGAGGCCAATCTTCCTGCCGAGGTTGCGGAGAAACTGAAGTCAGAAGCATCCAAGCTTGCGAAAATGCCTTTCGGCAGCTCCGAGGCTTCTGTTATCCATAATTATTTGGATGTTTGCTTAGAGCTTCCTTGGGAAAAATACAGCAAAGATCGCTTGGATATTGCCGTTGCCCAGAAGATCCTGGATGAAGATCACGACGGCATCGAGAAGGTGAAAGAACGCATTCTTGAGTTCCTTTCCGTTAAGCAGTTGAAGCAGGACATCAAAGGACAGATCCTTTGCTTGGTGGGGCCTCCCGGTGTGGGTAAGACTTCGGTTGCAAAGTCTATCGCTCGTGCTGTCGATCGCAAGTTTGCACGTATTTCTTTGGGCGGTATTCGCGATGAAGCGGAAATTCGCGGTCACAGAAAGACGTACATCGGCGCCATGCCCGGTCGCATTATCAACGCCGTTAAGCTTGCAGGAACATCTAATCCTGTTATCCTTCTTGATGAGCTTGATAAATTGACCACAGATTCCCATGGCGATCCTGCGGCGGCACTTTTGGAAGTATTGGATGGTGAACAAAACCACACCTTCCGTGATCATTTCATTGAGTTGCCCTACGACTTATCTTCCGTAATGTTTATCGCCACCGCAAATACTTTGGATACTGTTCCTCATGCTCTTCTGGATCGACTGGAAGTGATTGAGATGAGCAGCTACACCGATACGGAAAAACTATCGATCGCCAAAAACCATTTGATTCCTAAGCAGATGGTGGCTCACGGCTTGAAGAAAGCCCAGTGCCGCTTCACCGACGAGGGCATCATGCTGATGATCTCCGGCTATACCAGAGAAAACGGCGTTCGTAACCTTGAACGCACCGTGGCCTCCGTGTGTCGTAAAACAGCGAAGGAGATCGTTTCCGGCAAGAGAAAGTCTGTCCGGGTGACTCCCGACGTCGTAAAGCGCTTCCTCGGCCCCGTGAAGTACTTACGAGAGCAAATGAACGATTCCGACGAGATTGGTATTGTGAACGGTTTGGCTTGGACTTCTTTGGGTGGCGAGCTTCTCCGTGTTGAAGTAAGCACCGTGCAGGGCTCCGGCAAGCTGGAGCTTACCGGTAATCTGGGCGACGTTATGAAGGAAAGTGCCAAGGCTGCTGTAAGCTATATTCGCAAGCATAGCAACGAACTTGGGATCGATCCAGAGTTTTACGTCAAGCAGGACGTGCATATTCACGTTCCCGAGGGAGCTGTTCCCAAAGACGGTCCTTCTGCCGGGGTGACTTTGTGTACGGCTCTCGTCAGCGAGTTGACCAGCAAGACTGTTAAGCGTAACGTAGCCATGACGGGAGAGATCACGCTGACCGGGCGTGTGCTTCCTATCGGCGGCTTGCGGGAGAAGACTATGGCCGCTTATAAATACGGATGCGACACCGTTATCATTCCTTATGATAACAGCGGCGATATCGAGGAGCTGGACAGCGAGGTCAAGGAGCATCTGAAATTGATTCCTGTGAAGAACGTTTCCGAGGTTCTTCGCCTTGCGGTCAACCCTTAAATAGCAAAGGAGCGTTTTATGGAAATGAGCTTCGGGGGCGTCAACCTCCACAATGCAATCTTGCGTCTAACAGCAGGGCTTCCTTCACAGCTTGTCAAGGAGGGTGCACCTCAGATCGCACTTTCTGGCAGAAGCAATGTGGGAAAGAGCTCTTTGGTGAATTCTCTTTTGGGACGCAAAAAACTTGCCCGCGTCAGTAGCGAGCCCGGTAAAACCATTACCGTAAATTGTTACGATGTTGATGGAAAGCTTTGGTTGGTGGATCTCCCCGGCTATGGATTTGCACGACGCCCGAAAAACGAGATTCAGAAATGGTCTTCTCTTACCGAAGGCTATTTCTATGATAATGGAGCATTAAAGCTTGTTTTGCAGTTGGTTGATTGTAAAGTCGGTCTTACTGCCGACGATGTTTCTATGTTGCAATATATGGATCACTTCGGCGTTCCCTATATGCTTGTTGCAACGAAATGTGACAAGCTCAACAAAACGGAGCTTCAAAAAGCCGTTGATAAGATTTTAAAACACCCAGCTCTTCGCCCTGGAACAGAGATTATTCTTTATTCCTCAGCAAAGGATTTGGGAAGAGAACAACTGTGGGCGAGAATTTTACGTTCGGCCGCGGAAGAACAATAAATTTATTCATGGAGGGGATCTTATGATTCGATTTGGTACCGGCGGATGGCGCGCCATCATTGGGGATGAGTTTACAAAAGAAAACATTTATCTTGTGGCTCAGGGTTTTTCTGATCTTTTGCACGACAAAGGCTTGGATAAGCAGAAGGTAATCATTGGTCACGATCGTCGCTTCCTTTCTGACGAAGCCTCGGTTTGGTTTGCGGAGGTGCTGACGGCTAACAAAATTCCTGTTATTTTGATGGGACGCAGTATGCCTACCCCTATGATCATGCATTACGTGCAGAAGCACGGCTTGGATTTCGGTATTGAGATTACCGCAAGCCATAACCCTTCTGCTTACAACGGCATCAAGATCATCGTTTCCGAGGGTAGAGACGCTCCTGTTGAATTCACTGCGGAGCTTGAAGCGTATATTGAAAAGATCACCTCTTCCGAGGTTAAGCATCAAAGCGTTCCCAACGAATATAGCGAGATCCTTCGCAACCCTTTCAACGATTACATTGATGACATTCTTTCTCAGTTGAATACCGATGCCATGCGCGCCCACGGCACTCGCTTGCTGTTTAATCCCATGCACGGCTCCGGCATGTATCCTTTGATGTGTATTTTGTATACCGTCCGTTGCACCGTTGACCCTATCAACTACAACAAGGATGCCTATTTTGGTGGCATGATGCCCGCACCTGCACCTCATTCCCTGCAGGATCTTACCGAACAAGTCTTGCGCGGCGGTTATGAGCTTGGCATTGCTTTGGATGGAGACGGCGATCGTCTTGGCATTATTGATTCCGATGGTACGTACATTGATGCCAACAAGATCCTGGTGATGCTGTATCACTATCTCCATGAGTATAAAGGCTGGAGAGGTCCTGTGGTTAGAAACCTTGCCACGACCCACATGCTCGATAAGCTTGCTGCCGATCTCGGGGAAGCCTGCCACGAGGTTCCTATCGGCTTTAAGTACATCAGTGCCAAGATTGACGAAACCGATGCAATTCTGGGCGGTGAATCCTCCGGCGGCTTGACCGTTCGCGGACATATTCACGGCAAGGATTCCGTTTATGCCGCGGCTTTGTTTGTCGAAATGATTTCTGTGATCGGTATGTCTCCCTCCGAGTATTTCCGCACCCTGGAGGAAAAATACGGTGTGCATTGCATGGTGGAAAGCAATCTGCAATTTGCTCCTGAGGCCAAAGCCGCAATTGTTCATCAGCTGATGGTGGACAAACAGCTTCCCGCTTTTGCGATTCCCGTACAGCGCGTGAACTACGAGGATGGATGCAAGGTCTACTTCGAAAACGGGGACTTCGTTATCTGTCGTTTTTCGGGAACGGAACCTCTCCTTCGTATTTTTGCCGAATCTTCTACCGAAGAACAGGCGGAAACGTATATTCAAGCGTTCCGGGATATGATTGCATTATAATGCATATTACAGCACTCTGCTCATGTCTGCAGAGTGCTGGTTTCTTTTTTCATCGCCAAAACTCACGTATTTTTCCTCAACTCCTTCTGCTCATCCCTTGACGAAAAACAGGTTTCGTGGTATACTGCTGTTGAATATTTGTGAAGGAAGGTAAGGCGATTCCATGAATATCCTCATTACAGGTTCCGCAGGCTTCGTGGGCAAAAACCTCACCTGCGCACTTCAAAACATCAAAGACGGCAAGGATAGAACTCATTCTGGGATCACCGTGGACGAGCTTTACCTCTATGATGTAGAGTCTCCCGCAGACCTTTTGGAGACCGCCTGCGAAAAAGCGGACTTCGTTTTTCACCTGGCAGGAGTGAACCGCCCCAAGGATCCTGCCGACTTTATGGCTGGGAACTTCGGCTTCACCTCCACCTTGCTGGACACCCTGAAGAAATACCGCAACACCTGTCCCGTCATGCTCTCTTCGTCTATCCAGGCAACCCTGGAGGGCCGCTACAACAACGATTACGGCAGAAGCAAGAAAGCAGGGGAGGAGTGCCTCTTTGCCTACGGAAACGAGATGGGAGCCAAGGTGCTGGTCTACCGTTTCCCCAACCTTTTCGGGAAATGGTGCCGCCCCAACTACAATTCCGCCGTGGCAACCTTCTGCTATAATATGGCAAACGACCTTCCCATTACGGTGAACGATCCCGCCATCGAGCTGGAGCTTCTCTATATCGACGACCTGGTGGAAGAAATGCTTGCCGCCCTGGTCGGGAGTGAACACCACGACGGCGATTATTGCCGCGTCCCAACCACTCATAAGGTCACTTTGGGGGAGATCGTGAGCCTTCTGGAAAGCTTCAAAGCACAGCCTTCCACTTTGATGATGCCCGCCATCCCCGCGGACTCCTTTGCCAAAAAGTTGTATTCCACCTACCTTTCCTATCTCCCAGTAGAAAAAATAGCCTTTCCTCTGCACATGAACGAGGACGCCAGAGGCAGCTTCACCGAGCTTTTCAAAACTCCCTCCCGCGGCCAGTTTTCCGTGAACATTTCAAAGCCCGGCATCACCAAGGGACAGCATTGGCACAACACAAAATGGGAGCTGTTCATCGTGGTTTCCGGCAAAGGGCTCATTCAGCAACGTAAGATCGGCACCGACGAAGTGTTGAACTTCTACGTAGACGGGGAACACATCCAGGCTGTCCATATGCTCCCCGGGTATACCCATAATATCATCAACCTCTCCGAAACGGAAAATTTGGTTACCCTCATGTGGGCAAATGAATGCTTCAACCCCCATCATCCGGATACGTTTTTTGAACCGGTGGAGAAGTAATACCGCCTATTTTGCCAGGAGGACGCATAAGCGAATTTTTCTATGATTACGCTTGTGAGGGGCTGCTCCTCCTCTATCCCAGAGGAGGCGAAGATATCTCCCGGATTCTTTTGCTCGGTAAATGGCAGAAGGGTCCGCCGTATTAACGGACGTTTTTAATTCTCTCCAACCTAAAGGAGTTACCCTATGAACCTCAAACTTGATTACACTGACGTGCATTTCCAAAACAACGGCAAGCTGAAGCTGCTGATCATCGTGGGCACCCGCCCGGAGATCATCCGCCTTGCCTCTGTCATTAAAAAGTGCCGCAAATACTTTGATACTCTCCTTGCTCACACAGGGCAAAACTACGACTACAACTTGAACGGTGTGTTCTTCAAGGACCTGGGTCTTGCCGATCCCGACGTGTACATGAACGCCGTGGGCGACGATCTGGGGGCCACCGTGGGCAACATCATCAACTGCGCCTACAAGCTGATGAACGCCGTCAAGCCCGACGCTCTGCTGATCCTGGGGGACACCAACTCCTGCCTGTCCGCCATCGCCGCGAAACGCCTGCACATCCCCATCTTCCACATGGAAGCGGGCAACCGTTGCAAAGACGAATGCCTTCCCGAGGAAACCAACCGCCGCATCGTGGACATCATCTCCGACGTAAACCTTGCCTACTCCGAACACGCCCGCCGCTACCTCCATGAATGCGGCCTGCCCAAGGAGCGCATCTACGTCACAGGCTCTCCCATGGCGGAGGTGCTTCACGAGAATCTGGAAGCCATCAAGTCCAGCGATATCCACACCCGTCTGGGTCTGGAAAAAGGGAAGTACATCCTCCTTTCCGCCCACAGGGAAGAGAACATCGATACGGAAAAGAACTTCCTCTCGCTATTCAACGCCATCAATAAGCTGGCAGAGAAATACGATATGCCCATCCTATACTCCTGCCATCCTCGTTCTCGCAACCGTCTGGAATCCTCCGGCTTTGTTTTGGACTCCCGTGTCATCCGCCACGAGCCCCTGGGCTTCCACGATTACAACTGCTTGCAAATGAACGCCTTCGCCGTGGTTTCCGACAGCGGAACCCTGCCGGAGGAAAGCTCTTTCTTCACCTCCATCGGCAATCCGTTCCCTGCGGTTTGCATCCGAACCTCTACGGAACGCCCTGAAGCCCTCGATAAGGCTTGCTTCATTCTGGCGGGTATCGATGAGACCTCGCTCCTCCAGGCTGTTTTTACAGCCGTAGAAATGACGAAGGATGCCCATCACGGCATTCCCGTCCCCGATTACACCGAGGAAAACGTTTCCACCAAGGTTGTGAAGATTATTCAATCCTACACCGGCGTGGTCAACAAAATGGTTTGGCGCAAATTCTGACAAAACAAAGAATCCTTACCCAAAGCGGATAAGGATTCTTTTGTTTGATGCGTATTAATCGAATAACTTCAGAAAAGCAGGCTCGCCTGCGTGAACGGTGACTCCGTTTAAGTAAGAAAGCAGAGCAAACTCTTTTCCCGGGAAAAAACGCAAGGAGTATGAGCAAAGTGCCTGGTAGGAATACCCCATAGCACGATCCTCCTTGTTTACGGCGTATTTTCCGTCCCCCAAAAGTGGGTGTCCCAAAGACGCAAACTGTGCGCGGATCTGATGGGTTCGGCCGGTAAGAAGCTCCACCTCCAATAAGGTAAGCTCCTTTTCTATGTTGGAGCGAAGGACACGGTAACGGGTAATTGCTTCTTTTCCGTATTTATTGGATACCCGAACGGTGTTGGTCTTCTGATCCTTTTCCAGCCTGGAACGGATCTCTCCTTGTTTTTGGTCGAGGAAGCCGTGAACCACCGTCAAATACTTTTTTTCCACCAGACGTTGCTTGATGATCTCGTTCATCTCGCCTAGCGCACGGGCATTTTTGGCGGCGATCACCAGACCTTCCGTGTTTCTGTCGATGCGGTTGCATAATGCGGGTGCAAAGCAATTCTCTTTGTCCGGATCATATTCGCCCTTCTGGTACAAATAGGCTAAAATATGGTTGATCAGGGTGTTGTACCCTTCCTTTTCGTCCGAATGCACGATCAGTCCGGCAGGCTTGTCGATGACCAAAACGTTTTCGTCTTCGTAAGCCACTTTTAGTTCTGGCTTCAACTTGCGAAAAGGCTCTGTTTTTGCGGAATCCCCGAAGAATTCGTCGCTGATGAAGAAGGAAAGGACGTCACCCTCTTGCAGGATGTAGTTTTCCGCAACCTTTTTCTTGTTGACTGCAACGCATTTTTTGCGGATAAACTTATAGATCAACGCAGTGGGCATGGTTTTGAACCTCTTGCCCATGAATTTATCGATACGTTGGCCACAATCGTTAGGGCCTATGGTCAACTGTCTCATCGATTGATTTCTCCCGCATCGGCCTTCTTTTTTCGATGGGCAAAATATTGACGTCTGGTGTGGCGCAATGTTTTGGAAGCGAAAGTCAAAAGGCAAACGCATCCTACTGCGGTAAATGTTCCGAACCAGGATTCATGAATACCGTTGCAAACACTTCCGATTACGGCAAAGAGCACAGAGCACCCTATAACCCCAACGGAAAAAGCATTATAAAATTTTCTCCCGAAAAGAGTGTGAGGATGCTTGCGGAAATAGGGGATATGATCCATTGCAGATATGTTGTTTTTGGTTAAATACTTCTTGAGATACAAATAACAAACAATCAGCACAAGCAGAGGCGCTAACAGGAAAGGGAAGAGATTTTCCTTGGTGAATGCAAATGCGTTGGAAGGCACCCCCAACGTCGGAGGCGTTTCCTCAGGGATTGCCGCAGGAAGCAATATGTTGGCAATCTGTAAAGCCAGTGTTCCGAACAACAATACAAAACCCAAAAAGAGCAAAGCACGCAAAAAGAAAATGTGAATTTTTTTTGAAGAAGGTCTTCTTTTGGAATTAGCAGCCATACTTAAAACGCTCCGATGACCAGATCACCGAAAAATTCGGGTCTGTGGAAATCGGGAGCCTCCAGATCAATGGGAGCCCACATGCCGAAATGAGGAATAGGCGTTTCATCGCCGCACTTGTAGAAATTACCCTTCAGAACATCTCCTTCGGCAAAACTGTCCTTGCCAAACAACGTTTTGATCTGAGCCAAGGTAAAGAAAGCGTCCACGGTCCAGCGATCTTCAAATCTCTTGGCCATGACGGCAGGAAGATCGGACATCAACTCGTGAATGGGCTGTTTACCCTTTCTTCCGGGGCGTAAAGCGGAAAGAAAGGCACCGTTAGCGTTCATTTCAAAATTGATATACAAGGGCTGCGCGGGATTGCAGTTTACAAAGAACTCCAGACAGCTGTCAGTGTAGACGGGCTGGTTATACATGGTATAGAATCGCTTAGGATCGCTTTCAAAAGCTTCCATGTGCAAAGCAAGTCCAAGGTCCTTTACGTAAATCAGCTGGGCGAATGCATAGGGGGTATAGCCCTCGGTCCACTTATAGCAGGAGATCTCCGCCCTGGGGGCATCCGAGAAATCCACAGAATCCTTGACCAAAATGTTATAAACGGAAGTATTGCTCATAAATAGTTCCTCCATATAATATCTAAATCTATCATACTATTTTTTTCGTTTCCTGTCAACCAATTCGTGAAAAAAACCTTGTAAATTGCGTCCGAATGTTATATAATAGAAGGCGAAAAGGAGGTCGGGTTGCTATGGAACGGATTCCCACCATCATACAAACGTTTCTCGCATACAAAGAAACCATCCAAGGGCGCTCTCCCCTAACCGTCAAGGAGTATTACCTTGATCTTCGCACCTTCTTTCGGTATCTGCTGGTTTCCCGAGGAGAGGTTCAGGTAGAGCGCGGCGACAAGGAAGCCTTAGCAGAAGTCTCCATCGAATCCATCGATCGGAATTTTGTCGCAAGCGTCACCACGGATGAGATCTATGCCTATCTTCTTTGGTTGGCAAGAGATCAGAAGAACGGCTCCACGGCAAGAGCCCGTAAGCTTTCTTCATTACGTTCCTTTTATAAGTACCATACCACAAAATCCCGTCAGCTGGAACAAGACCCTACCAGAGATATCGACAGTCCAACGGTTCGCCAGGCTTTGCCCAAATACTTATCCTTAGACGAAAGCAAGGATCTTTTGGAAAGTGTGGATCCTGATTCGGATACTGCCAAACGGGACTACTGTATTTTGACATTTTTCCTGAATTGCGGAATGCGTCTTTCCGAGCTTGTGGGAATCAATCTCAGCCATATCGAAAGCGATATGAAAAAGATGGTTGTCACCGGTAAGGGGAATAAACAACGTACCATTTATCTGAACAAGGCTTGCCAAAGTGCTCTGGTTTCGTATCTCTCTATCAGAGAACAGCTTGGAAGGTCGCACTCGGAAACCATCAAGGACAAAAACGCTTTGTTTTTGAGCAGCCGCGGGAACCGCATTTCCAACAAGACCGTTCAATGGATCGTGAAGAAGCAGCTTAAAATGGCAGGTCTGGAGGGGAAGGGGTATTCCACCCACAAGCTCCGTCACACCGCTGCTACCCTGATGTATAACAACGGCGACGTAGATATCCGCGTCTTGAAGGATATCCTCGGACACGAGCAATTGACAACCACACAGATCTATACTCACGTATCCGATAAAAAGCTGGAGCAAGCCATGCAGGCGAATCCCTTGGCGGACATGGACACACTGTAATGGAATGAATTTACTATGAAAGAATCTAAGATTACAATTTGCAGTTATGATGTTTTGCCGGACGGCAGAGTTAAGCCATCCGCTCTGCAAAGGTATTTTCAACAAATCGCATTGGAGGATATTGCCGATCGAGGCGCGACGTATCAGAATATGCGTGCACATTCGATGGTATTTGTGATCACCAAGCTGCGTATGGATTTCTATAAGGATATCCTTTCCGGAGACCAATTGATCCTGCGCACGTACCCCTACAAGGTGGAAGGAGTGACCTTTTTCCGCGCCTTTGAGCTCTGGAGTGGGGAAGAGTTGGTATGTAATGCGGACAGCCGCTGGGTTTTGATCAATTATCAGAAACGAACCATTCTTCGCCCCTCTGATCTTCCGTATGAGATCAAGGAATCCTTGCCCGCATCTGAATTCGGTCCTATTCCCAGACGGGTTTCCCAAACTGCTGTGGAAAATACGGCAACAAGGAACGTACTTTTAACCGAGTTGGACGAAAACAAGCATCTGAACAATTGCTATTATTCCGACTATATCTTGGATCATGCGCCGATAAACGTCTGTGAAGCTCCTGTAAGGGCGCTGTGCATCTTGTTTGATCACGAGGCGTACTTGGGCGACGAGATCGAATTACGGTTTCAAAAGACTTCTGAAGGCTTTACAGCCATCGCGTGGAACAAAACTCTTGAAAAACCTTGCTTCCAGGCAATTTTCGCTCTTGATTTTTCATAAAAAATATTGTATACTGTAAAAACTGAATTCACGAAAGGAGGGACTCCTGTGAGCGAGATGATCAAGATCGTCTCTCAAAACAAAAAAGCATATCATGAGTATTTTGTCGACGAAAGATTCGAGGCTGGTCTTGAGCTCACCGGCACGGAGGTAAAGTCTCTCCGCAAAGGAGCCATCAATCTGAAGGATTCCTTTTGCCGCGTGGATAACGGAGAGCTGCTTGTGTTCGGGATGCACATCAGTCCCTACGAGCAGGGCAATATCTTTAACCGTGATCCTTACCGCACCCGCAGGCTTTTGATGCACAAGAAGGAAATTATGCGTCTGTTTGGTCAAGTGGGACAAAAGGGCTATTCTTTGATCCCTCTTTCCGTATATTTTAAAGGGAAGTGGGCGAAGATGGAGGTAGGTCTATGCCGCGGTAAGAAATTGTACGACAAACGAGATGCGGATGCAGAACGCTCTGCTAAGCGCGAAATGGAACGTGCCTTCAAGGAGCAGAACCGATAACAGGGGGGCGTAAAGGTTTCGACTGGGATTTTGAACGAAGGTAAGCGAGCGGAAGCGCATAACTTCCTTAAAATGTGCACTTTAAAATTAAACGCTAACAATAATAGCAATCTCGTAGCTGCCTAAGTGTGGCTTCCGTCATACCCGAGAGTACCGCGGCTCGGGATATGGCGTCACTAAGCGGTGAACGTGAACGAAATTAAGCTTTGCGTTTCGTCATGAATTTATGAAGCTACCTTTTCTGCCGGTTTGAGGATTCACCTGCAGGATCGGGAACGTAAGAATCTTCTGCGCTCGGAGAAAGCTTTCCGGATGGATCTTAGGACAGGGGTTCGATTCCCCTCGCCTCCACCAAAAACGATCGGCAGGGAAACCCCTTGTATTGCTTAAAAATCAAGCAATGCAAGGGGTTTTTCTTGTTCCTCAAAAAGTGCAAAAGTGTTCAGGAATGAACTTTAACGTAAATTTTTAAGGTGTCAAAAAAGGGCAGGGGATCTGTCCCTGACTGCCTTTTTAGTGCTTGGAGGTGATTGATCCTCTGTACGCCTCATATGGGGCGTTCTTTTTATTTTAGATCTGTTTTCCCCTCGATTTTTTTACAGAGGAGACGAACGAAAAAATGAGATTTCTCGAAAGATTGCGAGGTATGTCGAAGCCTCTTTGACGAAATGCACAAACAACATCTTGCGCTCGTTGATCCGAACTTCACAACATGATGTCTTTTTGCGTCCCGGTTGCGAAGGTATACATAATTCGGTTGACATAATATAGGCCGATAATTCTACTTTTTTAACGAAAATGATTTATTTCGCGATTCTCTCTTGAATTTTTTGAGGAAAAGATGTATGATATAACCACGTTCAGCAAAGGATTGATTTTTATGGCAAAAAGAAACGCAAAGCTTGCCTTCATCGGCGGAGGAAATATGGGCGGCGCCATCATCAGAGGTTTGGTTGCCTCCGGCGCGGTGGACGCTTCCGAGATTACAGTTTGCTGCAAAAGCAGTGAGCGGTATCCATCTTTCCGTTCTATTGGTGTTTCTACTGCCGATTCCATTGCCTCTGCTGTTGCGGGAGCCGACTATGTTTTTCTTTGTGTTAAGCCAGTGAGCTTTCCGGAGGTGGTTGCAGAGTGCCGTGAAGCCTCTGAGCTTCCCTCAAACGCTATTTTCGTTTCTATTGCGGCTTCCGTTACGTCAACGCTTATTTGCCGTTATGCGGGCGTTGAAGTGCCCGTGATCCGTACCATGCCTGGTATGCCTTTGCAGATCGGGGAAGGTACCGTTGCGGTTTGCAAGAATCACTTGGTTGACAATAAGTCTTTTGCTTACGTTTGCCGTCTGCTGTCTTCGGTTGCTACCGTTTCGGTGATGGAAGAAGAGCTTTTGAATCCCATAATCTCGGTAAACGGATCTTCTCCTGCTTATGTTTTTCTTCTTGTTCAGGCAATGCTGGAAGGGGCGAAAGAGCAGGGTATTTCCGAGAAGCAGGCTTTGCCTTTGATTCTTAAGACCATTATCGGGTCTGCGAAGATGATCGAGCAATCTACACTTACTCCCGCCGAGGAGATCCGCCGCGTTTGCAGTCCCGGCGGCACGACTTTGGAAGCAATGAAGGTTTTCGAGGATTCTGATTTTGTCGGGATCGTTAAGAACGCTATGTTTGCCTGCTCCAGAAGAGCGGACGAGATAACTAAATCTCTGGAGTCATAACAGCACAGGCTCGTTTCATATAGTGTGCTGAGGTGATTTGATTGTCTTTTCAGCGTACTACCGTTCGTGCTCTTGTTCCTTACAAAGCGTCCCCGAACGGCGTGGCAGTCGCGGTCAGAGCGTTGCTTCGCCGTGTTTTTATGGAAGTTGACAAGCATTTCCACGAGGGGAAAATATGCTATCTTGTCATGTGTTTTCCGGCATTTTGGGGGTTGCTTCTGGGTGGGTTTCTTCGTTATGGTTTCTTGTCGACGCAGTTGTCTTCTTTTTTGACAGTTCATTGTATTGCTGTTTTTCTTTTTGGATTGACTGCCTTAGCTTTTGTTTTAATACCTCTGTCTGTTCTTTGGGTATTTATTTTCATCGGGTATTCTATTGGCAATGGATGTGTTTCCACCGCTGGCGACTATATTTTGCTCTGTTTCTTTTCTTTTTCTTTTTTGCTTCTTTCTTGCGAAGGTATTTTCTCCTGGAAAAGGGGATTGCAGGGCTGGCGTAACTTGTTATTTCATCGTCATTTTCTGTTACTTGTTCTTTCTTTGATTGTGTCTATTATTTTCGTGATATAAGTATTTTCGTGATTTAAGTTGGAGTTATTTATGCAGGTAGTTACCGGGCAGCTTACCATACAATTAAATCGTTACCTGGCGTATCTGCGTGATGAAAAACATTCTTCTGCTAATACCGTTCAGGCTTATCGTCGCGATCTAGAGAAATTTTTCGGTTTTGCGATTGCAAGAGATATTCACAGCTTTTCTCAACTGACCGAAGAGGATGTAGAGGAGTACAAGCTTTATTTGAATGCCCAGGGACTTTCGTCTTCCTCTGTCAGCCGTTCCTTGTCTTCTCTTCGCGGTTTGTTTCAGTATCTTCTTTCCGTGGGTCTTGCTGACGCTAACCCCGCAAAGAACGTTCACAACGATAAAGTGGTTCACAAGGAGCTTAACGTTCTGACCTCAAAAGAGGTGGATGCGTTGTTGTCTCAACCTGATGTTAACGATATCAAGGGTATCCGCGATAAAGCTATGTTGGAGCTTCTTTATGCCACGGGCATCAAGGTCTCGGAGCTGATCGGTTTGGATTTGAATGACCTGAATTTAAGTGTGTCATGTATTCGTTGCGGCGAAGGTGAAAACGAGCGTTTGATCCCGTTGTATCCTGTTGCTTTGAAGGCTGTTACTACGTATTTGGATAAATCAAGAGTGATTCTCGCCGATTCTTCCGAGGAAAGGGCGTTATTTGTAAATATTTCCGGTGAACGGCTTACAAGACAGGGGTTCTGGAAGATCCTCAAGTCATACGTTTCCTCTGCAAAGATCACCAAGGATATCACACCGCATACCTTGCGCCATTCCTTTGCAACCCATTTGCTGGAAAACGGAGCGGACATACATGATATTCAGGAGATTCTTGGTCATAAAGATCTTTCCTCTACTCAGCGGTATGCGCAGTATTTGAAGGACAAGATGAAGAATAGTTATATGAAATTTCATCCGAGGGCATAAATCCATGGGAAGACTTTATAATTTCTTTTCCGGAACGGAAAATAGAACCGGAAAAGGCGTTTCTAAAAAACAGGTAGCGAAAGATAAAAAAATGGGAGTCGGATATTTCTTTTATCTGCTTAGAACCAGGTTGGGAAAAATTTCCGGAACAAATCTTATTTTTACTCTTTGCAACATTCCGATCATTTTATTCATCATTGGCATTTCCGGCACTTTTGATCCTGAGGTTGCTGCACCCTCAACACCGCTTTATAGTCAGATTTACGGCATGGAGGTAGCAGGGGAGAGCAGTACGGTATTCACCACTCTTCAAGGGATGCTTGGCTTGAGTGCGACTGTACCTGTTGTGTCTACTACTTCAAAGATACTCATGTATTCTGCTTTATTGCTGATTGTTTCCTTTGGTTTGTCGACCATTGGGATGCTCTATAATTTCCGCAGCATTACTCGGGGCGAACCTGTTTCTACGTGGAGCGATTTCTTTCCGGTGATCAAAAAGAATCTTCGCGTGGGACTTCCAATCGCTATTTTGGATGCATTTATGATTATCTTTATCGTTTATGATCTGATGGCATATCATGCAGGCGCTTCCGCATCCGGTAGCTTACTTTCTCTCAGCTCCTTCTATATCGTGCTGTTCTTCGGGCTGATCTACTATGTCATGCGTTTTTATATCTATTTGATCACCATGACCTTTGACATTAAGTTCAAGAAGATGCTGAAGAACGCCCTTTACATGACTTTGCTTGGTTGGAAGAGAAGTCTTGCTTGTATTGGTTCTTCTGCGGCTATTATATTTTTGAATTTTCTGATCTACAAGCCGATGCCGCATTTCGGAATCGTACTGCCTCTCATTGTTACCTTTGGTGTTCTGGGCTTCATCGGCGTTTATTGTACATACCCTGTGATCGATGAATATATGATCAAGCCTTACTACAGCGATCATCCCGACGAGATTCCCGAAGAAGATGAAGTGGAACCTATTTTCACTGACCACGGTTAAATTTGCTATATAACACAAAAGGGAGGTGCAGACTGTGATTGTCTGCACCTCCCTTTAAACCTCAATGCAATTATACAAAATGCAAGTTTTGTATATTGCAAAAGGGGATTAAAACCGAGAAATATATCACAATAAGTTAATTTCTCGGTTTTGGGGTTATTCTTGGGGTTTCAGTAGTTTCAGTAAATCATAAACACTGCGAAGCTTTATGATTTCCAAACCATGCTTGTTTTTTAATCTTTCGGCGTTTCGGAACGGAACGGCTGCTTTTTTGAATCCGAGTCTTGCGGCTTTGCTCAAACGCTGATCCAGCGTGCTGATGGAACGGCATTCTCCCGCTAAGCCCAGTTCGCCCATAACGATGAGATCATCCGGAACAGGAAGATCCTTATAACTGGAAATCAACGCCAACGCAGTAGCGGCGTCACAAGCAGGCTCGTCGATACGGATGCCTCCTGCAATATTGATATAAACGTCCTGACTGGAAAAACGCATCCCCAGTCTCTTTTCCAGTACGGCAAGTAACAGCGAAACGCGGTTATAGTCGTATCCCGATGCCATTCTTCTGGGCGATGGATAGGACGTCTGAGTACATAATGCTTGGATCTCCGTTACCAGAGGCCTTGTGCCTTCCATAACTGCAACGGCACAGCTGCCGGGTACATCCTTGGGCCTTTGCTCTAAAATCAATTCAGAAGGCTTCTCAATCTCTGTGAGACCATCGTCGGACATTTCGAACATGCCCATTTCATTTGTGGAGCCGTAACGGTTCTTTACTGCTCTTATAATACGGTAAGCATGCTGCTTATCGCCTTCGAAATACAGAACGGCATCTACCATATGCTCCAGCACTTTGGGCCCTGCAATTGCGCCATCCTTGTTAACGTGGCCTACGATTATTATGGAGATCTGATCTTCCTTTGCTTTGGTGATCAATTGCATGGTTGCTTGTTTGACCTGAGTTACCGTGCCTGGAGAAGACGGGTAATTATCGTCATAAATCGTCTGTATTGAGTCTATAATAACAACATTTGGTTGGTTTGCATCAATCTCGGGTATGATTTTATTGACACATGTCTCGCTTAATAACAGTAAATTATCCGTGCTTACTCCCACTCGCTCGGCTCGAAGTTTGATCTGTGACACGGATTCCTCGCCGGTCACATATAGCAGTTTAGCGGAATTTCCTACGTGCTGACAAATTTGGAGCAAAAGCGTGGATTTGCCGATCCCGGGCTCTCCGGAGATGAGCACAACAGAGCCTTCTACCAAACCGCCGCCTAAAACTCGATCAAACTCTCCCAGGCCGGTCATAAAACGGATATCTTTTTGAAAGACAATTTCGGAAATTTTTTTAGCTTTAGATTCCGAAATCGTAGGATAAGAACCGGGTTGCGAACGCTTGTTCTTTTGCCCAATGGGAGCGTCTTGGACGATATGCTCCTCTATGGTATTCCATGCATCGCATTCCGGGCATTTTCCATACCATTTTGATGTAACGTTGCCGCAATTATTGCAAATATAATTGGTTTTCAATTTGGTTCTCCTGAAGGAATTGGATAATTCCGCAATAGATTGTAAATGCGAGATCCTCCTGGTAGTTTATATCCGAAAGCATTTTTGCCTCCTCCGGGTTGGACAGAAATCCGCATTCTATCAGGACAGAAGGTATCTCGAGATTCTTTAATACGTAAATAGTACCGGGGTCTTCCTTGGGCTTCCGTTTGTTTTCCGCGTTCAAAAGTCGATTGCTTTCTTGGATTATATTGGCCAGTTCTTGATTGGAGGGGTGGTTTGTGGAATAGAACGTCTGCAAGCCTTTGCAGCTTTCTATGGGGAATTTGTTCATATGGATGCTGATAAAAATCGCGTTGGACTCCCCTGCTACGATTTTCACTCGATTGTATAGGTCAAAGAACTTTTTACGGGCCTCTTCCCCATCGTTGTATAGCAGACGGTCACTTTCTCGTGTCAATCGCACGTTATATCCGGATAATTTTAGAAATGCGGCAATCTTTTTTGTCACAGTGAGATTGATCTCTTTTTCCGTTACACCGTTTGCAATTGCCCCCGGGTCTTCACCGCCGTGCCCTGCATCCAGAATGATTGTTACCGTCTTTTCGGAAGCAACCGTAGTTTGGCTTGCTTCAGCAAAGGTTTGATACCCTACCGAGGTTATCATTGAGGCGATGAAGTAAAATAGAATGACAGCCGCAATCAAGATGGTCAAAAAGACCAAAAAGAAACGCGGCTCTCTAAAATTAAATTGAGACCGTTTTCCCATACCGTACGATTCCTTTATCAGTGTTTCTCTAAGTCATCTTATGGTATGGGAAACGATTTTATGAAGGTCAATGCTTTTCTTTCTTTCCGTCGGGAACGTATTTGAGTCCAAAAAAAGTACGCAACGGCTTGTCGTACGCGCCTAAGAGATAACCGATGGCAGAACAGAGAAGCGCAGGCAGAACGTAAGCCAGACAGAGCAACCAGTTGAGCGCTCCGTTCATCATAGAAGCTGTTTGGAACAGCTCTGCAGATTTGATCAGCGCGTGGAGTTGGACGTAAGAGCCGTGGATCGCATAATAGATCAACTGAGTGATTACGGTAGGCGACTCTAACCCGGTCAACTGAAAAAGCAACCCCAGCACAACAAATACAATCAGGGGAACGGACCCAAGAAGACCGATCTTTAGTCCCAGCGTTCGCTTAGGTCTCTTAACGTCGATGGGTCGATAGTGATCTTTCAATCCCAGTTGGAATGCGTTGTCGTACTGTAAATAGCAAAGCAAGCCAACGGTGAACACGCAACCGATAATCGCAAAGGGAGTGTTGTCCAACGCGATGGTTGCCAGCCCTACGCTAATGCCCAAAATGGACATAACGATTTGGTTGGTCCAGAATTTAACGAGGTTGGCAGAATAGGCCGACCAAAAAGCTTTTAAGCTTCTCATTTGGTCTTCTTCTTTCTGACGAAGTACCAGATCCCAACGCCACCACAGATGACAAGAACAGCTGCCGCGACGGCAATGAAGATCTTCAGACCTGTGCTCTCTCCGGCGTTATCTCCCCCGGTGTTTTGGTCGAGCGCAACAACGGAAATGGAGTACGTACCTTCAGACATTTCCTGAAGATCACCGTTAATAACTTCCGGCTCTGCGATGCTAAGCATAGAGGTTTCGAAGGGTTTATCGCTCTTGAGTTTAAAGGTCAAACGGAAGCCTAAAGTACCGTTTTCTTTGACAGTACAAGCAGGATCGGCATTCAAGATCCAGAAAAGGAGATCACCGTTAATCTGGTCGGGAGGCGTCATGTTCTCGAAATCAATGGTATCTTCACGCCAATCATCGGGTTTGATACATTGATATCCAACGTATTCCAGCAGAGCTTCGTTATATCTCACATGAATGAGGAAAGAAGAGACACCGGTGGGGTCGGTGATGTCGTTGAGTGTAATATCGACGGTTACAGTGTTTTCGTCTGCTATATCACCGGGAATACTTTCGCTGGGTTGAGATGTGGTGCTGCTGCTTTCGGTGTTGGAGTCTTCGGCGGAAACATCCTCGGATGTAACGGCAGAAATATCGCCGCCGTGCTCGGTATCAAGATTTAAGGTCAGCGTTTTGTCAGAAAGATCCAAGCTTGTTCCGGTTTTCAGATCGTCGGCGTCGATAAAGGAGATCTCGGTAATGCTGATCTCGGAGGTTGATGCAGAAGCATCAAGAACCTTAAATTGCAGATCGGTGTAAAGAACGCCATCGTCCTTTACGCCGTCCTGCGCAGCAACATTTAATAGTGTATAGGAAAAATAGGTTTTTCCATCTTCGTTAAGGATTTGTGACCAATCTTCAGCAGAAAGCGTGGAATTTTCGGAGAAGTCCCAATTGGCAGGAACACCGTTTTTCCAGGAAACGAGTTCAAGGCATTTGTCGTCGTAGTAAAGATTGTACATCGCGCAAATGATGCCTGTTTTACTGGAGATTTCGCCGATGGAAATACGAACGGTAACGATACCTTCGCTGTTTTCGGATGCGGTTTGCTCGGCCTTCAGCGTGGCTTTCCAGTTAGTCTCGGCGGCGACCAAGCAAGAAAAACTGATTGCTAAGAGGCAGATCGTTGTCAGCAGACAAATGGCTCTTTTAAACATAAGAGATCCTCCATAGAGTGATTCGGATGTGGGATAGCTTTATTTTGCGGAAGTTTTTTCGTTGATATCGTCAATGGATTTGGTGACGGTATGAGGAATAGGTTTCCATCCAACTTTTTTGAAAAGCGCTACGAAGCCGATGGGAATATAGGTAACCATGTAAAATGGGAATGTGAATACGGATCTGATCTTTTGCCAACGGGAACATCCGTGTATATACTGCCCTTCCGTGATCATTGTCAACAAACCCATCAGGAACATGAGCAGATAATAGAACACGAAGAAAATGATTAAAATGGTGGCGGCACGTTCCAACCCGTTGCTTTCGGGATGGATGATCCAGAATACGATATCGCTCATGGCGCAAAGGAAAGTAACGCCAAAACCAAGAATGCCCGGCAAAATAGTCATCAACATATCGTAACACGCAAAACTGCCGCGGAACAATCCTTTGAACAATTTACCGGCGTACTTCCCAAATACTTGATAGAAACCCTTGGCCCAACGCATACGTTGATTCCAGGACTGCGAAAATTTTTCCGGCTGTTCGTCGTACAAAACTGCGTTTCCGCAGTAACCGATTTTGCCGCCGTTGACGATGGTGTTAACAGTGAACTCCATATCTTCGGTGAGCAGATGGAACGGCCAACCTCCGTTTGCCTCAATGAGCTCTTTGGACACACAGAAGCCGGTGCCGGAAATTGCACAACTGGTATTCAGCAGCATTCTTGCGTTGTTGAGGTATTTCGCTTCTCTGAGGAACCAAAGAGAGTAACCGGCAGATATCCAATTCGTTCCGTAATTCTTGGAATTACGGTAGGAGGTGAGGGCTTTATATCCTCTATTCAATCCTTTGTTCATTTCCGCAAGGAAATTTTTGTCGATCAGGTTATCGGCGTCGAAAACAACGTAAGCGTCGCAATCGTCACCGGTTTCACGGAGATGGGCAAAAAGATAATCCAAGGCATAGCCCTTCCCAATAAGCTCGCGATTGTTACGCACCAATACATAAGCTCCGTGTTCGCGAGAAACCTCGGCAGTGTGATCGGTGCAGTTATCAGCGACCACCAACATTCTGATCAGCTCGGAAGGATAATTTTGTTTTTTTATGCTGTCGAGCAATTGCCCGATCACCTGCTCTTCGTTCCTTGCAGAGACGATAACGCCAAACTTATGTTGTTTGTCGGTCAGAAGCGGCTTCTCCTTCTCTTTGGAGAACAAAACATAAAATGTATAAAAGAATTGATAAAAAAACAACAGGGAAAACGTACCGGTCAATACCATTTCTACAATGGTAATGATTTCTCTGATCGTTTGCATAACTACCCCCGATCTTTTAGTTCTTACATAAAGATAACTTATTATACCATTCTTTCATCAGAAAGTCAATCATTTTTTGTAATTCCTGACGGAAGGATTCGGAACTTGTTTTTGTGATACTCCAAAACGCCATCACTTTTTAACCGTGAAAGTTCTCGGCAGAGTGCCGTTCTGTCGCAAAACAGATAGGAAGCCAAAGCTGTTCTGTCCAAAGGGATTTCAAACCATTCACCCGCCGCGTGGAAATCGTTCAGGTAAAGCAATATTTTTGCACGTAAACTGGCGCAGGTGAGATAAGCAGAACGGCGGCGAAGCCTGCTGCATTGAACGGAATAGGCCTCACAAAGTGCCCATAGGAGCTTTTGTGCAACGGAATGCGGGCAGCTTTTCAGTGCTTCGAACGAGAAATATAAAACAACACAGGCCGTATCTGCGAAAACCGTATAGTCTTCTTCCCTGTTCATAGCGGGATTGGCGACTTCACTGATCAGATCCCCCTTTTGGAATAAGGTGTAATCCGTTTCCCGTCCGTCGGATGCGTAACGAACAGCGTGGGCTTTACCTTCCAGCAGGAGAAATATATGACCGTGGCGTTCCGAGGAGCACGACAAAACGCCACCCTTGGGAATTTCTGCTTTTCCAATTTGCAGGGCGGCTTCCAGCTCGTTGAATTCTTTTTCCGGCATGCTTTCAAAAATGCGGCACAAAAGTTGCACAGGCAACATCCTTTCCGATGATAGTATAGTATAATTTTAATGAAAAGTCAAGTGCCTATCGTGAGGAGTTGAAAGAGTGGCAAAGAAACAAAAATTCTTGTTGCGGCAAGTTTTGTACATTGCGGTATTTTTGGTCGTTGTTGTGATTCTGTGGTACGTTTGTTTTCTCATTGTGGGAGATACGATGCTGATCGTACCGCCTCATCAGGCGTTAGATAACCTTGGAGCGATGGTATTTGAAGCTGCTTTTTGGAAGATTATTTGGTTCACGTTGCTTCCGATTCTCTGCGGCTGGCTATTGGGATGTTTGTCCGGTATTCTTCTGTCCTTCGCAGAGACCGATACATTCTTAAGGGGTTTTCTGAAGTGGTTTCGTGGTGCGAGTGGTATTTTACCATTTTTTCCGGTTCTGCTGGCAGCTTCCCTCGGCTGTTACGGAAACGGATTCCTTTTTGTTTTGCTGACGTCTTGTCTCTCAACTACGGGAACACTTTGGAAGCATGCGCTGAAAGGTCACGAATCATTGGACCAAGACTTGCTTTTGATGGCAAACTGTAACGCTTCATTTAGGGATGTTCTGATCTATTTGCGTTTGCCGCATCTTGTTTCGTTTGTTAGAGCCGGGATGATCGCGTCCTGGGATAAAACCTTCGCGATTGGGTTAGTGGCATCCTATTTGATCGGAGAGAATGGCACGATTGGAGGGGTTATGCAGGAGGCGGCATTTTCCCTGATGACGGAAGAGGTATATGCGTTGGCAGTTGCTTTGGTTATTCTTGGTGTTTTTCTCCATTGTTTTGTTTCTTTTATCGTTGGGAAAATTTGCTTTTCTCCCCATATTTCTGCAAACGATCAATTTGCGCGGAACGGACACAGTTTTCCTGTCATATTTGACCGTGTCAATAAACGCTTTGGAGAAAAAGTTGTTTTAAATAAGTTTTCATATGTGTTTTCGAACAGCAGAGTAACTGCTGTCTGCGGTTCCCCCGGAAGCGGTAAAACCACTGTTCTTCGGATCGCTTCCGCTATTTTAAAGGATGATGACAACCGCTTTGTTTTCCCGCCCACTGCTCCGGGTCTGATCTTTAGGGAGCCATGCTTGATTCCTTATCTTACCGTGCGGGAGAATCTGATCTTTGTGAATCGCGCCTGCAACTCCGAAAAGATCTTAAAATCCTTGGCGTTGACCAAGCAGGCAGATCTATATCCCGAGGATCTGGATCTTTCTACTCAAAAACGAGTGGCCATTGCCAGAGCCATCGCTTTCGGCGGAGGGATCGGTGTTTTTGATGAACCCTTCGAAGGAATGGATGACGACACCAAAGCACTTTCTGCCGCCGCTTTGTTCGGCGCATACCGCGGAAAGACGGTGCTGTTTGCTACGTCCAACGAGGGGGATGCCACTCGTTTTGGCGATGAGACGGTAAAATTATCTTGAAAAGGTTGAAAAAATCCATTGCAATCTTTTGAAAAAGCGTGTATACTATTAAAAATTTTTGAAAGGATGTTTGAACTATGAAAGCAGTTGTCACGGTAACCGGAAAGGACAGCATGGGGATCATCGCAAAAGTGTCCGCCCTGTGCACCGAGTACGATGCCAATATTGTAGATATTTCCCAGACCGTTATGCAGGAGTATTTTGCCATGATCATGCTGGTGGATCTGGAAAGAATACAATCCCCCTTCGGGATTTTTGCAGAAGCGCTGGAGACCCTGGCTGATCAGAGCGGGCTTAAGATCCACGCCATGCACGAGGACGTATTCCAATCCATGCATCGCATTTGATTTGAAAGGATACCGGTCATGCTGAACATACACGATATTCTGGAAACCATTCGAATGATCGAAACGGAGCATCTGGATATCCGCACCATCACCATGGGGATCTCCCTTCTGGATTGCTGTGGCGGCGACCCCAAAAAGCTTCCCGATCGTATTTACGACAAGATCGCCAAGAAGGCGGAAAACCTTGTAAAGGTTGGTGAGGAGCTGGAGCGGGAATTCGGAATCCCTATCGTCAACAAGCGGGTTTCCGTCACCCCCATTTCCCTGGTTGGTGCAGGGCAGGATCACGAGGGCTTTGTGAATCTCGCCCTCGCTATGGACCGTGCCGCCAATACCCTGGGGATCAATTTCATCGGCGGTTATACCGCTTTGGTGCAGAAGGGAGCCACTCCCTCCGAGATGACCTTGATCGACACCATTCCCGAAGCTCTTGCCTCCACGGAACACGTTTGCTCCTCTGTTAACGCCGCCTCCACTAAGGCGGGTATGAATATGGACGTTATCGCTCGCATGGGCCACGTGATCCGCAAGACTGCAGAGCAGACCGCCGACCGTCAATGCATCGGTGCGGCAAAGCTTGTTGTATTTGCAAACGCCCCCGACGATAACCCCTTTATGGCCGGCGCCTTCCACGGTGTGGGCGAAGGAGATTGCGTGATCAACGTAGGCGTTTCCGGCCCCGGTGTTGTTTGCTCTGCAATTCATAGTAACCCTAACGCTTCCTTCGAGGAGCTTGCGGAAACCATTAAGAAGACCGCCTTCAAGATCACTCGTATCGGTCAGTTGGTGGCAGGTGAGGCCAGCAAGCGCCTGGGCGTTCCCTTCGGGATCGTAGACCTGTCTCTTGCCCCTACGCCCGCTGTGGGCGACTCTGTGGCACGTATTATCGAGGCTATGGGAATCTCGCAATGCGGCGGCTGTGG
>JAZNPH010000044.1:0-11296 GCA_045589515.1 Eubacteriales bacterium | reverse complement strand
GAGAAAGCAAGGTGCATACAGCGGCATAAAAGTAGTCTGCATTTCGATTTGTATTGGCCGCGATGCACCGTTCGGAGCAAAACCGCCGCAGGCGGGATCTCATAAGAGTCTGATGTGCCTTTTTGGGGGTAAAGAACTGTTTTATTAAAAAGGATGTAAGTTTGCCTTTCAAGGGGTAGATCAGACTTTGAGGAGACCCCTTGCGGTTTTGCTTTTTAGAAATTGCTGAAAAAGGAACTGCATATCCAAAGACAATGGGCAATTTCAAAAAGCAAAACTTCGACGCGCGCGGAAATATACCATATTGCATAGCCGTAACGGTTCTATTCCGCGCTTGCTCAGGGTGACAACAGAGGCGGGTTGGGTCTGTACATCACCTCATACCGCCGACGTGAAAAACGATAAATCGTTTTTGGAACTGTAACGGCTACATGCACATACTCAAAAAAACGACATGAACTATTTCTAGTCCATGTCGCTTTGTAGGTCATGTCGTTTTTTAGGTGTCCGGGGGTAACCGTAACGGACTGCCGGGTACTAACGCCCGGACTTAAGCCTGAGCGGCAGAGATAATAGCAGAGAAGTCTGCAGCCTTCAAAGCGGCGCCGCCGATGAGGCCGCCGTCAACGTTGGTCTTGCCCAACAGCTCTGCGGCGTTCTTAGCGTTCATGGAGCCGCCGTACTGGATGGTGGTAGCCTCTGCAACAGCCTCGCCGTAGAGGGTAGCCAGGGTAGCGCGGATGTGTGCGCAAACCTCTTCTGCCTGGTCAGCGGTAGCGGTCTTGCCGGTGCCGATTGCCCAAACAGGCTCGTAAGCGATGATGATGTTTGCCATCTGCTCTGCGGTGATGTCCAAGAGGTCGATTTTGGTCTGCATAGCGATGATCTCGGCGGTGATGCCCTGCTCGCGCTGCTCCAGCAGCTCGCCTACGCAGAGGATGACCTTCAGGCCTGCTTCCAGAGCGGCCTTCACGCGCTGGTTCACGGTGAGGTCGGTCTCGCCGAAGTACTGACGTCTCTCGGAGTGGCCGATGATGACGTACTCAACGCCGCAAGCCACCAGCATATCTGCAGAGATCTCGCCGGTGTAAGCGCCGCTCTTTGCCCAGTGGCAGTTCTCGGCACCGATCTTGATGAAGGAGCCTGCAGCCGCCTTCACAGCCGCGTCGATGTCAACGTAGGGAACGCAAGCGATGACCTCGCATCCGCTGACGTCCTTGCCTTCGTTAGCCGCAAGGATCTCCCCGATGAGCTGGGTAGCTTCTGCGGGGGTCTTGTTCATTTTCCAGTTGCCGGCAATAATTGCCTTTCTGACTGCTTTATTCATAGTGGTAAATCCTTTCCTTTTTCAAACGCGAAGCGTTTTACAATAAATTTGCGTCGCATGCCCGAATTCATTTCGGGCATAAAGAGGGCGAAGCCCTTAGCGATCTGTCATTGCTGCGATACCGGGGAGGTCGATGCCTTCCAGGTATTCCAGAGATGCGCCGCCGCCGGTGGAGATGTGGCTCATCTTGCTGCCGAAGCCCAGGGTGTTCACAGCTGCTGCGGAGTCGCCGCCGCCGATGATGGTGGTAGCCTCGGTCTCAGCCATAGCCTTAGCCACAGCGATGGTACCTGCTGCCAGAGTGGGGTTTTCGAACACGCCCATAGGACCGTTCCAAACCACAGTCTTTGCGCCCAGAACCTCTGCGGCGAAGAGCTCGCGGGTCTTGGGGCCGATGTCCAGACCCATCATGTTCTCGGGGATCTCGGTGGAGGATACGGTGATGGTCTCGATGTCGCCGTCGATGGGGTTGGGGAAGGAAGCCGCGCAAACGGTATCCACGGGAAGCAGCAGCTTCACGCCGTTTGCCTTGGCCTTCTCCAGCATTTCGCGGCAGTAGTCCAGCTTCTCATCGTCGACCAGAGAGGTACCGATGGTGTAGCCCTGTGCCTTCAGGAAGGTGTAAGCCATACCGCCGCCGATGATCAGGGTGTCTGCCTTGGTCAGCAGGTTAGCGATTACGTTCAGCTTGTCCGCAACCTTGGCGCCGCCCAGGATGCAAACGAAGGGACGAACGGGGTTGTTGACAGCGTCGCCAAGGAACTTCACTTCCTTAGCCATCAGGTAGCCGTTTGCAGATTCCTTCACGAAGGAAGCAACGCCTACGGTAGAGCAGTGAGCACGGTGAGCCGCGCCGAATGCGTCGTTTACGAACAGGTCTGCAAGAGAAGCCAGATCACGGGAGAAGGCCTCCACGTTCTTGGTCTCCTCGGGACGGTAACGGGTGTTCTGGAGAAGAACCACGTCCCCATCCTGCATAGCGGCAACTGCTGCCTTTGCGTTCTCGCCTACGACCTCGTCGTCAGCGGCGAACACAACTTCCTTGCCCAGCTTTTCGGTAAGACGGGCGGCAACGGGAGCCAGAGAGTATTCGGGCAGAGGATTGCCCTTGGGTTTGCCCATGTGGGAACAAAGGATGACCTTTGCGTTCTGCTCCAGCAGGTACTTGATGGTGGGCAGAGCGGCAACGATACGGGTCTCGTCGGTGATGACACCGTTCTTGATCGGCACGTTGAAATCGCAACGCACCAAAACGCGCTGACCGGTTACTTTCAGATCTTCTACGGTTTTCTTTGCGTTCATGATGAATCTCCTCTGTATAAATGTTATTGTTTTCCAATGGTCATTTTACCACATTCACAGTCGTTCGTCAAGCGGTAGGCGGATGATTTTCGCCCCTTGGGGAAGGGATTTTTTGTGGATTCTTCCTATTTTAGGCGGACGCTTCCCCAGAGGTCTCCTCCGTGGGGATGTCAACTGCGGGATGGAGGATGGCTTCCAGCTTTTCCAGGTACACCGCCAGATCCTCCTTGCCGTGGCGGATGAGAGAAGAAAGACGGCTGCTGTCGTCCACCATCACGTAGGCAAGAAGCTCGGTGGTCAGCCCGCTGACAGAGGGGTCGCACACCCCGAAGACGGTGGCGAAATCGAAGTATTGGGAATCGAGAATCATCTCCAGCATACAGGACTGATCGTTATCCGCGGAATACAGGGAAACGTAGGTCTCCTTTTCCGCCTCGCGGATAAGCAAGCCTCCCGCGGTACAGAGAGCGGAAAGCCCCAGCCCCGTTTTGGCGGGGTTGTTCATCAGCTTGGGAGCGGAAAGCACTCTGCCTGCGGTGGTCACGGGGCAGGAGTAGCGGGTTGCGCCCTCCTTTTTGGGCATGGGCAGGATGCCGTAGGAACGGCTTCCTTTGGCGTAAAGCTCCTTCAGGTATTCCAGCCGCTCCACCAAAAAGCCAAGCCTGCCTGTCAAAAAGGCCTTGTGCGCCTCTTCCCCGTCCAAGGGGTACAGGCCGGGGCTGTCGTAGATTTCACGCTGGGTGGCCACAGCCTCCAGCAGGGAGTCCTTTTCGTAGGGGAAGGACAGCATTCCGTTTTCGTCGTAGGTGAACAGGGAGTCTCTGCTGCAGCTCCACAGCAGATAGGGCAGTAATTCCTTGTTGTTGGGAGAGGAGTAGCCGAAGATATCCTTCCCCAGGTCGTGGCTGGTGCTGGTCATGACCTTTTCCGCCACGGTCTCGAAGTAGGTTTGGAAGGCCTCGTAGGTCCAGCTTCCGTTTTGCACCAATACCTCGGGACGGGTAAGCCCCGCCTTTTCCACCAGATCTCTGTCGTAATACACCACGAACATCTCGTCACTGCTTCGGGCAGAGGGGTCGGGAAGGGCGTACACCTCCCCGCGGTAGGTCAGATCCTCTGCGGCAACAGGGTCGATACAGGAGGCGTTCAGGTCGAAATAGGGCAATTGCTTCACGTCCTGCAAAAGCCCTGCGGCAAACAGGGAGGCGGTGGTCTTTGCGGAATAGCACAGCAGATCCCCTGCGGCTACCCCCGTTTCCATAGCGGCAATCAAAACCTCGGCGATCTCCTCCTCTGGGACGGTGACGATGCCAACCTCCATTTGGTAGGCGGAAAGCAACAAATTGTTGCGGTTGACCAAGGCGTTCTTCACGGAGCCCGCGGCGGATTCATCTCCCAGGAACACCGTTTCGTCGGGAGTGAGAATGGTCAAGGGCTGCCCGGTGATCTCCTCAACCTCGCTGTTTTCCACCGAGGGAAGCTGGCTGAGGAGCTCTTCGAAGATCTGGGATTCCGTCTTGCTTTGCTCCTCCTTCGGGTCGGACACCTCGGGGGTGGGCATCACCACGTTGGTACAGGATACCAGCAGAAGCAGGCAAAGCAGAAGAAGGAGTAGTTTGGTGTAAAATTTGGTGTGGATCATAGTGGTTTCCTTCAAATATAATTTGGCAAATTGAATACGTGGGAGAGGGGGACCCCGTTGCGTTTACGTGGCGGCATGGAACGATCCTGCATCGTCGTTGGTGCGGGTGCGTTGATTGCTACCAAACCCGCAAGAAGCATGAACCGAAGCGGTACCGTATTTTCACGCAGGGGGGAAGGGCATAAAATGGTTTTTCACCATCCGACCTGCGGGAGAGAGGGCTGCGTTTTTCACCGTTCTCTTTTCGGGTTCGTAGGGGTCGACGTCCTTCGGCGACCCGCCTGCGTTGAAGGACAAAACGCTTTTACGCCATCCGACCTGCGGGAACCCTGCCCTTTCACAGCTCCTTCAAAACGTCCGCGATGATCCGGAGCTTCCGTTCCTCGTCGGCTTCTTTGTAGGGGATCCTTTGGTAGTCCTGCAGAAGGGCGCTTTTGGAAAACTCCGTCATAGGCTGTTTTCCCATTTTCACCATGCAATAGAAAGTGTCCTTGCTGTTAAAAAGCTCCACCTTCAGGTCGTTCTTTTGGTAGGTATACACCTCTTCCCCGTAGCTTTTGGAGAAGCGGTAGGCAAACCCCCGGGCGGTGAGGGAGGCCATGGCGGCTTCCACCTCCCGGCGGGACAAAATGCCGTCCCCGTTCAGGGCGGACTTTGAGGGCTTCTTCTCCTCCGTCCATTTCAAGGCCTTGTCCATGGGCTCCTCCTCGTGGGGATCGAACAGCAGAGGGTGACTGCCGAACCACCCCCGCAGGGTGCGGCGAAATTCCCACCGTCTTCCCGTGCCGGAAAGAAGCTTTCCCAGCCCCAGGATCATAACTGCCGCACAGCGGAGAGCCAGCTCTTTTCCCGCAGGCTCTATCCCTTGGGTGAACAGCTTCCACGGCCAGAAGTGCCATTCCCCCTCCACGTGGGCAGGGCAAAGCAATACCAGGGCAAAGACCAGCCAAAAGATGATTTTCCCGATCTGCTTTAAGGTGTAATGCTTCATACTTCTTCTCCTGCCGATCGCAACAATTCCGAAAAATCCATCAAAAATTGATCGCAGGATGCCTTCATGTCGGGAAGCTCTCCTTCGCAGGCGGGGTCGTACACTCCGATGACGCCGAAGCCCTCGGCCTTGGCGGCTTTGCAATACTTTCCCCGATCCTCCACCACGATGCACTCCTTTGGGGTCAGCCCGAACCGCTCTGCGGCGGCGTGGAAGATCTTCATGGAGGTCTGCTTGTGCTCCCCTACCTCGTTGCTGCCGATGTAGAAGTCCACCCTCTTATCCAGATCGAACCGACGGAACATCCCCGCCGCCAACTCCTTGGAGGTATCGCTGGCGATGCAAACGGGAACGCCATGGCTTTTCAACAGTGCCAACAACTCGAAGGCGTAGGGCTTGGGCATTACCGTGGATTCGTAATGCCCGCGGATGAACTCCCGCTTTTCTTCAAATCCTCCGGGAAAGCTCTCCCCGGGCATGGACCAGAGGTGCATGGAGTCGATGAGGGTGCCGTCCATGTCGAACAGGAAGGCCTTTTTGCCCTTCAGGTATTCGTATTTTTCACCGAACAATTGGTACAGCTTCATATTGGTTCGTCCTTTGTATCGTGCAAAGCCTTCACCTCTCGGGCGAAAGAACGGATGGAATAGTGATCGTAGGGGGCAACGCCTACACTGAAGGTGTCCTGCAAGGGTGCGGAAAGATCCTCGGGGATGCCTTGCTTGCCCAGGAAGGCTCCCATAAAAGAGCCCACGGTGGCACCGTTGCAATCGGTGTCCAGCCCGCATTCCACGGCGAAGGCTACTGCCCGGCGGAAATCGTGGCTGTAACGGGTGATGGCGGCGATGCAGAAGGCGGCGTTGTTCAGGGTATGCACCCAGTTGTAGGTCTTGCTGAAGGTCAACAGCGTGTCCAGCAGTGCATCACGGGAGAGGTCGCTTTTGGCAAGGTCTCTTGCCCATACGGCCGTTTCGTAGAAGCGGCTCTTCCTTGGCACCACCGCCAAGGCGGTTTCAAAGCAGACGTTGATGTCCTTCTCCGTAAAAGCGGCGGCGATGAGGGCGGCGAAGAACATCTCGCCGTAGATGCCGTTCCCCGCATGGGAGAAATAAGCGTCGGCGTGGGCCATGCGGGATGCTGCCAAGGGGTCGCCTGCCGCCAGGTAGGCAAAGGCATCACAGCGGATCTGGGCGCCGATCCATTCTCGGTACGGGTTGAGGTAGGTGTTGACCTTCGCCTCCCGCAAAAGCTCCGCTGCGCCATGGGGCTTGCACCAGGGGGTACATTGATCAATATTCAAAAAGTTCAGGTATGCTTGGTTTTCTGCGGTGCAGACAAAGCGGAAGGGTAATTTTCTCGACCAATGATCCCCCACGTCCCAGGAATCGAAGGCCGTCCCCTTTTCTCTGACCAAAAGATAATACAGCACGGTAAAGCGGGTGTCGTCATCCAAGGGCATACCGCAGATCTTTTCGTCGGTGGCAGGTCCCTCGTTGCGCCGTCCCCCGGAGACGGTGGGCACATAGGAGCGGATGGGGTACTTTCCTGCCTCCTTGTACCATGTGACGATATCCTCGGATCTCCAGCCCTCCACGGGCTGACCCCAAGCGCAACCGATGCAACGTCCCAGCCATGCACCGTAGAAATCGTCTTCGCGGGCATCTGCGCGGGACTTTTGCAGAGTGGAAGCATCGCTTTGGGCTTCAATCTCTGCAAGAAGCGAGGGCTCGCAGTAGGGGTAGTCCTCCCGCATGGGCAGTGCTTGCAGCTCATGGTACAGTGCCATGAGCTGTTCTTTGCTCTCGGCGGAAGCGATCCTTGTTCGAAAGGCTTCTTTGTCGATGGCTCTGCCCTCCTCAAAAAGCTGGTCCAGCTCCTCGGTGAGCAGGGTGGAAAGGGTATTGTATCCTGCCATAGTGATGACCATTCCTTTCGCAGCCCGCTGCTTGCGGGCGGTCTTAAAAGAGTTTATTTCTCCTTATCGGGCGGCTTCCACGCCCATGACGGCCAGCTCGGAGACGGAAATAAAGCCCGCGTCTCCCCCTGCCGTGCCGAAGAGACGGATGCCGTCGCAGGTGATTTCTTCAAAAGTAAAGGTGTATACCTCGAACTGAGAGCCAAACACACTCTGGCTGTTGCCCACCGGGTAAGCGGGAGACGCCGTTGCCTCCACGTCCACCCAAGCACCGTCTTTGAAAACTTGCAGCTTTAAGGTTCCGCCCGAAAACCAGCCGCCGTTGTTGAAGTGCATCCCCTCGGTGAAGGTGACGGTATCCACGGTGCAGGGCGCCTTGAACAGATAGCCCACGTATTCGTCGTGAGCACCGAAATACCCGCAGTAGGTATCGTACTGCATGGTGTTTCCCCCGCCGGTCTTGCCGTCGTTGATGACGTAAATATCCTTGCTTCCCGACCCTGTGGGCAGGGAATCACTGCAGATGGGGAGCATGATGGGTGCCAGATTGCGGTAGGTGCCCACATCGGGATCCTCCACCGCCGCGGCGCCGCTGATCTTTACGGTCTGCTTTTCGGAAACGGTGTTCCCCAGCACGTCGGTGACGGTGCAGGTGATGGTATAGGTGCCGTTTTTGGAATAGCGGTAGCCCGCCACGTTGTCCTTGGCAACAAAGCCGTCGCCGAAGTCGATCAGAGTGGATCTGATCCCCGGCACGGAGTACGCCCACAGGCTGACGGTGACTCTGTCCTTGTCCGCCGCCGCGGAGAAGGCCATCACAGGGGATTCCGGCCATTGCTCCAAGGCCACGGGAGACACCTTTTCGGGTGTGAGGGTGTAAAGCCCCTCCCCGTTTTGGGTCAGCCGTGATTTGAACAGCTTTGCGGTGGTATCCACGGCGTTTTGCAGGGTATAGTTGGTGTAAGAAAATTTTGCGGTAAGGGTATCCAGGTTGTTTTTGTATTTTTGGGGGATCTTTTCATAGCCCAGCATAGCTCCCAGCACCCCGCCCACGGTGGAGGGGTTGCAATCGCTGTCCTGGCCGCAACGCATGGCGATGGTCATGGATTTTTCAAAATCCCCTTCCCCGTAGAGAAGTCCCATCAGCACGTAGGCAGAATTGATCTTGGCGTCGATGTTTGCCCCGTGGGGATAGTAGCTGACGCATCTGTCGTCGTTCCCCCATTTGTCCTGAACGGCCTGCCAGGTTTCTTCCCAGGGAAGGCCTTTTTCGTAGCCGTCAAGAACCTCGTTCATCACGGTTTTGTATTCCGTATCCTGAGGAACGGTCTGCAAAGCCATTTCCACGGCGGTATAGATATCGTCTGTGAGGAAGGCCGCCGCCGTCAACGCGGAAACGAACACGCCGCCGTACACACCGTCGCCGTAACAGATCATATGTCCTATTTCAAAGGAACGGTTTGCCGCCGCCATGGGGTTGCCTCCGTAGATAAGCCCCAGGAAGTCCGCTTCGATCTGCCAGTCGATATCGTCGCAATGAAGGTTGTTGTCGTAATGCCCGCAAAGGGCGGGAGCGATCCCCTTTTGCAGATTTTCCCGTGCTTGCTTGTTGGCGTGGTCTAAGCTGTATTCGCTTTTGGCAAAGGCTTCCCCCAAAAGCTCCAGGCTTGCGTTCAGACCGTTGGTCTCCATGACCTCCAAAAAGGTCATTTCCACGTACAGATCGTCCTGCCAAAAGGCGTCGTTTACGTTCAAGGAGGCAAAGTCGATGATATCCTTTTCGGGCATTATGGTGCCCCAGTATTGGAACTCCGACTTTGCGCCGTACACAACCCCTGCCATTTGGCCCGCCCAGCCGCCAAGGATCTTATCCTGTATCTGCTCCTCGGTGAAGGAGTAGGTCACAGGCTCCTCGGGAAGGGAGCTTTCTGTCGAGACCTCCTCGGAGGGGGTGGATTCTGCGGGTGCGGGGACTTCCCCACAGCCTGCAAGCAAAAGACAGATCACCAGCGAAAGAAGGGTGAGTATTTTTTTCATAAACAGTCTCCTTTTTACGGTTGAAGTTGGTTTTTCCATTTTAACAAGTCCTGCAGGGCTTCTTCCCCGCGGTGTAAATGCCCCGCATTCCTCCGCCTTCTAAGATCAAGCCTGTTTTCATACGTTGTCCTTTGCTGAAACGTTGATGTACCTTTTTGCGGGCGATTCGTGAATCGCCCCTACAAATGCGCAAGAATGGTTGTATCGCTTCGCACCGTTTTTGCACGCAATGAGACGGGTTTAAAACGTTTTTTTCTGTCCTCTATGCGGGAGAAAAGGCTGTTTTTAACCTTTTGTTGATGCGGGTTCGTAGGGGGCAAGACGCCAAACCGCCTGCGGCGGCAGGGCGTCCCGCTTGCGTGGCATTGCGAAAGGATTATTTATCATCGTTGGTGCGGGATATTCACACCCCGCAGCTTCTCACGAAATCCTCAAAGATCAAACGGTTTTGTTCGTCCTTGCCCGCCAGGCGTTCCGGGTGCCATTGGTAGCCGCGGAGGTAGGGCGTTTCCCTTCCGTACACCGCCTCGATGATGCCGTCCTCTGTCGTGGCCATGATCTCCAGCCCCGGCGCCAACGCCTTGATTGCCTGGTGGTGGAAGCTGTTGGCTTGCATAGAGTCTGCCCCCATAAGGGTATGTAAAGGCGTGTTTTCTTTGATGAATACCCGGTGAGAGGGAGAGAACTTCTCTTCCTTCTGTCTGTGGAAGATCTCCGTGGGAAATTCCGTGGGGAGATCCTGGTACAGCGTGCCTCCCAGGGCCACGTTCACCAGCTGGATCCCGCGGCAGATGGCAAGAATGGGCTTCCCCGTTTTCAAAGCCTCCGCAAACACACGGAACTCCAGATCGTCCCGCAGGTAGTCGATGCCTCCGCAGGTTTCTTTCACTTCCTCGCCGTAGCGCTTGGGGTCCACGTCCGCCCCGCCGGTGAACACGAAGCCGTCGCAAATCGCCGCAAAACGGGCAATATGCCCCTCCCCCGCCACGTAAGGCAGCAGAATGGGGGTGCCCCCCGCGTTTTCAATAGATTGTAAGTATGCCGTCTGGACGATGGAGCTTTTTTCAGCATCCACCTCGCCAAGCATGCCGATGATAGGTGTCATAAAGGGGTGTCCTTGTTATGTTTGTGGAAAGATCATGGAGGTGAGCAGTTCGATCAGCTCCTCCGTTTGCTCTTTGCTCGTTGTTTGCAGCTCGTTTTTTTGACCGTTTTTGAAGGCGAACAGGATCTTATGGGTGTCCATCCCTCCGTCGACGCCTTCTTGGAAGCAGCTTTTGATGGTTTTGACCTCGTCGAAGCCGTAGGTTTCCCGGCACAGATTGCAGATATTAAGCTCCCGCTTGTCTGCGTCCACAATAATTTTGCCGAAGAAAGCGGAGAGAAACCAAGCGGCGTTCGTGAGCATACAGGCGGTAAGAACGATCCAGAAAAGGGAGCTGTCTCTGAGTTCGCCGTATAAAACGGGAAGCAAAATGCCTGCAAGAAATACCAGCGTAAAAATGATACAGCTTGAAGCATCCGGTTTTTTCTTGATCGTGGTTACATTTCCGCTTTGAGAAACGTTCAGTTTGCTTTTGGTCATAAGGGGGTGTCCTTTCGGTGGGATGTGCGTAGCGTTTTCATCCTTCTCGCTTCAGGACGTCATCTCTGAGCATACCAACCCTGCGGGTTGGCCGCGCGGATTGTAGTCGTAGCGGCTGTTCGTCAGCCCTCCTCATTTCAAGACGTCATCCTGAGCACGCGCGGAACGTAGTAGATGTGGCTACGTATTGCAGTCATCTCCGCGCACGTCGAAGTTTTGCGGAAGGAACGGAGTGGATGGAGCAAAACCGCAAGGGGTCTCCTACGAGTTTGATCTACCCCTACATAGGCAAACTTACATCCTTTTTAATAAAACAGTTCTTTCATTTCGAAAAAGGTACATCAGACTCTTATGAGATCCCGCCTGCGGCGGTTTTGCTCCATCCACTCCGTTCCTTCCGCAAAACTTCGACGTGCGCGGAGATGACTGCAATACGTAGCCACATCTACTACGTTCCGCGCGTGCTCAGGATGACGTCTTGAAATGAGGGGGGCTGA
>JAZNPH010000043.1:0-44624 GCA_045589515.1 Eubacteriales bacterium | reverse complement strand
CCCGGCCACGTGGACTTCGGCTACGAGGTGTCCCGTTCCCTCACCGCTTGCGAGGGTGCCGTTCTCATCGTGGACGCCACCCAGGGGGTACAAGCCCAGACCCTTGCCAACGCTTACATGGCGGTGGACAACGACCTGGAGATCCTGCCGGTCATCAACAAGATAGACCTGCCCTCCGCCGACCCTGCCATGGCCAAGCGTGCGGTGGAGGACATCATCGGCATTCCCGCAGAGGACGCCCCCTGCATTTCCGCAAAGATGGGCTTGAACATCAAGGACGTGCTGGAAAAGATCGTCACCGACGTTCCCGCCCCCAAGGGTGACCCCAACAAGCCTCTGAAGGCTCTGATCTTCGACAGCTATTACGATTCCTACAAGGGCGTTGTGGTGTACATCCGCGTCATGGACGGCACTTTGTCCGTTGGGGACGCGGTGCAGATGATGCACACCGGCGCCAAATTCGACGTGGTGGAGGTAGGCACCCTGGGTGCCTTCACGTTGGATAAGAAGGATTGCCTCCGTGCAGGTGAGGTAGGCTACTTCACCGCCAGCATCAAGAACATCGGGGACACCACCGTGGGTGATACCGTTACTTTGGTGGAAAATCCCACTCCCGCGCCTCTGCCCGGCTTCAAGAAGGCACAGCCTATGGTGTTCTCCGGCATTTACCCCGCCGACGGCAGTAAATACGGTGATTTGAAGGACGCTTTGGAAAAGCTCCAACTCAACGACGCCTCCCTGGTGTTCGAGCCGGAGACCTCCATCGCGTTGGGCTTCGGCTTCCGTGCAGGCTTTTTGGGCCTTTTGCACATGGAGATCATCGACGAGCGGTTGGAAAGAGAATTCAACCTGGATCTGATCACCACCGCCCCCAGCGTTATCTACGAGCTGGTGCTCACCGACGGAGAGACCATCCACGTGGATAACCCTTCCAACTATCCCGATCCTCAGAGGATCGCCGAAGCTCGTGAGCCCATCGTGAAGGCCTCCATCATCACTCCCACGGAGTACGTGGGAAGCGTGATGCAGTTCTGTCTGGATCGCCGCGGCACCTACATTGACATGAAGTATCTGGACACCACCCGTGCGGAGCTGATCTACGAGATGCCCCTGAACGAGATCGTCTACGACTTCTTCGACACCTTGAAATCCAAGACCAAGGGCTATGCCTCCCTGGACTACGAGCCCATCGGCTACCGCAAATCCGACCTGGTGAAGCTGGACATCCTCTTGAACGGGGAGCTGATCGACGCCTTGTCCTTCATCGTCCACGCAGACCGCGCCTACACCAGAGGCAGAAAGATCGTGGAAAAGCTCCGGGACAACATCCCCCGCCAGCTGTTCGAATTGCCCGTCCAGGCGGCCATCGGCGGCAAGGCCATCGCCCGCGAAACCGTCCGCGCCATGCGTAAGGACGTGCTGGCCAAGTGCTACGGCGGCGACATCACCCGTAAGAAGAAGCTTTTGGAAAAGCAGAAGGAAGGCAAGAAGCGTATGCGCTCCTTCGGCTCCGTCCAGGTGCCCTCCGAGGCCTTCATGGCGGTGCTGAAGATGGACGACGAATCATGAGTACCGTCGCCCTGTATCTCCACATCCCCTTCTGCGTGAGAAAATGCAACTACTGCGCCTTCTATTCCCTCCCCGCGGTGGGAGAGGATACCAAGGACGCTTACCTGAAGGCCTTGCAGAAGCAGGCCGATTCCTTCCCCGAGCATAGGCAGGTGTCCTCCGTGTATTTCGGGGGAGGCACACCCTCCCTGTTCGGAGCCGAACGGCTGGTTGCCATGCTGGACTTTCTCCGCACCCGGTTTCTCATCCGCGAGGACGCGGAGATCACCTTGGAGGTGAATCCCGGCACGGTGGATCTTCCCTTCCTGCAAAGGGTACGCCAAGGGGGCTTCAACCGCCTTTCCGTGGGGATGCAATCCGGGTGCGACAAGGAGCTTGCCTTCCTGGGCAGGATCCACACCGCCCACATGGTGAAGTCCTGCGTGGAACAGGCAAGGGAGGCGGGGTTTGACAACGTCAGTTTGGATCTGATCTTCGCCCTTCCCGGCCAGAGCAAGGAGACCTTCGCGGCTTCCTTAGACGCCGCCTTTGCTTTGCATCCCGATCATCTTTCCGTATATTCCCTGCAATTGGAGGAGGGGACTCCCTTCTTTGAAAGCAGATCTAACCTCACCTTCCCCACGGAAGAGGAGGAGGAAGGGCAGTACGACCTTCTCTGCCAAAAGGCAAGAGAGGCAGGCTTTGAGCATTACGAGATCTCTTCCTTCGCCAGGGAGGGGCGGTATTCCCGCCACAACCTCCACTATTGGCAGAGAGGAGAATACTTGGGCTTCGGCCCTGCCGCCCACTCCCATTGGAACGGCAAACGGTTTGCCAACCTTCCCGATCTGGAGGGCTACCTGGCCGATCCCTTGGGTTGCAACGACTACAAGAAGGCGGAGCGGATCGACGAAACGGAAATGTGGGAGGAAGACGTGCTGTTGGGACTTCGCACCTCCTTCGGCATCCCTGCCCATCTGGTGCCCGCCCATCCCGTGGAGCGGATGATCGCCTTGGGGCTGATGGTCCGCCGCGGAGAAAACGTGGCGCTGACGGAAAAAGGCTTCCGCGTTTCCAACGCCGTTATCGGGCAGTTGCTTTTGTGAATACGGACTTTATTAAAGAACCTTTCTTTCAAAAAGAGAAAGGTTCTTTAAAATCTCCAAAGAAACTTGATTTTGTCCCTTTCGTTCTTCTTGCAATTCTTCTCCCGCTATGGTATACTGTAACAAATGAACCAAAAGGAAGTGCTTTTTATGGAATACACCGCTATCCGCAAGATTCACAGCACCGTCAGCGCCCGTGTGGCCAAGGTCATCGTGGGCAAAGAGCAGGTCACCGACTTAGCTGTGATCACCCTCCTCTGCGGCGGGCATATGCTGTTGGACGACGTCCCCGGTACGGGCAAGACCATGCTGGCGAAAACCTTCGCCTCCGCCCTCTCTCTGGACTTCAAGCGGGTGCAGTGCGTTCCCGATATGCTCCCCTCCGACCTGATGGGGGTAAACTTCTTCGACATGAAGAACTCGGAGTTCCGTTTTATCAAAGGCCCCGTGTTCACCAACATTTTGCTGGCGGACGAGATCAACCGCGCCATGCCCAAGACCCAGTCGGGACTTTTGGAGTGCATGGAGGAGCATCAGGTCACCGTGGAGGGAGAAACCTACCCCTTGGCAGAGCCCTTTATGGTCATCGCCACCCAGAACCCTGTGGAGACCAAGGGCACCTTTGAGCTTCCCGAGGCACAGCTGGACAGATTCTTGGTAAAGACCTCCATGGGCTACCCCACCCACGAGGAAAGCGTGGAGATCCTCTCCCGCAAGCTGGCCGCTCCGCCTGTTGCCACCGTGGGGAACGTTTCCGCCGAGGACATCGCCCGCGCCAAGGCCGAGCTTGCCACGGTGTACGTCCACCCGGATCTGTTGAGCTACGCCGCCGCCATCTGCGAGGCCACCCGTGTGGATAAGACCGTGCTGTTGGGAGCCTCGCCCCGCGCTATGATCGCCTTCGTGAAGGTGGCCATGGGCTTTGCCGCCCTGGCAGGGAGAGACCATCTCCTCCCGGACGATCTGAAGTTGGCCGCCGTACCGGTTTTGGCGCACCGTATCATCTTCCGCGACAGCTTTACCCACCGCGGGGATCAGGGCAAAAGTCTGGTGAAGCGCATTCTGGAAGCCCTTCCCGTCCCCAGCGAACATATCAACTTCTCCTTGCGCAAATAAGCCATGGAAGGACTCTACAAATTACTGCAGACCCCTGCCTTTTGGCTGCTGACAGGGCTTGGGGTGGTGGGATTGCTCCTGTTGTACCACGGCTACCGCAAAATCAAGCTTTCCGCCTTGGAGAACGTGTCCTACAGCCGCACCTTCTCGGAAGAAGGGCTGTTTGCGGGAGAGACCATGGAAATGGTGGAGACCATCCGTAACCCCGGGTGGCTGCCCTTGTTTCGGGTGAAGCTCACCTTCTACCTCCCTGCGGGGATCACCGTGGACGACAAGCCCTTGACGGAATACACAGAAATGACCAGCCTGTTCAACATACCGCCCTTTGGGGTGGTGACCAAAAAGCACCTGCTCCGGGCGGACAAGCGGGGACGCTTCGTGTTGGGAAGTGCCTCCATCCATTATTTCGGCTGTGAGTTTGAATTCGAGCAGTCTCCCGCCTTCCACGCTTATCCCGCTCAGAAAGGCCTTGCCTCGGGAGGGGATCTGCCCATTTACCGCGCGGGAAATATGCTGGCCTCCCGCAAATACATCGAAGACCCCTTCTTCCCCGTGGGGATCCGTGAATACCGCCCCGGCGATCCTATGCGCTCCATCAACTTCAAGGCCTCTGCCCGTTCCTTTCACGGGGGCATGGCCCAACTGATGTGCAACGAATACGACAGCTCCCGTACCGTGGATTCCATGATCTTTCTGGATCTCAACGAGTACCCCGGGGCTTCCGTGGACGACAAGGCCCTTTTGGAAACGGGGCTTGCCTACGCCTGCTACCTGTTTTGCAGAGGCGCCGCCAACGAGGGAAAGGTGGGCTTCTGCGCCAACTGCTCCCCTGGAGACAACCCCTACGTCTACATCCCCTGTGGCCGCGGGGAGGAGCATCACCTCAAGGTATTGCGCACCATGGCGGAACTGGACGTTTACGCCAAGCGGGATTACTCCATGCCCGTGATCCTTTCCCGCTACGGGAAGGACACTCCCACCGACGTGGATATCTACCTCATCACCACCGGCACCGACGAAAAGATGAACGACCTGCTGTACGCCTTGAAGCGTTCGGGACGGAACGTGCAGGTGATCTTAGTGGAGGAGGCGTTATGAAGAACTTTTTGAAAAAGCACCTGGAATCCTTCACTCTGTTTGCCGCCTTTGCCTTCTTCGTCTTTCTGCTGGGCTTTTGGATGGGGCATTACAAGACCCTTTCCTACCCCGCGCAGGGTGTTCTTGCGGCGGTGTGCCTGGCAGACGGATTCGTAATTTGGAAGCTTTACCGCCGTCTCAAAAAGAAATGGAAAGAAGCCTTGACGGAGCGGGCAAAAAAGCTGTTTGCCCGTGCCTCCATGCTTCTCATGAAGCTGATGGAGAAATTCGACGGGGTACTTCGGCTGTTCCGCAGGAACCGCACCGTAATGGGGGGCAAGACCACCTATTCCTTCGATTTTTCCACCCCGGAGAAAAAGAAAAAGCCCCCAAAGGCTCCCAAATGGAAGCAAATGGAGACCGCCCGCCAAAAGCTGGGCTACCTCTATTACCACCTCATCACCCGCCGCCTCAAGGAGGGAATGCCCGCAAAAAGCGCCGATACCCCCTTGGAGCTTCAGCACAGGCGGGAAAACCTCCCTCCCGAGGAACAGCTCTTTGATCTCTACGTTTCCGCCCGCTACGACGAACGGGCAGAGCTTTCCGAAGACGAGCTGGACGAACTGAAAAAGACCCTGTTTGCAGGAAAGAAATAAGGAGAAAAATGATGGCAGACTTTATCATTTCCGTGATCTACACCTTCGAAAACCAAGGTGACAGAGAAAAAGCCGTGAAAGAAATGACGGAAAGCGGCGTCCTTGCCGCCATCAGAAGCGAAAACGGCTGTCTCACCTACGACTACTATTATTCTGTGGAGGACGGCAAGACCATGGTGCTTTACGAAGAATGGGAAAGCGCCCAGCATCAGAAGATCCATATGACCCAGCCCCACATGAAGACCGCCATGGAGATCATGGGCAAGTATCCGAAAAGCACCGTGATCAAAAAGCTCACCGTGGGCGAGTTTTGATTGGTTTTTTCCTAAACAGCAAAGGAGCATGAACACGCTGTCCATGCTCCTTTTGTATTTCTTTAATACTGCTCTACACCCGCGACACGGTAGCGGGAGCTATCCGTTTCGTAACGCTCTGTGGTGACCTCCAGCAAGCGGTAGGATGCGGAATGCGTCTCCCCCCCGTCGTCCTCCACCAAACGGCATACAGCGGCTTTACAATCGCCGTAGGCACGCAAGGTGATATCAAGCCGGGTGTCGGGTGCAATATGCTCCACGGGCTGTGCGAAGGGCAGGAGGGTTCCGCCCTTTACGTACACGGGAATGCCGTCGGTGACCACGTGGTGGGTTCCCCCTTCCAGCTTCTCCCCTGTGAAGAAGTCGTACCACTCCCCCGGGGGAAGCCAGACGTCCCGTTCCTTTTCCGGGTAGATGAGGGGGGCGACGATGAGATAATCCCCAAACAACCATTGGGTGGAGCAATCGTGAGCTTCCTTCTCATTCTGATAATCGCACACCAAGGCACGCACGGGAGGCTTACCCGTGGTTTGGTAATCGTAGAAAGCGGTGTACAGATAGGGCAGCAGGGACATCCGCAGGCGGAACAGCTCCCTCGCCCCCTCCACGCAGTCGTGCTGTACCCAGGGATGATCGGGCAGATAGAAGGCGTTCACCAAGGATTGGGGACTGAAGATCACGCTTTGGATACGGCGCAACAGATCCTCCGCATTTTCCGCGTGGCGCACCTCGGGGGACCACAAAAGCCCCGCAAAGCCTGCGTTCACCAGCCCTGTCAAAAACTCTCTGTGGCCGTACAGGTCGGAATACAGCACGAAGGGATAGGAGGCCGCCAAGGCGCCCATGTTCCGCACCTGGGAAAGGGTGCGGGTGTTCCCCAAGGCCTTTTCCATAGTCTTTGCGTACAAAAGCCCGAACAGGCTGTGATACTGCTCCCCGTCCATTCCCGAGGGGAAGGAGGCGCAGTTGGGGAAGGTCCAGCCCCCTGTGAAGTCACTGCCGTCGCATTCGTCCAGCTTGAAGCCGTCGACGCCCATATCCATCAAGGGCTTTTGCATCTCCGTAAACAGCTTTCCCGCCTCTTCCAGAGAGAAATCGGGAACCAGCCCGTTCCACACCAGGGAATCCCCCGCATAGGGAAGCATTTCTTCGTACTTTTCCGCCGTGGGGTGGGTGAAGGCGTGCTCCCACAGATTCACGTGGAAGCCGTCTTTTTTCAGTTCCGCAACCGTCTCTGCGGGGTTGGGGAAACGTCCCGGATCCCAACGGTAGGAGCAGGAATAGGCGTGGGTCTGCCAGCCCGGCTCAAGACCGATGACGTCGCAGGGGATGTCCAATTCCCTGAACCGCTTGGCCAATTCCAAAATCTGCTCGTCACGGAAGGTCATGTCGCAACGGTAGAAGTTGCCCAGACCCCAAAGAGGCGGCATACAGCCCCCGCCGGAGAACAGATTGTACTGAGAAACAATCTCCAAAACCGTGTCCCCGGTGAAGCAGTACAGGTCCACCCCCTGTGCCACGGGGATCTCCACCACCAAGTCTCCTCCCGCGTTGCCGCCGATCATGTCGTTCATATCCATACGCTCCGCGGCGTTTTGGGGCTTGAATGCAGGCTTTGGGGACAGGTTACAATAGAAATCGCAGTACCGCGCCGTGTCCACGAAAAGGCCGAACCCCGCCGTGGTCACCAAAAAGGGAACGGGGGCGTGGGAATCCCCGCTGTCGCTTTTTGGGTCGGCGTTGGGGCGGATGGTCTTCTTTTTGCCGTTCTGGCGGAAGCTTTTCAGCTGCAGGCCAAAGCCGTACAGGGAAATGCTGTTGTCAACGGGCAACGTGATCTTCACCCCGCGTGCACCTACGGAGTATTGCAGCCCCCCAAGGCAAGGGGGCAACGCCTCCGGCCCCCGCTCCTCCACGGGCAAACGGGAAGGGGGCGCAAAGCGGGTGGGAACAAAGGCTTCGGGGGCGCCGAGACGAATCTTATAAACGCTCATAAAAAACCTCCGCGAAAAATGGGGAAATACCTCTTGCAAAATGCAGTCTTTACGGGTATAATAATAGCACAACGATTTGGGCTTTGCAAGGCTTTTCTCGGAATTCGGAGGAGGAACGTGGGAAAACAGAAGGAAGAAAAAACCAACGCTATGCGGATTTTGGAGACGGCGGGGATCGCCTTTGACACCCTTTCCTATCCCGTGGACGAAAACGACCTTTCCGGGGTACACATCGCAAAGGAGCTGAACCTCCCGCCCGAGCAGGTGTTCAAGACCTTGGTGGCCAAGGGAAGCAAAAACGGCTACTTAGTGTTCGTCATCCCCGTGGCGGAGGAACTGGATCTGAAGAAATGCGCCCTGGCGGCAAAGGATAAGCGGGTGGAGATGATCCCCATGAAGGATCTGTTGCCTTTGACAGGCTACCTGCGGGGAGGCTGTTCCCCCGTGGGGATGAAAAAGCCCTTTCCTACTTTTTTTGACGAGACGGCTACCCTGTTTGACCGTATCTACCTCAGCGCAGGGCAGCGTGGCAAGCAATTTTGCCTTGATCCCATGGAATTGTGCGCCTTTTTGGGGGCAGAATTTGCCGATCTTACCATGTAACAGAGGCAATTGTAAAAAACGCACAAAATAAAAATGCAAATTTGGTCACTTTTTTCTCAAAAAACACTTGCAAAATGGGAAAAGATGTGGTATTATTTTAAAGCGCGCTGAGGGAACACCCTTGGATGCACACGGTTCGGTAGTTCAGTTGGTTAGAACGCCGCCCTGTCACGGCGGAGGTCAGGGGTTCGAGTCCCCTTCGAATCGCCACAGTTCTCGAAAGAGAACTGTTATGCGGATTTAGCTCATTTGGTAGAGCGCAACCTTGCCAAGGTTGAGGTAGCGGGTTCGACCCCCGTAATCCGCTCCAGACAAAAAGCACTTCTTCGGAAGTGCTTTTTGTAATGATATCCGTTCCTACGGAACGGGTGAAAGCGACTGCGTCACAATGATATACGCTTCGCGTGTGATATATGGCGTCGCCATATAAGGAACGGATATCATTTCATACGGCGCCAGCCGTTTTCATACTTGCGACAGCAAGTATTTCACACCCGCGCAGGCGGGTATTTCATTTTTGCAGGAGGTATCGTATGTCCGACAATAAGATCCTTGATCTCTCTTTTGAATTTGCCGTAGAGGTAGTCACGATCGCCGACAGCATCAAAGTCCCCAAAAGCACCTACATGCTTGACCAATTCGCAAGAGCGGGTACATCCATCGGTGCAAACGTCCACGAAGCACAGTACGCACAAAGCAGAAAGGATTTTGCGTCTAAAATGGGGATCGCGTTAAAAGAGGCCAACGAAACCCATTACTGGTTAAAGCTGATGAACGCCACCGGCCGTCTTGATGACCAGACCTTTCGCCGCGTGAACCGCATGTGCGGCAATTTGCGCAGAATGCTGATTTCATCTTGTACCACCGTCAAAAAAGAAACCGATGAATAAGATATACCCAAGAATCAAATCAACCCACGGGAGAGCGAAAGCTCTCCCATCTTTTTCTTTACAGACGCTCCAAAGTGTGGTATACTGTTTTCATCAAGAAAAAAGGAGTCTATCACCATGTTCACCTTCGGTCAACGCTTGAAGACCTTGCGGAAGGAAGCACAGCTCACCCAATCGGAGCTGGCGGAGCAGCTGGGCGTTTCCGTCCAGGCCCTTTCCAAATGGGAATGCGACAGTACCATGCCGGATATCTCCCAAATCGTCCCCCTGGCCGCCATCCTGGAGGTCACCACCGATTGCCTTTTGGGGGTGGGCGGAGACGAACAGGCAGACAAGACCGCCCTGCTGGCGGAAGCGGAGGCCATCACGGGAGGCATCGGGAAGGTGTACGGCCGTTTTGACGACGCCTACTACGCCTGCTACAAGCTTTACAAGGAGCATCTCAAGAAATATCCCCTGGATCACGAGGTCAAGCTTTTGTGCGCGGACAGCCTCACCCGGGTACTGTACTACGGAAGCAACCCAAAGGAGGAAAAGGACAAGCTGTATCGGGAGGCGGTGAGCCTTCTCCGCGGGGTGATCCGCTACGACAGGGACGTCACCCGCGTCACAGACGCCAAGCAGACCTTGATCGTTCTCTATCTGTACAACCGTGAGTTTTCTCCCGCAGAGGAGCTGGCGGAGAGCCTGCCCCAAAGAGGGGGCATCCGTTCCGCCATGGAGATCGAGATCGCTTCCGCCAAGGGCGACCACCAAGCCTGTATCCAAATCGCCTCCCGGGAATGTCTGGAAGCCACCCATCAATACCTGCGGGCTTTGGCGGTGAAGGCAAGCCGCCTTTCCATTGCCCGTAACACGGAGGCGGTTGCCGCGTGGCAGGCGCTTTTGTCCGCGGTAAAATTCAGCGACACTCTGATATGGGACTATGGGATCCACACCAAATGGCTTTACAGCGGGTACAATCACTTGGCCAAGGAATATATCGCATATTCGGAGCCCCAAAAAGCCTTGGAGGCCATCCGTGCGCTTGCCGAGGACCTGCTCCGTGATCACCGCATCTGCAAAGAGCAAGGCAACCGCAAGCAGGCGGCAGAGCTGAAAAGCAATTTCGCCTTCTACCTGAAAAGCTGTCTCCCCGGGGAGGATTCCCCCATTGCCGCAGATCCCGCATTTTTGAAATGTCTGGAAATGGAAAGCGCAATGGTATAGCATTTCTCAGTAGCACCACGTAAAAAGGACAGAGCCAAACGCTCTGTCCTTTCGCTTTTTATTCGGCTTCGTCCAGCGCCTGCAGCAACAAAACGCAGTCGTAAACAGTCAGTCTGCCGTCACGATCAACGTCTACGTCCAGCTCCGCGACGTCTGCATTGCCTGTCAAGATCCGCACCAGCAATTGCACGTCGTTTTCATCCACGCCGCCGTTTCCGTCAAAGTCGCAATGGGAAATGGCCAGTCTGCTTTCGGTCAAGCCGCAGAAGATGCAGGAACGGGTCTCCATTCCATCCTCGCCCAACGCCCATGCGTAGAAATAATGCATCACCGGATCGTATTCACGATACCACAACACCTTACCGCAGTCCAGGCAAGTGGTGGATTCCAATCCCGCAGTGCCGCATCCGGGGCTGATGTCCACAATTTCCAGATGCAGGTGAGCGCATTTTTCGCCCCAATGCACTTCGGCATTGCTGTATTTCCATTCGTTGTTCCAGCCTGTGGGCTTGGACTTGGCTTCGCAGTAAATGTCCGTCAGGGCGGAATCGCGGAACACCCATTTTTCCATGGTCTTGACACCTGCGGGAATCAGAATCTTCTGCAGGGACAAGCAGTGCCCGAAGGCGCGCAGGCCTATGTAGTTGACGCCTTTCCCGATATTTACCTCCGCCAAGGAATTGCATCCGTAAAAGGCCCGCTCGGCAAGGCTTATCACGGAATCGGGGATGGTGATCTCGGTCAAAGCGATACAGCTGGCAATAGACTCCTCGCCGATGGTGACCAGTGTTTCGGGAAGGCGGAAGCTGCTCAGCGAAGCGCACCCCCAAAACGCTCTTTTTTCAAACACGGTGATCCCCTCGGGAAGGGTCACGGATTCCAAAGCCAGACAGTTTCCGAAGACCTCCTCCGCTATAACGGTGATCCCTGCGGGAACTTCCACAGACTTCAATCCCACGCAGGAATAGAAAGCCCCCTTGCCCAGAGAAGTCAACGCCGCGGGAAGATGGATCTCGGCCAGGTTATCACATTCCTTGAACGCGCTTTCTCCGATATAAGTGACCCCATCGGGAATGGTCAGGGACGTCAAACCGTCGCAGGATTCGAAAGCAAAATCCCCAATGGATGTAACGCCTTCCGGAATCTCCAGAGACGTCAGAGAAACGCAGGAAGTAAACGTCCAGGGCTCGATGACGGTAATCCCCGCAGGAAGATCGATCTTCGTCATGCTTCCGCAGCAATAAAACGCACCCATTCCGATGGAGGTAACGCTTTCGGGAATCTCCAACTCGAGAATATCGGCAAAGCGAAATGCATAAGCCCCGATGGAGGTGATGCCGTCGTGCAACACCACCTTGGAAACAATGCTGTCGTCGAACAGTCGCTCGGGGATCTCCGTAATACCCTTGGGAATTACGATCTCCTGCACGGAGCAATGCCCAAAAGCACCTTCCCCGATATACGTAACGCCCTCGGGAATCTCCAGCTCCGTGATTGCATAACAACGATAGAAGGCCTCAATACCGATGGAGGTCAGATTCTCGGGCAGACGGATGCTTTCCAGATCGTCACAATCCGAAAAAGCGCAGTCCCCAATGACGGTTAAGCTCTCAGGCAGCGTAATGCTCTCCAGATTGGTGCAATTGGCAAAAGCGCTTGCCCCCAGAGAGACCACCCCTTCCGGAACGGTCACGGTCTGCAGCTTCGAATGATCCCTGTACGCACCATAACCGATGGCGGTCACGGGATACCCGCCCAATTGGGACGGGACAGTGTGATGCACTTCCACACCGTTAAAGTCGGTAATGGTAGCTTCCCCGTTCTCCACGGTGTAGGTATACCGCCCGCTGACCAAAGCCTTCGCCTCATAGGAGATCGGCGTCAAAAACGTCCATGCCAGCATGGCCAAAATCAAAACCGCACTCAAAATCTTTTTCATAAAAAATACCCTTCCTTTCACCGCAAACGGTTTCTTAATCGATCTCTACCCAATGATTCACGCCGCCGCAGGAATTGGCCAGGATCAGATCGTCGATGGAAAGTCTGCACACCGTTTCGGCGGGGACGGTAAGCTGGTATGCCAGGGAACGCTGGTCCCACACGTCGCAGAAGGGTCTGCCGTCGGAAACAGGGAACCACCAGCGGCCGTTCTTTTCCACCAGCAGGTCTCTGTCCACCCCTGCAAAGGCATTTTCCTTTTTGTCGAAGTTGTAGGGCTGTAACAGCAGCTTCTTTTCCAGAAGTCTGCCGCTTTCCTCCCGCACCATCACCGCAAGGACGCCGGTGCCACGGGAATAGATCTTCAAACGTCTGTCCCGCTTGCCTGCGTTGGCGAAGGTGTAGTTCACCTGGTTCTGCATCATCCAGTTGCCGATGTTGGATTTCTTCCCTTCCCCGTCGGTGGTCTCGGTGTCGATGCACACCTCTCTGCCATCCTCGGTAACGCACTTGAAGATGATCATATCCGTGCCCACGGCGGTGGGATTGTCGTTGGGATTCAGGGAGGTGAGCCAGCAATCGCTTTCCACCTTGTAGTCCCGCAGGTTCAGCTTTGCATAAGGCTGGGTGACGGAAAGATGCTCCGGGTCACGGCGGACGGTGTACTCCACGGGGAGTCTGCCCGCCTTGGTGGCGTCGCCGAAGATCCACACCGCCTCCGTCTCCGCAAGACCGATGGTGGTGTCGTCAATGCCCTTGTACTGGGCGGCGTAGTTTCTGCCGTCACGGTTGACCACGTAGCCCTGCTGGGGCTTTGCGGGGTCGCACTGAGCGGGCTCGGTGTAGCACCAGAAGGTACCCGTCACCATGCCGCCGCTGACGATAAAGCGCACCGCGCCGTTGGCACACTTGCCGTTCAGAACGGCCTGATCCGCCGTCTTCCCCGAAAGGGAGCCGTAAGCCAAATCCCCGGAGGTGCCGCCCAGCACCCAGAGGTAGCCCCCTGCGGGGATGGTAAACACCTCGGGAGTATAAAGCTGGGGGGTGTAGTCAATATAATCGCACCCCACGTAGATGGGATTCACCGTTTTGCCGTCTTCCAGGAAGTAATCGGAAGGCAGGTCAAACTTCAGGCTGTAAAAATCGCTCCATTCCCGTTGACCCAGCCATTCTCCCCGCACCTGGTTGCCGGTGTTCAGCACCGTTACCTCCACGGGATGCTCCTCCTCGTTGCGGAGCTGATACCCCAGGAAGAAGGGCGCACCGGTGTGATTGGAATGCTCGTAGGTGAAGAAGATTTCCCCTGTCAGCCCCTCGTTTTTCAGAATGGCCTGCCCCACGTCCGCAGGGGCCAGCATCTCGGGGTTGTTGCTGTAAACGTACACACCGCCGCCCCGCTTGGTGTAGCGGATGGCCGCCGCGGGGGTCAGATCCTCCGTCTCGGAAAGGGTGGCGATATAACTGCCTCCCGCAAAACGGTTGCGGAAGGGCTGGCGGAGATCTCTTTGGTCGTCTACGTTGGGTTTGGTTTCCACCGTCACCAACAGCTTGCCGTCTTTTCTTTCGATCTTCATATCACTTTTCCTCACTCAATAAAACCGTAATACCAAGTGCCGCCGCAGTTCACCGCCACCACACGGTATTTATCCTTCAATTTGCCGTCCACGTAATATGTGCCCGTTACGATGGCAATCTCGTCCACGTTCTCGGGAGTGGCACGCACCTTGTAGCGCTCCATCAGCTCGTTGTATTGATCGGAGCCGTGGGCAACGTAGATGGGTTCTTCGGAGAAAAACTCGATCTTTCCCGTCTCGCTGTATTCCGCCGCCTGCTTGTATGCCACCGTCAGCATCTCCCGTAACGTCTCAAGATCCATCTCCACGTTCCCCGCAAGGGAGGTGAGCTGGTATTCCGAGGCGTGCTCCAAAAGCCCGTCCACGTCGTACTCCAGGGAAGCGCGGATGTAGCCCTCCACAGCCTTTTCGGGGGTGGAGTGCATGGAGATTCCCAAAAGCACCAAGCCGCCGATGAGCAAAATCACAGCCAGACTGCAAAGGGGCCAATATTTTTTCCAAATGTTTTTCATACAGTACCTTCCTTTCGATCGCTCCCATTGTACCACAAAGATATGAACATTGCAAGAGCAAAAAAGGAAGCCCTCCGCAGAAGGCTTCCCATAATTGTTTCGTTTTATCGCAGCTCGGGTCCGTTTTCGCCCATGATCCACACGTTCTCGAAGTCCCAGCCCTCAAAGACGGATTGATCCTTCAGTTGTTCCTCGGTGATGATCTCCACGTATTCGTGCTGAGGCACGGAATCGTACTTGGGATTCTGGAGGCCATAGATGTTGCTGTACGCGTAGTCGTTGATGGGAGAATAATAGGTACGGAGATCCTCCAGATTGTAGTTATCTCCGAAATGACCGTTGTAGTGTTCCTTAAAGTCATCCCAGCTGGTCAGCGCATCTTTGCTTGTGTCCTTGACGTTGTAGCGGGTCACCGTGTTGCGGTCAAGCACAAGACCGATGAGTGCGCCGTGGCAGTAGACACGCTTATCCTCGCAGATATTGGGCACATCCACGATGCCGGTGGCGTAGCAGTTGTAGACGGTGATCTTCTGATCCTCGCTGTATGCCTTGAACACCTCCAGACAACCGATCAAAGAGCCGCAAGGATTGTAGTATCTGCGCCAAGGCCCGCCGTTGCTGTTGGTGTCGTCCTGGCAGGGGCTCCACTCTACGTAGGGTGCGGTGATATTGCCGGTGGCGTAACAGTCGATCACGTCACTGCGGGAGTAAATATGACCGATCAAGCCGCCAATGCTGACACCACCGTAGTGATCATCGCTGGAAGCATAAATATCTACGCTTGCATAGCAACGGATGATATCCGTATAGTTGCCGGCATTGCCCACAAGGCCGCCGATATCACCGTCAATTACGTTGATCGAACCCTTGGCATGGCATTTCTCAATCTTGACACCAAAGGATTCACCGATCAGACCGCCGACGCAGGGAGTCTCTATGCTGGAGGTGAAGATGATGATCTCAACGTCAGCAGAGCAATTTTCGATGGTGATGGTTTCTGCGGGAGAATAGTCGCCGTCCGACAGATACTCGCTGATGTTGCCGATCAATCCACCCGTATAGCCGCCGCTGGTAATGATGCCGCTGACATGGCAGTTCTTCATCAGGACGTATTTCTCGTTTTTCAACTCAACGGCGCCGATCAATCCACCGGTGGTGGAATTGGAGCTTTGGAAGTTCACCACCGCGGTACAGTTCTCAAAGGAACAACCGCTGCCGTAGCCCACGATGGCACCGGTGGAACTGCCGCCTCCGGGCTGCTTATCGGTACGATTTTCTTCGGTACGGTGATTATCCTTCGTGTGAGCATTGACGATGTTCATGTTCTTAAAATGGGATCCTTCCACACGAGAGAACAAGCTTTGAGCCTCGCCATCGTAGCAAATGTTGGAGATGGTGTATCCGCCGCCGTCGTAGTGATGACGGAAGGGGTTGTCCCAATCACCGATCACGATCCAGGTCTCCACGGAAGAACAGTCAATATCCGCAACCTGCAGGAAGTAATAGCCCTTCTTGTCCACCACCTTCTGCAGATTCTTCAGATCGGTAAGGTTCTTAATGAGGAACGGGTTGGACTTGGTGCCTTCCCCTTCCCACATAGCACCCGCCTTTACGGTAACGGTATAAGTCGCAGAAACACCGGAGCCGTCCTTGGCGGTGGCTTTTACGGTGACCTTACCTGCGGCCTTTGCCGTCAGAACACCGTCGGCAGAGATGGAAGCATACTTGCTGCCGGATTCGATAGACCAAGTGACTTCCTTATTGGAAGCATTGCTCGGCTTCACGGCGGCAGACAGAGTGACCGTCTTACCCTCCTCCACCGTGGTGTTGCCGCTGATGGTGATGGAGGTCACCAAAATGGGCTTCACGGTAACGGTATAGGTGGCGGACACACCGGAGCCGTCCTTGGCTGTGGCTTTTACGGTGACCTTACCCGGGGCTTTCGCCGTCAGAACGCCGTCGGCAGAGATGGAAGCGTACTTACTGCCGGATTCGATAGACCAGGTCACGCCCTTATTGGCGGCGTTATCGGGCTTCACGGCGGCAGACAGAGTGACCGTCTTGCCCTCCTCCACCGTGGTGTTGCCGCTGATGGTAATGGAGGTCACCAAAACAGGCTTCACGGTAATCGTATAGGTAGCGGACACACCGGAGCCGTCCTTGGCTGTGGCTTTTACCACCACTTCACCGGGAGCGACTGCGGTGAGAACACCATCTGCAGAGATGGAAGCAAACTTCTCTCCGGATTCAACAGTCCAAACCACGCCCTTATCAGCATCCTCCGGCTTCACGGTGGCAGTGAGGGTGATCCGGCCGCCCGCCGTCACTTCCTTGTCACCGCTGATGGTGATAGAGGAAGCGGGAACAGCCTTCACAGTAATCGTATAGAATGCAGATATGTCGGAGCCATCCTTGGTGGTGACCTTGACCACCACGGTGCCTGCCGCCTTGGCGGTGAGCACACCGTCGGCAGAGAGAGTAGCGTATTCACTGCCGGAGTCGATTTCCCAAATCACGCTCTTGTCGGTGGCTTCCTCGGGGGTCACCGTAACGGTGAGGGTGGCAGTTTCGCCGGGATACAGTTCTTCCTTGGAAGAGGAGATCTCTACGTTCTCCGCAAATACCGTTTCCGGTTCGCTGATCTCGGGCTCACTGACCTCGGGTTCGCTGACCTCGGGTTCACTGACCTCGGGTTCACTTTCTTCGGGTTCACTCGCCTCGGGTTCGCTGACCTCGGGCTCGCTGACCTCGGGCTCGCTGACCTCGGGTTCACTGACCTCGGGTTCGCTGACCTCGGGTTCGCTGACCTCGGGTTCGCTGACCTCGGGCTCGGAGGACACGGATTCCTCTGCAGAAGGAATAGATTCCGCCATGGAGTCTGCCGAAGAGGAAGCAGGCGTACTCTCCTCGGGAGTAGCGGTACAAGAAACCAATACGCAAAGGAATGCGCAAGCGATCATCAAGCATAACAGAGTTTTCTTCATGAAAGAATACTCCCTTCAATTTTGATTTCGTCTTTGTAACTTCACTATACCAAATTCTCCAAAAAATGTCAACCTCGTCCATTATACTTGCAAGAAGAAAGAAGGCCTTTTCGGGGGGCCTTCTTTCCGCTTCACCAGGCGGTATGGTTGGTGATGAATTCATTGCAAAAGTGCTTCCGCTTTTCCCAATGCTGTTCGTAGGCCTTGGCCGCGTTCTCCAGATTCGGGTCGTCGGCGTTACCCGCCCGCACCAAGGCCAGCACCAATGCGGAAAGCAATTCTTCCCCCTCCATGCGGTAAAGCTCCATGGCGATCCGCTCTCTCCGCTTTTCCTCCGCGTCCTTTTTGGCACGACGGAGCATCCAGACCAGCACGGCGGAAACAGCCGTCCCCAACACCCCCGCCGAGGAGAAGAATACCGCCAAAAGCTCGTAGATCTCCCCCGTCATTCCACGCCGTAAAGGCAGAAAAACAAGGTCTCGTACAAAGCGCGGTAAAGTCTTGCGGGCAGGTCAAGCCATCTACGTTTCACCTTCACTCCCCTCCTTTGCCTGCTTGATCAGATTCTTGACGTATACGCTGCAGGCGGCGGACAGGATCCCCTGAGTAATGGCGGTATACACCACCGTCAGCCAATCGGCGGTAGACTCCACCCCCAAAGAGGCCAAATAAGCGAAGGACAGCACGCATCCCGCACAGCACAGCACGAAGGGGATCAGCCAGTCCCGCAGGGGACTCTTTTTCAGGATCACCCCCAACACGTAGAGCACAGGCACCAGCACGAACAGCTCGGGGCGCAGATAACTTGTCAGTTCCATTCCAAAATCCTCCTTCATTCAGGTTGCACATCGGAGCCGAGAGCGTATTTGCCCGGCTCTTCGCCGATCTGCTCATAGAAGTCTCTCAGCTCGTTGCGATAGCCAAGACCGCTCATGGCAGTCTCGAACATTTCCTTGCTTCTGCTGTTGCGGTAGAGATAGACGAACTGCAGGAACAGAGCCTTCTCTCCCGCCATCTTGTCGCTTTCCTCGGCATCGTAGCCTGTGGAGCGGTACACGCGGTAGTAGCGGTCGTAATAATCGGCGTAGGCCTTGGCAGAGCGGTTCTGCAGATCCTCCATACCGTAGGCAACGTCCTGACGGTAGTCGGAACGGTAGCCCAGAGAGCGCAGATTCAACAGCAGCTCCTCCAGATAGCCGTCGGAGATATCGTGAGCCTCCGTCAGACGGTCAAGCATCCCCTCCAACGCCTCCTGCTGGGCAATACTGCCGATGACGCCGTTTTCCCCTGCGGCGGAGACAAGCTGCTTTGCCAGCTCCTTGGGAGAGATCTCCGGAGTCAGCTTACCTGTCGCCTCCTTGGCTTCCTGCACCTTCCTTGCGTATTCCGCCATAGCCTTCACACGCTTGGAAAAGCTCATTCCGGTAAGGTCGGGATAGGGTACGCCGTAGCTGTCTCCCCCGCCGATCTCCGTTTTGTTTTCCTCCTCATGGCTCTGCTCCTCCGCCTTCTTTGCGGCGTTTGCCATGGCCATCTGCATTTCCGCCAGCTTTTCCGCCCCCTGGGCTCTTTCCTTGGCGTAGGCCATGGAAAGCTGATTTTGGGTATCCCGATGGCGGGCATCCAGCTCCGTCTGCTGATCGGCGGCATCATCCTCCAGATCCGCCAGCCTGCCGCGAAGATCCAAGGTAAGATCCAATGCCGTCTGGGCGTTCTCCCCGGAAAATGCCAGCCCGCGGGAGGCAAGGGTGCGGTCCAGATCCCGTTCGATCTTCATGGTGTCCACCACCGCTTGATTTTTGCTCGCCTTGGTTTCCCTTGCAAGCTGTTCCGTCTGCGCCTTGTAGGCGTTGGCGGCGTCCGCTTTGGCCTGCTCATAAAGTTTGGCCATCTCCGTTTGCCCTGCGGAATAGGCATCCAGAGCCGCCTTGGCTTCTTCAAGCCAGGTGTTATAATCCTTTTCTTTCATATCGTCCTTTCCTTCCATAGACCAAGGTCATGGAAACAATTTCATTTTGAGCAAAATCCTGCTCCTGCATCCGAAGCCTGGTACGGGCGGACCGCAACGCTCCGGTGCGGAAATGGAGGTCGATCAGCCCCTCCCCCTCGTGGCGAGGGGTCAGCACCACGCCGTGCTCCAGCTCTTCTCCGTAGGCTGCATCCAGAATCGGCGCTCCCGCGGCGTGAAGGGTGAGCTCCACCTCCGTCAGCCGCTTCCGTCTGCCGTCCCGTTGCAGGGCGGTGCAGGGAGATTCCCAATAAGCTGTGATCAGCCCGTCCCCGTCGTAGGCGGCATCGGGATCTACGTACAGGATCTTTTCCCCGCGGGAGAAATACAGCTTGCCCTCAAACTCCCCAAGGAAATCCGCCGCAAAATTGTCGTAGGCGTACCAAACTCCCAAGGAGTAGTTATAGATAAGGGCGGTCTCCCCGCAGATCAGATACAGCTCCCCTGCGGCGCGGTGGTTGTACAAACGCAGATGATCCAAGTCTCCCGTGGCAAGCACCCGTCCCAAGGTCTTCCCCACGGGGGCGGAGAAGCAAACGGCGTTCTTTTCGTTTTCCACCGCGGTGGATTGCCAGCGGTTCAACCCGTCTGCACACAGGGTCACCGGCTCGTTGTTCATGATACAGCCGCAGCCGGAAAGCAGGCTGCCCTTCTCCCCGTTGAGATTGAACACGGGGAAGGACGCCTGCAAATGTCCGTCCACCCCGGTCTGCAATTGGCAATAGGAGTAGTACGCCCGCTCCTTGGTGAAGATCAGCTGGCGGTCGTATTGGGAGATGATATCGGTGATGGGAGAGCTTCCGATCACCGTGTAATGGTTTTCGGGGAAGTATTCCGCCGAGGGCTGACCGTCCGCCAGCTCCGAATGGAAGCGGTAGGCGGGGTAGTCCTCATTCCCCCACAAAAACACGTGGCCGTCGGTATCTCCGCCGAAGAGCATCACTCCGTGAGCCTTCAGGATCACCTCTCTGCGGTGGGCCCCCTTATCGTAGGTGATCTCCAGATTGTTCAACCCCTCCGGAGGCGGAGCATCCAGGGTCACCGTCCCCGCTTCAAGATCCACGGCGTAGGGCAAAAGCTTCTCTGTGCCGTTCAGGGTGACGGAGACCAGCCCCGCCAACTCCTTTTCCGGCAGGGTGAAGGTTTTTGCCTCCCCGTCGCAGGAAAAGCGCGCCCTTCTTTTGGAGGTGAGCATATTCACGTCCTCAAAATTGCTCCCTGCCCCGTCGGGGGAGCAGCCGATGGCAACCAAGGGGATATACCCCTCCACCTCCTCCACCCGCTCTCCGTCAAAGGCGTAATAGCCTGCGGCGTTTTTGATATACACCTTCCCCGCAAAGGCAAACAGGACGTGCCTCCCGGCGGAAACACCGCCCACCGCCGTCGGGATCTCGCTGTCCCTGTCCACGGCGTACAACACGCCCCCCGCGGTATACAGCAGATACTGCTTCCCCGCCAGGTAACCGCACCAAAGTCCCGTGACGGTGTCGGGAGCGGAAAAGGCCACCGCAATGCCGTCCCGCTTTTTCAGGGTGCGGGCGGAGGTGACGCGAAAGTTGCGCATATCCGGGGAGCGGGAAAGATCCTGAGAAAAGGTCTGCCGCTCGTCCAGCCCGCCGAACTCCGTCAGGGTGATCCGTTCCTTCATTGATACACCTCCAGAATGGTATGGAGCCGAGTGGCGCCGTCTGCCAGCAAGCCTTTGGCGGCCTCTGCGGCGTGATGGCGGAGCAGATCGGAAAGCTCTCTGTCCTCCTCGGCAATGAGCAACGCCGCCAAACGGTAGGGCAATACGCAACGGCAGATGCCCTCGCAGAGATCCACCGTCTCCTCCAGCCCGTAGATGCGGGCATAGGGGCGTTCCTTCCCTGCAAGACGCTCCTCCAGGGAATGGTATTCACCCATGAGCACGTTCAAAATCCCCACGGCACGGACGCTGAGATCGTCCACGTCGGAGGGCAAATAGGGGTCTCCCTCTCCGTTGCTTCCCCGCAATGCGCAAAGATCCATGGCTTGTTCAAATATTTCCTTTGCTTTCAACCTTTCTTCCTCCTTTCCAAGGGAAAAGGGCGGACCGCCAAGCCCGCCCTTCCCGTATCATCAATGATTGATCACGTAGCGCTTCTTCAGCACGGCGGCGGTGGCACCGCTGAAGGAGGCAAAGGTGAGATGCAAGCATCCGTCCGCCTGCATCACCTCACCGGTGGAAACGGGGATCATGGACACCCCGCCTGCGGGAACGGTGATGGCGGGAATGGCCTTGGCGGAGGCATAATCACCTGCCGCCATGGTCAGAGTGACGTCACCGGAGCAGGCGGAGGTGTCCACCAACAGAATGGGCTCTTCCTTGCAGTCGGTGAGATCCACGGTGCAGTCGCCCTGGGTGATGGGGGTAAATGCCACCTGAGAGGGGGCAAAATTCTTGTGAATGTAGGTTGCGTTCAAAGTCATGCGCTGATTCTCCTTTCAAAGTGATGCTTATACGTTAGCGCCGTCGGTAACGGGACAGCAGACCAGCTCCTCGGGCTTGATGACCTTGGCGCCGAAGACCAGACGTCCTCTGACAGCCTTGTCGAAGGAGCCCTCCATGCGGTCGATGACCTGGGTCTCCAGAACCTGCTCCGCGTAAGCGATGGCGGAATAGGAGCCTGCCAGCATCATGGTCTTGCCGTCCTTGGTGGCAAGCTGGTTGGAAACAAACACGTCACAGCCCAGCTCGTCGGTAAAGCCCACCGCGCCGGTACCGTTGACACCGTTGTTGATCTGGAACTTGATGCCTGCCAAAAGCAGCTTGGACTTGATGAAGGGAGGCACTACGATCCAGGTTCTGCCGTCGGGAACGTTTGCCTCCTCCAGCTTCTGCTTCATGGCGGTAACCACCGCGAGAACGTTTTCGGGGGTGACCTCGGTCTCCTCCATGGAAACGCCTGCATCGCCGTAGAGGCCGAAAACGTAGGTGTCCACCTGGTTTCTCAGCAGGTAGCTGGCTCTCTTGGTCTGGCTGTCCGCAAGGCCGATGGAGGAACGGAGCTCCTCGATGTCCTTCACCTTGAAGGAAAAGGCCTTGTCCTGATCCACGTACAGGGTGGTGGCGTGGTCGTCGATGTCCTCGTAGGTGAGGCTGCCGTCATAATCGTACACGGCGGGATCGTTCAGACCGATGAAGGTGACGGAATCCCCCTTATTCTTGATGTCACCCACGAAGGCGGTGTTGCAGATGGTGTTCGCCAGCAGGTTGTCCTCGTTGGTGCGGATGATCTCCGCGCTGATGATCTTTTCAATGCTGTTGTAATTTGCCATTGTTTCGGTTCTCCTTTTTAAGTAGTGATCAAAGCTTCCATTTGCCCATAGAGCGCAGGATGTTCTTGTAGTTTTTCTTCACGTCCTTTTGGGACATTCTCTCCACCTCTTCGCGGGTGAAGGAGGGCTCGGTGCTTCCCTCTCCCAAGGCGGGGGCGCTTCTTTCCAGATTGCCCTTGTTCACGTCCTCGGCACGGCTGCCCTTCTGACCCTTGGTCATCAGGTAGAAGGCGTAGGCGTGGAGAAGATCCATCCCGGAGGCTACCTCCGCCCAAACCTCCTCGGGAATGTCCGCAGCGGTGACGCCGGGGAACTGGGCGCGGAAATCGGCGATCTCCTTGTTCTGCTTGTCCGCCATCTCCTGCTTACGCTTGGCCTCCCTGCTTTCCTTGCGCAAGGATTTGGCGTTTTCCAGCTCTGCCACCACCTCCTCGGGCAAGCCTGCGGTGTCAATGGCGGGGTCGCCGTAATCCGCCTGCAAGCGCTCCAGGAAGTCGCCGATGCGCAAGCCCATGGCGGAGGCCAGATCGTAGACCACGTCCAGCACGTATTCGTTGTTTACGGTTTTCATATTCAGATCCTTTCTTCTTGGATGATTTCTGTCATGTGCGCTTCCGATGCTCTGATCTCCTCCAACAGCTCCCGCTTTTTGGGGATCAGCTCGTCGGGAAGACGCTCAAGGTATTGAGACATGGTGATCTTGCCCAGCTTCAAAAGGTTGTCCAAGGTGTTCAGGGTGGACACCTCCGACCAATAACTGCCGCCGCCCACGTCCACGCGGCAGCCGTACAGCTTGTCCTTCTGGGAGGACATCATAAAGGGCAGGTAGTCGATCTTGCCCTCTGCGCCCACAGGCACCAGGCGGGCATCATCGTAGTAGGCAAAGAGGAAATCCAGCCACACCAGACCGATATCCTCCACGAATTGATACAGGGCTCTCTTTACCCCCTCCAGGGGAACGGAGGAGCTCTTCTGCAACGCCAGAATGGCGGAGGTGTTGGTGGGAAGCACGTCGCCCAAAGCGGTATCCGTGGCTCCCATAAACTCCTTGGTGGCGGAGATGGCAAGGTTGATCACGTCCAGCATTCCGGACTGCATCTGCCCGGAGGACAACACCTTGGCCACGCTTTCCACAGGACCGTTGACAGCCACCGCCTCCCCCACACGGTTGGACCACTGGTCGATCACCGTAGAGTCGTACACCACCTTGGAGAAGGCGGTATCCATCATGTGCTTCATCACCATGGCGAAGCCCTTGTTGATGAAGATTTGGTTCTCGATGAGTCCCGTTGCCACCCCCTGGCCGTGCCAGGAGTTCTTCACGGGAGTCCAGTTCATCACCGCCAGGGGATAGCGGGAAAGCCCCAGCTCCGTCTCTTCCTTGATCACGGCGTTCTTGGTGGATTTACGGAAGCGGACTCTGCCGTCCTCTCCCTTCCAGAGCTTGATGAGAGCGATACAGCGGGTGTTTTCCAGCTCCTTCTTGGCCAGATCGCCGCTTTCGTATGCGGTGTCGTCGTCGGGAAGGATCTTGCGGATCTCCTCCTCGTCTCTGCCGTTTAATCTTGCCTGGGCACGGAGCTCCTCCACCGTCTCACGCATGGATATCAAAATATAGGGCTGCTTCTCCACGTTCTTGCTGTTGGGATTGCCGAAGAACACATTGGTGTTGTCCACCAGCACGCTGACGAAATCCCCGGTAAAGGGCTGGCCCGTGCGCACCGAGGGATCCCAATAGGTGTAGCACACCGCGTCCCCCGTGATGGCGGCATCCCGCAGAGCGTTTGCCAGCAAAGCATCCATCTTCTGCTTATCCCAGCGGAAATCCGCAATGCGGTTCAGCTTTTCCGTGGTATCGGCTTCCGCCTTGCCGCCCCCGGAGGCGGTGGGCATTTCCGATGAGAAGCGGAGCTTCACTGCCCCTGCCAGCACCGAGGAGGTAAAGAAATCGATGATACGACGGAAGATGTTGAACACCGGGGTGGGCAGTCCCCCTGCCTGGATGCCGTCCCATTGATCCCCGCGGTAGAACCGCTCGTTGGTGTTGACTTTATCGTAAAGTCCAATGGAATAATGGTATTCCTTGCCCTTTTCGTAGAGCTGCCACTCTTCCGTATAGGGCTTTTGTTTTCGGAACATAGTCTTTTGTCTCCTTAGTTAATATGCGATGAATTGTCCGTACCCCTCCTCCGTGGGAGGCTTGTCGAAGGTGTAAAGCCCCGATCGGAAGGGAACGGCTTTTGGCACGGGCTTTGGCATACGGGACATGAGCCCGTACCGCAACGCCTCGGGGGCGTGGGTGATCTCGTGAGGGGTATCCGCCGCGTCCTCGATGACGTTTGTGTCGAACCTCAGCAGGGGCAGGGTGCGGATGAGATTTTTGCAGGAGCGGAAGATCACCAATTTCGGCGTCCCGTCCTCCCGTCGGCGGAGATACTCCCGTATGACCCGCCAGCCCGGGATGCGGGCGTTGTTTGCCTTGATCAATCGGCTCACTCCCGCACCGTGCAAAAGATCGAATCCGCTTTTTCCGCTGTCCTGCCTGCGGTTCCAAAGGTCGGGGGATGCGGCGGTGTAGCGGATGCTCCCCTCCTCGGGGCTTGCAGACACAATCCTCTTCCCCGCCTCCGAAAGGATCAGATCCTTTTCGTAAAGCTCGCGGTAGACGTATACCGTTCCGTCCCTTGAAACCGCAAACCAAAGGCAGGCGGTCATGTCCAGCCCGTAATCCAGCCCGCGGAAACGGATCCACTCCTCCGGCACCTCAAAATCCATACAGGTATGGATCTCCGGGTCGAATTCCGGGAAGAACGCTCCCTCGAAGGCGTTCCAATCCCCGTACAGCATGGCCTTTCGCCGTGCTTCCGGCAAGGCCATCAGGGTCTGCACGTATTCGGGATCCCGTTCCATTAAGAAGGTGTTGTCGAAGACAAGGCTTTTGATCATCAGATAATCCTCTGCCTTTTCCCCGGTGCGGTAGCATCTGTCCACAAATAACCGTTTGACCCAGTCATGCCCCACACCTCCGGGATTGCAGGTGAAATACATTCTTGGGCGGAAGGGTGCCTTCATCTGTCCCGAATAGCGGTTGCTCTCGGTGAGAGCGGAAAACTGCTTCTCGGTGAAATGCGTGGCCTCCTCCAGCCCGATGACCTCGTAGGCCTGCCCTTGGAATTGCAGTACGTCGTTTTCCGTATCGCAATACCCAAGCCGTATGCGGGAACCGTTGGGGAATCGGAATTCCTTCTCGGTGGACGCATACTTGGCCACCCCGTCCAGCAAGGATAGTAAAGGAAACAAATGGTTCTCCCGCAATTCTCCCAAGGTTCTGCGCAACAGCAGGATCTGGATCCCGTCGTAGCCCAGCGCCAACAGCACCAGCTTCATGCGCATGGCCCAGCTTTTTCCGCCGCCTCGCGCTCCTCCGTAGGCGGTGTATCTGGCTGTGGATTCGAAAAAGAGCTGTTGCTTGGGATTGGGAGAAATGAGGATCTCCCTGGAGTTGCCCTTCACTTGGCCCATTCCTCCGCCCGACCTTGAAAGATCACCGCGGGAACAGAGCCATCTTGTTGCTCCTCCGGTCGGTCTCTGTACCCGTGGTTGTTCTTCAGGTCAAAGGAAAGCACCGCAGCGGGAAGCTTCCCGCGGAAGGCTAACTGTTTTTTGATCTTGGCAATGCGGTTCCAGGCCCGCCGCAGCAAAACTCCGTAGGTCTTATGCTCCGAAAGAGCGATCAGCTCCTTGCGGGTGATCCCCAGGTAATCCGCCAGCCCCTCAATGTCAGCCACCTCCCCGCTGGCAGGCAGGTATTCCTCAAAATACCGCTCCAGCTTTGTTTTGCAGTCCTCTCCCGAGGAGAACACCGCCCGCGCTGTCCTTGCACGGGAGGGTTTCTTGTTCGTGGAACAGGTGTGGTCCATAGGCTTCCTCCTTTGTTGTTTTCTTTGGCTTTCCGCCTTCGACGTGAATCATCTTACCACGCATTTTTTTCAATGTCATCTCGTTTTTTTCCGAAGAAAATCCCGCTTTTTTCCGAAGAAAATCCCGCAAAAGTCCACGCAAACCCCATAAAATCCGCTTTTTGCCAATTAACTATATTTTCTGACACATATTGACAACCTTCCCCTCCCTATGGTATAATGGGTCTGCAAAAAGCAGAAATGAGGAATCAGCTTGTCTATCAAAAGAATGGCGACCCGCTTCGCCGCCATACTTCTTACCATATGTATTTTGCTTTCCGTCCCCTCGGTGACCCCGGATGCGGCGGCAAAGGGCCTGGATTTTTCCTTGATCGAGTCGAAACTGAACACCTGGCAGTATTATCTCTGCCGCACGGTGATGTCCGTCTCCTTAAAGGATTATTTTGACACGGGCGTTCTCCCTTCCATCACCGCAGGCCAGTTCTTCTACGAGGGCGGCGCAGGAGGCTATCCCATCTCCATCATCGCCCAGAACCATTTCGGCATCAAAATGCATTCCTGGGACGGCAAGGTGTTTGACCACAAGGACGACGTGGTGTACAACAGCTACGCTGATCTGGTAAACATCAAAGGGGAAAGCTACGCAAAAAAAGCCAGCCTGTGGCGGGCTTACGATTCCTTGGAGGCCTCCATTGCGGATCATTCCGCGTTGCTTTTGATGTACGATCGCTACGACATCGTGCTGGAGGCGAAAGATTACGAGGAAGCGGCTTACGCTTTGGTGAAATCCGGCTATTGCTCCGGGGAGACCTACGCCGTGAACCTGATCAAGTTCATCACCTCCTACGGCTTTGACCAGCTGGACGAAGTGAAAAAAGATGAAAACGGCGTTTTCGGCATGATTATGGACCGTTCCCGCGTGGATCTCGCCTTGGGGCAGACGGATACTCTCACCGCCGCCGCTTATCCTCCCACGGAGGCTTCTCTGGACGTGAAGTGGTCCAGCTCCGACCCCACTGTCGCCACCGTGGATCAAAACGGCAATATCGTGGCCGTGGGACAGGGCTACACCCTGATCACCGCGGTATACAACGGCAAGGAGGCCTGCTCCATCGTTTGTGTGGACACCAACGCCCACGTTATGAACCAGAGCCTTGCCATCTTCAGCGAGCCCTCCTCGGACTCCAACTCTCTGGGCAAGCTGGTACGGGGTCAGCCCGTGCGGGTGAACAGCGAGACCATCTACACCGACGAAGACGGTATTACGTATTATTCCATTTCTGCCAGAGTGGGCAGTAAGAACACACCCATCAGCGGATACGCATCCGCTACCAATATTCACATCAGCGGAGACGCCCGCCTTTCCGTGGGTACTCCCACCACCGTGTTCCGTGTGGATCCCGGGGAGATCTTCCAAATCCCCGTGGAGGTCTATGCCGCCGAGCTTCAGGGCAAGGCCATGACCTGGCGTTCCTCCAACAGCACCGTGGCCTCGGTGGACAGCAAGGGCAACGTGGTGGCCGTCAGCGAAGGACTGGCCATGATCTCCCTTGCCTTCGACGGCGTCAACGCGCTCACCGTCACCGTTTACGTGGGTCATGCGGCCTACGAGGTGCTGGTGGCCAACAAAAACGTTTATCTCCGTGCAGAGCCTACCTCGGGAGCGGAAAAGCTGGGGCTGATCCGCACAGGCGAGGAGGTACGGCTGATCCTGGATCCCGGCACAGGCTGGTATCAGGTATTGGCGGTGATCGACGGCGTTCCCATGGAGGGGTATTGCTACTCCACCAATTTGGTGCGCCCCGATGAAGAGCCTCCCTCCCAGGATCCTTCCGACGATCCCTCCACGGACGAGCCGGATCCTCCCTCCGAGGATACCACCGAAGAGCCCTCGGACGATCCCTCGGGTGATACCTCCGGCGGGGAAACCGGAGGAGGCTCCGTGATCACCTACCCTGTGGGACAGGTAGACGTGGAGGACTCCCTCAACGTCCGCGCCACCCCCGGTACCACCGGTGAAAAGATCGCCAAGCTGGGCAACGGCACCCAGGTGCTGATCCTGGAAGGCCCCATCCACGTGGAAAGCGAGGCCGTATACACCGATTGGTATCACATCCGCTTTACCTATCAGAACGAGGAGATGGAAGGCTACGTCTCTACGGAATATATTTTGTTGGTCGGATCTGTGGAGGTTCCCGTAGATCCCCCGCCTCCCTCCTCTCCCACCTACCCTGTGGAGGATCTGTTCGTAGTGGACATTCCCGCGGGTACCACTCTGGAGACCTTCCTGCAGGGCTTTGAACGCAAAGTGCGGATCTACCGCGCCGACGGCACGGAGCTGACTGCCAAGGACGTGATCGGCACGGGAGACGAGATCCGCTTCTACATCGGCCAGACGGTGATCTACACCCGGCAGGCTGTGGTCAAGGGCGACATGAACGGAGACGGCTCCGTTACCGCCGTAGACTACATGATGGCCAAGCGCACCGTGCTGGGGACCTATACCCCCTCCCCCGCGGCCTTCCGCGCCGCCGCCGTCACCAACGGCGTCACCGTCCGCGCCATGGACTACGTGAAGATCAAGCGTGTGGTGCTGGGCACCTACGCCTTCCCCGTTTGACAAAAACTGCCAAAGGAAGTTCCGGTCTATGAATCTGAAATTTGCCGTCTGCGATGACGACGGAGAGGCTCTCGACGCTCTCTTCGGGGCCGTCACCCGCTGGGCGGAGAAACAAGGACATATCCCCTGCGGGCGCACCTTTCCCTCGGCAGAGGCGTTCCTGTTCGCATACCAAGAGAACAACGCCTACGATCTGCTGTTGCTGGACGTGGAAATGCAAGCCCTCTCCGGGATCGACCTTGCCAAAAGGCTCCGTCGGGACGGCTTTGGAGGGGAGATCATCTTTATCACCTCCCATTTTGAATTTGCGGGAGAAGGCTACGAGGTGGACGCGCTCCATTACCTCACCAAGCCCCTCTCCATGGAAAAGCTGTATACCGTGCTGGAGAAGGCGGTTGCCCGTATCTCCGCCGAGCCGCCCTCCGTCGCCGTCAACGTCACGGGCGAGGGCTCCACGGTGAAGCTGTATACGTCCGAGATCCTCTACGCGGAGTCCTTCCGTCACGACCTGGTGATCCACACCGAAAAGGGCGACTATACCACCAAGGAAGGCATCGCCGCCTTCGAATCCCGCGTGGGGGAAGACTTTTACCGCATCCACCGCTCCTATTTGGTGTCCCTGCCCAAGGTGGTGCGGATCTCCCGCACCGAGGTGACCTTAAAGGACGGCACCAAGCTTCCTCTTGCCAGAGGAAAATACGACGACGTGAATCGGGCGTTTATCGCCTGTATGTGAGGCGTTCCCATGAGGAAAAAGACCTACCTCCGTTTGGCGGAATACCAAGCGGAGCAAACGGAAAAGCACCTGACCGAGGTGCGGGTGATCTACAAGGAGATGCGGGGCTACAAGCACGATTTCCATCACCACCTCCAGGCCTTAAAGGGGCATCTGGAGGCAGGACAGACGGAACGGGCCTTGGCTTACATCCGGGAGCTGGACGACCGCCTCATGCAGGTGGATACCCTGTTAAAGACCGGCAACGCGGCGCTGGACGCCGTGCTGTCCGCAAAGCTGGCCCAGGCCAAGGCGGAAAACATTGCCGTCAACCTGAAGGCCGTGGTTCCCGAGGGGCTGACCCTTTCCGACACGGAGCTGAGCATGGTGGTGGGCAATCTGCTGGACAACGCCATCGAGGCCTGCCGCTATGCCGCGGGAGAAAAATTCCTGCGGCTGTACCTTGCCATGAAGGGGAATATGCTGTATTTCTCCATGCTGAATTCCGCCGGGAAGAAGCGCCCCAAGACGGGAAGCCTGTTCCGTTCCCACAAGGCGGGGCTCCACGGCTTCGGCTTGCATCGGGCGGAGGCCATCATCAAGGAGCACGGCGGCTGGATCAAATTCAACAGCGAGGACGGCGCCTTTACCTCGGAATTTCTCGTCCCCGCTTTATAAACGTTTGCAATTCGTGTGCTGATTTTGACAGTTGGTGCACGAATTTCCTTTTTTGCGGTTTCTTCTGCTAAGATGGAAGACGAAAGGAGCTGATCCCTTTGAAAAAGCCAAAAACCAAACCCAAATTCTCCGCCTTCTCCAATTTTCTTTGGACGGTGAAGATGATGACCAAATACTGCAAGTCCGCCCTGGCCATCACCCTGCTGTTGGTCCCCATCGCCGTGGGATTGCGGTATCTGGAGATCTATCTCCCCTCTCTGGTGGTGTCGGAGGTGACGGCGGGCAACCAATTGTCCCACGCCCTTCTCTCCGTGGGAGCCGTTATGCTGTTGATGCTGTGCGGGTATCTCCTCACCCAAGCCCTGGGGCAGATCCGAACCGCCTCCATGGGCGTCTACCGCTACAAGATGACCGACCTGCTCACCCGCAAGCAGCTTTCCCTGTTCTACCAGACCCACGAGCGGAAGGACGTCCGTGACTTGGCAGATCGCGCCGTCCGCGCCACCCAGATGTGGAACGGGGCTCAGCCCTTGACGGATATGGTCTACCACAGCTTCGGCATGGTGGAAAACCTGCTGGGCTATTTGCTGTTCGGCAGTGTGATCTCCTTTGCCAGCCCCTGGCTGGTGCCCATCCTCACCGTGGCTCCCGCGGTGAACTATTTCGCCACACGGGCCTACAACAAATGGGAATACGCCAACCGCAGTAAAATGTGGGATGTGGATCAAAAACTGATCTACGTGGAAATGACTCCCGATGACTTTGCTGCCGGGAAGGACATCCGCATCTACAGCATGGCCTCCTGGCTGAAGGAATGCTACAAGGATCTTTCCGCAAAACGTACGGCATGGGACAAAAAGGACACCCGCAAAAGCTTCCTTTCCCGCATTGCCGACCTGGTGGTGATCCTCCTGCGGGACGGGGGCGCCTACGCCCTGCTGATCTCCATGTTCGCATCAGGGGAAATCACCGTGGAGCAGTTCGTTCTGTATTTTGCCGCCATTTCCTCCTTTGCCGGCTGGGTGGGCGGGATCATTTCCCGCTGGAATGCCCTCCACAGCACCAGCTTACAGCTTTGCGATTTCCGTGAATACACGGAATACCCGGAGGAGGACGGCACCGGCGAGGCCAAAGCAGAGGATCACCTCCATACCCCGCCGGAGATCACCTTCCGAAACGTGAGCTACCGCTACCACGGTGCAGAGGAGGACACCCTCCACGACCTTTCCTTTACCGTAAAGGCGGGAGAAAAGCTGGCCCTGGTGGGCCTCAACGGGGCGGGCAAGACCACCTTGGTAAAGCTGTTGTGCGGGCTGTACGCCCCCACGGAGGGAGAGATCCTGTACAACGGCGTGCCCCTTTCCCATTTCAAAAGAGAGGATTACTACCGCCTGATCTCCCCCGTGTTCCAGGACGTCCGCACAGCCTTCTTCTCCCTTGCGGAGACGGTGTCCTGCACCTCCTTGGAAAACACCGACTTACAAAAGGCAGAAGCCTGCTTGCGCCGTGCAGGGCTGGGAGAAAAGATAGATTCCCTGCCCCAAGGGATCCTCACCCGTCTGAACAAGGCGGTGAACAAGGAGGGCACGGAGCTTTCCGGAGGCGAAGCCCAAAAACTGATGCTGGCGCGAGCCCTGTATAAGGACGCACCTTTGCTGATCTTAGACGAACCCACCGCCGCATTGGATCCCCTTGCGGAAAGCAGGATCTACACGGAATTCAACGAGATGGCCAAGGAAAAGACCTCCCTGTTCATCTCCCACCGCCTGGCCTCCACCGCCTTCTGCCACAGGATCTTACTGCTGGAAAAGGGGGTCATCGCCGAGGAGGGCTCCCACGCGGAGCTTCTTGCCAAGGGTGGGAAATACAAGGAGCTGTTCGACATCCAAAGCTGTTGGTACCGGGACGACGAGGAAGGAGGTGCCCGGGCATGAAGTTAAAAGAGCATTTGCAGATCTTTGCCCGAGGGGTGAAGTACGCCTTCGCCCTGGAAAAGCGGCATACCACGTTGGTGATCCTGCATGCCTTCCTCTCCTCCATCACGGGGTATATCCCCATCTATTTTTCCGCAAAGATCATCGACGCCTTAGCGGAAGGGGCACCGATGGAGACCGCCGTCCTTTACGTGGTGCTGACGGTAGGTTTGGTGTTCCTTTTGAAGCTGTTGAACACCTACGTCTCCTCTGCCGAAAATCTCTCCCGCTGGTCCATGTGGCGTTCGGAGGTCTGGGCGTATTCCAAAAAAGCCATGGGCATGGCTTACGAATCCATTGAGGATCCCGAGGTTGCAAGGCTTCGCTACCGGGTGAAGCGGGAAGACCAAACAGGGCAGAACCTTTGGCGGCTGTACCAATCCATAGAGTGGCTGGTGCGCGACCTTACCAAGATCACCGCCTCCCTGGCGCTGACGGCGTCCTTCTTCGCCCTTCCCTCCATTCCCCTGCTTTGGAAGCTGGCTATCCCCGCAGGGATGCTGTTGGTGCTGGTCACCCAGATCTTCACCACGGCAAAAACCGCCAAAATGGAGCGGAAATTCTGGGAGGACAGCGTGGATATGAACATCCTCTCCGAGCAATTCTACGATTACATCCGGCATTACGGCGCGGGAAAGGATATCCGCCTTTACCGTATGGGGGATTTCCTGGCAGATTCCTACGTAGAGCTGGAGCGGAAGTATTGGGAAGGGAATCTGCGTCTTGGTTACAAAAACGCCCTTTGGGGCCTCCCCGCAACCATCCTGAACCACGCCTTGAAGCTGGGGCTCTACGCCGTGCTGATCTACGCCGCCTTGCAGGGCGGTGTGTCCGTGGGATCCATTGCCAAGTACGTGTCCTGCCTGATGATCCTGGCGGGAACCTTCTCCGGCACCGTGCGAAATATCCAGCTCACCTTTGACAACAACCACTATCTCAAGCGGTATTTCTCCTATTTCGATATCCCCAACAAGATGTACAAGGGCTCTCTCACCGTGGAAAAGCGGGAGGACAACGAGTACACCGTGGAGTTCAGAAACGTCAGCTTCAAATACCCCGGGGCAGAGGTCTACGCCCTGCAAAACGTGAATCTGAAATTCAAGATCGGAGAAAAGCTTGCCATCGTGGGGATGAACGGTTCGGGCAAGACCACCTTCATCAAGCTCCTCTGCCGTCTTTACGACCCCACGGAGGGAGAGATCCTGCTCAACGGCGTGAATATCCAAAAATACGATTACGACGAATATATGTCCGTGTTCTCGGTGGTGTTCCAGGATTTCACCCTGTTCTCCTTCAAGCTGGGGGAGGTGGTGGCCTGCGGGAAGGACTTCGACGAGGAACGGGTGAAGGAGTGCCTGATCAAGGCCAACTTCGGAGACCGCCTCGCCACCCTGCCCGACGGGGTGCATACCTACCTTTACAAGCATTACAGCGAAAACGGCGTGGAGATCTCCGGGGGTGAAGCCCAGAAGATCGCCTTAGCCCGCGCCCTGTATAAGGACGCCCCCTTCATCCTGCTGGATGAGCCCACCGCGGCGTTGGATCCCATTTCGGAATACCAGGTGTATTCCAACTTCAACGCCATCTCCGGGAACAAAACGGCGGTGTATATTTCCCACCGCTTGGCCTCCTGCCGCTTCTGCGACAAGATCGCCGTGTTTGACGGGGGTAAGATCGTCCAGACGGGAGATCACGACACCCTGCTGGCGGACACCCAAGGGAAATACCATTCCCTCTGGAACGCCCAGGCGCAGTACTACAAAGAATAAAAAACAACCACTCTGCAAAGAACGTTACTCTTGCAGAGTGGTTTTTTCGGTGATTCGGTTATGAGAACAATCGCTTCAGCAGGTTGATCTGCCGCTGCAGGATCTTCAGAATGGAGATCTCGTAGTGGGTCTCCTCCCCGTCCTTGGTGCAATCCACCTCGTAGAGCACCGCCCGCAGGACGTACCCGCCCTTCACCTTACGGTCCAGGCGGTAGGGGGCAACCAGCAGAAACGCCAAAAGCAATCGGCGCAGAAATTTTCCCATGGGTTTTCCATTCCTTTCGTAAAATTAGTCGTTGCGGATCAACTCCCCGCTGCCTTCCTTCAAGATTCTCTTGAGGGTGGCAAGATCGGTGATCCGCTCCTCGGTAAGCAGTCCGCCCCTGCCGATATCCTCCACCTGATGAGCGTCGGAGCCGCTGCACTGCAACAGCTTATGCTGAGTGGCGTACATCAACGCCAGATCGTTCCGGGAGTTGTGGCGGGGGTTGCCGTTGAACACCTCCACCCCGTCCAAAAATCCGGGCATGGCACGGGTGAGCCCCGGGCGGTAAGGATGGGCCTGGAAGATGAGGATGCCGTTTTCGTCGGCCAAACGGCGCAGGGTGAGGAGATCCTCTTCATAAATATGGGGATGGGCGTAGAAAAATTCCTCGGTGATCCCGTACATCAGGTACTCGTTGTAGGCACCGTCGGGCTGAAGCTCCATGCCGAACAGCACGTCGAAGCCGATCTCGTCCCCGTAGGCCTTGGCAGCGCGGTAGCCCTTCAAAAAGGTCTCCACCTCTTCCTCGGGGGTCCGGCATCCGTGGACGGACATGGAGTGGCGGTTGTAGTGATCCGTCATCACGAAGCCGGAATATCCCGCCTCTGCATACAGCCTCACCATCTCCTTTGCAGGCACCTTGCCACAATGGGAGGTCTCGTCGGTGTGAACGTGGGTATCGAATCGGAACATGGCGATTTCCTGCCTTCTTCAAATTTCACCCCGCATTATATCATACTCTTTCCCTTTTTTCAATAAAAAAATACATTTCGGCTCTAAAAGTTCATAAAACATCTTATTTTTCGTGATGATGCGGAAATCTTTTCCATGTATTATATAATCGAGAGAATATTCGGAGGTCTCAATATGCTTGCTCTAAAAAACATCACAAAGGATTATAAAACCGGGGATACCGTGGTTCAGGCGTTGAAGGGCGTCAGCATGGGATTCCGCGCCAACGAGTTTGTTTCCATCCTGGGTCCTTCGGGATGCGGGAAGACCACCCTTTTGAACATCATCGGTGGTTTGGACCGCTACACCACGGGCGACCTTTGCATCAATGGCAAATCCACCACCCGCTTCCGCGACCACGAGTGGGATACCTACCGTAACCACTCCATCGGCTTCGTGTTCCAAAGCTACAACCTGATCCCCCATCAGACCGTTCTCACCAACGTGGAGCTGGCCTTGACCATCTCCGGCGTTTCCAAGGCAGAGCGGAGAAGGAGAGCCACCGAGGCTTTGGAGAAGGTTGGTCTGGGCGACCAATTGAACAAAAAGCCCAACCAGATGTCCGGCGGTCAGATGCAGCGTGTGGCCATTGCCCGCGCCATCGTCAACGACCCGGAGATCCTGCTGGCCGACGAGCCCACCGGGGCTTTGGATACCGCCACCTCCCTGCAGATCATGGAGATCCTGCGTGAGATCGCTTCCGACCGCCTGGTGATCATGGTTACCCACAACCCCGAGCTGGCGGAGGCCTATTCCACCCGTATCATCCGCCTGCAGGACGGCATCCTCCTTTCCGACAGCAATCCCCTGGAGGCCGATCAAGCCGCCGTCAAGGTAAAGGAGACCGCTCAAAAGAAGAAAAAGCCCCTCTCCATGAAGACGGCGCTTTCCCTCTCCTTGAACAACCTGATGACCAAGAAAGGCAGAACCTTCCTGACCTCCTTTGCGGGAAGCATCGGCATCATCGGCATCGCCTTGATCCTCTCCCTGTCCTCCGGCATCAAGGCCTTCATCGATGATATTCAGGAGGACGCTTTGTCCTCTTACCCCATCACCCTCCAGCAGGAGACCACGGATTTCTCCTCCATGTTCACCGCCATGACGGATGCGGAATCCAGCGCCAACCGCCCTGTGAAGGACGGAGTGATCTACGTGGACGACTCCCTGGTGAACATGATGTCCGCCATGATGTCCACCACCAAAAACGACCTGACCTCCTTCAAGACCTATCTGGAGGCCAACCGTGAACAGCTTGGGGACGCCGTCAGCGATATCCGCTACACCTATAACTTTAATATGCAGATCTATTCCGGGGACGGCCTCACACGGGTCAATCCCACCACCATCGTGGACAACATGGGAGACTCCGTTTCCGGCATGATCGATATGATGACCTCCGCCAACTCCCTGTACGCCAGCACCTACACCTCCACCATGAATATGTTCCGCGAGATGCTGGACAACACGGAGCTGCTCCAATCCCAGTACGACGTCATCGCCGGTGAATGGGCCTACGGCACCCACGAGGTGATGCTGGTGGTGAACGAGAACAACACCGTCACCAACCTGATGCTGTACACCCTGGGTATGCTGGATCAGTCCGAGCTTGCGGATCTGGTAAACAGCGTGCTTTCCGGCAACAAATTCGATAAGGAGTATCCCGAATACACCTACGAGGATTTCCTGGGAATGTCCTTCTACATCGTTCCCAACAGCGATTTCTTCGTGAAGACCGACGCCACCTACCAAAAGGACGGCGTGTCCTACCCCGTTTGGCAGGATATCCGCGAGACCTTCGGCTTCGACCAGGAATCCTTCACCAAGGAACACGGCGTGGAGGTGAAGATCGCAGGTATCATCCGTCCCAACCCCGACGCCATGTCCACCTCCCTCATGCCCGGCACCATCGCTTATAACGGTGACCTGGCCTACGAGATCATGGATTTGGTGAGAGATTCCGAGATCGCCGTCCAGCAGACGGAGACCACCCCCGATTACGACGTACTCACCGGTCTGCCCTTCGACGACGGCAGATACGACAATCTGTCCGCCGGCCAGAAGCTGTTCTTCTTTGAGAACTGGCTAAACGGCAACACCAAATCCAAGGCGGAGATCGCCCTGACCCTGCTGGCATCCGAGGCAGGCCTGCTGGCACAGCAGGAAGTTGCCGCCATGACGGCAGAGCAGAGAATCGCCTACGCCATGGAGCATTTCATGGACCTTTCCAAGGTGAATCCCCAGGTGTTCAAGGCTTTGGTGCTGTCTCTCATGCAAGCCACCATGGGGAACGAATACAACCAATACAAGGATTACTTTGAATCCATGGCTCCCGAGCAGTTTGTGGAAATGCTGGAGCAGTCCGGCAGTATGAACCCCGACAACGCCACCCCCGAATCCGCCCAGGCCATGATGGAATACTTCGCCAAGCTTCCCGCCGAGGAGGTTGAGGCCATCGTGGTAGCCCTGTACGCGGCAAATCTTTCCGAAAATATGGAAGCAGAGCTGCTGGAGCGTTACACCACCGCAGAGCTGGCCGCCATGTTCGACGAGATCTACCCCACTCTGGAGGAGGAAGCCAAGCTGGCACTGTTTGAGGAGCATATGCCTCCCATGCTGTCCGAATCCACCCTGCCCATGAGAAGCCTCGACCTGGGCTTCGTGGACCTGGATTCCCCCGCCTCCATCTCCATCTATTCCAAGGATTTCGAATCCAAGGATAAGGTCAGCGCCTTCATCGCGGATTACAACGCCAAGGTTGGCGAGGAGGGCGAGATCGCTTACACCGACATCGTGGGGATCATGCTTTCCTCCGTCACCGTGATCATTGACGCCATCTCCTACGTGCTTATCGCCTTCGTTTCCATTTCTCTGGTGGTGTCCTCCATCATGATCGGCATCATCACCTATATCTCCGTGCTGGAACGTACCAAGGAGATCGGTATCTTGCGTGCCATCGGTGCCTCTAAGAAGGATATCTCCCGAGTATTCAATGCCGAGACCTTTATCGTGGGCTTCTGCGCAGGCGCCATCGGCCTGATCGTCACCGTGTTGCTGTGCTTCCCCATCAACGCCATTATCCACTATTTCTCCGGCATCGAAGCCATCAACGCCGCCCTGCCCGTGTTGGGTGCGTTGGCGCTGATGTTCGTCAGCATCTTCTTCACCTTCGTTGCAGGCCTTGTGCCCTCCAAGATCGCCGCCAAGAAGGACCCCGTTCTGGCCCTCCACGCGGAGTAAGAAGCGCAAAAATTCACCCCAAGGGTTCGTCCCTTGGGGTGATCTTTTTTGCTTGCAGAAGGCCTGAGCGGTCTTCCCGCGCATTTCTCAATGTCGGATGTCCGAAAGGACGTTGCCTTGGGAGTCGTAGCTGATCTCCCGCTTCAACCGGCCGTCAGCATCGTAGAACAGCTCCTGCTCCAAGACACCGCTCTCGTAATAGCAACGGACGTGGGAGGTGCCGTCGGCAAATTTCTCTTCGTGGCGGAGCAGCGTGCCGTCGGGAGCGTACGCCTTAAAATAACCGGAGCCGTCCGCATTTTCCGCATTTTCGTATTCGATAGAGCCGTCCTCGCGGTAGTAGACCTCGCTATAGCCCTTCCCTTGATATCTGGAATACACGCGGATCAAAATCTTGCCGTTCTCGGTCTGCCAATATTCGTACTCCGTATAGTAGAAGCTTCCATAGGCATCAAAGCCTTCCAGATAAACAAGAGTCCCCTCCTCGTAACGCTCCCAGCGAGAGCCGCCGTCGGCGTAATGGATCTCCTTGCCACTGATTTCGGGGGCTTCGTTCCCGGATTGCTCATAGTTCACCGTGATCTTATTCCCGTCTTCCACGTAGGTCTCGCTCCAGGAATGACGTTCCAAAGAGCCGTCGGGGGTGTAGCAGAAGGTCTCGATCTCCCAGCCGTTTTGGTCAAATAAGGTGCGGCGATACAGATAATAGACATCTTTTGCGGTGTAAACGTACTCCAACCGCTCTGCAAGGGTACCGTCACGGTAGATTTCCCGATGCCGCTCCCCTGCAACCCAATTTCCTTCTTCGTCGTAAGTACGAGAGTAATATCCCTCGCTATCCACGCCGACCTCCTCACGGAGAACGCCGTCCTCGTAACTCTTATCCCACAAAAGGCCTTGTCCGTTTTCGTAATGCTCACATACCACGGCACCCTCGGAATTGTACTCAACGGACAGAAGACTGCCGTCGGGGTAGCGGCTTTCGGAGCTTGCAAGGTATTCCTCACCACCCTTTTCGGTGCGATACACCCGCGTGATCGTCACGCCGTCTCCGTCGGTCTCCCGCTCCGAACGCTCACGGAACATCAAAACACCCTCATCGTAGGAGCACTGATATTCCAGCTCCCCGTCAGCGCCGTAAAACGCCTCGTAGTAAAGAAGTCCGTTGCCCTCGTATTGCTTCACCGATTCGCGACCGTCGGCGTAAAGAACGTTTTCCTCCCGCAACGTACCGTCAGAGTAATAGCCTGTATGGCGCAGATCCCCCTCCGCAGTCCATTCGATCTGTTCCTGCAACGCTTCGGGTTCCTCTTCGGAGCCGTAATAATAGCTCAGCTTTACCAGCTTCCCGGTGTCATCGTAGGTGTATTCGATCCGCTGGGACTCCGCAAGAACGCCGTCACGGTAATATTCCATCTTGACGGTATTGCCACGCAGATCTCTTTGCAGCGTATCTGTGACAACGCCGTCCCTGTCATAGGTCACAGCGGTATCCGGCATACCGTTCTCATGGTAGGTATAGGTCACGGTTTCCCACAGATCTCCCTCGGCGCCAAAGCGCTCCATGCTCGTAAGATAGCCGGTCTCATAAGCATACGACTCTGTGAAAACCACTTCACCGTTTCTGCAGGGGGAGAAAGAAGTCACCGTCCCGTCCTCGGCAAAAACAGCGCTGTAAGACTCATATCCGTTCACCGAATCCACGTATCGCTGGTTGAAAGCCTCTCCCGCCAAAATAGAATCAACGTATTTCTGCTCCTCGGGGGCAAGCTCGTCGTATTCAAACAAAAGATCACGGATCATATCCTTAGCGGCGGCGCGTTCCCCTTCGGAACCGCCCACCAGAAGGATCACGTTGCTTTCCTTTTCGGGGTTCAACGCCACGGCGGCACCGCTGTTTTCTCCAACCGTGCCCTCGTATACGTTATAAAGGATCAGGAAGCAGTTGGTATACACGCTCTCGCCGTCTGTAACGGGCTGTACGTCCTCTTGAACCGCAACCAACGCCTTCCCATCCTCGCCCATGATCGCATAGTTTCCGTAGCCGAAGAAGGGCTCTCCGAAACGGTACGTCTCACCCTTCAGCATGGAGGAGATGGCCACGGGAACCTTAAGTGCGCCGATGGGAGCAGCTTCTTCCGAAGGAAGCTCCAGAATAATCCCTTCGATATATTGCATCATCAGCACAGCCTCAAAGATGTCAACCTCTCCGTTGCCGTTCATATCCAGATCAGCCTCCGTCACACCCGCGGGCAGGTCTGCCTTTCCCACCAGGTATTCCATCAGCCATTTCAGATCGCTGTCGTCCACCCCGCCGTCTGCATTCAGGTCGTGAGCAGGCGCCGCCGCAGCCACAAGCCCCGTCAAGGACAAGGCCAGCAGAAGCACGGCAAAAATAGTACAAAGTCGTTTCATAGCAAAGTCCTCCGTTTCATAGATACTTACAGTATACCATCTTGCAGCCGTTTGTCAAGCGGTTTTGGCGCATGCTTTGCGCAGATAAGCGAAAAAAGGAGCTCCCCGAAGGGAACTCCTTTTGTTCAATTCAAATTAAGAATTAAAGAGCAGAGGACTTGATCTTGGAAGCAACTGCACAGCCTGCAACTGCAACCACTGCCAGAACTGCGAATACCAAGATACCGGTGTCGCCGGTAACGGGGGTATCGTCTTCAGCGCCGGGCAGCTGACCGTTTGCGGGATAGAAGGAAACGGTGCCGTTGTCCAGAACGAGGTAGTCGCCCTCGGTCAGACCGCGTGCAATCCACTTGCAGCCGGAGAAGTTGTTGTCAGCGCCAACATTACCGCCGGTGGAGATTGCAAGCAGGATCTCGCCTTCGCCAAGAGTCTCGGTGCCGGTGTGTCCATCGGGCCAGGGGTTAACCTTGCTATAGATCACAACGTATGCGCCGGTCTTTGCATCGTACTTAGCCTTGATCAGCTGAGCATTGCGGAAGAGCTTGCCGGTCTCGCCGTCGTTCACGCTCAGATCCAGCTCGCCGTCGGTAGAATCGAAGATACCGATACCGGGGTTGGGAACGGAGTGCTCGGTGTAAGCGTAGCCTACGCCGGGATTTTCAACGTAGTTGCCCTCAGTTGCGGCGGTAACGCCCAGTTCGGAGAGGAACAGCCAGCCGTTCTTGAAGGTTGCAACAGCCTTCACGTAACGAGCGTTTACTGCGATACGGGTAGAGAAATCAGCGGTGAGAGCTGCGGTGGTGGTCTCTGCAGCGTCATCAGCAGCCTTTACCAGGTTGCCGGAGTTGATCTGATAGTAGTTCACGCCGTCAACGGAAACGAAGAAATTAACCTCGGGCAGAGCGATCATGCTGTTGGAATCCTTGAATGCGTTCAGGGTGATCTTGGAGATTGCCTGAACGGAACCCAGGTCGCGAACCAGCTCAAGGGTAGCGGGAACAGCTGCGTCAACACCGTCGGTGTGGGTGAAGCCCTTGTTCTCGAAGGAAACCAGGCCTGCATCGCCGAATGCGGTTGCGCCTGCAGCGTCGTTGCCGTCAGCCAGCTTAGCCAGCGCGTCTTCGGAGTATGCCAGAGAGCCGTCCAGAACCTTTGCGGTTACGTCAGCTGCAGCGGGAGCATCGGGCTCTTCGGTAGCAGCAGCGGTACCCATGATCTCGATCTCGCCAAGGAAGCACCAACCCTTGGAAACAAATCTTACCTCAACGTACTGTGCGGAAACGTCCAGAGCGATCGCCACGTCATGGTTGACGTCGTCTTCCATGTTCTCGTGCTCGTCGCCCTCGTAGGTCTTGGAGCCTGCCAGCTCGTAGTTCTCACCGTCGTTGGAAACGTAAACCTCTACAGAGGTGGGAGCCTGGATACCGGAACCCATATCCTTATGGGTGTAGTAGGAAAGCTCGTCCAGATCGCAAACAGCGCCCAGGTCGAACTTCACGAAAGCGTAGCCGCGCTCAGCCTGTGCGGGAGTCTGCTGGTTGAAGCCCATGAAAGCAGCATCGCCGAAGCTTGCTTCGGGGAACTTGCCGTCCGTGAGCTCGTAGTTGTCATCCGGATAAGCTGCGGGATAGCTCTCATCATAAGTCCAGTTCTCGGTATTCTGATGATACTGCTCGGAAATGGTGTAGGTCTTGCCTGCAACCAGGTTGGTAGCCTCAGCGGAAACGAACATAACGCCGCAGAGAGAAGCAACCAGTGCAACAACAAGAAGAGTCGCAAGAGTCTTTTTCATTTGTTTTTCTCCTTTTCGGAATTTTTGGTTGAGTATATAGTACACTATTTTTTTGTGTTTGTAAAGGGGTTTTTAACAAATTCTTGATATTTCCTTGACAATTTATTGACATTTTCTTTAAAATCCCCAAATATACAGCAAAAAAGGAGCTCCCCGCAGGGAGCTCCTTTCGAATTCACTTAAGAATTAAAGAGCAGAAGACTTGATATTGGAAGCAACTGCGCAACCTGCCACTGCAACCACTGCCAGAACTGCAAACACCAGGATGCCGGTGTCGCCGGTATCGGGAGCAGAGCCGGGAACGTAGGGAGCGATGGTAGCGGTGCAAACGTATGCATCGTCATACCAGTTCACGTCGGGAGTGGAGGTGGGGATGGTCTCGAAGTCCACGCCGGAGATCACGAACTGATCGCCAACCTGCCATGCGGTAGCACGGTTGATGGCGTCGGTGCAGTTGGGGCTGGTGTAGTCAATAGCGTCATCGCCGTAACCGCCGATTGCAGGATAGTTATTACCATAGTTGGAAGCCCATACGAAGCCGCCTTCGGGAACAGCTACCTTAGCAGCGGAACCGTCGGACAAGCCGTTGGTGATCTCAACGATCTCGTAAGCATTCTCAGCGCCTGCGATGGGAGCGAATGCAACGTGGATCCACCAGCCGCCTGCGGTGTCTTCCTCGTGGAAGATAACGCCGGAGCCTTCAACGAAGCCGTCGTTGTAGTGGGTCAGCCAGAACATTTCGGGTTCTGCGGGAGCTACGGGTTCATCGGGCTCGTCGGAGCCTGCGGAAGCACCGTATACTTCGATCTCGTTAATGAAAACGAAAGTGGTTCTCATAACCATTTCCAGGCAAACGTACTGAGCATCAACGGGGGTCTCCAGAGTGAACTCTACCCACTTGGTAGCGGAAGAGCCTTCTGCGGGCCAATCCAGAGATACAACGCCAGCCTCGGTGTAGGTCTCACCATCGGTGGAAACCTTCAAAGTGATGGTCTCGGGAGTGGTGATACCGGAAGTGCAGCCATCGAAAATGTTTACGCGAACAGAACCGATGGATTCAACTGCGCCCAGGTCAACGGTGGGCTTTGCAATACCGTCGATAGCATTGGTCTGCTGAGCTTCGTTGCCGGCCAGGTCCATACCGGGGTTCCAGTAGTAGCCAAACCAGTCTTCAGCATTGTAAGTGAGGGAATCAAGAGCAACGCCGTCGGTCAGATCAGCATAGTAGGTGCTGCGCTTGCCTGCGTTGAGAACTTCTTTGCCCAAAGCGAGATTGGCAGCTTCAGCGGATACGAACATAATGCCGCATACGGAAGCAACCAGCGCAACGACAAGAAGAGTTGCAAGAGTCTTTTTCATGTGTTTTCTCCTTTATAAATATTTTTTTGGTAAAGGTATTCTACACCTTTTTTTCTCTTTTGTAAAGAGCTTTTGAACATTTTTTTAAGAAAACAAGCCAAATATCTCAACATTATTTACATTTTGCCAAAAAAATCCTCCCCGGTGAAGGGGAGGATCTCACCATTCAAAGAATTGAATTAAAGAGCAGAGGACTTGATCTTGGAAGCAACTGCGCAACCTGCCACTGCAACAACTGCCAGAACTGCGAATACCAGGATACCGGTGTCGCCGGTAACGGGGGTATCGGGAGTCTCGGGCTCAGCGTTGGGGTCAACTGC
>JAZNPH010000042.1:0-25239 GCA_045589515.1 Eubacteriales bacterium | reverse complement strand
GATTTCCGCACCATGCAGTTCCTTGACTGGTTTGTGAAGGAGCAAGGTGAGGAAGAAACCAATGCCAATGACCTCATCACCAAGATGGAGCTGTTCGGTTCTGATCCCAGAAGCCTGTACCTGCTGAACCAGGAGCTGGCTGCACGGATCTACTCCGCACCCTCTTTGGTACTGTAAAAACAGATACAAAAAAGGACTTGCCAAAAGCAAGTCCTTTTTATTGGTGATCCACCGGAGACTCGAACTCCGGACCCCCTGATTAAAAGTCAGATGCTCTGCCAACTGAGCTAGTGGATCGGATTTCCAACGCATGTTAGAATACCACAAAAACAGTCGGTTGTCAAGAGGATTTTGGATTTTTCTCGTAAATATTAATAGAAGCGGAAGTTGGCGATCACCTTGCCCAGGACGGTGACCTCGGGGGCGTAAATGGGCTTCATGGCGGAGTTGGCGGGCTGGAGGCGGATTCTGCCGTTGTCACGGTAGAAGCGCTTCACGGTGGCCTCATCCTCGATCATGGCGACCACGATATCCCCGTCGTCGGCGTGCTGGAGGCTTTCCACAATGACGATGTCGCCGTTGAGGATGCCTGCCTCAATCATGCTCTCGCCCATGACACGTAGGGCGAAGAGGTTTGATCTGCCTCTGGCCATTACCGTGGGGAAATCCACGTAGCCGTCGTAATTCTCGATGGCAAGGATGGGAGCACCTGCCGTGACTCTGCCCAAAATGGGGACGCGGCGGGTTTGCTCTCCCCCGTCCCCCGCGGTGGGCTCGATACGCATGGCACGGCTCTTGCGGGAAGACATTTGCAGGTACCCCTTCTCGTCCAAGCGGTGAAGATAACCATGGACGGTGGAGGTGGAGCGGATATTCAAAGCGCGGCAAATATCCCGCACTGCGGGGGCATAGCCGTCTCGCTCGATACATTCTTTGACAAACTGGTAAATTTCCAATTCCTTTGGGGTTAATCCGGTCATCTTGACGACCTCCCTTTGTTATTCAACACAGCGCAGGAACAACTCTCTTGCGCGGTCGTGTTGCGCCGTCAGCCAGAAATAGCCGTAGAGGCATTCCAGCCCTGTGGCGCGCCGGTATTCCACGGCAGAGGCGCTCCTGGAGCGGTGTGCGCTTTTGGAATTTCTTCCGCTTTTGTATATGGCAAGCTCTTCATCACGCAAGAGGGGCAATATACGTTCCACCATAGTGCTTTGGCTATGGGCGGTGACAATCTCTCTGGCGCGGTCATTCAGCTCGGAGGGCTTACAATTACCGTCCCCCACCAGATACTCTCTGGCAAGAGTCTCAAAGTAAGAATCCCCCAAATAGGCCAGCACCAGAGGACTGTAATCCCCTCTGCGAAAAGTTACGCTCGTTTCCATGTGGTGCCCTGAGAGGAGTCAACCAGCAGGATGCCCTTGGCCTTCAGCTCTTCACGAATGGCATCTGCCTCGGCGAAGTTCCTGGCCTTCTTGGCGGCGGCGCGCTTGGCGATCATTTCGGTGATATAGGCTTCGTCCTCGTCGCTTTCGGCAGGAACGGTAGAGGCCAGCTTTTCTGCGGCGGCGATCATGCCGATGGAGAGAACCTCGTCGTAATCGGAAAGGAGCGCAAGCTTGGTGGCAGGGTTAGTCTTTGCCTTCAGAACATCGTACACGGCGGTAATGGCCATGGAGGTGTTCAGATCCTCGCCCATGGCGGAAGCGAACTTCTCTTTGTAGTCGGCAAAGACTTCAGCATCCACTTCCCCGTTCTTTTCGGGAAGCAAAGCCGCGATCTTCTCGATCAACTTTTTATAGGCGGTGTTGGCGTTGTCCAGATTTTCATAGGAGAACACCAAAGATTTGCGGTAATGGGATTGGAGACAGAAGAAGCGGTAAACCAAAGGATCGTAGCCCTTCTGTTCCAGGAGGGAAACGGTTAAGAACTCGCCCTTGGATTTGCTCATTTTGCCGCCGGTGGTGTTCAGATGGTGAACATGGAACCACTGGGGACACCATGCGTGGCCAAGATATGCTTCACTCTGGGCGATCTCGTTGGTATGGTGAGGGAACTGGTTGTCGATGCCGCCGCAGTGGAGATCCAGATACTCACCGCAATGCTTGATGCTGATGGCGGAGCATTCGATATGCCAGCCGGGGTAACCTATGCCCCAGGGGCTATTCCACTTCAGCTCCTGATCGTCGAACTTGGATTTGGTGAACCAAAGGACGAAGTCGCCCTTGTTCTTCTTGTTACCGTCGGCCTCAACGCCGTCCCGGACCCCCACCTCCAGATCCTCCTCGTTGTGACGGTTGAACACGTAGTATTCCTCACACTTGGAGGTATCGAAATACACGTTACCGCCTGCCAGGTAGGCATAGCCGTCTGCAAGAAGCTTTTCCACCATTTGGATGAATTCGGGAATGCAGCCGGTGGCGGGCTCCACCACGTCGGGCTTGCGGATGTTCAGCTTTTTACAGTCCTCGAAGAAGGCGTCCGTATAGAAACGTGCGATCTCCATGACAGTCTTATGCTCGCGGCGGGCGCCTTTGAGCATCTTATCTTCCCCGGTGTCGGCATCGCTGGCCAGGTGGCCAACATCGGTGATGTTCATCACGCGGAGAACATCATAGCCCGACCAACGCAGGAATTTTTCCAGCACGTCCTCCATGATATAGCTGCGGAGGTTGCCGATATGTGCGAAATGATACACGGTGGGCCCGCAGGTATACATTTTGACCTTGCCGGGCTCGTGGGTGGTGAAGGGGTCAACCGTATGGGTGACACTGTTGTATAGTTTGATCATGAGAATTGCCTTTCCAAGTTTTGGTGCTTACTTTTCCGGATCCATGTATTTCCAATAGCTGAGAATGTAATTGAGTCCCGACCACAGAGTGAAGATCGTCATCACGATTACAGAGGCCAGAGAGAGCCAGCCGCGGCAGAAGGGCATGACGATGGGTTCCAAAAGCAGGACGGACACGCAGACGATTTGGGTGTTGGTCTTGATCTTACCCAGCATATTGGCGGCTACCACAATACCTGTCTTGGCCACCACCAAACGCATGGAGGTGACGGCGAGCTCGCGGAAAAGGACGATGATGGATGCCCAGAAGAAGACGTGCCGCAGAATCTCTACGGGAACACCGAAATCGTGCGCAAGCACGGTGTTGTATTCAAAGGTGAACTGGGACGCACAAAGAGCGAAGAGAGAACCCAGGATCAGGAATTTATCCGCCAAGGGATCCATAAACTTGCCGAAATCGGTGACCAGATTGTGCTTGCGGGCAATGTGACCGTCCAGGAAATCGGTAATTGCCGCACCGATGAACAGTGCCGCCGCGATGGATCTGCTGAGCCAATCGCCGTAGCAATCGTCAAAGGGGAAAAAGTCGTATACCGCAAACAGAATCAAGAAGGGGATGCTGATGATACGAATCAGCGTGAGTTTATTGGGTAGATTCACAGTAAAATCCTCCTGCGAAAAATGTTATATCACTTTGCCGACGAGGTCGTAATCCATGACCTCGGTGATGGAAACGCTGACGAACTGCCCCTCGTGGACGTTTTTGGAGGAAGAGAAGTAGATCTTTCCGTCGATGTCGTAGGCATCCGCGTAGGAGCGGCCGTAGAAGCTTTCCGCAACGGGATCGTAGCCCTCGCAAAGCACCTGCAGGGTCTTGCCCAAAAAGGCTTCGTTGCACTCGTTGTGGATGCGCTCCTGCTGTTCCATCAAAATGGCATGGCGCTGTTCCTTCAGCTTTTCGGACACCTGATCGGGGAAATCGTAGGCGGGAGTTCCCTCCTCACGGGAATAAGGGAACACGCCGAGACGCTCAAAGCGGGTCTCCTTCAAGAACTTGCGAAGCTCCTCGAATTGGGCGTTGGTCTCCCCGGGGAAGCCAACGATCACGGTGGAGCGGAGGATGATGCCGGGAACGCGGTCGCGAAGCTTCCCGATCACTTCCATGATCTGAGCTTTGTCGCTGCGGCGGTTCATACGGCGCAAAATATCGTCGTTGATATGCTGAATGGGCATATCGATATACTTCACAACCTTGGGGTTGTTGGCGATCTCGTCGATCAGACCGTCGGTAATGCGGTCGGGGTAGCAATACAGCAGACGGATCCACTCAATGCCCTCGATCTGAGACAGCTCGGAAATCAGGCTGTCCAGGGCGTAGGTGCCGTAAAGATCCTCTCCGTAACGGGTGGTGTCCTGGGCGATAAGACAAAGCTCCTTGATGCCCAGCTCCGCCAGCTCGGTGGCTTCCTCCACCAGCTCGCTCATGGGGCGGCTGCGGAATTTGCCGCGGATGGAGGGGATAACGCAATAAGAACAGCAGTTGTCACAGCCCTCGGAGATCTGGAGATAGCCGAAATACTCAGGGGTGGTGATGACACGCTCCCCGCCCATGGGGGCGGTATCGATATCGTCGAAGGCGCGGTAAGACGTACCGTGATAAGCGGCACGAACGGCCTCACAGATCTTTTCCACGGAGCCCGTGCCCAAAATGCAGTTCACCTCGGGAAGCTCCTTCAAGATCTCGTCGCCGTAGCGCTGGGGCAGGCAGCCCGTCACCACGATGCCCTTCAGGGTGTGGTGCTCCTTCAGCCAAGCGATATCCAGAATGTTATCGATAGCCTCTGTCTTGGCGCTTTCGATAAAGGCGCAGGTATTGATGACCACAACGTCTGCATCCACGTCCTCGGCAACGATCTCGAAGCCTTCGGCGGCAAGCAGAGCAAGCATCCGCTCGGTGTTCATTAAGTTTTTGGGACATCCGAGGGATACGAAACCGACTTTGATATTCATAGCTTTTCTATTCCTGTTAATATTGATAATCGTTAAGTATGTCGGAGACGTCCGACCAGCCGTAGCCCTGGCGGTTCAGCCATGCGGCGGCTTTTTTCTTCATGGCGGGGTCTTCCAGAGAAGCGCCCCGGAATTTCTGTTCCAGAAGCTCTGCAATCTTTTCCCGATGGTCCATGGAACGGTAGGGTTCCAAAACGGTGTCGATCACATCGGGGGTGAAGCCTTTTCCGTAAAGCTCCTGCTTAATGCGCATAGGTCCGTAGGAACGAAGGGAATAATAGTTATCCGCGTACCGCTCTGCCAACTGCAGGTCGTTGAGATACCCCCTCTCCTCGAAAAGATCCACGGTCTCCTTACAGAGAGGAGCTTCGAAATGGCGGCGGAGCTTTTCGTACAGGCGCTTTTTGGAAAGATCTCCGTAGGCAAGGTGGGAGAAGGCCTTCTGGATACAGGACAAGCGGGCTTCTGCGGCTTGCAGCTCCTCCAGGAGCTCGTCGGAGACTTCCATCCCCTGCTCCAAGCCTAAGCGGTTGCAATCATACAGCGTGATGCGGAAGCGGCTGCCGGCACAATGGACGGTGGCTTCCTTACGCTCCTCGTCAACAAGGAGCTTTTCCAGAATGAGCATGGGAGATTATTCCAGCTCGTCGGAGAAGGACAGCTCGGTATCGGACTCCTCGAAGCCCTCGGGCTTCTTCACGAAGCATTCCTTGATCTTAGCCTCAAGCTCGGCGCAGAGGGAGGGATTCTCACAGAGGATGCCGCGAACACGGTCCTTGCCGTTGCCCAGCTTCTCGCCGTTGTAGGACAGCCAGCCGCCGCTCTTTTCCAGAACGCCGCACTTGACGCCCAGCTCGATAATCTCGCTTTCCTTGGAGATGCCCTGACCGTAAATGATATCGAACTCGGCGGACTTGAAGGGAGGAGCCACCTTATTCTTAACCACCTTACAGCGGACGTGGTTACCGTAGATATCCTCGCCGGTGCCAAGCTGTGCGGTCTTGCGCACGTCGATACGGACAGAAGCGTAGAACTTCAAGGCGCGGCCACCGGTGGTTACCTCGGGGTTGCCATATACGATGCCCACCTTCTCACGGAGCTGGTTGATGAACACCACGATGCAATTGGACTTGGAGATGGCGCCGGAAAGCTTACGAAGTGCCTGGGACATAAGGCGGGCGTGGAGGCCTACGTGGGAAGCACCCATGTCGCCATCCAGCTCGTTACGGGGAACCAGTGCGGCAACGGAGTCGATGACCACTACCTCGATGGCGCCGGAACGGACCAGAGCCTCGGTAATCTCAAGAGCCTGCTCGCCGTCGTCGGGCTGGGAGACCAGAAGCTTATCGATATCTACGCCCAAGGCTTTGGCGTAGACGGGGTCCAGCGCGTGCTCTGCGTCGATGAAGGCGGCCTCGCCCCCAAGCTTCTGAACTTCGGCTACGATGTGCAAAGCGATGGTGGTCTTACCGGAAGACTCGGGCCCGTAAATCTCGATGATACGTCCTCTGGGGACGCCGCCGATGCCAAGGGCGATATCCAAGGAAATGGAGCCGGTGGTGACCCCGGTAACACCCATGCGGGTGTTATCCCCAAGGCGCATGATGGAGCCCTTGCCGCACTGCTTTTCGATCTGGGCGATGGCAGTCTCCAACGCCGCTGCTTTGCTGTCTTTCATATCCTTCGTAGCCATATCAATATCCTCTCAAAGCAAATAGTTTCGCGAACTGATGTTCTAAGATAGAATACCATATTTTGAAGGAAAAGTCAATTCTATTTTTGAAAATAAATCATATCTTTACCCATAAAAAAAGGGCTTTTTCCCGAAACAGGAAAAAATATGTGATTTTATGTAAAAAAAGAGGCGATATTTTGTTAAATAAACCTATATACAAATTTCAAAATCTGTTGTAAAATTTATATGCAACAAAGAATTGTATATGATAAGGAGAATTGCAAATGTCAATCGGAAGCAACGGCGGGCTCGGTCTGATCGTTATGAACAACTGCAAGGAGTTGGGCGTGAAGGTCGATGCTTGGATCAAGGAGATCCGCGGCGAGGATCCCAATTCCCCCAGCTACATCATCCCCACCGAAGAGGTTCGGTTCAACAACGGCGAGGGTAAGGTACGTATTCTTGACTCCGTCCGCGGAAAGGATCTTTACATCCTCACCGACGTAGGCAACTATCACTGCACTTACAAGATGTTCGGTTATGAGAACCGCATGGGTCCGGATGAGCACTTCCAGGACATCAAGCGTGTGATCTCTGCCATCGGCGGCAAGGCAAGCCGCATCACTCTGATCATGCCTTTGCTTTACGCCTCCAGACAGCACCGCAGAAAGGGCAGAGAGTCCCTGGACTGTGCAATGGCTTTGGAGGAGCTGAGAAATCTTGGTGTTGACACCATCATCACCTTCGATGCTCACGACCCCACCATTCACAACGCTATCCCCGGCACTTCCTTTGAAAACGTTCTGCCCACCTACTCCATTCTGAAGAATTTCATTGCCAACGAGGGCGACGATATTCTGAAGGATAACATGACCGTTATCAGCCCCGACAACGGCGCAATGGAGCGTGCGATTTATTACGCAAACGTTCTGGGTCTGGACGTTGGTATGTTCTACAAGCGTCGCGACCACTCCCGCATTGTCAACGGCAAGAACCCCATCGTTCAGCACGAGTATATCGGCGGTCCTCTGGACGGCAAGAAGGTTTTGATCATCGACGATATGATCGCTTCCGGTCAGTCCATCATCGAAGTCGTAAACGAGGCTTACAAGCGCAATGCTACCCAGATCTACGCGGCCGCTACCTTTGCGTTCTTCACCGAAGGCGTGGAGAAGTTTGATAAGCTGTACGAGGAAGGAAAGCTGACTCGTCTTTACACCACCAACCTTTCCTACGTTCCCGAGGAATACCTCACCCGTCCCTGGCTGGTATGTGCGGATCTTTCCAAGTTCGTGGCAAAGATCACCAACACCCTCAACAGCGACGAGTCCATCTCTCCCCTGCTGGAATGCACCTCCCGTATCAGACGGTTGATGAAGCACAACTGAGTTTTATATGACGAAACGCCCTGCTGAAAAAAAGCGGGGCGTTTTTTCGTTGGAGGAGCGCAAAGGATGCTTTTTGAAAAAGCACCCTTTGAATCCCCAAAAGCATTGCCGAAAACTATCGTTTTCGGAAAATACACGAAAAACCGAATTACGTTTCTTGGTCGGGAAGGTGGAAGTGGGTTTTGATCTGTCGGGCGACGGATTCGGGGGAAAGGTGGGTATTGTCGATCTTCAGGTAATTGGTAAAGGGGAGGTCTTCCCCGTCGTAGGAATTGAGGCGGTGGGTGGAGGAGGTATGGCGCATCTCCTGCTCGCTCCAGGCAAGGTCTCGTTTGGATTCCTTATGGTAGAGGCGGTTTTCCGTTTTGTTTCTTTGCAATCGAACGTCGAAGTCGGCGGTGAGCTCCACCACGTAGCAGTCTGCGCCTTCACCGCGGAAGAGATGGATGAGATTCTGCAGGTAGTCGAATTCGGCGGGTTGGTCAAAATCGCACATATAGGTGAAGATCAGACCCGGGAAGTCTCCTTTGGCGAACAGGCGGAACACCGTTTGACGGATGGAATCGTTGAGGAGACGGAATTCCGGCTCGTTATGGGCGAAGAGCTTACGGGCAAGCTCGATGGACATATGATTATGGAACAGGCGCAGGGGCGTGATCTTAGCAAGTTCCTGGCCTACGGTCATTTTCCCTACGGCGTGGGGGCCGAGGATAAGGACGAGGGTTTTGTTCATAGAGGGATTCCTTTCGGATGGTTTGTTTTTGAGGTGAGGGAAAGAAATAGGAACCTCATCCACCGTCTGCGGAGATGAACAAAGCGCACATTTTCTTGCCTTTTCCGTCCGCAACCGGTCCCCCTTCCCCAAAGGGGAAGGCGAGGCACGCCGTTGGCGTGCGGGAATTATCGTATGCCCCTTTGGGGCGGAAGAGGAAAAGAGGTGTTCTTGATCGTCTTCAGCCGAACAATGCATAATCGGCTTCGGTGGTATTTTTGGGGAAGTAGCTTTGTTTTGTAAAGGCACTATGTTGCTTTTCTTGGTAAAGTTTTAAGATCTCTCTACTCATATTGGTGAGGTCGGGGCGGGATATGGCTTCCTCGATTGGAAGCAGAAGAACTTCGCTATTCTCATAGTGATCGGATACGGGGGTACCTGAGAGATACTCGCAAATAAAGACGGGACACCATTGGTGGGGCTTGAACCGCACGGATAACAGAGAGGTTGCTTTTACGGTGACACCGGTTTCTTCGTAAATTTCTCTTTCCAATGCCGTGGTGGGGAGCTCCCCTTCTTCTACGTGGCCGCCGGGAACGAGGAGTCTGTCTTTGGCGGTTCCGTAGGTATGCCGCACCAGCAGGATCTTATTTTCGATCTCAACCACACCGCAGACGGTGAAAAAGCTGTTTTTCATGTTAGGGTTCCTTTCCATTCTAAGTAGCCGCTTGTAAAGGGCAGGTGGGGATAATTCTTCGTGCCGGTTGGGGTAAAGCCGTTGGCGATATACCAATTTTTCAGCAGGGCGCTTTCCTCGATGATGCCGATTTGAATGGTGGTGCCGCCAAGGGAGCGGACGATTTCTTTTGCGTGGTTCAGAAGGAGGGTTCCGAAGCTATTGTGGCGGTAGGCGGGGAGGACGGCGAGATTATGGAGTTGGTAGGTAGTCTCCCCTTCTTTTGACAAAGACATATAGCCGATGATCTTCTTCCCCGCATAGAGGGCGTAGAGGTGCCAGCCCCAATCCATTTGGGTCTCCAAGTAGTACAGGGGCAGAAAGGCGGTGTGTTTGGGGCAATTTTCCGGGGTCAAGCCGAAGTCCTCCGCCACGGTTCGGAAGCTTTCCCGGATCACGGAAAGGCAGGCGGGAAGGTCGGCGGGGTCTACGGGATAAATAAGGGGGTGCTTGACGGCTTTTGGAGAAGAATACTCCGCGACGGTCTTGCGAAAGCACACCAGAGACGGGGAGCCGGGTTCTGCAAAAATATCTCCCGTGTCCTGATAGCCTGCTTTTTCGTAGCATTTGCGGTTCATGGGGAGGTCGGCGGGAAAGTCCACATAATAGGTGTTGGCGTCGGGAAATTCTTTTTCGCACAAAAGGATGGCTTGGGAGGCGATGCCTTGGTTTTGATAAGCGGGATGGATATAGATGCGGGACAAATAATACTCGCCTTCGGCAAGGGGGACGTTTGGGCCTCGGTTGCCTTGCAAGCGGTAGAAAATGCCGCCTACGATAGTACCGCCGTACAGGATGGTAAAGTAGCGGTTCGATTTGTTCAGTCTGCAAAGAATATCCTCCGCACCCCGAAGAAAGGGATTTCGTTCGTCATGGAAACACTCGTACAGAGGCCGAAAGGCGGCTTTTTGGATGGTTGCCAGCGGCTCCGCTTCGGCAGGAACCGTTGGACGGATGGTGACGGGGTTCATGAGGTTACTCCTAACTCTGCGATAACAACCGAAACGAATTCTGCCGACAGGCGTGATGCTTCTTCACAGTTCTTTTGAAAATCTCCTTCGGCACCGCCATCTGCGTGATCGGTCAGCGTTCTGACAGCAAGGAACGGCACGCCCGTTGCGTAGCAGACATGGGCAATCGCCGCGGTTTCCATATCTACCGTCAAGGGAGACATTTTTTTCTTGATCTTATCCCGCAAAGGGCCGTCTACGAACTGCTCCCCCGTTGCCATTTTTCCGAAGAATACGTTTTTTCGAACCCTGGCAACCTTGCGCGCCGCTTGCAAAAGTGTGTCGCCGGAGCGAAAGGCGGGAGTGTCTTTCCAAGGATGAAATTCCGTGAGGATCTCAGGTGCTACGTCGTGATACTCCGCTTCCGTGGCAACCACAGTGCTGAAAATTCTAAGCTGTGAATCAAGTCCGCCTGCCGTGCCGGAGTTGATGATCGTATCGCATTCGTAGACATGGATCAACGTCATTGCGGCAATTGCTGCGTTTACTTTGCAGACACCGCTATACAGAGCCGCTACAGGAATCTCTGCGATGGTTCCCTCGCAGACGGTCAAAAGGGCTGTTTCAGAATATTTTCTGTCTTCGATCAACCTGCCAAAGGGAGCAAGCTCTCTGTCGCTGGCGCAAATAATTCCGATTTTCATGGGGAGTCCTTTCTAAAGATATCCAAAGTATGGTGGGAGAGGCCGATCATATCGGGGCGTTCGCAGGTGGCGAAGTGGTAGTTCAGGTAGAGTTGGAAGGTTTCGTCGTTCATGGCTTCCATGGTTTGGCGCATATGCTGGGCGTAGCCGTCGGAGGCGACAAAGTGGAGCCCGGTCACGGAGAACCGGTTTCGCAAAGCGTCGATGTCCTCTTTGCGGTGGAGCTCGAAGATATCCCAGGGGTGGGAGAAGGCTTTGAAAGTGGTGGGATCCACCATGCATTTTTCGATGATGTTATGGATCTCCCCGCGGATGAATCCGTAGGTAAGGACGGTGGGGTCTGCCATGCAATAGGCGGCGAAAATCACCCCGCCGGGCTTGGTGACGCGGATGGCCTCCGAGAGGGCTTGCAGCTTGTCTTCCTCGGTGAACAGGTGGTACATGGGGCCCAGGAGGAGGGTGAGGTCGTAGGTATTATCCGGGAAGGCAGAAAGATCCATGGCGTTGCCTTGGGTGACGGTGACGGATTCTTCGGGGAGGGTGTTGCGACGGAAGGTGTCGATATTGTGCTCCAAGAGTTCTACGGCGTCCACCCGGTAGCCTTCCCTTGCCAGGGCGTGGCTATATCTGCCCGTGGCGGCGCCGATCTCCAGGATGCGCGCGTTGGGTTGGAGGTATTTTTGGATATAGCGCATGGTGGTGAGGTATTCCACCATGCCGTAGCGGGTGGTAAGGCGGCTGTCTTCGTCTGTGTTTTGATAGAAGGTATTCAGGTAATCTTTGGTTTCCATGGGGACATTTCCTTTCGTCGGGAGAGAATGAGTTGGGTTTTTCTTGTGGAGGTAATTTTGATCAAAAGCCGAAACGGGCTGCCGAAGGACGTCAGCCCCTACGAAGTCTCAAGAAGTGAAGATAACATAGATGGACGAAATTAAATTGGTTTGGTCAGTTTTTTGTTTTTCTTTGAGACGGCGAGCAGGTGGCCGGAGAGGCCGAAGATCTCCTCGTGGGTGTCCAGCATACGGACGGTTTTCATGAGGGTTTCTTTGGTGGTTGGATCCGACATCAGTGCATGGAGGTTGGGTGCCAGCCAGGCGCCGCCCATAACGCCGTGGACAGAGAGAGTGCGGAAGCCTCCTGCGGAAAGTTCCTCACGAAGGGCTTTGGCGGTGTGCATATGGGAGCTGCCCAAGCCTCCGGAAATACTACGCTCCGGGTTTTCGTAACAGCCGTCGGTCAAGGCTCTTTCCATCATGGCAAGTACGGCGGGATCGTCAAGCTCGTAGCTCTTTTTCTTTTCCGTGGCGTGGTAGAGGGTGATGCGGGCAATGAGGGCGCCGTAGGGAGTGATGGCGCCTGTGAAGAGGACTCCCCCATCCTTTAAGAGGCGGCGGCATTCCTTGATGGCAAGGATGCGTTCCCGGTATTCTGTGATGGAATAGAGAGGGCCCATAAAGAGGATGGCATCTGCGCTCCCCGTGGGACGTGGTATTTCTCTGGCGTCGGAGACTTCGGCAGAAGCGAGGGAGGCGCCCGGGTATTCTATGGCAAGATCCTTGCTCATGGCGATGTTGGTCTCGGCGATGTCGAAGAGATGCACCTCGTAGCCGAGAGATGCCAGCCACCAGGCGTATTCTCCGTACCCGCCGCCGATATCGTAGATCACGGCAGGAGGCTTGGGGAGGTATTCTGCGAGAAGCTCCTTGGTGCGTTCAAATTCAATGAGACCCATACCCGTTCGCAGGCGGTCCCGTTCGATGCCGGCGTTGTAGCCTGCCAGCACGGTGGTGTCGATGGTTTTCATGGGGTTGTCCTTTCATTAGCAAAAAATAGGAAGCGGGAAGCTGATCCGGGCCGGGGCAGATGAGAAAGGAGGCATGAGTGGTTTTTGTTGCTCGCGGGCTCCCTCCACCGTCTGCGACGGTCCCCCTCCCTCCCAGAGGGAGGCAATGGCGAGCGGGAATTATTGTATTCTCTGCGGAGCAAGAGCGGCATCGAGGAAATAATAAAAAACGGTGCAAATCGAAAGGGATCGACTTGCACCGTTTCTCTAAATCTTGTAAAAAGGCTGCTTCTTACGAAAAATGAGTACGACAATACAAGCCTGTGCCCGTATAGGTGACGGGAGTCCAGAGCTGCTGGTTAGTCATATTCATTACAGAAGTATAAACTGCCATTGCCGTATTCCTTTCGTAAAAATGATGGTTCAATATAACACAGTTTTTAGGGTTTGTCAAGGGGTTACCGCAAAAAACTCAATGCAATCTGGCATCCATGCGATGCTGGCTCTTGGTCAGCCAGGAGATCAGATCCTCCAGATCCTTTGCGGCGGTGTTGCCGTGGGCGGGGTCGTCAAAGAGGGCTTTGACATCATCGGTGGCTTCTCTCAGCGCCTTGATGGCAGAGACGCAATAGTTCTTCTTTTGGGAATAGCTTGCGTTTTCAAGGTCAAAGGCTTCGGCATCCTCTAAAATGGGAGTGAGCAGGGCGGACAGGGTTTGGTAGTCCTCCTCGGTCAGGCCTGCGTAGGGCATATATACGTTCTTTGCCTTATCCAAGATATACTTCAGCTGTGCCGCCGCGGTAACGCTCAGCTTATCCACCTGGACGGAGGGATTGCGGAAGGCGCCTTCCGTCACGGGATAGAGGTAGTTGGAAACGTCGATGTTGGCCAGGGAGAAGATGGCTACGCCGTCTGCACCGGTCTGCCGTACCTCGGTCATCTGCAGGGCGAAGTTCATGGGAACCGTCTCGCCGAAGGCGGAGATACCGGTGGAATAGAAGCAGTTGTTCCCGGACAGGGCGACGAACTTGGAGGCGTTATTGGAAACGTAGGCGTTGTCTGCGCCGTAGGACATGGAGAAGAGCTCGTCCACGTAGCCGTTTTCCACCCAGTTGGCGCAGTCCTGGAAGATATCGTTCTTGATGGAGGGGATGCCGGGGTAGACTGCGGCGGAAAGCCAAGTGTCGGGATCTTCCTTCTTGATCATCTCGTAAACTTCCTTCACGAAGCTGTTGATGATGTCCTGACGGAACTTCAACCAGGATTGATACAAGGCACCGCTTGTGAGGGTGGCGGGATTAACGGTGGTAGAATTCTCGATCTGCCATGCGGTGACGATGTTTTCGTTATAGCCAAAGTCGGTCTTGCCGTAGTTCAGCTCGGGGAAACGGATGTAGTCCAGGTGGATGCCGTCGACGTCGTACTTCTCCAGCATTTCCTTGTAGAAGTCGATGAGGAAGGTACGAACCTCCTTGTCGTAGGGGTTCAGGAAGATAAAATTGGTGTTGGAGGCAGAGTAGAAATAGGTGTTCTTTCCGTTTTTGTCCTTCAACCAATCGGGGTAGGCGTTGGCGAGAGGCATGTTCGCCTGCTCCTGGGCCTCTACGGTGCCGATGAAGAAGTTTTGAACCCAGGCGTGAACTTCGATGCCGTTTTCGTGACAGATGCGTACAAAGCCTTCCATGGCGTCGTAGCTGCCGTTGGCGGTGCAATGCTTGATAAGCTTGTTGTCGGAGAAGCCCACGAAGCTGCCGTTATACCAGGTCTCCAGGTAGACGGTGTTGATGTTCAACAGCTTCATCTTTTCCACCACGGCTCTCACCTGGTCGTCGCTCTTTTCGGAGCTGCGGTACCAGACGGCGCGGTTTTCCACGGGGTGAGCCTCGATGAGGGAATACAGCATGGAATCCCAGGAAGCATCCGCTGCGGAGAGCTTGGTGAGTGCTTCGTCGTAGTTGCACTGTGCAAAGGCGTCCTTGGCTTCCTTGATGGTGGTCTCCAAAGCGGCTACCTTACCGTCAAGGCCGTTGTAATCCAGATATACCAAGGTCTTCTTGGCGTTTTCCAGACGAGCCTTCACATCGTCCAGGCGAACGGCGGCGTCAATGAACAGGGTCTCGGGGGTGGAGATAGCGGTGACGGTCATAGTGTCCTCGTCGAAGAACACCTTGGCGCCGTAGCAATAGGCACTCTCCAGGGCGGTCTTGTTGGTGCCGTGGCCGGAGAGGACGTAGCCTCCTTTGGGAATGACGGCATTGCCGGAATAGGAATCCCCTACCATGGTGCCGTCCTTGTCCACCAGGATCTCGTAGCCGTATTCGTTACTGCCTGTGGTGGCTTTGTTGCGGTAGATTACCAGGAAGTTTTCCTGACGTCCCACGTTGATGCCGGAGACGGTCAAGGGGGTGACGTTATAGTTCTGCTCCCCAAGGGAAAGTCTGGCGTCGTCCCCTTTTTTGACACTGCAGGCGTCCCGATACAGAGGATGATCCTTGTGGATGCTGAGGACGAAGCCGTTCTCGGGGATCTCGATGTCTCCCACGCCGTTTTCAACGGCCACCACCTTGCCGTCCTTTACAGCGATCTCCACGCCGTAGGGGTTGGTCTGGGTGGTAGCGCCGAACTCGGGGGTATACAGCAGGCTGACACCCTCGGGGGCGCGGACAGTGTTGAATTTCTGGATATCGTAGGCCACGCCGTCGATGCGCACGTGGTTGATGGGGAGGGTTGCGGTATCCACCAGGACGGAGACGATAGATTCACCGATGGTCAATCCTTCCGCAACGGAAACCATATCCCCTGCGAAGGTGACAGCCACGCCGCCGGACAGGGGCAGCATACTGCGGGTGTTCTTTTGGTTGATATATGTGACCACGTCGTTAAGGATCACCACGTCCACACGATCCACATCGGAATCGGGGGTGGAAACGCTGTTGCCGTTCATGTCGTAGACATATATACCGCCTGCGGTGATGCGGTCGTTGTTGTAGCCACCTGCGGTGACGGGGTATACGGTGTCGCCGATGACAAAGGCCTCGGCATCGTGGTAGGAAGAAACCATGTCCAGATCCGAGAGAGCGATGGCGGTGCCCACGGAAAGCAAGGTCTTGGCGAAGGCGGCGTTATAGTCCCCCACGAAGACCAGCTGATCCTTGGCGGTAGCGGAGGTCTCCCCTTCCGTGATGCCTGCGATCTTGCCGTTTTCCAAGGTCACCACCACGGAGCCTGCGGGAATTGCGACTGCATTTTCGGTATAGGAAGCATCCAGGTAATAGATCCCCTCTGCGGTGATGGCGGATACGGGGTTGCGGAAATGGATGCGGCGTTTGAGAGAGTTTCTGTTTTCGTTATTGGGACGGAAGGTGCCTACGTCCATACGCTCCAAGCCTCCGATCGCTTCATCACCCGCCACGGTTACCTCTTGTCCTGCACGGACGCGGAGGTCTGCCAATGCGGCGGTGGGCAGGGTCACCACGAAGCCGTTGTAGGGAATGATCACGTCGCCTACGGCATCCTCGGTGACGCTGATGATGGTATACTCCGTTTTACCATCGGAAAGCTCACCGCGGACGGAAACGGCAGTTCTGCCGTTCTGCGCCTCACCCAGGGTGAAGGAGACGGTGTCCTCCTTGGTGTATGCTCTGGTATACAGCACTACAGAATCCGCGGGAGGTGTGCAGTTCAAGTGAGTAGCGGTAAATTCCCTTCCGCCCAAGGTGACGGTAAAGTGCCCTTCGTAGGGAGGGACGTCCTCGGCGGGAGAAGAGGATTCTCCGGAGGGCTGTTCCGTCTGACAGGCGGTCAGTACGGGAAGCAGCAGGCAAATTCCCAAAAGGATCGCAAGGACACGGGAAAGGTTGGTTTTAAATGCTTTCATGGCTTATTTCCTTTAAGTTTGATTTTCTTCATTATAGCACGTTCCGAGAAAAAGTCAAGAAGAGGGGTAAATTTAAGGTTTTCTTTGAAAAAAATTGGAGTTTAGGCAAAATATTAACAATGTGTTAATCAAAAAGCATTCCAAAAGGAGTATACTAAGATAATCTTTTGTAAGGAGCATATTCCGTTATGGTCAGCAAATCTTTGCAGAGTGCCGCTGAGGCGCTGGGCTTTACTTATGCAGAAAAACAGAATTCCAAGCAATCCCATATGTACGGGGTCTACGGCGGGTATCTGATCACCCTTTACGACAGCGGCAATCAGAAAACCGTATTTATCAACTACTATCTGGCTCCCGATGAAGCCGAGGACGATTCCGTTCGTCTGTTGGAGCTTTCCGAGGGATTCAAGTCTGTTACGGAGGGGTATTCCGTTGTGGATTACCACGTGGACGTGGACGGCCTTTCCTGCACGGTGAGCTGTGAGGATGAGGAGTTTGCGCCTTTGGTAGACAAGCTGGTGGAGTTTTTGCAGACAGAGGAGTTGGCGGGCGTGACCCAATGCAGCTGCTGCGGAAACAAGATCGGCAAGCGATTGCCCAAGAAGCTGACAAAGGGGAAGAATAACTTCTTGCTCTGCGAGCATTGTGCGCTGGAGAAGATGGAAGAGGCCTCCAAGGCTCCCGAAAACGAGGGCAGTGTATTGCCCAAGAAGACCGGTATGGGTATGCTGGGAGCTTTGATCGGCGGTATTGTCGGGATTCTGGCCTACTTCCTGATCTATTACTTCGTCTCCCCCATTTTTGATGATTCCGCCTTTGAGATGAGCTACGTGTTCAGTCTGCTGGGCTTCGGCACCGCCTTCCTGGTATACCGCGGGTTTACCATGTTCAGCAAACAGCCTTGCAACAGCGCTTACGCCATTGTGGCTTCCGTTTCTTTGGTATGTGTCGCCATCGGGCAATACCTGGGAACCTTTGCGGAGTTCGCCAAGCTTCAAGGCTTCTCTTTGGGCGCGGCCTTCAAGATCCCCGCTATGTGGTTGATCCATCTCCGTTCCACCGCTACGGATGCGGCCTTCGATTACTCCGCTACCTTCTATAAGCTCCTTTGCTTCAGCCTGCTGTTCGCTTTGATCGGCGTGATCATTTTCCTCATGGGCTTGAAGGACAAAGCCAAAGCAAAGAAGGAGGATGTAGAGCTGGAGACTCTGCGGATCTGATCCCCCGCCAACTTTCATAAACAGGTCACAAACTATACACAGAAAGCCTCTCGTTCTTGGGAAGACTAAGGTCAACATCCCAAAGCGGAGGCTTTTATGTATCAAAAGGTAGAAATATGCGGAATCAACACGTCGAAATTAAAGGTGCTCACAGAAGAGGAAAAGCGCAATCTTCTGGAGAAAGCCCGAAAGGGTGACAAAAACGCAAGAGAAGAGCTGATCACAGGGAATCTGAGGCTGGTGCTCAGCGTGATCCAATCCTTTCAAAACAGAGGGGAAAATCCCGATGATCTGTTTCAGGTTGGATGTGTAGGATTGATCAAGGCGGTGGATCATTTCGATCTGAGCCAAGAGGTGAAGTTTAGCACCTATGCCGTTCCTTTGGTAGTTGGTGAGGTTCGGCGATACCTGCGGGATAACAGTATGTTGCGGGTGCCCCGTTCTATGCGAGATCTGGCATACAAGGCCATGAAGGCCAAAGAAAAGCTGAGCAGAGAGCTGCAAAAGGAGCCCTCTCCCGAGGAAATCGCAAAAGAACTTGGGGAATCTCCGAAGGCGGTGAGGAATGCTTTGGAGGCTATCGTTGACCCCATCTCTCTGTTCGAGCCCGTGTATTCCGAGGGAGGCGATTCGGTGTACGTGCTGGATCAGGTGGGCGACACCGGAAACACCGATGACAGCTGGCTGGATCACATCGCCATCGGAACGGCCATGGACAGCTTGACCCCAAGGGAAAAGCGAATCCTGACCTTGCGTTTTTACAACGGCAAAACCCAGACGGAGGTATCGGAGGAAATCGGAATCTCCCAGGCACAGATCTCAAGGCTGGAAAAAGGAGCCTTGCTGAAAGTAAAAAAGCAGATCACTTAAAGGACAAGCAATAGGCGCAGCCGAAAAGCTGCGCCTTTTTTCGATCGTTCAATTGGTTTGGACGTATATCGTCAGGATGCCCTCGTCCAGAACGGAAAATCCTTTTTTGCCTATGGCAAGTCGGCAGTCCCTGGAATATGATTCCTCGGACATGAAAAGGCTTCTGGCATGGTTTGTCCAGAGAAAGACGTGAGCATCTTCTTCTCCCTGCAACGTGCCGTAGAGAATCCCGTAGAAGGTATCCAGATAATTCACGCGGCGCTTTGCGGGATAAATGTCCAGCTTATGGGTGGCGGTGGCGTAATACAGGATAGCATCGGGATGGTTGACGTTATCGTAGATCGCAATACCGCAACCGTCAGCAAAATAGGTCCAATAATCGGAGTTACCCACGAAAAGCAAATCCTGATACTTGCCGGTTGTCAAGTCAATGGCTCCGATGGTGTCATAGACGAAATCCTCGTCGGCGTCCTTTTTGCAATAGAGGTAGTTACTGTCGAACATCAAAGGAGTGATGGAGCTGACATCGGAGATCCATTCCAGCTGAGCGGTGATCTTGCCCTCTCTGTCCAGAATACGGTAGTACCGCTCGCCGTTACGCAGGACGGACAACACCACGTGAGTATCGGTCTGGCGGATGATCCGCACGTATTCCAAAGCGGTCTCCTCGAAGCACAAGGTATGGTTGGTGCCGTTTTCATTGTAAAGCACCACGTAAGGACAGGCTTCGCCGGAAACGGTGGACTCGTAATCTACCCAAAAATAACCGTTTTGGTTATACACATTTTTATCGTACTGATAGGGCGAGGGGCGTTCCGAGGAGGGAGATATCAACTGACCTGTGGCAAAATCAAAATTGTACCAAAGATATTTCACCTGGTGAGCACCATAGAAGGGCAGAGCATCATACACCACGCAAACGTGCAAGGCGTTGTTCCCATAGACCATATCCCCGACTGCGGGATACGTCCCCGTGTAGGAGTGTAAAAACGCATCCAAAACGGGATCGTTGGCTTTGTTGATCAAGATGAAGGACAAATCGTTTGCCTCGGGAAAGTCACCGCTGCCGATGGAATACAGTTCGTAGACGGGCTCCACAACAGGAGGCTCGGTTTCCGATGAGGTGTCCTGAGAGGGCTCCTCGGAAGGTTCCTCCGAAGGAGCTTCGGAAGAGAGCTCCCCGGTGCTTTCTTCGGGAAGGCTTTCTGCGACGGAAGATGCGGCCACAGGGGGCTCTTCCCCATCACAGCCCGCAAAGGCCGCAATAAGAATCACCAACATCAGGGGAAAAAGAATTGTTTTGAACGATTTTTTTGATAGGAACATGGCTCACACCTCCTGTTGTTTCTATTTTACAATAGATTTTCTATTCTGTCAACAGGAAAAATGTAAACATCCTGTGTTTATACAAAGGAAACACCGTAGCTTTCCATCCAATACTCCATTTGGATGAGCCATGCGTAAAGCTGGGGACGTGCCATCAGCTGTCCGAACCAAGTTGCATCCTCCCCTTTCATGAGGGAACACAGCTTCTTTTTGTCTAACATTTGGGAAAGACGGCTGTTTTTGTCGTTGAGGATGGCCAAGAGGGCAGTCTTGGTCAGCAGCTCGTAGACGGGATCGTGGGTTTTGGGATAGGGGCTCTTTTTGCGGAACAACACACGATCGGGAAGGACGCCTGCCATAGCGTTACGCAGAAGGGATTTCTCCACACCGTTTTCGAATTTGTATTCCCAGGGGACATTATAGACGTATTCCAAAATGCGATGATCCGCGAAGGGGACGCGGACCTCCACGGCGTTATACATGGACATACGGTCCTTCCGTTCCAACAGCGACTGCATAAAATACCATACGGAAAGCTGAGTGGCGATGCGGGAGCGGTACATTTCGTCTGTGTCTTCCCCACCCCGCTCCACGGAAGCGACGAACGCGCGGTAATGGGCGGACAACGTGCGATACCCCTCTTCGGGAGATGCAAATGCGGGGTCGAACAGAGAAATACGGGCAAAGGGGTCGTGAAGCCATGGGAAGAAGGAGCGTTCAAGCATTTCCGGGCGGTAGAACCAAGGGTAGCCGCCGAAGATCTCGTCGGAACATTCTCCGGACAAGGCTACGGTGTGGCGCTGTTTGATCCTTTCGCAATAGTACAAAAGGGAGGAATCGATATCTGCCTGGCCCGGCAGATCTCGGGCATCCACGGAGGTCTTCAGAAGGCGGAAAACCTCTTTGCTTTCGGCGGTAAGGACTGTATGGTTTGTGCCCAGTTTTTCCGCCAGCCAGGAGGCGTAGACGTCGTCGCTTTCCGGCTGGAAAAGAGAGGTTTTGAAGTTTTTGCGGTTGTATTCGTATTCGAAGGAATAAGTGGACAGAGTATTTCCCCGCTCCTTGCAATACTCTGCCGCCAGGGCGGAGATCACAGAGGAATCCAGGCCGCCGGACAGCAGGGTGCAAAGGGGGACGTCACTGACCATCTGGCGGCGGGTGGCATCGGTGACCAGCTCCCTGACGGTTTGGATGGCTTGCTCCCGGGTATCCGTAAAAGGCTTGGGAATCAACCGCCAATAGGGGGCTTTGGTGAGCTTGCCCTCCTTCACCAGAGCGTATTCCCCGGGGAGAAGCTTTTTGATATGCTTGAAGGTCCCGCTTTCCGGCAGGGTGACGGGGGCTAAGAATAACAGCTCATGGAGGCCTTTTTTGTCCACTTCCCTTTTCACACCCGGATAAGACAGGAGCGCCTTCAGCTCAGAAGCAAAGAGAAAGGTCTCACCTGCGAAGGTATAGTAGAGAGGCTTGACACCCAGACGGTCGCGGCAGAGGAAGAGCTGATCCTCCACGTCATCGTAAACGGCGAAGGCGAAGATGCCGTTGAGCTTTTTGGGGCACTCCTTGCCCCACAGTACGTAGCTCCACAGGACGGTTTCGGTGTCCGATTGGGTCTCTACCCGAATGCCTGCCAAGGATAATTCCGAGTTGAGCTCCTCCTTATTGTAGATCTCGCCGTTGTAGACCATGGTATACCGATGGTCACGGTAGTTGACGGTCATGGGTTGGGTGCCGTTTGCCGGATCGATGACAGCCAAGCGGTTATGGCCGAAGGTGAGACTCCCGTGGTGGTAGAGGCCGTTTTGGTCGGGGCCTCGTCGGTGCATAGGGGTATTCATTGCCCCGATGGCGGTTTCGTTGTGGTTTCCGAAGATGCCGCAGATAGAACACATAGTAAACATCATTCCTTTCCCATAGGTACAGTATATGCAGAAAGGAAGTGTTTTTTGCAGAGGCAAAAAAACGAAAGCCTCCGAGATAGGAGGCTTTTGGGTACGTTTTTGAAATCTTGCGCATTTCTATTGCTTTTTATATGACAATATGGTACAATAAGACGTTGTCAGCGTTTGATAGGCAGCCATTTCAGGATGTGCCGGATGTATTCGTCCCAGAATTCCCAGGTATGAGAACCGGGGCCTTCTTCATAAGTAAGGGGGAGGTTCAGGGAACGGATATGAGAAATGGCGGTTTGGTTCTCTCTGTAGAGGAAGTCCTCCGTTCCGCAACAAGCGTACAGGGCGGGGGGATCGGGCATGGTCGCCACCTTGGTTGCCAGGGTCAACAGGTCGTCGTCGCTTCCCTGCAGGTCTTCGATAGAGCCGAAGATGCTGTTCCAATATACGGGATTGCCCACTTGATTCCGTTTGACAGTGGAAACGATGTCCAGGCAGCCGGACAGGGAGGCAACTGCGGCGAATTTCTCGGGACAACGAAGGCCCAATTTCCAAGCGCCGTAGCCGCCCATGGAAAGGCCTGCGGCAAAGGTATCCTCTCTCTTGGGAGAGATGCGCGGGAAGAAGCCGCGGCAGATAGCGGGAAGCTCCTCGGAAAGATACGTCCAATAGGCGCCGCCCACCTTCATGTCGGTGTAAAAGCTGAGATCCGCGTTTGGCATCACCACGGCGATTCCCAACTGAGAAACGTAGCGCTCGATGGAGGTACGGCGAAGCCAGATGGAGTGGTCGTCGGACATTCCGTGGAGAAGATACAGAACGGGATAGGTATCGGCGGTATCCGAGCCGCCCATGCCGATCTGGGTGGTAGTGCTTTGGGGCAGAATGACCTCCATGGTCATGCATTTGCCCAATACATTGGAGAAAAATTCAACGGTAAGATGTGCCATGGTTGAAGCTCCTTTTTTATTTGATCATCTTTTTGGAGGATTATTGGGTATGACAATTATTGCGCCTGCGAAGGAGTCTATGACGGAGGAATTACTGGATGCACTCCCCTATCCCGCCTTTTTGTTGGATGAGAGGCGGTTCATCGTATATCGGAACAAGGCTTCCCGTTTGAGAAGCTTTCACATTCGTCTCCGCGCAAAAATCGACAGCTACGCCGGCAAAAAGGCGGCGGAAAGGATTCGGCAGATGGCGGTAGGAGAGGAATTGTTTTTCGATCTCACGGAGGACAACTGCTACGGTGCGGTGATCCACCGTTTTGAAACGGGGTACTGGGTGGCCATACGCACCATCACCGCTTACATGGCCAAGTACGTGGCAGATATGGCCATGAAGCTGCCGGGGTTCTTCGGAGAGGATCCCTGCGCCATCTATGCTGCTGCGGGAGACTGTGCCTCCAAGGCTGACGTTACCAAGGCGCGTCTGCGGTATAACAGAGTTGCCAGATATCAAAACGCCATGGCAGCGTATTTTGCGGTGACGGCGGGCAAGCTGTCCCGGGATTCCACGGTGGAGCTGACGGGGTGCGTTCATCCTATTCTGGATTGCGCGGCGAAGTTTTTGCGCCCCAACGGGATCAATCTTTCCTTGAAGCAAACAGAGGCTTCCGCATCTGCCAAGGGCAGTCCCGCAATCCTTCGGTTTGCCGCCGCGGCCATGCTTTCCGTTGCGTCGGAAAACACCGCGGACGGTCGGGTACGGGCAGAAACCCGAAAGTTGGAAGGAGAGTTTATCTTCCACGTAACCTTTGAGCCCGAAATCGATGACGAGGTCATAAAGAGGCTGTTGGAATGCTATTACGGCGGAGAGCTTTTGGAATCCGCTTATCGGGACGTTTGCTTTGATCTGCTGTTGCTCCAGATGGTTGCGGAGAAGATGGGCTGGAGGTTTGGCGTGACCCGCGCAGGCTGTACCGACGGACTCCTCGCCCTGACGCTTTACATACCCACCACAGAGGAAGAAGCGCCCGCGCTGTGCTGTCCCTTCGATCCCATGCCCTTGCTGGAGGTGGCCTTGTCGGGGCTGATCCTGCCGGAGGATGGGAAGTAAGTGCTTTTATTCTAATTCATTTCCCTTTATTTGTCAATAAAAAAAGAGAACCTGCTGCCGGAAAAACAGTAGGTTCTCTTGCTTTTTCAGTCGGCTACGGTGACGGTGCCGTTCTCATCCACGGTGATCTGCATTCCGTCCTTGACGTACTGCAGGAAGTCTTCACCCAAGGAGTCGATAACGGGCATGGTCACGTTGTCAAGCCACACGTCTGCCAAGATAGCGCCTGCGGCGGCCAAGGAGTCGATGGGCTTGGAAAACAGCATACAAGCGGGCTGACGGTTCATGGAGCAGGCGCAATACAGCACCAGGCCGCCTGTGGTGGAGCCGATGGTTTGGGGGAGGCACAGGGCTTTCCCTGCCATCTGCTTGCCGTAGAGGTCGGGGTTGTTCTGGTCGCCGCAGGTTGCGGTCTTATCCCCGAACTGCAAGGCCTTCTGGAAAGAAGCCAGGGTATTCAGTCCCTCGTGGGAGACCACGGCCTCCGCTGTAACGTTGCCGCTTGCGATAACTCTGCCTTGGAAGGTCTTCATACGTTGCCTCCTTTCGTGATCTGCAAAAGGATCTCGTCGTCGGTATAGTACTTGGCGGTGGTATAGGTGCGCAGCTTATTGCTGGAGGTGATCACGGGCATCTTCCCGGACAAAGGATTGTTCATGTACATCAAGGGACAGATGTAAGAAGTGATGACGCCGGTGGCCTTCAGGCGCGCCGCATATTCGGTCTGCTCAAAGGCTTTCAGAACGGCGGGGGCGGCAGTGAACACCGTGGGGATCAGCACCTTCTTGTTGCCTGCTTCCTTGAGGCCATTTTCTACCTTGTCCGTCCAGTCCTTCAGCTGCTGCAGGGACATATGGGGACAGCCCATGAAGCAAAGCTTGGGCTTGGCGTCGGGGTTCTTCCACACCACGGGGTAGTTCTTGTAGACACGCTCCAGCTCTGCATCGTCGATGACGTAGGTGCGGGCGTTTTCATTAATGAGTGCTTTACCGCTTTCCACAGCCTCGGGGGTGAGATTTTCGATGTGGTAGAGACCTACCGCGCCGTTGGAAGCGGTGGCGGCGCCAAAGTCCTTCAGGTAAGCGCAGTTTTCGTCGTTCAGCTCGGTGCCCAGCCACTCCTCCATGCCGGTGATGAAGGGGACATCTTCCATGACCTTCATGCCGATGGCGGAGCCCAGCAGCTGTGCTTCAGGCTTTTTAGAGGTCTTGACCTGGACAATCCAGGTGGCCTTGCGGCCCTCGTCGGTC
>JAZNPH010000041.1:0-20967 GCA_045589515.1 Eubacteriales bacterium | reverse complement strand
CTGCTTGCAGGGCGAAGGGATATGAGACGAGTCTGATGTACCTTTCCAAGGGTAAAGAACTGTTTATTGGTAACAAGGAGGACGGGGGGAATGGCTGTATCAAAAAGCTTCCTATACCCTCAAAAAATGCAGGCATTTTTTGCCTGACAATTGAGCTAACGCCACAATTGTCAGTTCGACGCGCGCGGAGATATGTTGCAGTATGTAGCCATAGCATCTACACCCCGCGCTTGCTCAGGGTGACATACGGACACAGCCCGACCCAAAAACTTCCCGGCGATTCTTCCCACAGGAAAAGTTTTTGGGGCACTATCCTAATTTTTTTGAAAACAGATCCGCCGGCCGGATATCGAATTGAACCGAAATACGGAAGGGAACCATCACGCGGAGCCGTTCGGGGAAATCACCGCGTTCGATTCTTCTCAAGCTGGCAGGCGTTATTTTCAAAAGCTTAGCCATTTCGGCTTGGGTCAGTTTGTTTTCGGCGCGTAACCATTTGATGTTGTGAGCCGCATTTAGCATTTCTTCCGGGAAAACGATCATATTTTTATCTCTCAATCTTTTGGGGTACCATCATTCTACACCTGATAGGCGTAAAAGCCAATACATCTTTTCGATGTAGGGTAGAATGATTTTAACAAAAGAAAGAGGAGACACAACCATGTACCGTATCAGAGATCTGCGGGAGGACAGGGATCTTTCCCAAAAGACGATTGCGGAAGTGATCAAAACCACCCAACAGCAGTACAGCAAGATCGAATTGGGGAAAGCAGACATCAGCGGGGAAAAGCTGATCCTGCTTGCAAAATTCTACCGCGTTTCCACAGATTATCTCCTTGGTATTACCGACGACCCAACGCCTTCCCGTTAACTTCTTACAGGAAAAGTTTTTGGGGAGAGAGCACGAGAGAGGGGCTTTTTTCAAAAAGCCCCTCTCTCGTATCATTATTACTTATAACAAATTAGTCGTTGATGGGTGCCCAGGTAGCGGTGCAAACGTAAGCATCGTCGTACCACGGGGTGTCGGGAGTCTCGGTGGGAACGGTGAGACCTTCCAGATCGATACCGGTGAACTGGATCTTGTCGCCAACCTTCCACAGACGGCCGGAGGCTACCATTGCGTTGCAGCCGGGGCTGGTGTAGTCGGTGTCACCCATACCCAGCTCGGGGTAGTTGTTACCAACGTTGATCGCCCAAACGAATCCGCCTTCGGGAATATCCAGAGGAGTAGCGGTACCGCCATCGATACCATCGGAGATAGCAACGATCTCGTAAACGTTCTCCAGATCCTCAACTTCTACGGGTACGAAAGCAACGTGGAGCCACCAAGCGGCGCCGCTGTAAGAATCAGTGAAGATGGAGCCTGCGCCTTCCACTGTGCTGTCGCCGTAGTGGGTGAGCCAGAAGGTTTCAGCCTCGCCTACCAGGGGAAGCTCTTCTTCGGAGGACTCAGCGGGTTCCTCGGAGGAAGCCTCGGGTTCTTCTTCGGAGGAGGTAGCGGGAGCCTCGGAGGAGGTTGCGGGAGCGGTGGAGGAAGCTTCGGGAGCGGAAGAGGTAGCCTCTTCTTCGCCGCAGGAAGCCAGTGCGAAGCAGCAGAAGATCATCAGCGCTGCCAGGAGCAGAGAAAGCTTTTTCATGATGTTTTTTCCTTTCGAAAAATATATTGTTTTTTGTTTTTTATCTCAATAGAATGGCGAGAACGGGAACCAGAGAGGACAGCACCAAGGCGCCCAGCAGGATCCAGGTCAAAAGTTTTTTCTTGTCCATGTTATTTCTTCTTTCTGATCAGGATGACCACGGCGGCGATCACGGCCACAGCGGCTACCGCAATGATCACGTATACGTAAACTGGAACGCCGCCTTCCCCCTCCGCGGGAGCGGAGGATTCTGCGGGGGCGGAGGATTCTGCGGGAGCGGACACTTCAACAGACTCTTCCGGGGAAACCTCAACGGATTCTTCCTGGGAGGATTCCTCCACGGGAGGCTCTTCCTTGATGTGCAGAGTCTCCATCCAAGCCTCGATGCGGGGCGTCAAGATCTCGTAGCCGGAGGTTCTGCAATGGATGTAGTCGTACAGATTCTCGTCGGTGTGAGTCTTCATAACGTTCTTGTTGAAATCATCATCAAAATAGAAATCCAGATAGGGGATCTCCCACTTTTCACAGATTTCCTTGGCAACGGTAAAGTAAGCGCTCATGTCGGCGAGGCTTGTCTGTCTGCTGTTGGGAATGGAGAAATTGATGATGTAGCCGTAGTATGCGTTGGGATAGGTCTCCTTCAGATACTTGAAGGTGGTCTCCAAGCCGCCTGCAAAGGTGGACATATCGAAGGGACCTTCGAAGCCTTCGACCATAGTGCCCACTGCGCAGCTGTCCCAAGCGTCGTTGACGCCGCCGTGAACGATGACGTAATTGTACTTCTTGCCGTTGGTGGCTTGGGACTTCAGCTGGGCCAGGATGGTGTTTGCCCCGCGGCAATCGGAAACGGAAGCGCCGGATTTACCCAGGTTCACGCCTCTCATGTCGTTGTTGTAAAGAATTCTGCCGCCCCAGCCGAAGCGGTAACTATAGTCGGCATCCCGCTGCTCGTAAATCGCCTCGCAGATGGAGTCGCCCACGAACAGCGCCATCTTCTGATACAGGGGGGATTCGGGATCGATATCGGGTTCTGCCTTTTCGGCGGAAACGGTAAAGCCCGCCATGCAGGAGAAGACCGTTACCAACGAAAGCAGGATACACAAAAGTTTCTTCATGTTAAAAACCTTTCTGAATGGATTTTCTCCGGACATTATAACACGAAATTTTCACTTTGTAAAGAGGGAAAACGGCAACCGAGGGGCTCGGTTGCCGTTTTTTGCTTAAAAATTACGCGTTCTTTTTGGCTTCCGCAACGATCTTCTCTGCGATGTTGCCGGGAACCTCGGAGTAACCGGTGATGTAGAAGGTGTAGGAGCCTCTGCCCTGGGAGATGGCGCGAAGCACGTGAACGTAGTCGCTCATTTCGGCATCCGGAACCTCGGCCTCAACGACGCTGTATCCACGCTTGCCCTCGGCCTGATCCATACCCATGATCTTACCGCGGCGCTTGTTCAGGTCGCCGATTACGTCGCCCACCTGGTTGTCGGGAATGAGGACGCGAAGCTGACCCACCGGCTCCAAGAGCACGGGATTACACAGGGGCAGACCGTCGCGGAAGGCGATGCCTGCCGCCAGCTTGAAGGCCATTTCGGAGGAGTCCACGTCGTGGTAGGAGCCGTCGAACAGGTTGGCTGCCAGGTTTACCACGGGGTAGCCTGCCAGAACGCCCTTGGCCATACATTCCTGCAGACCCTTTTCCACTGCGGGATGGAAGTTCTTGGGAACGGAACCGCCGAAGATGGTCTCGGTAAAGGTCAGACCCTCTGCCTCGCCGGGAGAGAACTCGATCTTAACGTGGCCGTACTGACCGTGACCGCCGGACTGTTTCTTATGCTTGCCTTCGATCTTGCAGGACTTGCGGATGGTCTCGCGGTAGGCGATCTTCTTGTCGTCCAGCGCGATTTCCACGCCGTAGCGGGACTTCATCTTTGCCAGTGCGATGTCCAGATGGGTGCCGCCCAGACCGGAGAGAAGCATCTGCTTGGTCTCCTTGTGGACTTCGTAACGGAGGGTGGGATCCTCTTCCAGCAGTTTGGCAACGCCGGAGGAGATCTTGTCCTCGTCGCCCTTGGACAGGGGACGGATAGCCTTCACGTAGAAGGGCAGGGGATATTCCGTGGGTGCGTAAGTCACTTCGCCGTTCCAGGAGAGGGTGTCGCCGGTAGCGGCGTTGGTCAGCTTGGATACCATGCCGATATCGCCGCAAGCCAAGGCCTCCACTTCGGACTGGCTCTTGCCCTTGATGGTGAACAGCTTTGCAAGACGCTCGTTGGAGCCGTCGCGGGAGTTTTTCAGGGTGTTGTCGGCCTTGACGGTGCCGTTCATGACCTTGAAGAAGTTCATCTTACCCACGAAGGGGTCGGCAACGGTCTTGAAGATAAACAGAGCGGGTGCGCCGTCGGGCTGGATAGCGATCTCTTCCAGATCTGCGGAGATCTCGTTGCCCTTGGCGGAATGACGGGGGAAGGATTCTGCGATGGCATCCATCAGAGTCCATGCGCCCCACAGCCTGGTAGCACAGCCGCAGAAGCAGGGAACGATATCGCCGTGGATGATGCCCTCGTGGATGGCGTTACAGATCTCCATGTGGGAGATATCCTCGCCGGAGAAGTACTTGTCCATCAGCTCCTCGTCGGTGCCTGCGATGGCTTCCAGCAGCATTTCGTGGAAGTGGTCGAAGGATTCCTTGGATTCCTCGGGAATGGGCAGAACGTGATGCTGGCCCTTGTCGTCAAAGGCGTGGGCTTCGTTGTCCACCAGATCCAGAGCGCCGCAAACCTCGCCGTCCTTGATCATGGGGATGGTGATGGGGCAGATCTTTCTGCCGAACTTCTCGTGGAGTGCATCCAGGATCTTGGCAAAACGAGCCTGGTTGTCGTCAAACTTATTGATAAAGATAGCCTTGGGCAGACCTGCGGCGGTAGCACGGTCCCAAGCCAGCTCGGTACCTACCTCGATGCCGGATTTTGCGTCGATGACGATAACGGCGGAGTCAGCCACGCGGAGTGCCTGGGAAACCTCCCCTGCAAAGCCGGGATGACCGGGGGTGTCGATGACGTTGATCTTAACGTCCTTCCACATAACGGGAGCAAAGCCCGCGGAAATAGAGATCTTTCTCTTCACGGACTCGGGATCGTAGTCAAAGTTGGAGTTGCCTTCCGCAGTTTTGCCCAGACGGTCGCTGCCGCCGGAAACGTACAGCATTGCCTCTGCCAGGGAGGTCTTACCGGAGCCGCTGTGGCCCAGCAAGGCAATGTTACGGATGCGTTTCATATCGATAATAGCCATAGTAAAGGGTTCCTCTCCCGCCGAGTTCCCTCGGCGATGTTATTTTCTCAATAGCACTATTATATATGATTTCTCGCGCAATTGCAATATTTTTGCAAAAAATCAAAACAAACGAAATTTTAAGGATGCTTTTGTGCAATTTGCACACCTTGGAGGCCGTTGACAAGGAATGCCGTCTCGTGTATAATGGGTGCAGAAGAAAAAGGAGGGGAGACTATGTTTTATCCTGCCAAAAGGCGTTGCTATTTCTTTTCAAAGCAATTTAAGCTTTTTGCCGCTGTGGCTTTGCTGATCCAGGCGGCCGCCGTGGGCACGGTGCTCTATCGGGGTACAGGTCTTTCGAAGGCTTTTGGCATAACGCCGCTTCTGGTGATCACCTTGGTCTTGCTTGTTCTCCGCCTTCCCAAGGGCTTCCGCTTGCGGAACGGTGAGATCGTTTTTCCAAAACGCTTCCATGGGAACGGGGCAGTTTATGCAAGGATCGGCGGCTTTCGCTTTTCACTTCGCAAACGTCTTGCGGTGATCTACGACATGGAAGAAATTCGCATTTCCCGCACCGCCGCAGATCTTCGCCGCGATACCGCGAAGATCAGCTTCGTAGGAAAAATCCGTGCCGAGAAGAAAAACGGCGAGCCTGCGGATGACGTGCGTTTGCCTGTGGATATGGTCGTCAACGGCGGAGAGATCTACGGCGTGGAAAACGCAGAAGCCGTGATCGAAGAACTCAAACGGCAATTTCCCCGTGCGGCGTTTATTGAAGAATAAAAGCAGGTTGCTCTATCGAAAGGAGAAACGGCTATGCCGGAAGTAAAAAGATTGAAATGCTCCGAGAAGACCAAGACTCTCGCGGCGTTGGCCGAAGACCTGAAAGCGGAGCTGGGCGCCGAGGTGGCGTGCCACGAGAAGCTGTTGAACGATCACGCGGTTTTGCTGTGCCTGGAGCAATACTATTTCCGCTGCAGTAACTACGTGGCGCTGTCCGTGATGATGGTGGACAACGACGATTGCCAAGAGGCCGTGTTGGCGGGCTTTGCCGGCGGCGACGGCTTGAATATCAGCTTTGGCGCCAACAAGTCCTTTGTGCGCAAGGCGCTGAAGGTGCTTGAAAAGGCAGGCTTTCGGGAAGCCTGACAAATCATATTCAAAAATCCCGTAAAAGCGGTTTGCTTTTACGGGATTTTTCATTGCGGGAATTTTTTCGATTACTCCAAGATATTAGAGGTGATCTGGTCAACGCCCATTTCGATGAGGCGTTCCGCATCCTCCAGACGGTCCACGGTCCAGCAGTTGACCACGATGCCGTTCTTGTGGAGCTCATCCACGCTTTCCTTGGTGAGGGCGGTGAACAGGATGTCGATATCCATCTTATGCTCCACCAGCAGAGCGATGGTCTCGGGCTTGGCGTCGCAGGTGAGCCACTGTGCGTTGACGGTGGGATCGGCCTGACGCAGGTTGATCAGGTTCTGGAGAGAGAAGGAGATGTAGATCATATTGTCCGCATACTCCATGTCGCGGATAATGCCCAGAACGGTCTCCATGTCTTCAACGGAATAAGCGCCCTTGAATTCCAGAATGCACTTCTTGCCGTAGCGCTTGCAGATCTTGATATACTCCTGCAGAGTGGGCATCATCAGATCGTAGCGGTCGAAGCTGCCGTCAATGTCCTTGTAACGGAGCGCCTGCAGGGCGTGGAGGGTGGAAGCTTCGGGATACAGCTTGTCGATGCAGTTACGCTCGGTGTGATCGTCGTGGCAGAGAACGAACTTGCCGTCGATGGTCTTGCGTACGTCGGTCTCAACGCCAAAGTAGCTTCTGTTGCCTGCGGCAACGAAGGCGGCGCAGGTGTTCTCCCGCTCCAGACCGGAAAGGCCTCTGTGGGCAACGATGACCGCTTGCTTGTGATCGTGGATCTTGATCGTATTCATCATGGGAAACAGCCTCCAAAAAGTATTTTTATTTGTCGTTTACAGTATACCACACCCACGAAAAAAGTCAAGTGCAAATACGGGGGTTATTGTGGAATAACGCTGTCGTCAATGGTTCCCAGGTGGGTTTCCCAATACAAAACCGTGTCCACGTCACAGCTTGTAAAGCATTCTCGCAGAATGTAGCAGTACAGCCGCGCCTTGGTCTGCAGATTGTCAAACCGCAGGATCTCCGCAATACCGTCTTCCGCGGGATTGAACAGGTTTTCCATGATCCGTGCTCTGTCCTCCGTGGGGAAGGTGCGGGCGTAGCCGTCCACGAACCAGACGTTCTTGTCCTTGCTTTCGTTCCATGCGGTGTAGCGGTTGTTTTCGTAGTAATCGTCGTAGGTGTTAAGATAGGCGTTCTTCACCGGGGTGGCCTGCTCCCAGATCGCCATCCAGTCCGTTCCCGTTTGGTTGGAAATATAGTTGATCCGCCTGTCGAACACGTGGGAAAGCTCGTGGGGGATGTCGTAGGCCAGATTGTTATGCACGTCCACCGCCACCAGAATGTAGCCGTCCAATTCCGTGGTCAGGCCGCCTGCCTGGGAAAGGGAGCTTCCCTCCTTGCCGTAAATAGTGCCGCACAGGTAGAGCAGCAGTCCCCTGTGGGTGTCCTCGTAGGCCTCTTTCAGCATTCCCTCCGGGTAAAGGGCCAGGATCTCCGAGACCTGCTTCACGGAAAGGTACACGTCCAGCAGATCCGTCTCCGCTTCGCCGATGTAATCGTAGATCACGAAATCGTTGCCCTCGGAGCCGTAAAGCAGATCCACCCCGGTGGCTGCCTCCGTCTCGGCGGCCAAGCGGTGGATCTCCTCCTGCAGCTCTTCGTCGGTGAGAAGCAGGGTCTCAACGGGCGTTCCCGCGGTTGCCGCGGCGGGGAGATCAAAGAGATGGATGTCCGTACCGTAGTCACTGAATTCCAGGATCAGCACCGCGCCCCCGGGGAGGAAGGCGGCGTGTACCCCGTAGTAAGAGGGATCGGAGTGGTATTCCGCCAGTAACGCGCCCTCACGCAGGTCGTAAAAGCGGAGAGAATTTCCTTCGTCGTAGGAGGTGGTGACGGCACAGCCGTGCATCACGTCGTAAAGCATTTCGTCGGCGGATACGGCCACGTAGAATCTCTTGCCTGCAGGATCGGTCTCCCCTAAAACCACGGCACCGTCACGGAACAACTGCCAAAGACCGCCGTACACGTTGCCGTAGCTGTCCGAGGAGTCGTAGATCACCGTGCTTCCGTCGGTGGGATCCAAAGACAGCACCCCGTAGGTGGCGGGGAGGTAAAACAGCCCGTTTGCATATTCAATGCTCCAATAGGGGCCGCCCTTGGGAGAGAAGGTCTCCTGCGTCCCTGCCTCCAGGTCGCAAAGGGTGAGGGTCTCCTCCACGGACAAGGCAAGCAAATACCGTCCGTCGGGGGAGAGGGACGCGTTCTGATAGGCACCCTCCCGCAGCTCTGCGGGGATCTCCAGGGCGGATTTTTCACCGCTTGCGGCATAAAGATAGCCCTCAAGATGCTCCATGTTCATGCACCAAAGACTGCCGTCCTCCAGGAAGCCCGTGACGCTCCAGCCGGGCAGGGTCAGCTCGCACAAAAGCTCACCTGTTTTCAGGGAGTACATACGATGCATACTTTCCTCCGTCCAGTAGGAGAGGTGCAAAATATCTCCCTTTACCTGTGCCGAGAAGCCCTCCGTGTCCGGCAGATCCATGGGGAAGGAATACAGGTAGGGCTTGTCCGTGGGCTTGCAAACGGCAGGCAATTCCGCCGTGTCGGGCAAGCTTCCCTGGCCGTGGGCGGTGAAGAAGTCGAGCTTCTCCGGGGGTTCCTCCGTTGATTCTTCAAAGGATTCCTCCGGCGGTTCTTCAAGGGAGCTGTCCTCCGTGCTTGAAACGGCAGACTCCTCGCGGGAAGAATCAGATCCTTCCTCGGGGGATATTTCAGTGCTTTCCGCCACGGATGGTGTATTCGAGCTTGTGATTTCAGTTTCCTCCGACCCACAGCCCACAAACAGGCAAAGAGCCAACAAAAGCGGTATAACGAACAGTAAAATGCGGTTTTTCATACGATTATCCTTTTGTCAAAAGCGCAAAGAGCCGACGGACATCGGCTCTTTTTAAAAACGGATTATTTCTTGGGTCTCTGAGAGGCGGCGTAGAACTCCTCGAATGCGTAACCGTCGAAGCCGGGGTCGTCGTCACGCAGATCCGCAAGAGCTACCTCGCATCCGCCGTTTTCCTTGGATTTCTTGCCTGCCAGCATGATCTTGATGGCCATGGTCATTTCGGGAACGGAGACCAGATCGTTGGGCTCGCCCTTCAGCCACGCGCAAACGTGCTTCAGCATAGCCTCGTAAAGCTTGTTCACGTCCAGCTTGTAAACGAAGCCGGTCTTCTGGGTCATCACTACGGCGGTGGAGGGCTGCCAGCCTTTCATGCAGATGTGGTAGCAGGCGGTGGCGCCGCTTGCAAACTTCACGAAATAGCTGTCCTGGGGAACATCCTCCACCATGGAAGAGCCCAGGTGGCGGCAGGAAACGGCGGTATCCCCCTTCAAGAAGCCCAGAATGGACTCTACGGAGTGAATGGCGTAGTTGAATTCGTCCACGCCCACGGTGGTGGAAACGTGTAAGATCTTGCCTCTCTGCTCCTCGGGAACGGCAAAGAAGCTGTCCCGCTCGTAGGTGTAACGCATAGCGGAGGTACCCAGGATCACCTTGCCCTCTGCGGCAAGCTGTTCCAGAACCTTGCAGTCCTTCAGATTGCCCACCAAAGGCTTATCGATGAACACGGGAACGCCCGCTTCGATAAAGGGGGTGGAAAGCTCGATATGGCGATCCCAGTTACAGCTCTGGATAAAGGCAATGTCCACGTTCTTTGCCATCTCGGCAAGGTCGGTGTAGCGCTCCTTCACCCCGAATTTTTCCATGAAGGCGTTCACTTCCTCGTCGGTGCGGAAGCCATCGTTGTAAATGGCGGTGTATCTTGCGGTGTCCCCCTGCAACAGGATCTCCGCAAAAGAGGGTGCGTGGGAAGTATCAATATTGACAGTACCAATTCTGAACATATCAGCTTTCTCCTTTATGATCTTTTATGGTCTCATCATATCACAAAACCGACTGCATTGCAAGATTTAAACGCTATTTTTTGCCAAAAAATTCCTCAGTAGATCCGCACGGCACACACAGACATATCGTCGGCGCAGTCCGTCCGCTCCCTTGCCGCGGCGAGGACGGCGTTAGCTACCGTGTGGGCGTTGCCCCCGGAGATCACCGGGAGGCCGCCGTCGTCTTCCACCTGTAACACCCCGTCGGAAAGCAGCAACAGCACGTCCCCCTTCTTCACCTTGAAGGTGCGTTTCTCCGCGATCACATCCTTCATGATTCCCGCAGGGGGCGTTTTGGATTCAAAGCGGCGGCAGTTTCCGTCCCGGAACAGCAGCGTGGGAGCGGCACCCGCCTTGATCAGGGTGGCCGTAGCGGAATAGCGGTCGATCTGCAGCAGATCCACGGTGGCAAAGACCTCCTTTTCCTTTTCCTGCAAGGCCTTGTTCAGCATCCGCAGGGCGTCCCCGGGGGAAGCGCCGATGGTGAGGAGCTTTTCCATCATAATGGCCGCCAGACGGGAGCTTAACGCCGCGTCACGCCCGGAGCCCATACCGTCGGACAGCAAGCAGTAGAAGCAGCCGTCTTCCGTTTCAAAGAAGGATACCGTGTCTCCGCATACCTTTTCCCCCTGCTTGGAGGAGGTGCATTTTGCGTATTCTATGCGGAAGCGGGGGACGGAGGAAAGCTTCATCACCACGTAATCGTCGTGGATCAAAAACTCCGGCGGGGAAAGGCGGCAACCCAGCCGTTCCGCCAGAGTGAGGGTCAGGCGGGAGGCGGAAACGGGAATGCGGGGAAGATCCACCCCAAACACCTCCACGGTGCGGAGCCGTTCTCCCGTGACCTGCACCTCGTCAAAGCGGATCTTCAATTCCCGCAGGGCTTGTCTCACCTCCGCGGCGGCGGATTTGTCCTTGGTGCTTGCCGCCTCCTCCCGCCGTGCGGCGTTGTCCAGAAGGGCGGAGAGCCCCGCGTATTCCGTGGCCATACGGCGGATGCCCTCCTCCCGCTCCCGCTCTGCCAGAGTGGGCAGATTATTCACCGTTTTTGCCATGGGGCGGATGTTGGGGCAGCGCTTGTAAATGTGGGTGGGCAGAGAGGGGATGTGGATCACCCCTTGATTTCCCAGTTGCTCCGCAAAGCAGTTGCAAAGCTCTCCCTCCTCCAGATCGCATCCCTCGCAGTTGCGGCAAAAGGCGCGGATCACCGTGCGGATGCCCTCCATTTTTTCATCGGCGGTACGGGGAGCGGCGTTTTCCGATACGGTGTAAAATACCCCCGATAGGGAGGAGAAGGCCGCGGCGTATTTTTGCAGATGGCGGTGGCGGAGTTTGGGATCGCTCAAGGTTTCCGCAGGGGAAGGAGCGGCGGGAAGCTTTTTGGGGATCCGCTCCGCCAGCAGGCCGAAGCCCAGACAGGCAACACCCAGCATCAGCCCTGCGGGGAACACCGAATCCGCCACCCCCAGATACCAATATCCCGAGACAGAGAGCATAAAGGATAGCAAAAGTCCCAGCCTTTCAGCCCCATGCATCAAAAGCCCGTAGGTCATGCCCAGCACGCCCAAGGCGCCCATGGCCTCCCCGCCGCAGGTGAGCCCGCAAAGAAGACCCGCGGCACAGCCGTAGGGGAAGCCCTTGTTACGGGCGATGGCCAGAGTCAGAAAAGCTCCCGCTCCCAAGGCCGGCGAGACTCCCGCTGCGGATAGGGGCAGAAAAATCTGGGTGACGGCAAAAGCTCCTCCCAGCAAGGGAATCTCCTTGGACGTCCCCCTTTTCAGCAGGGAAGAAAACAGTCCACAGAAGAGGGGAGAGACTACGCTGAGGGCAAGAGAGACCATGGCGGACACGGGGGAAAAGCCCTGCCACAACAGCTCCCCGAAGGCGGTCATCAGGGAGGAAACGGCACACAGCACGATGCGGAAGCCTCGGGAGGCGGGGCGTTCGGCGGGAGAGAGGGAGATCAGCGCCCGCAGTCGATCCTTCGGGGTGGGGGCAAACCGTTGCCGTTCTGCCGCCGCCAGCAGGAAAAAGCAGCCAAGCAGCAGGAGAAGCTGTAAAAGCTTTCCCGTTTGGCAGAAGGGCAGGGCGCAGAGAGCACCCAATAGAATCAGGGGACGGCAGACGTCTGCGGCACACAGCAGGGCGATGCCGAATGGGTTGCAATGCTCCCCCAGCGGCGCACAGGAGAGGAGAAATCCTCCCGAGAAGGCGAGGATAGCCTCCCGATGGCGCGGGAGTCGTTTCACAGCGGCAGTAACGTTCATAAGATTTCCATTCCTTTGCTTTTTTGATGGTAAACCCGATTATACTCACATCTTCCCGCAGGGGTTGTCGAAGGCGGGGCAAGGAAAGAGACTTGTTTTGTTCCCTTCCCTCGGGAAAGGGGGCGGAATGGGAGAGAATGGAAAAGGAGTTGTTTTGCCGTCAAACTTTACCAGAGATTGAAGGCCGTGGGGTATAAAAGTTGATTCAGCAGGGCAAGGTTTTGGGGGTTGGGGCGGTCGAAGTTCCAATACAGAGCACCCCGCAGGCCGTACTCCGGCAGTAGGCGAAGCCTTGCGGAAAGACTGCGGGCGTCCTCGAACCACACCCGATGCTCCTCCCCGTTTTCGGTGTACACGAGGAAGGGAGCCTCCACCGTGCTATCGTATTGGATCTCCGCGCCCTTTTCCCCCGCAAGACGGACAGCTTCCTCCACAGAGAGGGATTCCGCCTCGGAAAGGCCTTGCACGTAGGGGAGAGTGAAGTTATAGCCGTAGTTGGAGATCCCCAGGAAAATCTTCCCCGCGGGAATGCGGGTGAGGGCGTATTCCACCACCCTGCGTACGGGCTGGATGGGAGAGACCGCCATAGGCGGGCCGTAGGTGTAGCCCCATTCGTAGGTCATAAGAAGTACGGAATTCACCGCCTCCCCGATGGCGGCGTAGTCGTGACCCTCGTAAAGGGTTCCCGGTTGGGTATCGCTGGTCTTAGGCGCCAAAGCGGCCAGGACAGGAAAGCCGGCGGCATTCAGTTTCTCCCGCAGACGGGCAAGGAATCCTGCGTAGCCCTCCGCGTTTTTTGCCCCCAAAAACTCGAAATCCACGTCCAGAGCGTAGTAGTTCTTCCGCCGCAGCTCTGTCAGAAGATTCTCCGTCAGTGCCTGCTGTGCGGATACGTCTGCCAAAAGGGTTTCCGCCAAGGCGGTGGAGAAATTGCCGTTTTCCGTCAGGGTGGAAAGATGCATCACCGGGGATACGCTGTAGCGGAATGCGGTGTCGATGATGGTGTTGTCGTTCAGGGGGAGCAGGCTCCCGTCGGGGCGGAAGCCGTAGGTGAATGGCATGATCCCGGAGATAAGAGGCATGGTCTGCTCCAGCACGGGCTGCTTGACGTAAGGGTACACGTACCCGCCCACGGAATAAGCCCCCAAGGGCTCCTTCTTCACGTCCAAATAGAGAACGTCCCCCGGGGTCAGGCCGGCTCCGCCCTTCAAAAACAGGTTGTTCCGCCACAGGGTGCGGAGGGAGATGCCGTAGCGGCGGGCGATGGCGTACAGGGTTTCTCCCGCCGATACGGTGTGGGTGGATAATGGCTCGGTTACCAGGATCACCATCCCCACGGGGAGCCGCTCGGGGGTGAGGATGCCGTTGTCGGCAATGAGGTTTTTGGCGGGAACGCCGTATTTGCGGGCGATGGAAAACATGGTCTCTCCCGCCGTCACGGTGTGTAAAAGCATACGGAAGGCCTCCTTTGGGGTGTCGGGGACGGAAAAAGTGGGAAAACAAGGGGAAAATTCCCCGTTTTTCCCCGCCATTGTCTTGACTTTTTCCGATTTGCTGTGGTATAATAGCTTTCTGAGTAAAAACATCCTTTCAATAAATAAGTATAAGGGAATTTTTGAGATGCGTGATAACAAAACAGTTTTGATGGAAAAAACGGCGGAGATCCTGGCCGCAAAGGGGCTGACCCTTTCCGAGAGCGAGATCGCCGCATTGTTTGAAAAGCCTTCCGATCCCAAGCTGGGCGATCTGGCGTTGCCCTGCTTTAAGCTGGCGAAGACTCTGCGCCAGGCGCCTCCCAAGATCGCAGCAGAGCTTGCGCCTTGCTTTGAGGGCGTGGAGGGTCTTGCCCGCGCCGAGGCTGTGGGCGGATATCTGAACTTCTTCTACGACAGCGCCTCCAGCGTGAAGGTGGTGGAGGAAATCCTTGCCAATCCCCGCTACGGCGCTTCCGAGGAGGGTAAGGGCAAGACGGTCTGTCTGGACTTCTCTTCTCCCAATATCGCCAAGCGGTTCCATTTGGGACATCTGGGTACCACCGTCATCGGTAACGCCTTGCGGAATTTGCTGAACTTCTGCGGCTATGAGACCGTGGCCATCAACCATTTGGGGGACTGGGGCACCCAGTTCGGTAAGCTGATCTACGCCTACAAGCATTGGTCCTCCAAGGCACAGGTGGAGGAGGGCGGCATCGACGAGCTGGTGCGTCTGTACGTGAAGTTCTGCAATTTAGAGGCGGAGGATGCCGATCTGAAGCAGGCGGCAAGAGACGCCTTCCGGCTGCTGGAGGAAGGGGATCCGGAGTCTCTGGAGATCTGGCAGTACTTCAAGGAGATTTCCCTGCGGGAGTACGAAAAGACCTACAAGCTGTTGGGGATCACCTTCGATTCCTACAACGGCGAGGCCTTCTTCTCCGACAAAATGCCCGCGGTGGTGGAGGAGATCCGCTCCAAGGGGCTGTTGGAATTGGACAACGGTGCTTCCGTGGTTCGTCTGGACGAAGAGAATATGCCTCCCTGTCTGATCTTAAAGAGCGACGGTTCCACCCTGTATCCTTCCCGTGATATCGCCGCCGCCATCTGGAGAAAGAAAGAATACGATTTTCATAAATGCATTTACGTCACCAGCGCAGGCCAGAGCCTGCACTTCGCCCAGTGGTTCTCCGTTGTGAGAAGAATGGGCTACGAGTGGGCAGAGGGGCTGGTTCACGTGCCCTACGGCACCATGAGCGTTGGCGGTGAAAAGCTGGCCTCTCGTACCGGCAACGTGGTGCTTTTGGACGATCTGCTGGCAGAAGCCGTCCGCAAGTGCGGCGCGGTGATTGAGGAAAAGCACCCCGAACTTGAGAACAAGCAGGATATCGCCGAGGCGGTGGGTGTGGGCGCGGTGGTCTTCAACGCCCTGTCCAACAGCCGTATCAAGGACAGCGATTTCAATTGGGAGGACGCTCTTTCCTTCGAGGGCAACGCAGGCCCCTACGTGCAGTACACCTACGCCCGTTCCGCGTCCATCCTGCGTAAGGGTGGCGCTCCCGAGGGTGCCACCGAAGGGTATGAGCCCTGCGGAGAAGAGACCAATCTCATCGGCAAGCTGGCAGAGTTCCCCGACGTGGTCAAGCGTGCTTTGGCGGAATACGAGCCCAGCGTGATCTCCCGCTATCTTCTGGCGGTGTGCGCGCTGTTCAACCAGTTCTATCACAACTGCCGCATCCTGAACGAGGAGGGTATGACCCGCATCTTCCGTATCAAGCTTGCCGCAGCAACCCATACCGTCATCGGCAACGGCCTGGATCTTCTGGGCATTCGCAGAACCGAAGAGATTTAATCGCTTCGCTCTCGTCGGAACATCCCGGCGGGAAATCCGTATATCATCTAAATATAACGTAACAGATTGGAGAAATAACCCATGTCCGGACATTCTAAGTGGAAGAATATTATGCATAAAAAAGAGAAGACCGACGCCGCAAGAGCAAAGGTCTTCACCAAGATCGGTAAAGAGATCGCCATGGCAGTGAAGGAAGGGGGCGCAGACCCCGTTTCCAACACCAAGCTTCGCGATCTGATCACCAAGGCCAAGAGCTTGAACGTTCCCAACGATAACATCAAGCGTATCATCGACAAGGCCTCCGACGACAACAGCGCCGCATACGAAATGGTCACCTACGAGGGCTACGGTCCCGGCGGTGTTGCTGTGATCGTTGAGACCGCTACCGATAACCGCAACCGTACCGCACCCGAGGTGCGCCACGCCCTTTCCAAGTTCGGCGGCAACCTGGGCACCACCGGCTGTGTGTCCTTCATGTTCTCCGAAAAAGGCGTGATCGTGGTGGATAACGAGGACGGCGACGTGGATGAGGACGTGCTCATGGACGACGCATTGGAAGCAGGCGCAGGGGATATCCTCACCGAGGAGGGTGCCTTCGAGGTGTATACCGAGCCCGCAGACTTCTCCGCCGTTTGCGAAGCCCTTTCCGTCAAGGGATACAAGTTCCTTTCCGCAGACCTGGAGAAGGTTCCCGCTTCCTACGTGGAGCTGGACGAGGAGCAGGCCGTGCAGATGCAGAAGATGCTGGATCTGCTGGAGGATAACGACGACGTCCAAAACGTGTTCCACAACTGGGATGAATAAGATCGGGATCTTCGGCGGGACCTTTGATCCCGTTCACAAGGGGCATATCCACGGGGCGAAATGCTTCCGCGAGGAATGCGGCCTGGATCTGGTCTACGTGATCCCCAACTATATCTCCAATCTCAAGGAGCACCGAAGCGTTTCCTCCGAAGATCGCCTTGCCATGCTGCATCTGGCCTTTGACGGGGAGGAAGGCTTTGTGATCTCCGATATGGAGATCGCCAGAGGAGGGGTCAGCTACACCGCAGATACCGTTCGTGCCTTGAAGGAAATGCACCCGGACAGTCAGCTGTATCTGTTCTTCGGAGACGATTGGCTGGAGGGCTATCCCCGCTGGCATGATTTCGAATATTTGCGGGACAATTTGGTGGTGGCGTTGGCCAACAGAAGCGGTAGAGACATCACCGCGCTGACCCAACGACTGCGCAGCGAGCATGGGGTGAAGATCTTCCCCCTGCAGTTTACCGCCATTCCCGCTTCCTCCACCGCTTACCGCGGGGGAGATACCTCCCTTTGCACCGATGAGGTCAACCGCTATATTGCAGAAAAGGGGTTGTACAGATGACGGAGATCCAAAGAGTCAGAAACGACCTGAAGCTTTCCGAAAAAAGAATGCGCCATACCGAGGGTGTAGTGCGCGCCGCCGTTTTGCTGGCCTCTCGCCATTTCCCGGAGATCACTCCCGAGACGGCCACCCTTGCCGCCCTGTTCCACGATTACACCAAGGAATACAAGGTGGAAGAACAGCTTCGTGTGCTGGCGACCTACGGGGAAGCTCCCACCGAGGAGGAATTGCAATCCCCCAAGTTGCTTCACGCCCGTACCGCCGCGCTGATCGCGGAAAAGGAATACGGCCTTGATCCCGATGTGGTGTCCGCCATTCGCTGGCATACCACGGGACGGGCAGGGATGACTCCCTTGGAGTGCGTGATCTATTTTGCGGATTATATCGACGATACCCGTGCCTTTCCCGCCTGTATCCGCTTGCGGGAATACTACGAAAAGCAGTACGCAACTCTGAAGGACAAAAACCGCGCCTTGCACAAGGCGTTGGTGCGTTCTTTTGATATTACCATCCGCGACCTGCTGTCGGGGCACAAGACCGTGGACCCAAACACCGTGCAGGCACGGAACCACTATTTGAATCTCCTTAAGAAAGGCATTTAACTATGGAAAACGAAAAGCTGCAGGCCGAGCAGGCGAGATTGCTTGCGGAAACGGCTGTCAAAGCATTGGAAGATAAGAAGGGGATGGACGTCCGTCTGCTTCCCGTGGGGGAACAGACCGCCTTGGCGGATTACTTCGTCATTGCCACCGCCACCTCCAACACCCACGTCCACGCCCTGGCGGACGAGGTGGAATACCGTATCAAGCAGGAGCTTGGTATCGATCCCTCTCATATCGAGGGCTACCGCAACAACATCTGGGAGCTGATGGATTACGGCTCCGTGGTAGTCCACGTCTTCACCCGGGAGGGTAGAGAGTTCTACAATTTGGAACGTCTCTGGAACGTTTGATTACTATTTAAGGAAGGACAATCCTTATGAAACACGATTTTCGAACCATTGAAGCCAAGTGGCAGGAGAAATGGGAAAACGCCAAGCTGTTTGAGGCGGTGGATTTCTCCGAAAAGCCCAAGTATTATACCCTGGTAGAGTTCCCCTATCCCAGCGGACACGGCATGCACGTTGGCCACATCAAGGCGTATTCCGGCCTCGAGGTGGTCTCCCGTAAGCGCAGAATGCAGGGCTACAACGTGATGTTCCCCATCGGGTTTGACGCCTTCGGTCTGCCCACCGAGAACTCCGCCGTGAAATTCGGGGTACACCCCCGTGTCCTCACCGACGAGAATATCGAAAAGTTCACAAGCCAGCTGAAGCGGGTGGGCTTCTCCTTCGATTGGTCCCGCGTGGTGGACACCACCGAGGAGGATTACTACCGCTGGACCCAGTGGATCTTCCGCAAGATGTTCGATAACGGTCTGGTCTTCCGTGATAAGACCCTGGTCAACTACTGCCCCCATTGTAAGGTGGTCCTTTCCAACGAGGATTCCCAGGGCGGCAAGTGCGACATCTGTCACAACGACGTGGTGCAGAAGTCCAAGGACGTTTGGTATCTGCGGATCACCCAGTACGCCGACAAGCTGCTGCAGGGTCTGGACAAGGTAGATTACCTGCCCATGGTACGCCAGCAGCAGGAAAACTGGATCGGCAAATCCACCGGTGCCTTCGTTAACTTCAAACTGAAGGAAGTGGAGGAGACCCTCCGCATCTATACCACCCGTCCCGATACCCTCTTCGGTGTCACCTTCATGGTCATGGCTCCCGAGCATCCGTTGCTGGATACCTACGCAGACAAGGTGGAAAACATGGCCGAGGTGCTGGCATACCGCGAGGAGTGCGCCAAGAAGACGGAATTCGAGCGTACCCAGCTGGTGAAGGACAAGACCGGCCTTATGATCAAGGGCCTGTCTGCCGTCCATCCCATCACCGGCAAGGAGATCCCCATCTTCATCTCCGACTACGTTATGATGGGCTACGGCACCGGCGCCATCATGGCCGTGCCCGCCCACGACGGCAGAGACTATGATTTCGCCAAGAAGTTTGGCATCGATATCATCCCCGTCATCGAAGGCGGCGATATCGAGAAGGAAGCCTACACCGGCGACGGTAACATGATCAACTCCGACTTCTTAAACGGTCTTACCGACAAGAAGTCCTCCATCGCCAGAATGCTGGTGGAGCTGGAGAAGCTGGGTGTTGGCGAAGGCGGCGTACAGTTCAAAATGAAGGACTGGGCCTTTAACCGTCAGCGCTATTGGGGCGAGCCCATTCCCATCGTCCATTGTCCCACCTGCGGCATGGTGGGCGTTCCCTATGAGGAGCTGCCTTTGCGCCTGCCTCCCGTGGAAAACTTCCAGCCCGGCGAGGGCGGCGAGTCCCCCTTGGCCAAGATCGATTCCTTCGTAAACTGCAAGTGTCCCAAGTGCGGCGGCGACGCCAAGCGTGAGACAGATACCATGCCCCAGTGGGCAGGCTCCTCCTGGTACTTCCTGCGTTACGTCGATCCCAAGAATACCGAGGCTCTGGCTTCTCCCGAAAACTTGAATTACTGGATGCCCGTTGACTGGTACAACGGCGGTATGGAGCACGTGACCCGTCACATGATCTATTCCCGCTTCTGGCATAAGTTCCTGTACGACCTGGGCATCGTCCCCTGCGACGAGCCCTATTCCAAGCGTACCGCACAGGGTCTGATCCTGGGTGCCAACGGCGTGAAGATGTCCAAGTCCCTGGGCAACGTGGTGGATCCCAACGACGTTGTGGATTCCTACGGCGCAGACGTACTGCGTACCTACGTGCTGTTCATGGGCGACTACGAGCAGGCCGCACCCTGGTCCGACAGCTCCGTGAAGGGCTGTAAGCGATTCATCGAGCGTTTTGCCGCTTTGACGGATATGCTCTCCGATACCGTTTCTCCCGAACTGGAGGCATCCCTCCACCGTACCATCAAGAAGGTCACCGACGACATCGAGGCTATGAAGTTCAACACCGCCATCGCCGCTATGATGGCTTTGCTGAACGAGATCCACACCGCCGGCAGCATCGATAAAGAAAGCCTGAAGACGCTGACCAAGCTGTTGTGCCCCTTTGCTCCCCACATCTGTGAGGAGGTCTGGGCAGAGCTGGGCGGAGAGGGCTTCTGCTCCGCCGCGGAATGGCCTGTTTATGACGAGGCAAAGACCAAGGTTTCCTCCGTGGAGATCGCCGTGCAGATCTGCGGCAAGCTGAGAGGGAAGATCACCATCCCCGCCGAGGCCACCGAAGAAGAAGCCTTCGCCGCCGTTATGGCAGACGAGACTCTGTCTTCTCTGCTGAACGGCAAGCAGATCATCAAGAAGATCTACGTCAAGGGCAGACTGTTCAACGTAGTTGCGAAGTAAACAGAACACAAAAAAGGACTCCGCGCGGAGTCCTTTTTGACGTCAATTTTTCTTTTTGAGTTTCTTTTTTGGAGCAGGCTCTTCTGCTTTCTCCGGGGGAGGTGTTGCAGGTTGCTCCTCGGCAAGAGGTACGGAGGAGCTCGCCGTGGCTTCTTCCGCCTGCTTCACCGCGTGCTTACGCATATCGTGGCGGATCATGCGGTAGAGCGCCGCCGCCAGGGGCACGCCCAACAGCATACCCAGAATCCCGGCCACGCCGCCGCCCACGACCACCGCCGCCAATACCCAGATGCCGGGCAGACCCATGGAGGAGCCCACCACACGGGGGTAGATGATGTTGCCCTCCACCTGCTGCAGCACCACGATGAAGATCAGGAAGATCAGTGCCTTGAGCGGCGATACGGTCAGAATCATAAAGGCGCCGACGCCAGCTCCGATATAGGCCCCGGCTATGGGAATCAACGCCGTGAATGCCACGAGGGCGCTGATCATCGTTGCATAGGGGAGGCGTAGAATCAGCATTCCAATTAAACAAAGAACCCCAAGCACCAACGCTTCCGTGCACTGTCCCACGATATATTTATGGAAGCAATCGTTCAGTACCGACAGCACGTAGCGGATCTTTCCCGCAACG
>JAZNPH010000040.1:0-11855 GCA_045589515.1 Eubacteriales bacterium | reverse complement strand
CCTTCAGCTCTACATCGAGCACAGAGAAGAGGTCATCGTCCGCAGAACCAAGTTCGAGCTGGCCAAGGCGGAGAAGGAAGCCCACATTTACGAGGGCTACATGATCGCCATCGACAACATCGACGAGGTGGTGCATATCATCCGTCACTCCTCCAGCATTCCCGATGCCAAGCAGAATTTGATGAACCGCTTCGGTCTTTCCGAGATCCAGGCACAGGCCATCGTGGAGATGACCCTGGGTAAGCTTACCGGCTTGGAAAGACAGAAGATTGAGGATCGCTTGAACGCGCTGTACGCCCTCATTGAGGACTTGAAGGACATCCTTGCCAACCCCGCAAGAGTGTTCGCCATCATCAAGGAGGACTTGGAGGACGTTTCCTCCCGCTTCGGCGACGACAGACGTACCGACATCGTGGAGGTGGAGAACGAGATCCTGATCGAAGACCTCATTGAGAAGCAGGATTGCGTGATCACCGTCACCAACGACGGCTATATCAAGCGCCTGCCCGCCGCTACCTATGCTGCACAGCGGAGAGGCGGCAAGGGTGTTACCGCCATGGGCACCAAGGAAGAGGACTTCGTGAAGAACGTGTTCGTGGCATACTCCCACGATACCCTCTTGCTGTTCTCCAACAAGGGCAGAATGTATACCAAGCGGTGCTTTGAGATCCCCGAGGCCTCCCGTACCGCAAAGGGAACCAATTTGGTGAACGTTTTGAACCTTTCCGAAGGGGAAATGATCACCGCAGGGCTTTCCATTAAGGAATTCACCGAGGACGAGTACCTGGTGTTCATCACCCGCAAGGGCGTGATGAAGCGGGTTCAGCTGATCGAATACAAGTCCCGCAGACAAAGCGGTCTGTTCGCCATCAATCTGGATGAGGACGATCTGCTGTTGGCCGTCCACAAGACAGGCGGGCGGGATCACATCCTCTGCGCCTCTCACAACGGCGCTACCATCCGTTTTGCGGAGACTGACGCCAGATGTATGGGCAGACAGGCTCGCGGCGTAGGCGCCATGGAGCTTCGCGAGGGAGACTACCTGGTAGGGGCTTGCGTCATTCCCGAAGGGGCTGACAACGAAGAATTCAAGGTGATGACCCTCACCGAGGGGGGCTACGGCAAGCGCAGCGAGATCGCTTCCTTCCCCGTGCAGAAGCGCTACGGTATGGGCGTTCGCGGTCACGCCGTCAATGAAAAGACCGGCCTGCTCACCGGCATTGCGTTGGTGAAGGAGGAGGACGACTTGATGATGATTACCGACGGCGGTATGATCGTCCGCACCGCGGCCTCCGAGGTACCCGTTTACGGCAGACCCACCTCCGGCGTTATCGTCATGCGTTTGGCGGAGGATGCAAAGCTGATCAGCTTTGACGTTGCGGCCAAGGCGGAGATCCCCGAGGAAGCGGCTTCCGAAGAAACCACAGAAAATATTGTTGAGGAGTAATCTTTATGGCATCCGAAAGAGAAAAAGCAAAAGACCAATACCTGGTTCTCCGTGAGCAGGCGTTGAAGGTGGAAAAGAAGTACAATCTGGTGAAAATGCTGTCCGACATTCTGTATATGCTGTGCGGCGGCGTGATCATCGGGGCGTTCATCTATATGTTCTCCGTGTGGACCCAGATCGAGGGGAGCGACAGAGTGGTGAGAATTCTGCTGTTCGTGGTGGCGTTCTTCGCATCCGTTGCCCTGGCGGCTGTGGTTTCCCGAATGGCTTTGAAGAAAAAGAAGGAGCTTCATGATCTGAAGGTCAAGCTGGAGGACCTGGAGAATAAGTATCATCTGTAAGGGATGGAAAGGAAAAGACGATTCGAAAGAGTCGTCTTTTTTTGTGGGGGGACGGCGGTGTTAAGAACCTTTCTTTCGGGAAGAAAGGTTCTTAACAATCTCCAAAGAACCCTAAGTGCCGAAAACTGTCGTTTTCGGAGGATGAGGGAAAAAGATTTGTAAATAAACAGGGCTTGGTTAGGTCTGTGCATTACCGTATCCCGATAATTTGTGTACCGCAGTTTCAAAAACGATTTATCGTTTGTGATGTCGGCGAAACGATACCACGCATAACCCGAAGGCTGAACGCCGACTTGGTCACCTCTGAGCATACCAACCCTGCGGGTTGGCCGCGCGGAATGGAGTCGTAGCGGCTGTTCGTTATCCTTCTCAGTTCAGGACGTCATCCTGAGCACGCGCGGAACGTAGTAGATGTGGCTACGTATTGCAGTCATCTCCGCGCACGTCGAAGTTTTGCGGAAGGAACGGAGTGGATGGAGCAAAACCGCCGCAGGCGGGATCTCATAAGAGTCTGATGTCCCTTTTTGGGGGTAAAGAACTGTTTTATTAAAAAGGATGTAAGTTTGCCTATGTAGGGGTAGATCAAACTCGTAGGAGACCCCTTGCGGTTTTGCTTTTCGAAATTGCTGTAAAAGGAACTACGTATCCAAAGACAACGGGCAATTTCAAAAAGCAAAACTTCGACGCGCGCGGAAATATACAGTATTGCATAGCCGTAACGGCTCTATTCCGCGCTTGCTCAGGGTGACAAAAAGCCGTGACCAAGTCGGCGCATTGCTTTTAATGTATGCGTAGTTTTGTCACGCCGACGTCAAAAACGGCAAAGCCGTTTTTGGGACCTTGGGATTGAACCGTGGGGCGCATGGCTTTTGGTTTATGCGTGGTATCGTTTCGCCGACGTCAAAAACGACAAGTCATTTTTATTTGGCCGTGCAGGTCTGCAAATGAATACAATCTGCTAACAAAAAAGCCACCTTGGTGTGCCTGCGATAAAGCAGATTTAGAATGAATACGAAAATGCCGAGAGCAACTAAAGTGCTCTCGGCGTGCTTTTTTCAACCGTCACAACTAACAGTTGAAAAAGCTCAAGAACAGGATGTTTGACTACATTTGATTGATATGGTATAATATAATCACGGAAGGCGCCTCCGAAATGAAACAAAAGGAGTAAACAATATGAATCTCGGTAATAAAATTCGTGAGCTTCGCAGAGCCCATAATCTCACCCAAGAGCAGTTGGCCACAGCGCTAAATATCTCGGCGCAGGCTATTTCGAAATGGGAAATGGGAGCCTCATATCCCGATATGACCATGATTCCTACCTTGGCTGCTTTTTTCAAGGTGTCCTTGGACGAACTGTTCGATTTCGATGTAAGTAACGTGGAAAAGGAAATCGAGGAGATCCGCTTGGAGAAAAACAAGTATTTTTGGAACAATTTTGAAAAGGCAGAGCAGATCCTACTGGATGGCTTGAAACATTATCCCTCCTCGATCCAGCTCAAAACTGAATTGATGGAACTGTATGCCTACAACGTGGATCGTGGCGACGATATCGTGAATAAGGCATTTGAGCTGGGTGGTCAGATCATCAGCATATCTCAAGATGTATTCTGCACCTGCCGCACAAAGCAGAACATCATTCACGTTTACACATATTTGGAGCTCGAAAAGGGAGAGGATCATTACGAAGATATTGTTAAGATCATTGAGAGCCTACCATATATGTACCCCTATATGTTGGCAGATAAAATGCGCCTTTCAGCAAGCTATATTAAGGGTGAGGAAGGTATGAAGGAAGCCAAAGCTCTTAAAGACATAGAATGGCAGGAGTTTTTCATAGCTTGCGCCCAAGTAGGACATCGCTATTTTGATATGGGTGACTACGAAAACGCGATGATTCATTTTCAAGAAAGCGTGGACGTTATCGAACGATTTATGTATCCCGACAAACAGGGATATGACGCTTATCCCATCGGCGGCACGCATGCGAACCATTCCATAACGCTATTGGATATCGCAACTTGTATGTTCCGTTTGGGCAAGATCGGGGGTATCGATGCGCTGATTGAAAAATCCAAGCATATTTATTTTGACACATATAACCACATCAAACTCCATGATTATAATAAAACTATGCGCGAAATGGTAGATTATTTTACAAAGGAATACAACAAGAAAAAACTGAACGAATACAAACCGCTTGACCTGGGCGAGATTGAAAAGCGAATGGCTCAAAAGAATGCGTAGTTCGCTTTTGTGTCCACAAAAGCAGTGCTTGTCAGGAAAATTGATAAGCCATAGATGAACATAAAGAAAGGCTCCCCTGTGTAAAGGGAGGCTTATCACCGCCCGATGGTATAGAAAAGGAGTACGAATAAAATGCTCGTACTCCCTTTGCTTTTTCGGCAGGTCAACCTGCTTTATGGAAGGTACCCCTTTCGGAGTCTTTTTTATGTTGTTTATTCAGCGGGCTGGGTATTTTCCTGCTGCTGCTTCAACAGCTCTGCCAGATCCAGGATGGACATGACGTTGCCGTTTTCCCCAACGAAGGTTTCGGGGAGCTTACCGTCCCACGCCTCCAGCAGGTAGAACTCCAACAGCTCGGGGGTGAGGGATTCTGCCAGCATTTTGTTGATCTCGGCTTCCTTTTCGCCCACGTATTCCGCGGCGTCTGCCTCGATCTTCTTTACCTCTGCCTCGGCGTTGGCGTTGATCTTGTCGGTTTCTGCCTTGGCCTCTGCCTCGATGACCTTACGCTGAGCGGCGGCTTCTGCCTCCATGATGGCCTGCTGCTGAGCGATCTCAGCCTGCAGCTTGTTCTGGGCGGCAACCTGCTTTGCCTCAACGGCGGCGGTGAAGGCGTCGGTGAAATCCATATCCTCCACGGCGGTGGAAAGAACCTCGATGTTGTAGGTCTCCAGATCCTTCACCAGAATGTCCAGGATCTTAACGGAAAGCTCGTTGCGGCTTTCCACCAGCTCGTCGGCGGTGTACTGAGCCACCACGCTCTTCACGGCCTCCTGGATACGGGGGATCATAACGGTTTCGTAGTAGGAAACACCGATGGAGCGGTAGATCTCCTGGGCGTTGGTCTTCTGGATCTGATAGTTGATGGAGTAGACCACGCTCACTTCCTGAATATCGCTGGAGAAGCAAGTCATGGTGAGGGAGCCCTTCTGGTTACGGTTATCCATCTTGACAACGTCCTGCCAGGGCATTTTGATGTGAACGCCCGCCTCGAAGGTGTAGTCCTCTACCTTACCGAAGGTGGTGACGATGCCGGTGTGACCGGTGGGGACGGAGGTGACGCAGGAGATTCCCACGATGATCAAGCCTGCCAATGCGATGAACTGCTTGGGGTTCACCTTCCAGACGGGCTTCTGCTTCACCTTGCCGAATTCGGAATACTTCTCCATAGAGAAGCCGAAGAAAATGAACAGGGCGACGATTGCCACCAAGCCAAGTGCGAATAATACCATAGTTTTGTTTCCTTTCGAAAAATGTATGTTTTTGTTTTTTTGTGGGTTGAGAATGGTTATGCTAACGGCTCGCAAGTGCTTACGTACTGTGAATTGTCGTAGCAGGTAAGAACGTGAGGCGTGCTAAGCAATTTGCGTTTAAGTGCTTTTTCGGATTTTAAGGGCTGTTGATAATAAGGGATATAGAAATACGTGTTTCCCCGTTTGTCGGTGAGTTCCATGCAGATGATTTTAGCTTGAATTTTTGTCACCGGTTGGCGGAAACACCGCACCTTCTCACACTGAATAGGAACGATTTTAACAGTTCCCGGACAGATCATGCACAGATCACGGTAGAATTTTTTTCGCTTTAAGTACTGTACCAGAAAAGCGCAGGAAATGGCGAAGAAACAGGGAACTCCGATCAATAGCATTCTTTTTGCGTAGACGGGATCCTCTTCCCGAAGGCCTGCGAATAAAACGACAAGCACCAACCCAAACCAAAAAAAGGTGGCTGTTCCGTAAAATCTTAGCGTCGTTTTCAGAAGTTGCTTTTGCGCTTTGAGCGTATCGGACGGCGAGACTTTTTGCTGGTACTTTTTTAGATGGAGGGGTTTGGCAGACATTCCTTGCACTTGCTCCTTTCGAAAAATGTATGTGTTTTTGTTTTTTCGTTGAAAAATGAGGGAGACGTACTGACGAGGCGACTTGGTCGCGCACAGCAGTTCCTGTCGGCGGTATGAGGCAATGTCTGCGTGTCATCCTGAGGGAGCCCGAAGGGCGAGTCGAAGTTTTGCGGAGGTGAGCGTAGCGAACGAAGCAAAACCGCCGCAGGCGGGATCTACTGAGAGTCTGATGTTCCTTACCATAGGAAAAGAACTGTTTTTGCCACGAAAGGATGTAAGTTTACCCGTGTAGGGGTAGATCAAACTCGTAGGAGATCCCCGCGGGGTGCAAGCACCCCTTGGTTTTGCTCCATCCACTCCGTTCCTTCCGCAAAACTTCGACTCACGCTTCGCGTTCGCTCTGGATGACAGAAGCCGTGGCAGTTCGATTCCGCGCTTGCCAACCCGTAGGGTTGGTATGCTCAGAGATGACGGTTGAGGCAGGTTCGTTCTCAAAACAACTGAACATTTGCGACCTTTGGTCGCAACTTCATTTGTGCGAAGCCACTTCCTTGCACAGCAGTTCCAAAAACGGCCGTAGCCGTTTTTGACGTCGGCGGTATGCGGTTAAGGGTGGTATACAGCTATACGCCGACTTGTGTACTCGCTCCTGCCAATCTTCCCGTGGCGTAAGTATCCGTTTCAAGATAACGGTGCCATAGGAAGCTTAGCTTCTGTGGAAGCCTTCAAAGATATATTTTACGATATCCAGCGTTTCCTTGGAAACGTGGTTTTCTATGTATGCGATATCTTCCTGTGTCGGTGTTTCCACGGTTGCTTTGCAGTTTTCTTTTGTTTCTAAAATCTTATGGAGTTCAAGCACTTTTTGATTATAATATCCGGTGGTATTCAGTTCCAGCCAACGACCGTTGGATTGCTTGATTTCGTAATTTAAGGAAGAAGCATTTCCCTGCCTGTCACGATGAATGGAGATCCTGACTTCTTCAATATCCTCGTAAGCCGTATACGTTTCGGTGATCTCAAAAAAACCGGAAGCTGTAACACCATGGTGATCGTAGAAAATGTAGTGGTTTGCAGAGAGAGCGTAGAGAGGGAACGTGATCGCAAAGAAAATTAACAATGTAATATAGCTCTTTTTCCAGATGCTGTATCTGCTGCCGTTGAAAGCATCCTTTACAGCTACTGCAAAGAACGTTGTTTTGATATGAAGCGGCAGGATCACCATTCCCAAATCAATATTGAGAAAAAACATTGCAATCACGCCCAACAATCTGGGGCCGGGAGTAATCATCGTACTGTTTCCTGCAATCAGTTTGAAAATGCCGTAGAGAACAGCCGCCGAAAGAACGGCGAGCAAAAGACAAACGGGAAACGATACAAATGAATACTGATGGGAAAGCGATTTGAAAAACCAGCAATGTTTCTTCTTGCGTTCTTCTTGGTATGCTTTATTTTCCAGCGCCGTTTCCTGATATTTATGGGGATTTTTCAGAATATCCCTGAGTTTTAAGGAAATTGCCGTCAAGGAAAACAGATATACCGCTATTAGGATTGCAAAGATAAATACATTCATCCTTTTCTCCTATTGAATCGCTTCCTTACCCTACCGTACTCACTCCTGCCAACCTCCCCGTGGCGTAGGCGATCTGCAGGTTATACCCGCCGGTATAGGCGTCCACGTCCAGCACCTCCCCGGCGAAGAACAGCCCGGAGACCAGCTTGGATTCCATGGAACGGGGATCCACCTCGGTGACCTTCACCCCGCCGCTGGTGACGATGGCTTCCGCAAGAGGGCGGGTGCCTGTGATGGGGATGACGATGTCCTTCAAGGCGTCGCACAGCTTTTTACGGGTCTCCTTGGTGACGGAATGTACCTTCTGTGTGCCGTCGATGCCTGCTTTTGTCAGAAAATGGGGGATCATGGAGGAGGGGAGCAACGCTCCCATGCAGTTTTGCAGATCCTTATTGGTTGCCGCACCGAACTCCCGCAACAGGCGGTTTTCCAAGGTCTTGTGATCCAAAGCGGGCTTCATGTCCAGATGCAAGTCCACCGGGTACTGATGCCCCAGGTGTGCCGAGGCGGACAGGATCACCGGCCCCGTGACCCCGAAGTGGGTGAGCATCATTTCTCCCTGCTCGGTATACAGGGTCTTGCCGTTCTTCACAAAGGAGATCCCCACGTTTTTCAGGGAAAGGCCCATACACTTCTTGCAAAAAGGGTCGGGAGAAACCAGCGGTACCAAGGAGGGCTTGGGCTCGATCACCGTATGCCCTGCCTGCTTGGCGAAGCGGTAGCCGTCTCCGGTAGAGCCTGTCAAGGGGTAGGAAGCCCCGCCGGTGGCGATGATGACTCTGTCAAACAGCTGTCTCTTGCCGCCCTCGGTGACAATGCCTTTCACGGCGCCGTCCTCCAAAATCAGCTCCTTCACGGCGGCCTTTTGGATCTGTACCCCCGCTTCCTTGGCGGTTCTTACCAGACAATCCGTCACGTCTCTGGCTTTGTCGCTGACAGGGAACACCCGTCTCCCCCGCTCCACCTTGGTGGGAACTCCGTGGGACTCAAAGAAGGCCACGGCGTCCTCCGGCAGAAACTCGGAAAGAGCGCGGTACAGAAACCTGGGGTTCACCGGGACGTTTTGGAGGAAGGTATCCAGATCGCAAAGGTTGGTGATGTTGCATCTCCCCTTGCCGGTGATATTCAATTTTTTGCCGCAAAAGGGATTTTGCTCCAACAGGGTGACTTCCCCGCCGTATTCCGCCGCGGAAATGGCGGCGAACAGCCCTGCGGGGCCGCCTCCGATGACGGCGATGCGAATAGATTCCATAAAAGGCACTCCTCTGCTTGACAAGGACAGTATAGCATACAATCATGTGATTGTCAATAGGTTTCCTGCGATTTTTTAAAAATATTTCAAGAAATGCGGATATTGGGATCTGCCACGCGGTAAGGGGGCAGCTTGATGGGCGGAATGCCCACCATGGCGGAGAACAGGGTGATGGTCTGGTTCCAAAGGGGCTGGAGCATCCCTGCGGCCTCTATGTGGAGACGGCGCTTTTCCGTTTCGTCCTCCCTGTTCACGTCAGGGCAGGCGAAGACACCCACGTGGTGGAACTTCAAGCGGAACAGCCCCTCGTGATCCGCATCCTGTACGGTGACGGTGGCATCCCCTGCGAACTGCTTGGTTTCCTCGTTGTACCGCACGGCGAATTTCACCGTTGCCTCCAGGCGCATTCCCGTATCCTTGGTGATATTTTTCTGAAAGCTGAAGTCGTCGATGGACGCCCCCAGGAAATGTAACGTACTCATAGTTGTGAACACTCCTTGCTATGCTTTTTACCATTATACTATGAAGAGGCGGGGTTGTCAAGGGTGGGAAAAATGTAGAGATACAAGGATTTTTCCTGTTTTTTCGGAAAAAGAACTTGACAAAAACAGAAAAAAATGCTACAATACAATTGTAAAGTTTTTACAGTTATTTATAGGACGAACTGTAAACAAATTGTATCCAAAATGTTACGGATGCCCAAAGAAAGCGAGGAAGGAATGTTTCAGCAGGGTCAGCAGATCATATACGGGGGGAACGGCGTTTGCCGCATTGAGGACATTGTGATGCGGGAGACCGCCTTATCGGATGAACCCACCTTGGTATATGTGATCCGCTTGGATTCCGGGCTGACTTCTTACGTCCCCGTTTCCAGCACGGTCTTTATGCGTGCTTTGGTGACCCGTGAGGAGGCGGAAGCCGTCATCGCGGAATACCCTTCCATTGAGCCCCGTGCTGTCGGAGGCACCAATTCCAAGGCCATGGCGGATCGGTATCGCAACATTCTTGCGAATCATGATCCCCGAGAAATGCTTTGCCTTTACAAGTCCTTACAGAAAAAGATCGAAAACGCCAAAGCCTGCGGGAAGAAGCCCGGCTCCATGGATGAGCGGTTCTCCCTGGCGGTGACGGATGAGATCTCCAAGGAGTTTGCCGCCGTGCTGGGTTGTACCCCCGCGGAGGTTCTTGCCCGCCTGGGCATCTGAAAAAGCTCCTGTCCTTCCATTGCCCACATCTTCTTTTCATTTCATTTTCCCTTTTAAGATCAGGCCCGTCTCGGTTTCTCCCCCTTTTCCGAGACGGACTTGATCTTTTTTCGGGCAATTGTTCCCCCTATTGCATTTTGTCGGTTTTTATGATATACTGTGGTATCAATCTTCCTATGGGAGTTTTTTATGGAACGTCTTACCGAGCATGGGAAATATATCGCCATTCTGAAAGAGGAGCTGGTCCCCGCCATGGGGTGTACCGAGCCCATTTCTTTGGCTTACGCCGCCGCGGTGGCACGCTGTACCTTGGGCTGTCTGCCCGAACAGGCGGAGATCACCGTCAGCGGGAACATCATCAAGAACGTGAAAAGCGTGATCGTGCCCCATACGGGAGGGCTTCGTGGGATCGCCGCCGCCGTGGCCGCAGGCTTCGTAGCGGGAGATGAGACCCGCCATCTGGAGGTGCTTTCCCGTGTGACGGACGAGCAGGTGGCGGACATTGCCGCCTATCTGGAACAGGATCTGATCACCGTGGTGCAATCCCGCTCCGGCAGGCTGTTTGAGATTGTCGTCCATGCAAAGGGGGGCGGGCACACCGTTCGCGTGGAGATTACCGACGGACACACCCAGGTCTCCCGCATTGAAAAGGACGGAGAGGAGCTGTTTGCCCAGGAGGAGGTCTTCGCCGAGGCGGAGCGTACCGACCGCAGCTTTATGACGGTGGAGGGCATCGTGAAATTTGCCGACGAGACGGATCTGGAGGAGGTCACTCCCATTCTTTCCCGTCAGATCGCCTGCAATACCGCCATCGCCATGGAGGGGCTTACCGGTAAATACGGCGCCGCCGTGGGGAAGGTGCTTTTGGATACCTACGGGGACAACGTCCACACCCGTGCCAAGGCCTGGGCCGCCGCAGGGTCGGATGCCCGTATGAGCGGGTGCGAGCTGCCCGTGGTGATCAATTCCGGCAGCGGCAACCAGGGGTTGACCGCTTCCCTGCCCGTTATCGCCTACGCAAAGGAGCTGAAGGTCTCCCAGGAAAAGCTGTACAGAGCGCTTTTGGTTTCCAACCTGGTAACCATCCATTTGAAGACGGGGATCGGCTGTCTTTCCGCCTACTGCGGGGCAATTTCCGCAGGCTGCGGCGCGGGAGCGGGGGTCACCTACCTGTACGGCGGGGACTTCAAGGCCGTGGCCCTTACCGTGGTCAACGCCATCGCCATCAACTCCGGGGTGGTGTGCGACGGGGCAAAGGCAAGCTGTGCCGCTAAGATCGCTTCCTCCGTGGAGGCGGGGCTGTTGGGGATGTATATGTACAAAAACGGCCGTGAGTTCTTCGGCGGGGACGGCTTGGTTACCAAGGGCGTGGAAAAAACCATCGAGAACGTGTCCGCTCTGGCAAGAGACGGCATGAAGGAAACGGACAAAGAGATCTTGAAGATCATGCTCAGCTGCTGACAAAGAAAAAAGTGTGACGAAAGGCTCTTTCCGTAAGGGCCTTTTGTGGTTTTTGTGGGACCAAGTCGGCGGTACACAGTCAAGCGTGGTATGCAGCCATGCGCCGACTTGGTCATCCTCTGAGCATACCAACCCTGCGGGTTGGCCGCGCGGGATGTAGTCGTAGCGGCTGTTCGTCATCTTTCTCACTTCAGGACGTCATCCTGAGCAAGTGCGGAATGTAGTAGATGTGGCTACGCATTACAGTCATCTCCGCACGCGTCGAAGTTTTGCGGAGAAAGCAAGGTGCATACAGCGGCATAAAAGTAGTTTGCTTTTTGATCTGCATCGGCCACGATGCACCGTTCGGAGCAAAACCGCCGCAGGCGGGATCTACTGAGAGTCTGATGTTCCCTGCCAAAGGCAAAGAACTGTTTTATCACAAAGGATGTAAGTTTACCTTTCAAGGGGTAGATCAGACTTTGAGGAGACCCCTTGCGGTTTTGCTTTTCG
>JAZNPH010000039.1:0-46727 GCA_045589515.1 Eubacteriales bacterium | reverse complement strand
CCTCATCGGGGTCGTCAAAGGGATTGTCGGAAGGCTCTTCCGAAGGCTCGTCAGAGGGTTCTTCCGAGGGTTCTTCCGAGGGTTCTTCCGAAGGATCGTCGGAGGGCTCTTCCGAAGGCTCGTCGGAGGGTTCTTCCGAGGGTTCTTTCGAAGGCTCGTCAGAGGGTTCTTCCGAGGGTTCTTCCGAGGGTTCTTCCGAGGAATCGTCGGAGGGTTCTTCCGAGTTGGCGGGTTCGGAGGTTTCCTCGTCCGGAGTGGAGGGAATACCGCTTTCCTCGGCAGAGGAGGCATCGGCGGGGATGCTCGGCTCCGCCACGTTGCCGCAGGCGGCAAGCAACAGTGCCAACGCTAAAAGGGTGGAAAGCAGATATTTTTTCATAGAAAGCTCCTCCTCGGTCTGCAAAGGTTTTATTCTTTTTTATCATACCATACTTGCGGGTTCCTTGTCAAGAAATCGCCGCCTTATTTTGTGGGGATTTCACGAAAGATTCGTCTGAACTTGTTAATTTTTGTAGGACGATGGGGAGGCTACGTCTTGACAGACGGGCATTTTTGTCGTAAAATAAGTTGAGAAATCTCAATCGTTACTTATTTTATATTCATACCCAAGGAGAACCCCGGCTATGTCCATGGAATTCCACAGAAAATTACCCGTTCCTCAAGAGATCAAGGAGGCCTATCCCCTCTCCGATGCCGTAAAGGCGCAAAAAGCATTGAGAGATCAGCAGATCGCAGACGTTTTTTGCGGCAAAAGCGATAAATTTCTTTTGATCATCGGTCCCTGCTCCGCAGATTACGAAGACTCCGTGATGGAGTATGTCAACCGCCTGGCAAGGATCCAGGAAGACGTGAAGGATAAGCTCCTGATCATCCCCCGCATTTACACCAACAAGCCCCGTACCACCGGAGACGGCTACAAGGGGATGATCCATCAGCCCGATCCCAACGGGAAGCCGGATATGCTGGCGGGGCTGTTAGCCATCCGCCATCTGCACACCCGCGTGATCACCGAGACCGGGATGACCTGTGCAGACGAGATGCTTTATCCGGAGAACTATCGGTATCTTTCCGATCTTCTGGGCTACGTTGCCATCGGTGCACGTTCCGTGGAGGATCAGCAGCACCGTCTTACTGCCAGCGGTATTGAGGTACCCGTTGGCATGAAGAATCCCTCCTGCGGTGATCTTTCCGTGATGCTGAACTCCATTATGGCGGCACAGCATTCCCACACCTTCATCTACCGCGGATGGGAGGTCACCTCCTCCGGCAACCCTCTGGCTCACGCCATTCTCCGGGGCAGTATCGACAACGACGGCAAGTGCATTCCCAACTATCACTATGAGGATCTGATGAAGCTTTACGACGCCTATGCGGCCAAGGGGCTGGAGAACGTTGCCTGCATCGTTGACACCAATCACTACAACTCCAACAAGAAATACGAACAACAGGTGCGCATTGCCAAGGAGGTCCTGCACTCCTGCAGGCATTCCGAGAACGTACACAGGATGATCAAGGGTTTGATGATCGAAAGCTACCTTGAGGACGGCAACCAGAAGATCGGGGACAACTGCTACGGCAAGTCCATTACCGACCCCTGTCTGGGCTGGGAAAAGAGCGAGAAGCTGATCTACGACATTGCAAATCTGCTATAAAGGACAGGTTTTTCACATGAAAATGAAGGTTCCATTTATCAAGCTCCACTCCAATGCGGTGATGCCCACCTACGGCAGTGCTTCTGCGGCAGGTGCAGATCTTTACGCCTTGGCGGAAAAGGAGATCCTTATCCCTGCGGGAAAAACGGTGTTTGTAAGCACCGGCATTGCCATGGAGATTCCCGAAGGGTTCGTGGGGCTGGTGTTCGCCCGCAGCAGCATGGGTGCCAAGCGGAACCTTGCGCCCGCCAACAAGGTGGGGGTCATTGACAGCGATTACCGCGGGGAGATCCGGGTGGTGTTGCACAACCACGGGGACACCGATCAGGTGGTGCTCCCGGGAGAACGGATCGCGCAATTGGTGATGGTTCCCTATCTCACCGCAGAGTTTGAGGAGTGCACTTCCCTTTCCGACACGCAGCGGGGGGAAGGCGGATTCGGCTCTACGGGCAGGAAATAAGACGGGAGGCTTGACGGTATGAAAAGAGTTTGTTTATGGCTTTGCGCGGTGATCTTTCTTTGTGCCTCTTTGGGCGGATGTGATGCATTGATGCCCGAAGCTGTAAAAGCGGAGCCCGATGAGATCCTGGAAGATGGACGCGTCTACCCGCTTTACGACTCTCTGAGCGACGAGGATCGGCAGCTTTACCTCAACATTTGTCACGTCATCGCGGAGCAAAGCTCTGCAGATACCATCGGTGTATACGAATCCGAGGAGGAGCTGGATGCAGCGGTTGAGAGAGTTCGGTATCTGTACCGCCAGATCTTCTTTGAGCAATCGGAAATGTTCTGGGTGGATCCTTACAATTTTTCCGTGGAAAAATCTGCGTACAAGGATACCCACCGATTGGTATTGAAGCCCGTTTATCTGGTCAAAAAAGCGGAATTGCCTGCCATGAAGGAGAAATTCCGCGAGAAGGTGGACGAGATCGTTGCCCAAGCGGAGGTGCTGGAGGGTGATTTTGAGAAGGTACTGTTTGTTCACGATTACATTCTGAAAAACGCAAGCTATGATCACCGCTTGGTGGAAGCTGATCGCCACGACACCATGGGAATCAATGCATACGGCTGTCTCATAGAGGGGAAAACCATTTGCAGCGGGTACACCCTGGCCTTTGACATAATCATGAAGCGATTGGGGTACGAATGCGGCGCGGAGTTCAACAACTACGGGCAATTCTCCTTACTTGACGGGCACGTATGGAACTACTGCAAGCTGGGCGACGAGTATTACTACTTTGATCTGACCTGGGACGACACGGCTTTTGAGTCGGAGTATTATCAGAAGTATATGCCCTATGGGTACACCTATTTCGGTGTCACCCAAGCGGAGCTGGGGGAATCCAATTTCACTCTCTCCGACGATGCACCCACGCCTCCCTGCAACGGGACGGAGTTCAACTACTTTATTTACAAGGGGCTGAATCTCCCTGTTTACACCAAGGAAGCCGCCGAGGCCGTCATCAAGGCACAGGCGGGACAGGATTACGTGGTATTACGGTTTGACAGCTACGAGGAGCTTTTGAAGGCACAGGCAGAGCTGATCGAAGAGCAGGAGATCTACAAAATAGTGCCGGGGGTCAGGAAGCTTTCCTACGTGGTGAGCAATTCCAATTTGCATTTGTACATTTTCTTTGAGGAATAAACAGAAAGCTGTAGTCGGTTTCGGCTACAGCTTTTTTTGTGCTGGGGGCGCGGGGGACGGTGTACTTTCTTTTCAAAAAAAGAAAGTACCAAAGAAAACCGAATGCCGAAAACTTGCGTTTTCGGGGAGGGAAGGATTTATGGCTTCCAGGCGATTTCCACAAGATTGTTTTCGGGGTCTGCGATATAACAAGTACGTCCCCAACCTTGGTCGGTAGGGGGATACACAGGCGTTACGCCCATGGAAAGCAGTCGGTTCCATTCCGCATCTACGTCCGAGGGATTGGCGACACGCAAGGCAAGCTCGTAATGGCCATTCAAGCCATCGGTGTAAGAAAAGCTTCTACCGGCAAAGGCCTCAAACTCTTTTCTCGGGTAAAACATGAATAAAACCCCGTCTTTGACCAAATATACGTTGATGGCATCCTCCTGCTCAGTGATGTTAAAACCCATAACGTCCCTATAAAAACGGATCATCGTAGGCATATCGTTCACGAAGATTCCCAAACCTTCTAATTGCATTTTCTCCTCCATATATCCGTTATTTTTCCAGACGGTCGAAATTCAGCAGGATCTTTGCGCGCTTGGCGGCAATATGGCCTTTCCACTGTTTGGTGACGGCGCGGGAGACCTGGGTATCCACGCCCCAGGAGAAATTGGGTGTCCAGACCCCTTCCTCGTTGATAGAATCCAGCCAAAAGTCGATGGTTGGCTCGATGCCGCGGCTGACCGTGTTATACCAAAGGGAATCGGGAGAATTGACGAAATCAAGAGGCGTGAACGTATAGCCGTGGTATTGGCTGACGTCGAAGCAGGTATTTTCCAGGATCCTTCTTTTCATGGCATTGACGACTTCCTCCGTGACGAGAGGAGAATCCATGGCGATCAGCTGTTCCACCAAGGCCTGCATATTTAGAGAATCGTGATCCCCGCAGAAGCCGTCGGAAAGCAGGAGGGTCAAGCAATCCTCGGCAATCTTTTCGCCCAGCTCTTTTTGGCTTTCCGTTCCGTAACGGATCAAAGCGGATGCCACAACGGCGCAGGGGTTGGGATTGAAGACGGTACAGGGCTCATAACTCCACCAGGGGGCGTGGGGATACTCCATGGCTTCCTTGGGGCTGTCCTCCCAATACTTGGGAATGTCCTGCACGGAGTTCTCGAAATAAGCAAGGATGCGTTGCATCCAAGGGGCGTTCAGGTCAAGGTCGTATTCGTAGGCGTGGAAGATAGCCTCCGCCGTGGGAATGGCCGCAGACAGAGGGCAAAGCACGTCCGGCTCGAAGCCGCTTCCCATGCCACCATCGGCGTTTTGGTAGGTAAGCATCTCCCGGACGATCCCGTCTTTGCTGCCGTCGTGGAAAAGATAGTTCCATTTTGCCAGGTCGTAGGGGCGGGCGTTTTCCTGCATCCAGCTATCCATTTTCCGGAATTGTGCTTGGGTCATTTTTCTCATAAAAGTCCTTTTTCCTTTCCAGTAGGATACCAAGATTTTAACAAGGCAAGGAGAGAAAGTATTGTAAAAAAACGACATTCAACGGAAACGGCGTGCATACTCCAAGGCCTCCTTGGGGTACAGCAGGTGCCGTTTCTTGAAATCGTTGAGCAGATGGGCTTGGTCGAAGTAGCCGAAACGATCCACGGCGTCCAGGATGGAGATCCCGGGATTGCGGATCAGCTCCTGCCAAAGGGATTGATAACGTACCAGAGAAGAAAAGCTTTTTGGGGACAGTCCCATATATTCCCCAAATAGTCTTTGCAGGGTCTTGGAGGAAACGGCGGTATCCCGAGAGACGTCTGCGGCGGCAGCTCTGCCTTGGTGCTTCAGGATAGTGTTCACAGCTTGCAGAAACAGGCTTCGGTCGCGTGGGACACGCTCCAAAAAGCGCAGCAGAGGCGTCTCCGCGATGGCACAACGTTGGGCAATAGACGTGGTTTCGGGAAGCTTTTGCAAAAGCGGCTTATACAGCGTGGGCAAAAAGGCGTCTCCGGAATAAAAATGATTTTTTGTGCCTCGCAGGGAGTCCTCCACGAAAAAGCAGGCCGTCCAGGCGTAAAAGCGGATGGCAAAGGTGAAGACTTGGTCTCGGGAGCTTTCTTGCGAGGTGGAAAAGAAGGTTTGATCGTCCATGGCGCAGAAGCAGGCAGAAACCGTCTGCTTGGTAAGATTGACGTCAAAGATCAGATCCATGCAGGTATCCGGGATGAGCAATCCGTGTTCTTGGTTGGGTTCTGCTTGGGCGATGCCTTTGGTGCCCCAGAAGCAACGGATATAAGGCTGCAGAGGCAGGGAGGGCGGGATCTCGCAATAGGTATCGTCCCGTTGAAAGGGCGTTGAGGTAAGAGGAAAATAAAGCTTGGGTAAGGTGATCATGGTCACACCCCTTCTCCGCCAAAGGCGGGGATGAAGCTTTCGGAGGCGGCGGAGCCGTCCTGGATGAAGGCGTTTTTGATCCCCAAACGGCAGGCGAAGTCGATGAGAGTATCGTATTCCTCCTCGGTGACGGTACGGTTCAGCTCGGGGTAGTTTTCCAGACCCAGAGGGGTAAACTGGCTCATGATGCTGATATAGATATTGTCCCCGTAGGTTTGGTACAGGTAAGCCAGCACGCGCTTGGAATCCTCGAGATGGCCCGGGAGCAACAGGTGGCGGACGATGACGCCCCGCTTCAACATTCCGTCACTTCCCCATTCCGTTTTGGGCTGTTGGCGGAACATCTCCGAAAGGGCGGCTTTGGCTACGGCGGGATAATCCGGGGCGCGGGAATACTTCTTTGCCAGCAAGGGGGACATATACTTGAAGTCCGGGAGGTAGACGTCCACAAGGCCTTCCATGAGACGGAGAGATTCCACCGTTTCGTATCCGCTGCAATTCATCACGAAGGGCAGAGAAAAGCCTTGCGCTTTGGCGGTGCTGATCGCTTCTGCCACTTGGGGTAAGTAGGGGTCAGGAGTGACCAAGTTGATATTATGGACGCCCTCGGAAGCAAGGTGGTAGAACAGCTCCGTCAGCCGGGCGGTGGTGACGTACTTCCCTGCTCCGCCGTCGTAAATGGCTCTGTTCTGGCAATAGACGCACTTTAATTGACAGCCGGAAAAGAAGATGGTTCCCGAGCCCTTTTCTCCGGAGAGGCAGGGCTCTTCCCACAAATGGGGAGCGGCACGGGCGACTTTGATGCGGGAGGTTCCGCCGCAGAAGCCGGGGGTATTGGTTCGGTCAGCGCCGCAACGGCGGGGGCAAAGGGTACATTCCATGGCGTTCCTCCTAGTTTTTTTACAGTATACCTTAGGAAACATGAAAAAGTCAAGAAAAATATGCGGGAATGCTTGCAAAAAGGAGGATTTTCCTGTATAATGCAAGAAAGCAACGAAAAAAGGATGGAATGATACCATGATCTATTCTCAGCATACATTTGGTGAAGACAACGCCTGCCTGCTGTTGGGCAAGACGTATTTGGAAGAAAACGGCTCTGTTGCCATGCCTTGGTCGGACAGCGGCTTTGCTTTCCGTTTCAGCGGCACGGGATTTATTTTGCATTTTGCTCCCTTTGCCGATCCTGCGGTTCCCTACGTGCGTGTTTGGGTGGACGGCAAGGCACAGCGGTTTGCCATTGCAAACGGCAACGAAAAGGTGATCTTTGAGGATCTGGAAAAGGGTGTGCACACCGTGAAGGTGATACGCGTTGTGGAGGGTATGGAATGTCTGTACGCCACGGAGCTGACCTTGGTGGGTGATGCTCCCAAGCTTTTGGACGCCCCCGAAGAGAGACCCTTGCGCTTGGCATTCATCGGGGACTCCATTACCTGCGGGTACGGTGTTCTGGGCAATTCCGCACAGCCCGGCTACGTGACCTACGAGCAGGATTCCTCCCGCTCTTACGCTTACATGGCGGCGGATCTTCTCAATGCGGAGGTGATGCTTTCCGGCGCTTCCGGCAAGGGCATTGTTGCCAACTGCGAGGGCAACCGCGAGGATATGACCCTCCGTCAAGCCTTTGCATGGCTGAACCGTCAGGGCGGCGAGTGGAATCACTCTGTTTGGACACCCGATCTCACGGTGATCAATGCTGGCACCAACGATGCTTGGGGCGGCGTAGGCGACGAGGAGTTTATTGAGACCGCCAAGCTTTTGATGGGTGAGGTACGTGAAGCATATCCCGAAAAGCCCATCCTTTACTGCTACGGCGTGATGGATCAGACCAAGATGGGGGCTGTGGAGAAGGCTGTTACCCAGTTCAACGAGACCCACGGCAACGCTTATTTCCTGGGTGTGGAATCCATGAATCAGGTGCCCGGTGAGGTGGGCGGCGGCGGTCATCCCAATCTGAACACCTCTTACCGCGTTTCTGCCCTGCTGGCGGAGAAGATCAAGGAAATTCTGAAGTAAAAAAAGAGGGAGCAAGTTCACCTCCCCAAGTGAGGAGACGAATTTGCTCACGCTCTTTCGGATCGTTTTGGTTTTTACAGGTCGTCTGCGTCCTGGATCGGGGTATCGTCGTCACGGGGAACACCCGTGTAGCTACCCAACGGATCGGTTTCGCTGTAGAGACACATCTCACCGATGAAGTCGGTGGTCATATCGTAAAAGCCGTCGTTGATCCTTTTCGGTGTGGAATGAATCGGGAAAGATTGTCGATCTTTTCTGTTCATAACAACATTTTCGATCGGTCGTTTTTTCGCCATATCATTTGCTCCGTTCGTCCGTTTGAGTGTTTCTCTTTCGGACACTCATAGTATGTGCGGAAGAAGAAAAGATATGTGCGTTCCTTTTTGGAAGTTTTTGTAAAAAAGAGAGGTTTGGTATGCGGATCATTGGAATTGATTTCGGAGACGCCAGAGTGGGCGTTGCCGCCTCCGACGAGACGGAGTTTCTGGCAAGCGCTGTTTGCTCTTTGAACGTGACGGGGGTAAACGACGCGGTGAAGAAGTGCGCGGACAAGATCAAGGAGCTGGGCGGCGAGAAGATTGTCTGCGGTCTCCCCTACAATATGAACGGCAGTGAGTCCTTCCGTGCGGAGAAAACGCGGGTGTTTGCGGAGAAGCTGGTGGAGGCTACCGGACTTCCCTTGGAGTTCATGGACGAGCGGCTTTCCACGGTGGAGGCTTATACCTATATGAACATCACGGACTTCAAAAGCAGTAAGCGGAGAGCGGTGATCGACGCCATGTCGGCGCAGATCATTTTGCAGTCTTATCTGGACAAAATCAAAAATTAATTGCCCGTAAGGGTTGACAAAGTTTGTTTTTTCATATATAATGCATAGCGTGCGCCGTGTACGGTGCGCGATTTCGGGGTGTGGCTCAGTTTGGTAGAGCGCCACGTTCGGGACGTGGAAGTCGAAGGTTCAAATCCTTTCACTCCGACCAAACAAACCCGTCGGGCTTTTGCTCGGCGGGTTTGTTCTTTGTTGGAAGCGGAAACTCACTGTTATTGTTACGGCTCTCTTGACAGATAGAGAGTATTATTGTATTATGTTTATGTGACGAAAAAGGAGGATATTTTATGCGAAGATTTTTAGCTGTGTTGCTGTGCGGTGTTCTTTTATTTTCCATGGTTGGGTGCGGAGACACGCCCGAGGCGCCCAAGACGTACGAGGAGCAAAAGGCGTTGTACGGCGACATTATAGCCCGGTATACTTCCCTGCTTGCCGACAAGCATAGCGGCAAAGAGCTGACCGCCCCCAATACCGAAGGGATGGACGAGCGTCAAGCCGCCATTGCAGAGGCTCTTTACGGTATTGTAAACGTCTGTGCGGATGGAGAGGCTGCGGAGAAATTGGGCTATGGTTACAAAGACCTTGACGGCAACGGCGTTCCCGAGCTGATCCTTTTGACACAACATACCATCGTGCGCGCTATCTTCACCCTTTCGGATGAAAAGCCGCTTTTGCTTGAAGCGGCCTATGGGAAGGACAATTATTGCTATTTTGCCGCAAGGAATCGTTTCCTTTTGTCACGGAACGTTATGGGTGAGGAGCTTGCCGAATCCACCTACTACACCTGCCGTGTGGATGGGGACAAAATGGTTTACGATAAGATCTACGGCACGGTTTATGATTTGGAGGAAAAGGACATTGTTGAACGGTTCAAGTTGACGGACGGCCAAAGGACAAGTATCGACAAAGATACCTTCAACAAGCTGCACTGGGAACACAATCAGACTCTCGGCCCGGGATCCGGCGACGTCTTCAAGTATATGGCACCCCGCATTCACTTGCCTTTGGCGGAAGCTGTCTCCGACGAGGGTTTGCCTGTGGCTGATTTTTCCGACTATGAGGCGATTTTGGAAACTTATAAAGCGATTTCCGGCTGTCTGAAGGATTTTCAGACTTTGGAGTGGGCGAAAGGGAGCTACGACAATCTCTTTGTTTTCCCGGATGACCGTTCTTTTGAATATTACAGCCGTCTTCTCTATGCCGCTTATCACGGCGGAAGCCGTATGGGGTACGACGCGATCGACCTCAACGGGGACGGCCGGGACGAGCTGGTGCTTTTGAACCCGAACTACGATATCAACGCCATTTTCACCATGAAAAAAGAGAAGCCGGAGTTGTTGTATGCCGCGTTCGATTCCGAGACCTGTTGGCTGGACGAGGAAGGCTTGATCCACGTTGATCGGGAGGAATACTACGAGCTGGAGTACAGCTTGTACCGATTCACGAAAGAGGGGGACTTTTCCCAGGTATATTCTCTTCTGTTGGACGGAAGCGGAACCCGTTTTCTCATCCAAAACAGGAAGGCGCAGGAAATCAGCTTTGAAAAATCCATGGAACTATACGGCGACTATTGTCGTTATGCCGAGCCTTTTGAAACCACAGAACAGACCCGCATGGTTTCCAAGCTGACATTTACCCCGCTTTTCGAAGAAACGAAGGATCCCGCTGTCGGCGCCATGGAGAAGACATGGTACAAGAGTGCCGATCTGGAGAAGACCACAGGCAAGGAGCTTGCCAACGGATGCACCTATTTGTCCTTTGAAAACCTGTCGGACACGCAGGTTAAGGTGAATTTCAAGTATACGTTTACCTATTTTTATCCCGATCCCGACAGGGAAAACTACATGAAGGAGGATGTGACGGAATCCTTCCTTGAGGTTACGGGGGATATGGAAAACAGCGTGCTTCGCTTTGAGGGAAGCGGCGTGATGGGAAGAATTGAGTTTTTCCCGGGCTATACCTGGCTTATCGTCGAGGAAAGCACCGACGTACGATTCCCGGTGGGTTACCATTGCTGCACGGAATACATTCCACGAGATTAAGGAACATCCATGAAAACGAAAACCCGGATACAAAAGAATATGCCTTCCCTATCGGGAAAGGTGATCGCTGTCAGCGGGTCCACCGGCGGGATCGGTGTGGTGCTGTGTGAACATTTGGCGGCTTTAGGGGCGGAGCTGATCTTATTGGATCGGAACCAAGAGAAGTCGGCCTCCTTGCAGGAAAAGCTGGAAGCGCAGTTCCCGGAGGTGAAGATCCGTCGGATACGGATGGATCTGGAGGAGATGGTTTCAGTGAAGACGGCGGCCCGTGAGCTTCTGAAAGCCCCCTTGGACGGGTTGATTCTGAATGCGGGTGCTTACCATATTCCCCGTCATAAATGTGATACAGGGCTTGACAACGTGTTCCAGATCAATTTCGCGGCGCCTTACTACCTTGCAAGGGAATTGAAGCCCCATTTGGACGCAAGGGGAGGTCGTTTGGTGGCGGTTGGAAGCATTGCCCACAACTATTCACAGACGGATCCCGAGGACGTGGATTTTTCCACCAGAGAAAAGCATAGCCTTGCCTACGGGAATGCCAAGCGGTTTTTGATGTATTCCCTTTACGGGCTATACGGTAAAGGAAGCGGGCTGGCGGTGACGCATCCCGGGATCACCTTTACCAACATCACGGCACATTACCCCAAGGTAATCTTTGCTATCATCAAGCATCCAATGAAGGTGATCTTTATGAAGCCCCGCAAGGCATGTCTTTCCATTTTGCGGGGGCTTGTGGAGGACTGCGGGAGAAATGAGTGGATCGGCCCTCGGTGGTTTGACGTTTGGGGGCTGCCCAAAAAGAGGATCTTGAAGACCTGTGGCGAGAAAGAGGCGGCTTGGATCTGCAAGACGGCGGAGGAGATATACCAGGGGATGAAATAAGCCCCAAAAACTTTCCCTGCCGAAAACTAACGTTTTCGGAAACATAAAAAGAGAGTTTCTGCAACTCTCTTTTTTGTTATAGATTATGGAATTCTAAAGGGACGAAGTTCCTTTAGCGGGGTTTTTAGGGGCGGCGCCCCTAAACGTACTCCTTTACAACAATACGATCCCATTTTCGGTACAGACGCGCTTAGTCTCGTCGTCCCAAAGAGAAACCTGTACCTCGCCGATGTGGGCTTTATCCAGCAGAAGCATGGAAAGGCGGGACTGTCCGATACCGCCGCCCATGGTGAGGGGTAACTTCCCTGCCAAAAGCTCCTTGTGGAAGGGCAGTTCGCGGCGGTCATTGGCGTTGGCAAGGGTGAGCTGACGATCCATGGCCTGCTCGTCTACGCGTATGCCCATGGAGGAGATCTCGAAGGCACAGTCCAGCAGGTCGTTCCAGAACATGATATCCCCGTTCAACGTCCAGTCGTCGTAGTCGGGAGCTCTGCCGTCGTGGGGCTTGCCGGAACGGAGGGCGCCGCCGATCTGCATGATGAACACGGTCTTGTGTTCTTTTAAGAACAGGTTTTCACGCTCTTTGCCGGTCTTGTCGGGATAGAGATCCTCCAATTCCTGGGAGGTAACGAAGGTGACTTCCCTGCAGAGCTCCACCTTCAGCTGGGGATAGCGGCATTTCAGCACGTCGGCGGTCTCGCAGATTGCGCCCACGATGCACTTGACCACCGTCTTGAGGTATTCCACGTTGCGGGTTTCGGGGGTGATGATCTTCTCCCAGTCCCACTGGTCGGTATAGACGGAATGGAGGTTGTCCAGCTCCTCATCACGGCGGATGGCGTTCATATCGGTATACAGCCCCTCCCCTGCTGAAAAGCCGTAGTCGCGGAGGGCTACACGCTTCCATTTTGCCAGGGAGTGGACAATGGCGGCCTCGCGGGAGGTGTCCTTGATATCAAAGACCACGGCACGTTCAACGCCGCTGAGGTCATCGTTCATACCCGAGGCGGGGTCAACGAACAGAGGCGCGGAGACACGGGTGAGATTCAACGCAAGGCAAAGCTTCTGCTCGAAGGTGCGCTTTAAGGTCTCGATGGCTTTTTGGGTGTCGTATATATCCAGGGCAGAACGGTAGCCCGCAGGAATGGTGATCTTACTCATAATGGTATCCTCGCAATTAAAACTGCATATAGTATACCATGTTTTCCCAAATTGTCAAGAGATATGGCAAGGAAAAAGCACCGAGACGAGCTCGGTGCTTTTGTTTTGGTTGGATTAACCGGTGATACCGGAACGTTCCACACCTTCGATCAGAGTACGCTGAGTGAACAGGTACAGCACGACCAGAGGAGCCAGGATCAAAAGACCACAGGTATTACGTGCGGCAGACTCGTAAGCAGTCTGAGCGGCGTAATCGGTGTCCAGAGAGGAGGGAACCTTTACGATATCGGGAAGAAGGACATCAGACTGACCGGTGTAGAACAGGTCGGTATAGAACATGTCGGACCACTGCCATGCAAATGCAAACATGAAGATGGTAACCATCATGGTGGCGGACATGGGGATGATAACCTTCATAAAGGTCTTGTAAACGCCTGCACCGTCTACGTATGCAGCCTCTTCCAACTCGTCGGGGACGCCGTTGAAGTACTGACGCATGATGTAGATATACAGACCGTTCTTGAACGCCAAACAGGTGACAGAAAGGATCGCCAAGGGCCAGTTGGAGTTCAGCAGGTTCAGACCGGTCCACTCGCCTCCAAAGAGGTTGGAGATCAATCCGCCCAAGCCCCAGATATCGAAGTAACGGAACTTCATAAACAGGGACAGCTGGATGGTATCGTGAGGAACGATCATGGTGAAGATAACCAACACGAAGAGGATCTTCTTGAAGCGGAAGTTGAATTTCGCAAAACCGTAGCCAACCAAGGTACAGGTGGCGGTCTGAATGACTGCACACATCAAGGAAAGCACGGAGGAGTTCAACAAGGCTTGGAAGTATTGGTTATCGTTCAGAATCGCCTTGTAAGTATCCAGAGTGGGATACTTGGCAATCAGAATAACGCGGACATCAACGAAGTCATCTCTGCCCATGAAGGAGAAGAAGATCTTGGAGATGTAGGGATACAGGATTACGAAGGACAGACCAAACAACAACACGAAGCGGAAGATGGCGATGCCCAGTTTCCCTGCGTAGTAAGGGGTCAGATACTTATAGCGGAACAAAGTCCAGAAAGGAAGCTTATCCTGCGATTTGATCTTACGAATAGCAGCTTCTTTTTTCTGCTGCTTTTCCAAAGCGCGGATCTCTTTCTTGGTCATAGAAGACAAATCCATTTGTATATCCCCCTTTCTCAAGTATCACGTCTTTGATAGAAGACGTAGCCGCCCATGATCGCCGCAACGATCAAGAGCACGAAGATTACCACAAGGAAATAGATCCAAGACATTGCGGTGGCACGTACCGTACCACTGGGTCCTTCATAAACAGTCTGAATGAAGGTCATCATGGTATTATCCTGAGCGGTAAAGGAGTCGATTACGGTATACACTGCGTTTACCAAGATCATGGGGCTGATCATGGGGAAGGTGATCTTCCAGAAGGTTTCCCAACCGGTAGCGCCGTCCATCTGGCAGGACTCGTAAATTACGGGAGAAATAGACTGCAGACCGGACAAGAAGATCAGCATCTGTACACCGGACTTGTTAACGATGTCGTAAACTTCGTTAACGATATCGACGACGTATGAAACCAATTCTGTACCGATGGCCATGTTGCCGAAGAGGCTCCGCACGTCCATCATACTGATCAGGCCGTTGCCGGTCTCTTCTTCGCCGCCGGTGCTGGCGCTGATGCCGCCACCCATGCCGCCGGCCATTTCGCCTGCGTTTTCAGCCATCTGATCCTGGATATCGATCCATTCGATGATACCGGTGGACACGATAACGGGGATGAAGAAGATGGCACGGAAGATTGCTCTGCCACGCATCTTCTGGTTCAGAAGCACTGCAACGAACAGGGAGAAGACGACGATAGCGGGAACGTTGAAGATAAGCTGACCGATACTGCTCATCAAGGTCTTGACGAAGTCGGTGTTCTCAAAGAGAGCGTAGTTATAGTTTTTCCAGCCAACGGGAATCAACTCATAACCACCACCACCCTGGATCTTGATTTCATGGAAGGAGAACTGGATGGACTCCACGATCATGGGCAGGTAGATCAAGAAGAAGCCGATGAGGAAGGGAGCGATGAACACCCAACCGCTTCTGGCTTTGGTCCGAGCAAGGGATTTGCCCTTGCCCGAACGCTTTGCAGTGTCGACGGAGTTGGTCATTTTTTTAGTTTTTGTCATGCCTGTTACCTCCTCTTACTGCTGGGAATAGGTATCGCCGTCGAAGACGGAAACGGAGCCGTCTGCGGATACCTTAACAAAACCGTAGGTGGGAACGTCGTAAAGGGTGCTGCCTTCTCTGACGGTGTAATCCTTGGTGAGGTAGTTCAGATAGAACACGTCGCCGTTGGAGTAGGTCACCTTGACGATCTTATGATCGTAATCCAAGAACTCATGCTTCTCGATGGTGGCGTTCTTCACGCTCTTAAGGGCACCGTTGAGGATGTTGTACGCATCCACGATCTGTTCCTTCCAGATCACGTAACGTACGGAGTAGTACTTGGCAAGGATGGAGTAGGAGTAGTCCTTCAGGACGGAGGTGTTGTTGCTTGCAACAACGAAGTAGGGAGAAGCACCGTTTTCGATGGCTCTCAGCAGAGAAGCCTCGTAGTCACCTGCAAGGTTCAGAGCGCCGCCGGCGTAGTTCTTGTAGCCGTGGAGCACCATGCTCATGAAGGGAACGGATGCGCAGGAGTAGCGGTAGTTGGAGGATTCCAACGGAACCTCCAGAATATCGGTTGCGAACTCAAGGGCGTATGCGTTACCGCCGTTGAGCATGACCTTACCGTTGTGCTCCTTGATCTTCTTAAGAAGACGCTTGACGAGGATCTTGGAGTCCTCACGGGTGAGGGGATCATCCTCGTTGAAGTCGGAGTTCAGGTACTTACCCAGGGAGCTGACGGAGATGGCGCCTACGTTGTAGTTCTTGTATTCTTCGTAGCCCTTGTTATAGTAGTAATCCATCTTACCGGCGGAGATGATACCGGAACCTGTGTGAACGAACATCTGCCATGCGGGATCGTATTCCTGCATACCTGCTTCACGATCGTCGATGGTCATAGCCAGGTCGTCCAGGTCAAAACCGTCGAACATATCGATCTCGTTGACCAGAGAGTACTCCAGCTCGGGGAAGATGGTAGCGCCGGTGGTCTTGGCATGCTCAAGGAGAGCCTTGAAGCCTTCCTCGCCGCCCAGAACCTTTTCGATATCAATCTTACAGGGTACGGTGGAGAACATGCCGCCATTGACCCAGCCGGAGAGCTTCAGGCCAACGTTGGTGATGCCCTGCTCCTTCAGCTCGTTAAGGATGTCAATATCATCCTGGAAGCTGGAGAGTGCAACCATAGATTTGGTGGGGACACCCAGGACGCTGTCGTCCTTTTCCATTGCACCCAGGGTCTCCAGGTACAGAGGAATGTCTTCGTTCTTATCGGTATTCTCGGTGAGAACACCCTTCTTAATGAGGTATTCACGATAGACCTTAGCCATCTCGGAATAGTCAACGGTGTCTTCCAGCATGAACAGACGGATTTTGAAGTCGCCGGTGTACTTACGCTTGGACTCCATGGTCCAGGTTGCGTTTGCATCATTGGCGATACCGCCGGACAGCTCGTAGGTATCCTGAGGACGGGGGTTGAAGGTGGTGTAAACGGAAACGAACATATTCAGAGAGCCGCCGTTCTTCACCGCGATCTTAGCGAGAGAGTCGCCCTCCTCGATAACTGCCAGGTAGCCGATCTTCAGTTCGTCGTCTACGGTAACAGTCTCGGTGACGGGGATGGGCTGGCCGTTTTCGTCCAAGATCTGCTCACCGGTCTCGGGGTCGGTCTGGTAAACGATGTTACCTTCGGCATCCAGAACGGGGATCTCTTCCTCGTGAGAGCCGATGACAGCGTGTTCCACAACGCCGAATACGGGGAGACGCATCACTTCCCTGTTGGAACCGGTAACGGTATGGTACACGTTATCGATGCCGTAAACGGGGTTCACAGAGGTGAAGTTACCGACCGCAACGACGTCATTGAAGTCGATTATAGCACCGGAGCCGTCGGGAATGAAGATGTAGCCTTCGTTATTGGTATTACCTGCACCGCCGTAGGGCAACAGGGTCACATTGGAAAGCTGATACAGGTCGGAAGCAAAGCGGATGTTGCCTGCGTTCAGACGAATGGTGATACCGCCTTCGTCGTCGGCCTTATACTCGATGGCCAGCTTGAACAGAGGAGGATTGTCCTCGGTGGAGGTGTATTCCGTCTCTGCGTGGTCGATCTCCATCTGCTCCAAGGTGTAATCGGTATAGAGCTTGATGATGTTCTCGATACGGAGAAGCTCTTTGGTAGCGATACGCTTTTCGCAAGCGTAGATGGGGAATTTCTCCAGAACGGGGTACTCTTTCAGATACTCCTGGATGGTCTTGTCTGCCTTGGTCTCATCGTCCTTATCGTAGTAGATATAGAACGCCTTGAGAGTCTTGGCATCACGGGACTGGCTGGAGTTGGCTTCAACCTGAGCAAGCAGAGCCTCGAACTTTTCCTTACGGATCAGACGAGGAACCAGATAGGTAACCTGCTCACGGCCGATGGAGTACTCAACGCGGACACCGCCGCGAATGTTACTGACGTTGATCTGCTGGTTGGCAGCAGCGTCGGTAAAGGAGTTCATAGAGTTATCGGTGTTGTTCTGCGCGTAGGAAATGATCAACTGGGAATACAGCTCTGCCTTAACGGAGTTGGAGCTGGGTGTACCCTGAGAAGACATACTGGAACCAACGTTATAGGGGTTGGTGGAATAGTAAGCGGTATACTCGGGGATGGTGCCGGTTTCATCAATGGCCTCTTTGGTCAAGGTGGGATCGGCAAGGGTGAGGGCAACCATTTCACCGGTAATGGAATCCAGATAGAAGGCGATACCGTTGACCACTGCATACAGGGTCATGGGAGAAATGGCGGTGTTGTTTCTTGCAACAAGACGGTCCTCAATGGTGGTGAACTCGGTGCTCATGTATGCGGGATAGATGGTATCCTTCCACATATCCTCCCAGGACTGTTCGTCATCCTCTGCGGCAAACACCGCGATGTTGGACAGAGCGGGAATGAGCATTGCCACGCAAAGCACCATCAGGAGCGTTTTTGTGAATTTGGACTTTAACATATTCTTTTTCGCTCCTTTCTTATACTCTGGTGGATATCTCGAAGTAGATGTTGTAGCCGAATGCGTAGATCTTACCGATCAGCGCGAAGAACAGGATGGCGACGAACATGATCACACATACCATCAAGAGAGTACCCAGGATGGTGATGAAGTTCTTGCCCAGGGTGTAGTCGTGGGTAACCATGACACCGAAGAATACCAGAAGTCCTACCCAAACCCATGCGATGGTGGTCAGCATGGTGAGGATGCCCATCTCGTTAGTGGTGAGCACGTTGGACATTGCGGTAATGGGGAACAGAATGATTACCAGAGGAACCAAGGAGTAGCAGCAGGTGATAAACACGTCCTTGAAGGTGCCTTCCCCGTCGAACAGGGTGGTCAGACACCAGTTGGCAAGCGCTACCAGCAACGCGGGGGTTGCGATGGACATTGCCGCCATAACGAAGTTACCGCCGCCCTGGCCGCCGTAATACAGGTAACCGCCGCCGATGGCGTTGTATACGAAGGCGAGAGCTGCTGCGAGGAGCCAGAACACTGCACCGCGAACGGAGCCGCGGCCCTCGTGCTTCAGATCCCAGAAGCCGTCGAAGGGATGGAAGATAATATGGAAGCCATACATCACTTCTTCCCAGAAGCCGCGCTTCTCTTTATCCTTGGTGTTCTTGCGGTTGTACTTGTTGGCGAAGCCGAAGAACTTCACGAAGCCAACCAAGCAGACAACTGCAACACCCAGGAAGAGCCAGAGGTTTTCTTCGATCCAGATCTTACGGTATGCCTGGTACGCCTCGGAGTAGTTAACGGAGTCGTATGCGGCACGGAAGTACTTCATAGCCTCGATATAGTCGCCTTCGCGGTAGAGAGACTGGCCGATGCCTACGTATGCGGTATCGTAGTTGTTGTTACGCTGGAGGATACCGGTGTAGTACTCAACTGCCTTGGAGTAGTTCTGGTCGATATCGTTCTGGATAGCTGCGGCGATGAGGTCACCGTAGTCGGTACGCTTGTAAACGGTGATGGAAGCGGATGCCTTGTCCAGAAGCAGGATGTTGGTGCCCTGGTAATCGATGGCATCCAAGGTCTGGATGTTACCCAGCTGGTCGCCGAAGTCGCCGAAGGCGTAGAGCATGTTACCGTTGGCGTCGTAGGTGAAGACCTTACTACGCTTGGTATCGATCAAGCTCCAGGTGCCGTTTTCGGTGATGGCAACGTCCACCACGGTGGAAGGACCACGCACCTTTACGGAAGCGCCGCCCATGGGGTCCATATCTACCTCACCTGCAGGGGGCCAGAAGCCGTTACGGTTCATAACGTCGCTTCCCTTGGGGTTCAGCTTCTTAACGGTCATGTAGTCGGCTGCCTTGGACTTGCCCCGGATGGCGCCTGCTACGCTGGTTTCGTCGATAGAAGCGGTGGTAACGAAGACGAAGTCGTCTTGGTCGATGGCGATGTTGTTATACTCGGTAGGAACGTACTGCTCGGAAGCGGCGATCTGCTCTGCGGTCTGGAACATTCTCCAGAAGTAGTCGAAGGCACTGTAGGTAACCTTCTGTGCGCCCACGAAGCCGTTGAAGGTGCCGTCGCGGTTCAGAGAAAGAACGCCGTAGTTGGTGGTAGAGGATACCACGTAGATACGTCCTGCGGAGTCCACTGCTACAGCAACGGGGCTGTAAACGTGGTTGTCGGGCATGACTTCGCTGGCGGGCTCGGGAACGATGGTCACGAAGTTGCCAAGCTTGTCGAACACGACGATACGGGAGTTGCCCTTATCCGCAACGAAGATCTCACTTTCGGTAACGAACAGACCGTGAGGCTGGTTGAGGCTGTCGGGAACGCCGTAGTTGTTGGTGAAGGAGCTGATGATCAGACGAACGTTGTAATCCTCGTCGGTAACAACGATACGGTTGTTGCCGGTATCGGAGATGTAAACGTGGTTCAGGTCGTCAACGAAGATGTCCTCGGGAGAGGCAAGGCTGGTGGTACCGAAGGTCTCACCGTACTTGATCTTGGCGTTGTCGCTGGCGCCGCCTTCAGCAGTCAAAGAGTGAGTGAGGGTGGCAGTATTGATCACCTTCAGAGGAACGTAAGCCGCGGGGCTTTCCTGGATATGCGGGTTTACACCGTAGGTATAAGTGGTATAGGGAACGATTGCACCTGCGGTGACGGAGCCCAGCATCAGCACCAGGAGGGTGACCATCAGAAGAGTCTTGAATGTTCTGTGTTTCATTGTCTTCCCTCCTTAGTCCTTCATGCCGGCGGACGACATGGTTTGAATAACGTTGTTCTGAGAAATGACGAATACCAGGATCGGAACAATCATCATGATAACGGTGGAAGCGGCGGATACACCGGAACGCTCGATACCTGCCGTTACCAGCTGGCTGATTGCGTAGTTCAAGGTCTTGAGCTGTTCGCTGTAGATGTACAGGTTAGCACCGGAGTTCCAAAGATCCTTGAACGCGAAGAGGATCAACGTTGCCCAAGCGGGTTTAACCATGGGCATTGCGATCTTCCAGAAGATCTTGTTCTCGGAAGCACCCTCCAAACGGGCACTTTCCAGAACGGAGTCGTTAACGCTGGTTTCCATAAACTGCTTCATCAGGTAGAGACCGAAGCTGGTACAGAAAGCAGGAACGATAACTGCCATGTAGGTGTCTACCCAACCCAGAGCAGACATGATCAGGAAGTTGGAGATACCGGTTACGGTTGCGTTGAACATCAGAGACATACGGACGATGCCGAACAGGGTCTCACGGCCGGGGAATCTGATCTTAGCGATGGCGTAAGCCGCGTAAGAGGAGAGCAACACGTTACCCATGGTACCAACCACGGAGATCAGGATGGTGTTGAAGATGTAACGGGAGAAGGGCACCCAAGACTCGCTCATGGTACGGAACAACTCACGGAAGTTCTCGAAAGAGGGGTTGATTACGAAGAACTTGGGGGGGAATACGAAAATCTCGTCCAGAGGCTTCAAGGACTGGCAGACTGCGTACACCATGGGAAGCACCATGACGATGGCCACCAGAGCAAGCATGATGTAGATACCTACGTCACCGCCTGCGGAACGGTTTACGGAACGCTTGAAGTGGACACGGTTGGTATCGTATCTGCGATAGGCAACTTTAATTTTTTCAATTAATTTGTTCATATTAAGTACCTATCTTTCTCAAGATTTTGGTGACCAGCATGTTACAGCCGATCATCATCAAGAACAGCAGAGTGGCGATGGCGGAAGCATAACCCATCTCAAATCGCATACCGCCGTAGTCATCCAAGTGGTGCATGATGGTATGCGCAACGTAGTTCGGGGAGGGGAAGCCTACCAGAGCGGTGATAACGCCGCCGAAGCCGAACGCGCCGGTGATGGCCAAGATAGCACCCAGCATCATCTGAGGACGCATGGTAGGAAGGGTGATGTAGTAGAGCTCCTGCCAACGGTTCTTGACGCCGTCCACAGCGCCTGCTTCATACAGGGAGGTATCTACCGTCTGGAAACCTGCGATAAAGGTCAGGAAGGAGGTACCCAGAGAGGTCCACAGTGCTACACAGCAGCAGAGGACGAAGATGTACTTCTCATCCTGGAACCACAGAACGGGCTCGGACAGCAGACCCAGCTTCATACCCCAAGCATTGACCAGACCGTATTCGTCGCCGGAGAAGAAGATCGTCCAGATCAGATATACGTTACCAGAAATGGAGGGTGCGTAGAACAGCAGGGTTACGATAGAACGGATACGGGGACGCAGCTCGTTGATGAACCAAGCCAGCAGCATGGACAACAGGTAGGAGCCGGGGCCGGTGACCGTTGCGAACATCAAGGTATTCTTGATGGCGGTGATGAACACGTCGTCGTCCAAGAACAGGCGGATGTAGTTATCCAGGAAGACGAAATCCGGCCATTCCAGCAGGTTAAAGTTGGTGAAACTCAAGATCAGGGACAGAACGACGGGGATAATAGTGAACAGAGTGAACAGGATGAAGAAGGGCGCGATCATGAGGTAGGCGACCTTATGCTTTTTCATTTCCAGCAAAGTCCAGCGGAAACGGCTCATGTCTGTTCTGATGACAGCTTTTTCCTTTGCCATGATCATCTCTCCTTTTCATTCTCGAGTATAATGCCTTCTTCTTCCAGATAATCTTCCATTTCTTTGATGATATCGGAAGTGGGCAGGCTAAACTCGGCACGTTTTCTGGTCAACTCGTTGTTGATATCCGTGATGTAAGACTGCATGGATTCAACAGGGTCGTCACCATCGTTGTATACGTTCAGGAACGCGAAGTTGGTGTAACGGGATACGATGTAGGAACCGGGGTACTCGGGAGTACATTCAACTGCGTTGAACTGTGCGAACAGGTTGTCGTACTCATCCTTGGACCAGGACATACCTGCCAGAGCTTCCATGTTAGCGGTGGGCTGCTTAGCAGAGGGACCCAACAGTGCGATCATTTCGTTACCGTAAGAGGTCTGTACGTCAGCGCTCATCCACCACTGCATGAAGGTCCAGGCCGCCAGAGCGTTCTTCTCGGTTACGGAACGCATCATCAGCATGGTGGACACAGCACCTACGGTGGAGTTGTTCACGATGGTCTCGCCGGTGTTGGGGTCTTCGGAAAGGGTACCGGGCAGAGGAGTGAATTCCCACAAACCGTTGATCTCGGGAGCGAAGACGATCAGAGAGTTGTAGTTGTTATACTCAATGATGGCCAAGGGCATTTCACCGGAACGGAAACGGTTTGCAAAGCTATAGGTTACGGGGAACTCGTACTGAGTGAACAGATTGCAGACTTCTTTGAAGGAAGCCAGAGCAGTATCGGAGTCCAGGTTGATGGAAATACCGTCAGTCTTGGGAACGACGTTGCCGTCTGCATCGGTATAGGTATAGCCGATTGCGTTCAGGTAGTCGTCAACGTTGTTATAGGAGGAATCGTAACCCTTCTTCTCGTAATACTTACGGAAGAGCTCCAGATAGTAATCATAGTTGCCCTGGTCGTAGTAGGTCTCACCCTTCTGATACATCAGGAAGGTGGAGCCGGCTACACCGGTGGGGAAACCGATATCCAACTCGTTGGACTGCATGGTATATATAATATTGTAGAATTCATCCCAAGTGTCGGGCACCTTAACCTCGCTGTTGCTGTCGCTGGCAAGCTCTGCGAAGATGTCCTTGCGGTAGAACATCATGGCGAAGCTCATGGTCTCGGGGATACCGTAGGTCTGACCGTAAAGGGTCAGAGGAACCATGGCGTTCTTAGCGAAGCGGGTCTTTACCTGATCAAAGGTGGGAATCAAATTCTTCTCCAGCAAGGGCTTATAGATGGGATCCTCCGCCCAGCGGGACAGGTCATTGAAGTTGTAGCCCACGGTGTCGTCCCCGTTGGTGTTGTTCAAGGAAACCACGGCGGAACGGATGGCGTAGTTGATAGCGTCACCCTGGGCCGCACCCATGTAGACGTCGGGGCCGGTGCCTGCCAGCGTTGCGGGAAGCAAGGTACCGCCTGCAACCAGCTTAACGACTACGGGCAAACCATAAGTGGAAGCGAAGGAGTCGTCTACCAAGTTACGAACGATCTGAGCCTGGTCACGGGAGGTGACGGTCCAAACCTCAACTGCATAGTCCTCAGAGTCCTCGATGCCGGCAACATCCTCGGAAGAACCGAGAGAGTCGTAATCGGAGAAGAAGGACATGATAAACTTCTCGATGCCGCCCCACAGGCTTGCAAAGAAGCCGGGCTCTGCCTGAGGCGCTTCCGCATCGGAAGCCTGTACGCAGAGGTAGTCGATGCCCAAGGGCTGGTTCTGAGTATCGGCAAGCCAAGTACCCAAGGAAGCGCTGTAGGACTTCAGGGTGCTCATGTAGCCTGCGATGGTGGAGGGGTACTGACCCATACGTTCACAGACGTTGGCTACACGGTCCAGAGTGGAGGAGTGGGAGCCCTTGCCGCCCATCAGAGTTGCAAGCTCTTCGGATACGGCGTACAGCTCTGCTGCCTGCTCACGGAGACCCTTCAGAACGTCGGGAATCAGACGCTCAAAGCGGTAGTCACGGTATTCGTCGGGTTCGGTACCGGTGATCATCAGTATCTTACGGTAGTAAGCGTTAATTTTGGTCAAGGAGTTGTTAACGCGGCTCAGGATGCTTGCCATGTCGCCGAGAACAACTTCCAGACGGATGGTGTTCACGCCTTCGTTCAGGTAGAACATGAACTCGGTGTCACCGTTGTGGAGAGGCTCGGTCACCCACTCGGAAGAGTAGTTGAAGCGAACGAAGCCTGCTTCCTGGAAGGGGACTTCCCCGTTGATGGCAACCTTACGAGAAACGTACATACCGGAGTAGTAGCTCTGGAGAGAACGAGGAATGATGCTGTAGAAGCCCGCCTGGGGTACTTCCACTTCCCATTCGATCCACTGACCAACGTATTCCCACTTGTCGCCGCCGATCATGTTCAGACGAATCAGAGCAGGATCCTGGGGCTGGGAGAATACGGAGGAGCGGTTGTTCAGCTGATAAATGGTACGCTCGGAAACGGTGGTAGCGTACTCAGCCTGAACGATCACCTGGGCATCGCCGGTGTACTTGGCAGCGTCGCCACCGTGTGCCTCGTAATACTCAGCGTAGGTGGGGAGCGCTTCAGCAGCCTCAAGAACGATGCTGCTCAGTGCCACGGTCTCTCTGACTGCCTGGAAGGACAGGATGTGTTCGCCCTCGGAAAGGTAGAAGCACAGAGGATCGCTGAAGTAACCGGTGGAGTCGTATACGTAGGTATCGGCCCACTCGTTCACAAGGACCTTCTCGGGCTTCAGCTCGTTGCCGTTGGAGTCCTTTGCGTAGGGGCGGAAGTTCTCGTAATCGCCGTAATGCGCTTTTACGAAATCCTTGAATTCCTGAGAGTCGGAAAGCATCTGAACGGTCTCACCCTTCTCATTTTCGAAGGTGTAGAGATCGTTCCAAACACGTGCAAACTCAACGGAACGGGCTTCGGTGTAGGGCACCTTACCATCGATCAGAACGTAGCGCTCGATGGCTGCATAGTTGCCGACGGTGGGTTCTGCATCAAAGTTTACAGCGGGCACGCCGTTTTCGTAAACGACCTTGCCCTCTTCATCAACAACGTTTTCGTAAACGGCAACGTTGCCGGTGTAGTAGCCCACGTTGAGGTTGTAAAGGCCGGACTCGGGCACAGTCACCTTGAAAGAAACTCTGCCGTCGTCTCCGCAAAGCAGGATGGCACTAACGCCCTCCGGCATCTGCAAAGCGGCACCGTTCTTGTTGACAAGATACTTGCCGAGGTCATCGCCGTTTTTCACAACGTTGACAGTGGCGGTGGTGTCGGCTGCGTCGATCCCATTCACAAGATCCACGACGATCTTACCGGTAGCCATAGAAGCATCGTTGTAGCTCAACAGATACTCGCTGTAGCTGGTGGAGGTAAGAACGTTCTTAATCTCGTCAAGGGAAGTACGCACCAGCGAGTCAGAATTATATCTGTGCTCGACGGACGCCAACGCTTCGAGAGTTCCCGCGCCAAGCCCGGTGAAGGTAATCACCAAAAGCATGAGCATTGCGAGAACGCGCTTAAAGGTTCGGTTGAAGCTGGTCATGCGGTTTTCCTCCTGAGAAAATGCTGACGGCATATCCCGGGAACCAACACGCCGCCTCGCTCACGCGTACGCGCGTATATAGTCATAGGAATACACCTTATTTCAATACTCAGTAATAGTACCACAGACCGTTTCTTTTGTCAAGCGTGGAAAAACGCGGAAAAAGCAGGCAAGAGCAGGAAAACAGGGTGTCGAAAAACGGTTTTTGACAGCCATTTTTCTATCTTTGGGATTGATGATTTTTCACAGACAAGTTTCAACATGAACATTTTTGAAACAAAATTTAACCATTTTAAAAACAGACAGCAAAAAAACATTATATACTTAAGAAATTCACACATCACAAGAATGGGCAAGGACTCTGAAATTGCTTTTGAATTATGTATAAAAGTTTTCCGAAATTATAACGTTTTTTATTGGTGATAAAAAAATTCCTATCGGTGAAAGAATCTCGCGTGTAAAATGCACAAAAAAGGCAGTGTATTTTTTACACACTGCCTTTTCTAACAAAACGGATGTTCTTCGTCATTTTTCGACGATTTTGCTTCTTTTTTTGAAAACGAGTTTAGCCGTAGCAGGTAACGATGAAGCCGTCGGTGCCGTTACCGGAGACGGAATACACTGCATCTTCCCCGCCGCGAACGGTGAGCGTTGTGGTCTCCCCTTCCCCTGCGGGCACGTAATATACGTAGCAGGTCTGCTTATCACCGGAAGCATCGGTATAGTCGATGGTCAACGGAGCTTCCGCGGTGTACGGACGAATGGCGTCCAGATACTCCTCCAAGCACAGATGATACTTAGCCATATAAGCGGCGTGTTCATAACCCACAAAGCGATAGACTCTTCCGGTGCCGTTGCCGGACACCTGGGTAACGGACGACTTTTCGGAGGGATACCGGAGAACATAACCAAAGCGGTTACAGTTACTTGCCAGCCACAGGTATTTGCCTGTACCGATGTTGTCACCGTCCTTATCGGCGGGATAAAGGGTGAAGTACACGGTGTTACCGCCGGAAAGATCTTTACGGATGGGGTCATTTTCAACAGCGGAGCCCGCCTTATACGCCTCATGGATGATCAGGGTGTTTTCCCCCTTCGCGTCGGTGAATGCCTTTGTCATTTGGTTCAGCGCTTCAATGGCATCCAAGCGGAGAGTCAACGCAGTACCGGACAGGCCGTAATACTTGTTTTTATGGTCGGATATCTTCGTCAGTCCATCGGGAGTATCGGTTAGCCCTGCTGCGTATGCAGGATCGGTCAATGCAAGGATGCCCGTCATTTTATCGGAAGTGGGAACGTCAAATTCGGCGTATTCCGCCTCGGGCTCAGCCTCAGAGGATTCCTCCTCGGAGCTTTCCGCCACAGGAACGGAGCCCTCCGAAGACGCCTCGTAGTTTTCCGAAGTTTGGGCAGAACTCTCCCCCGCCGGCTCCTTCGAGGGCTCGCAGCTTCCGCAGACAATGAGGATCACCAACAGCAAAGCCGCGCCCATAAACAGGAGAGCCGCGTAGAGATATTCGGGTCGGGTTCTTTTCGATCTGTTTTCCATAGATATAACCAATCCTTTTTAGACAAAATGCGGGCGAGAGAAGCCCCGCCCGCATTCATTTTGTTAGATTACTGCTCGGACAGCTTCTTCAGCTTCTCGTACTTAGCCTTAGCGAAGTCCTCAGCCTGCGCGAAGAGCACTTCTGCTCTTTCGGGGAAGGACTGAGCCAGACGAGCATAGCGAACCTCGGAGCGGATGAAGTCCTGATAGCTTCCGGTGGGAGCCTTGGAATCCAGGATCACCTTGCCGGTCTCGGGGTTGTAACGGAAGGTCTGCCAGTAGCCGGACTCTACAGCCTTCTTCTGCTCAGCCAGGCAGTTCTGCATACCGCCCTTCACACCGTGCATTTCGCAGGGTGCGTAGCCGATGATCAAAGAGGGACCGTTGTAAGCCTCTGCCTCGGTGAGAGCCTTCAGCAGCTGGTTCTTATCGTAGCCCATGCAAACCTGTGCTACGTATACGTAGCCGTAAGACATTGCGATAGCAGCCAGATCCTTCTTCTTCTGGCCCTTACCTGCTGCTGCGAACTGAGCCACAGAGCCGGTGGGAGTAGCCTTGGAAGCCTGACCGCCGGTATTGGAGTAAACCTCGGTAACGAAGACGAAGATGTTCACGTCCTCGCCGGAAGCGATGGCGTGGTCCAAGCCGCCGAAGCCGATGTCGTATGCCCAACCGTCGCCGCCGAAGATCCAAACGGACTTCTTAGCGATGTAATCCTTGTAGAGCAGGATCTGAGCGCGGAGATCTGCGCACTTCTCGCAGGTGGATGCTTCCAGCATTGCGATCAGAGCCTTGGAAGCCTTGGCGTTCTCGGCACCGTTCTCCAGGGTGGAGAGGTATGCGTCGATGATAGCCTTGGTCTCTTCGCAGGTAACCATGTCGCCCAGCTCACGGATCATGCCGATCACGCGGTTGCGGATTACCTTCTGGCCAAGTTCCATACCCATACCGTGCTCAGCGTTGTCCTCGAACAGGGAGTTAGCCCATGCGGGACCCTTGCCGCTTTCGCGGTTGACGGTATAGGGAGTAGCGGGAGCGGAGCCGCCCCAGATGGAGGAACAGCCGGTAGCGTTGGAAATATACATTCTCTCGCCGAAGAGCTGAGTAACGATTCTTGCATAAGAAGTCTCAGCACAGCCTGCGCAGGAGCCGGAGAACTCAAGCAGGGGCTGCTTGAACTGGCTTCCCTTGACAGTGTTGTTCACAAGCTCGGTCTTCTCTGCAACATTTGCTACGCAGTAGTCGAATACGGGCTGCTGATCCAGCTGAGAAGCCATGGGAACCATGAGCAGTGCGCTCTTGGGAGCTGCCAGCTCTGCGGCCTTCTTGGCTGCCTTCTTGGGATCGTCCGGATATTCTGCTGCTGCAACTGCCTGAGCGTCCTTCAATGCCTTTGCGGTAACAGGGCAATCCTTCACGCACAGGGTACAACCCATACAGTCGAGGGGGCTGATGGCAACGGTGAACTTGTAGTTGGTCTTGATAACGGGCTTAGCCGCGAACTTGGTAGCTTCGGGAGCCTTTGCAGCCTCGTCCTCAGTCATAGCGTAGGAACGGATAGCCGCGTGGGGGCAAACGAAGGAACAGTTGTTACACTGGATACAGTTCTCGGGCTGCCATACGGGAGCGTTAACGGCAACGCCGCGCTTCTCGTAAGCTGCAGAGCCCTGGGGGAAGGTACCGTCTGCATAAGGCAGGAAGGTGGATACGGGCAGAGTGTCGCCGTCCATACGATCAACGGGAAGAACCACGTTGTTGACAAAGTCTACCAGATCCTTACGGGTACCGGTTGCAACTTCCTCGTGCTTGTCGGCAACGATGGCCTTCCAAGCTTCGGGAACGGCAACCTCAACGGCTGCGTCTGCACCTGCGTCGATAGCGGCGTAGTTCAGATCAACCATTGCCTGGCCCTTCTTGATATAGGACTTGTATGCCATCTTCTTGATGTACTCGATGGCGTCGGCCTTGGGCAGGATGCCTGCCAGGGAGAAGAAGGCGGACTGGAGGACAGTGTTCTTAACCTTGACGTTACCGATCTGCTTTGCGGCGATGGTGGTAGCGTCGATGATATAGAACTTCACGTTGTTGTTGGCGATGTAAGCCTTAACGTCTGCGGGCAGGTTGGCATCCAGCTCTTCAGCGGTCCAACGGCAGTCCAACAGGAAGGTTCCGCCGGGCTTAACGTCCTGAACGATACGGTAGCCCTTAAGAATATAGGAAGAGTTGTGGCAAGCAACGAAGTCGGCCTTGGTAATATAGTAGGGGCTCTTGATCTGCTTGTCGCCGAAGCGGAGGTGGGAGATGGTCACACCGCCGGTCTTCTTGGAGTCGTACTGGAAGTACGCCTGGATATACTTATCGGTATGGTCGCCGATGATCTTGATAGAGTTCTTGTTAGCGCCAACGGTACCGTCGCCGCCCAGACCCCAGAACTTACAAGCGATGGTACCTGCGGGAGCGGTATCTTCGGTAAGAGTCTCGGGGAGAGACAGGCCGGTCACGTCGTCTACGATGCCGATGGTGAAGTTACCCTTGGGGGTATCCAGAGCCAGGTTCTCGTAAACTGCGCAAACGGAAGCGGGAGTGGTGTCCTTGGAGCCCAGACCGTATCTGCCGCCGACAACGGTGATGTCGGTTCTGCCGGTGCGGTTGAGAGCTGCAACAACGTCAAGATACAGGGGCTCGCCAAGAGAGCCGGGCTCCTTGGTACGGTCCAGAACTGCGATCTTCTTGACGGATGCGGGGATAGCCTCGGAGAGCTTCTCTGCAACGAAGGGACGATACAGTCTGACCTTGACCAGACCAACCTTCTCGCCCTTAGCGTTCAGGTAATCGATAACCTCTTCGGTCACGTCGCAAACGGAACCCATTGCAACGATCACGCGCTCTGCGTCAGGAGCACCGTAGTAGTTGAACAGCTTATAGTCGGTGCCGAGCTTGGCGTTGACCTTATCCATGTATTCCTCGACGATGCCGGGGATAGCTTCATAGTAGCTGTTGCAAGCTTCTCTGTGCTGGAAGAAGATGTCGCCGTTTTCTGCGGAACCGCGGAGAACGGGATGCTCGGGGTTGATGGCTCTTGCACGGAATGCATTGATGGCATCCATGTCAACCATTTCCTTGAGGTCTTCGTAATCCCAAGCCTCGATCTTCTGAACCTCGTGGGAGGTACGGAAGCCGTCGAAGAAGCTCAGGAAGGGAACTCTACCCTTAATGGAAGCCAGGTGCGCAACTGCGCCCAGGTCCATGATCTCCTGCTGGTTGGTCTCTGCCATCATAGCGTAACCGGTCTGACGGCAAGCATAAACGTCGGAGTGGTCGCCGAAGATGTTCAGTGCGTGGGACGCAACACATCTTGCGGAAACGTGGATAACACCGGGAAGGAGCTCGCCTGCGATCTTATACATGTTGGGGATCATCAGAAGAAGACCCTGGGAAGCAGTATAAGTGGTGGTGAGAGCGCCTGCGGCCAGAGAACCGTGAACTGCACCTGCAGCGCCTGCCTCAGACTGCATCTCGGTTACCATTACGCGGTCGCCGAAGATGTTTCTTGCAGGTTCGCCGAAGATGTTCTTATCGGTAGCGGACCAGGTGTCGGTCACTTCCGCCATAGGGCTGGAAGGGGTGATGGGGTAGATGGCAGCTACTTCCGTAAACGCGTAGGACACGTGTGCAGCAGCGGTGTTACCATCCATGGAAACTTTTTTTCTTTGCAAAAATGCCATGCTTTTATAGCCTCCTGTTTTTATCGTGCTCTCTATCATACCACTTTTTTTCCCTTCTGTAAAGAGATAAAGTCAATTTTTTTCGAATTTTTTTGAATTTCTTTACTGAATTTATTTTATGCACACATTTTTAACAGAAAATTTCTTTTGTTTGCGGTTTTTCGTATTGAAAATAAAAAAAGAATGTGTTATGATAAGAATGATTTTCTTAAAGGAAAGAGGGTCTGAGCATGGTACATACCTATTATTCCGCCGCGTTGCGGGGGATCGAGGGTCAGATCGTTACGGTGGAGGCTACTGCCGTATCCGCTCCCGATTACCATCTGGAGATCATCGGTCTGCCTGATACCGCCGTGAAGGAGGCCGCCGCACGCGTACGTTCGGCGGGGAGAGACCTGAATCTTTCCATGAAGACCGGCAAGATCACGGTGAACCTGGCACCCGCGGACATCCGCAAGGAGGGTACCATTTACGACCTGCCCATTCTCCTTTCCCTTCTCAAGCCCGAGGAAGTGAGGAACGCGGATTTCTCAAGCTCCGTGTTCGTGGGCGAGCTTTCCCTGTCCGGGACGCTGAGACCTATCAACGGGGCTTTGCCCATGGCACTTTCCGCCGCGCAGAACGGGTTCAAGCATTTCTTCTGCCCTACGGAGAATGCCGCAGAGGCTTCCGCCGCACCGGGGATCAACGTCTACCCTGTTCACGACGTGCGGGAGATCTTATTACATTTCCGCGGGATCTTACCCATTGAGCCTTTGCAGTTCTGTGGGGAAAGTATTCTGAACACCTGCTTTGACGGGGCTCCCGATTTCTCCGAGGTAAAGGGGCAGGAGACCGCCAAGAAAGCCTTGGAGGTTGCCGCCGCGGGGATGCACAACGTGATGCTCATCGGACCTCCCGGCTCCGGTAAGAGTATGCTGGCATCCCGTTTGCCCCACATCCTTCCCCCGCTGACCTACGAGGAAGCCATCGAAAGCTCCAAGATCTATTCCGTGGCAGGGCTTTCCGGGGAATTGAATCCTTTGCTGACACGGCGACCCTTCCGTTCGCCTCACCATAACATTTCCTCCGCCGCATTGGCGGGAGGCGGGTCTCACGCACAGCCCGGGGAGATCTCCCTGGCTCACAACGGCGTGTTGTTCTTGGACGAGTTTCCCGAATTCGCTCCCAAGGCAAGAGAGACCATCCGTCAGCCCCTGGAGGAGCATAGGGTGACCATCTCCCGCGTGGCGGGGTCGGCTACCTTCCCCTGCTCCTTTATGTTGGTTTGCGCCATGAACCCCTGCCCCTGCGGGTTTTACGGACATCCCACCAAAGCCTGCACCTGCTCTCCCAAGAGCAAGAGTGCGTATCTGAACCGTGTGTCCGGCCCTGTGCTTGACCGTATCGACATTCAGGTGGAGGTGGGGGCGTTGGAGTTCGACGATCTCCATTCCGCTGTTGCCTGTGAGACCAGCGAGCAGATCCGCGCACGGGTGGCCAAGGCCAGAGAATACGCCTTGAGCCGCTTTGACGGCATTCGCCTCCGCAACGGTGCGCCCCTGACTGCCAACGCTTTGATGGAGCCCCAGCATCTGGAGGTCTTCTGCCGCTTGGAGGAGGACGCCAAGGAGCTGATCCGCAGAGCCTTTGACAAGCTGAATCTTTCTGCCCGCGGCTACAACCGTCTGCTGAAGGTCGCCCGCACCATTGCGGATTTTGAGGAATGTGAGGCCATCGGCAAGCAACACGTTGCCACCGCCATCCGCATGAGGAGTTTGGATCGAAAATACTTCGGTTCTATTTAAATTCCCTCATTTTTGAGGTTTTCCGCCCCGTTATCCATACCCCCGGGTTGACATAAAAGCCATGGTGATCTTGTGGATAACTATGTGGATAATGTGGATAACTTCTTGTAAAATCAAGGTTTTTAAGGTGGAGAACCCAAAAGTTATCCACCGAATGTGCAAAAAACGGTGGATAAGTGGAGCTTTCCACCGAGAAATAACAAAAATTATGTCACCCGAAGTGAGGACAAAAGATGAGTTTTTCCGATCAGGATTTTGACGAAGTAAGAGACGAGCGGGAGTCGAAAAGCTTCCGTGTGGTAAAGAATATTTTCAAGGGGATCCTATACGGCGCGTCCGCTTTGGTGTGGATCTTAGTGCTGGCGGTGATCTTCACCACCAGGGAATCGGATCTTTATACCGAGATGCAGTTCACCGAGGCCACCCATAAGGTTGCCGACGCTACGGAGGACTACAAGGTACACCAGGTGATCATCATGGATTTCATGAACGAGCAAGGGAGCATCACCATTTCCTCCTCCACCTGCTTCTACGCACCGGAGACGGGGGAGCTGGAGATCGGCGTAAAGTACAACAAGAAGCTCACCGATCACGACACCGACGACGCCATCATATACGAGCTGGTGGATCAGGACGGGAAGGTCTATCCCGTTTTGCAGATCGAGGAAGACGACGTGGGACGTTACGGTTACGCCCGGGTGTGCTTCGGCGACGTTCGCATTCCCTTGGGTGAAAAGGAAAAGCCGGACTTTACGGGGTTACAGTTTAAGCTGACCATGTACCGCAAGTCCGATGGTGCTTTGCTGGCCACCTATCAAAAGCGGGACGGTAAGGATCTGATCACGGTGAACGACGCGGAGTTTATCATCGTGAAAGAGGACTCCCCCACCCAAAAAAAGGATTTTGAAGATTAAACTACATTGCCTAAGGAGTTTTTGACATGGTTAAGAACGACAACATCCGCATCAAGCGCAGAAATCCCGATTTTCTGCTGTACGGTTTTTCCTATTTGTTTCTCATTCTGGCGGGCATCTTTCTGATCTCTCTGCCCTTCCTGCCCATTGCACCTCCCTCGGAGGCGATCGGCTACGTCATCATGGGCGTGGGGATCCTCTTTGCGGGGAGCGGAGCGGTGCTTTACGGCATTTTGCTTTATGGCGGGATCCGTCCTTCCGACGCTTTGGTGATCACCAACAAGGGGTTCACCAACTATATGGTGGGCGGCAAGAACGGGGTTTACGTGGAATGGGTGAACATTGCCTCCATGAAGGTGTTCGGGTTGACCAAGGCGCCCATGCTGGGGCTTAGCCTCAGCGACAGCGACAGCTACGTGGCAGAGCTGGACGGGAAGCACGCACGGATCGCACGGAACAATCTGGAATTGGGGATCCCCGTGATCGCCATCTCCCAGCGTGAGGTTGCGGTGCAGATCTCCGATCTGAAGACCTTATTCTCCCGTATGATCAAGGGCGCTATTTCCTGGGAACAGTACGCCGCTCACAATAAGAAGACCGAAGGCAATGTGGAGGGGGCAGAAGCTACCCACACCTTTACCGTGGAGCCGGATCATCTCACCGAGAAGAAGGAGCACAAGACCCGCACGGTGGAGCTGCCTCCCGTTGACAAGGAGCCGGAGGTACAGCCCTTGGAGGAACAGGAAGACGTTACCGTTCTGGATATGGACGAGTAAAGAAGAACGCTTAAACCTTTTTCTTTTCGAGAAAAAGAAAAAGGTTTAAGAATCCAAAAAGAAAACCCAATGCCGAAAACTGACGTTTTTGGAGGGTGAAAAAAGGAGCCGCGGAGGCTCCTTTTTGTGTTGGGGTTACATCTCGGTCATGACGCCGATGAACAAGGGAAGATTGGTTTTGGTGTCCAGGATCATATACACGAAGGGACGGTTCAGGAAAATAGTCGGCGACTCACATTCATCTTCCATGCCAACTCCCGTGGCGGCGGCCGCTTTGGTGCCGGTGGGAGAAAGCTCCATGGCGGTCTTCTGCACCGCCTGGCCGATATGGAGGCGGCGGGTACTCATTTTGGAGAAGTCTGCCAAGCCTTCCATAAATGCGGTGGGCATACCCATATCCTCCAAGACGGGTTTCAGATCCAAAGAATACTCAAATTTGAACTTGGGCAGTTGGACATCAACTTCTATCCCCCACATATCATTCAGCAGGCTTTGCAAGGAAGTACCCGTTAAGGAATTGGCGTATTCCAGAATATCGGTTCCCTCCTCGGGGAGGATGGCGGCGAAGGCGTAGTCCTTGCCGTCGTAGTATTTCAGGAAGCCCTTTGCGTTTTCGTCGGCAAAATACACAGACTCGGTGGAACACATCATCTCCACGGTCTGTTCTTTTCCGCTGTAGGAATAGAAGGTTCCGTTCACCACGTCCTTGTCGGCGTAGCCGGTCTCCCAAGTGCCGTCGAAGAGAAGGGTGTTGATTAGCACCATTACGGTGTCCTCGTCCAATTCTTCAAACAGCTTGGGGATCATGCCGTCGGTATTGGTATTGACCCAATCGTTGATCTCCTCGAGATCTGCCTCCATGGTCTCCTTGGTAAAGGGAGCTTGGTACAGTGCCGCGCCGTAGTAGTCGGCATTGGTCTGGAGGAAGTCGGTATAGAAAGGGTAGCCTTCCTTGAACCAGATGCCGTTGTTTAAAAGCAGCTTGGTCTTTTCGGTAGAGGGCAGGGATTCTCTGTAGGCGGAGAGATAGGCGTTGAGCTGTTCCAGGGACAGGTCTCCCCCCAGAACCTTTTCCATTTCCGCAAGGGTCTCGCCGTCGGCACCGTTGGCAACCATGGCAAGGCAGAGCTGGGCGGACAAAGGGGACACCAGAGAGCCCTTTTGCCCGTCTTTCTTCAAGCTTTGCTGCAGAAGCTTCACGGCGAAGTCCATCTGGGCGCTTACAAAGGTGTCGTCCGGGTTCTTCTTGGTGACGGACATGGGGGTGATGCCTTCCATCAGGTTTTTGGAGTTGGTCATCCGGATGGGGCGGGAGGTCTCCCCCGGCTCATCGGAGGAGGCTTCGGAGGAGGTCTGTTCCAGAGTGTTGCCGGAATAGATGGTGTGGGAGGTATGCTCCTCGGGAGTCCTGATGGCAAGTCCCACGGTGAGGAGGGTCATTGCCAGAAACAGTGCTAAGAAGCCGCCGCTTTTGAACAGGCGGTCGTTTCTTTTTTGGTTTGCGGCAAGGCGGGCGTTATAACGGCGCTCCAGCTCCGCCTTGGCTTGTGCGGGAGTTCTTCTCATAGGTTCATTTCCTTTCCCAATGCGTTGCGCAGTGCTGATTTTGCACGGTACAACAGGTTGTCGATCTGCTTTTTGCTTTTTCCCAAGACCTTGGCGGCGTCCTCGTAGGAAAGCTCCTCGAAGTATACCAAATGGACGGCCGCCTGCATTTCCCCGGGGAGGTCGTTTATGGCTTGGTTCAAAGCGCGGTGCTCTTCCCTTTTGATCAGCTCGTCGGCAAGGGAGCTTCGGTCCGCCAGCTCACTTTCCGCATCCTCCGGAGTGAGGGTGTCCTTACGGTGATCCCGCAAAAAGTTCAGCGATTTGTTGCGGGCGATGGCAAAAAGGTAGGCCTTCAGAGGCGTGCGGAAATTATACCGCTTTGGATGCAGCAATAATTCCAGCAGGGTATTGATGGCGATGTCTTCCGCGTCGTGGACGTTCCCCACGTAACGGTTTACGAAAAAGGTGAGCGGGGTGTAATACAGGTTGAAAACATCGTCAAAGGCGTTTTTGTCGCCATCCAGGAAACGGCGGTAGCTACTTGCACCGTGATCCATGTGGGACGCCTCCTTTCTCTGTGGTGGCCTTTCATTTACAGATACACGGAAAGGAAAAGAAATCCTTATGGTTTTTTCAGATTTTTTCGATTTTTATGCCTTTCAGGTGCATGAAGTGGTTGGAGAGGCGGATCTCCCTGCCTTCGTCGGTATAAAAGGAGTGGTTGTAGCCGTAGGTGTCCTCGTAGACGGCCTCGATCTGCTTGCCGTCGGAGAAGGTGATCCGCACCCGCTGGTTGGTTTTGGAGTCCAGGACAAGGGTGCCTACTAAGTAGTTCATAGTTGTTTCCTTTCTTTTTTGACAAAGAACAATACGGGAACCTTCTTTTAGGAAAAAGAAGGTTCCCGTACCCTCCAAGAAAACCTGATTGCCAAAACCGATGAAATCGGTTTTGGAGGAAAGGTTTTTGGGAGGTGCGGAACCCTTTTTTCCCGAAAAAGGGTTCTGCATTCCGTTCTCAATTTTGTTTTCTGACGGTCTTATACTCGTCGTAGCGGCGGAACCAGGGGCAGTATCTGCTCCCGGAGGAGAGGAACTTGACCTCCTCGTCCTCATCCAAGGAGAGGTTGCAGAAATCAGCGTCGGCCTCCTCGTCGTAAACGAAGTAGACGCAATGCTCGCAGTCCATGGGCGGCAGCTCGGGGGTGTTTTGCTTTGCCATATCAGATACCTGCCACGCTGATATTCTTCAGCTTGAGGGCGTAGGGGCCTTCGTAGCGGGAGGTGACGTAGCGGTCGGTGGAGAATTGCAGATCCTTTTGGGATTCCAACAGGCTTCCGTTGACGGAGCCGCCTGTGACGGGGGTCACCTTGCCCTCCTCGATGAGGTAGGCCAGACGGATCTCGCCGCCGAAGCGGCCGGAGAAATCGTCCATCTGGAAATCGGAGAAGGCCACCACCCAAAGGCAGGGGGTATTCTTCATTTTCTCAAAGGGAAGGATGCCGTTGTCGCAGATCACCTTGGAATAGCTGCCCGTGGGCTTCACACCCAGGTAGCGGCAGAAACGGTTGGGGCCGTGGACGGCCTTCAGGGTGCCGCCTGCCAGAAGGTGCAGGTCTTCCATGGGGATGCCCTCTCCGTCGTAGGGGACGGTGGCACAGAGGGTCATATCCAGACTTTCGCCGCTTACTTCCCCGCCCTGGACGTTATCGCCCACCTGCCAGCTTGAATAGCGGGAATACAGCATGGAGGCGGAGGAACGGCTGACGTAGTAGGACAGCACGGTGGGTACGTTGTTGCCGCTTAAGATCACGTCGTAGTTGCCGCTCTTGAGGGTGCGCCGGGCGTGGGCGCGGTCGCAGACGAAGGACAGAGCCTCGGCCACCTTGGCGGACAAGGCTTCCGTTTCCAGCTCCCCATAGGAGAAGGTGTGGTGCATTTCCACGTCCTCGGGGGCGGGGCATTGTACCACGAATTCGCCGTCTGCCTTGGCGTCGGTGTAGGAGACGTCCGTTCCGCCGGAGGAAAGGATGCGGCGGGACTGGCGGGTGACGAAGATCTCTGCGGAGTTGATAAAGGCATCCTCGCGGGTGTCGGGAGCAAAGAGGGCTCCCGCCATTTTCCAGGCGCTGTCTGTCAGGGGCACTTCCGCAAGGATCCCCGTCTTGCAGACGGTGGGCGCGGAAACGGGGTCGGGCAGATCGTAATAGGGGTTGGCGGCAAACTGTGCGGCGAAGTAGGCACCCTTCAGCTTGTCGGAAAGCATCTCGTCGGACATGGAGTCCAGCAGGGTGACGGAGGTGGCGCCGCGGGTGGGCTTTTCCCCTTCCCCGTCCCGATAGACGGTGACGAAGTATTTGCACACGTCCTTGATGCGGCGCATATCCAGCTCTTTGCGGACGAAGAACAATTCTGCGGATTCTTCCTTGGTCTCGTTGATCCGCCAATGGGCGATGCCCAGGGTATTTAAGGTGTTTTTAATTCTGTTAAGCATAGTCGTTTGCCTCCTTACATTTAACCCAGACGGATACGGGCTTTCATATAGGGGCCGCCGTCGGAGACCTTGACCCATTCCTTGTAGCCCTTGCCGCAGTAGCCGCTGCCGGAGAGCTTCACGGTATCGCTCATCATGGTGACGGATTTCAGCAGATCGGGGACGTATCCCGTGAGAACGATGGGAGAGAAGATCTTTCCGGTGAGAACGCCGTCCTTGATTTCTCTGGCGATGGTGACCATGCACTGGATGCCCCAGTTCTTGGGGTCCTCCATGCCACTGGAAGGGTTCTCCAGCAGGAAGCCGTATTTTACGGAGGCGATCATTTCTTCCACGGTGGCGTTCCCTCCCGTGAAGTAGGTGTTGGTCATACGGGCGTAGGCCTTACGCTCGTAGCTCTCTCTTCTGCCGTTGCCCGTGGGTGCTACGCCCAGGCGGGCGGCGGACAACGCGTCACACATACCCGTACGGAGAATACCCTTGTCGATGACTACGGTATCGGTGGTGAGGGTGCCTTCGTCGTCGAAGAACATGGTTGCGGTCTGAGAAACGGCGTTGCCGTCGTGCATGGTGACCTGTTCGCTGGCCACGTAGTCGCCAAGACACTTTGCCGCCAGGGCACGGTCCTTGACGAACATATCCATTTCCACGCCGTGGCCGAAGGCCTCGTGGACGATCATGCCGGTGGTATCGGGATCACAGATGCAATCGTATTCCCCGGGAGGGATGGGCTGACTGTCCAGCAGCTCCAGAGCGTAGTAGGCAACCCGCTCCACGTCGGCTTCCATGGCGTCCAGCACCTCTGCACCGCCCAAGACGGAATAGGGACGGTAGTAATCCTTGATCTCTTCCCCGCGGGAGGCAAGCACCACCATGGATGCGGTCATCCAGGTGACGGTCTGGTCCAGGTCGCGGTTTTCCGACAGGAACAGCTTGCGGCAGGAGCGGTAGGAGGAGGAAAGGATCACGTCCATGATCCGTTCGTCGAAGGCCAGTCCCTTTTCACGCAGGGTGCGGAGCTTGGCAAGAATGGCCTCGTCCCCCAGGTCGGAGGGGAGGATCTTGCAGGGAGAAACCTCCTTCAAGGTGGCGGGCTCGTCCGATGGGATGGGAGTTGCCAAGAGAGGGGTGTTCTCCGGCGAGGTCAGGCGGGAGGCCATAGCCTCCTTGATAGCGGGAATGTCTTCACGGGAGAAGGAATTGAAGGAATATTCTGCGGCACCCTTTTGGTCAAACACACGGACCACGAAGCCGTCGCCGCCGCCAAGGCCGGAGGTACCGATGGAAACACCGCTTTTGCCCACACGCCAGGAACGGGCGTCGTCGGCTACCGCAAGGACGCTGGCGTAGGCGTATTCCTTGCGAAGCTCTGTGATCAATTCCCGCAAGGCGGGCTTGATCGTATCTAAGATCTCGAACATCTGTAGTTCACTCCTATTGGTTGGTTTTCCTATATTTTAGCGTAGTTTTTCTATCTTGTCAATATTGCATTTCCAAAAAGATTGTGCTATACTCAAAACAGGCAAAAAAATACAAATTTACAGGAGTGAACAAACGCATGGAAAAGCTGAAAATCGGTATGATCGGTGCGGGCAATATCGCTTGCAACGCTCACCTTCCCGCATACGCAAAGTGCAACAACGCCACCGTGGTTGCCATTATGGACATCAACAGAGAACGGGCTGAGGCCGCCGCAAAGCAGTACGGCATTCCCAAGGTGTACGATACGTTGGAGGAGCTGTTGGCTGACGAAGAGGTTCAGGCTGTGGATATCTGCACCTGGAACAACGGTCACGCTCCCTGCGCCATCGCCGCCGCGAAGGCAGGCAAGCACGTAATGTGCGAAAAGCCCTTGACCGTTTCCGACGAGTGCGCTTACGCCATTCAGGAGGCTATCAAGGAAGCCGGCGTGAAGTTCTTCCTGGCGGTTCCCGGCAGATTCGGCCATAAGAACGAGTTCCTGCACGATCAGGTGGAGAAAGGCGCCTTCGGCGAGGTCTACTACGCCAAGACCAGCTATATCCGCCGCAGAGGCACGCCCTCCGGTTGGTTCACCGACAAGAAGACCGCAGGCGGCGGACCTGTGATCGATATCGGCGTACACGGTATTGACGCCGCTTGGTACATCATGGGTTGTCCTAAGCCCACTCGTGTTTCCGCTTTCATTTCCAACCATATCGGCGATTATCAGACCAAGGGCGTTGGCAGATGGCACGGCACTCCCTGCCCCGACAACCAATTCGACACCGAGGACATGGGCGCAGGCGTGATCCATTTTGAGAACGGCGCTATGCTGATGTTCGAGGCCTCCTGGGCCATCAACGGTCCCGCACACACCGACACCCAGGTGTTCGGCTCTCTGGCAGGTGCGGACGTGAACACCGCCACCATTTACGGGGAGAGAGACGGCTATCTTTCCGACGACCGCGTAGGTCTTGACGACAACGACAAGCCCTTTGCGGAGATCACCCATTTTGCGGATTGCGTGCTGAACGACAAGCCCGTGCGCTACCCCATCGAGCAGGCTGTGACCATGCAGAGAATGCTGGATGCGATTTACGAATCCGCAGAGACTAAGAAGGAGATCATTCTTTGATGAAAACATGTATCAGTACATACAGCTTCTGGCAGGCGTTCTGCGCAGGGCGGATCTCCTACCTTGAAATGCCCGGAAAATGCAAGGCATTGGGCTGCTCCGGCATTGAATTCGTGGTGGACGACGTTGCTCCCGACAAAACAAGCGACTTGGAGGCCTTTTGGACTGCCGTCAAGGAAGAAGCGGAGAAGCAGGGGCTGGAGACGCCCATTTATACCACCGGGGCAAACTTCTTCCAGAAGGATCTGCGCCCGGAGATCGAGCGGGTGAAGAAGCATATTGATTTGGCCTCCAAGCTGGGGATCAAGCTGATGAGACACGACATTGCCTACGGGTTCTACCCCGGCTACGAGGGTGTACAGACCTACGAGGCGGTGATCGAGGTTGCCGCTCCCGCGATCCGCGAGGTGGCGGAATACGCCGCTTCCAAGGGGGTCACCACCTGCTCCGAGAATCACGGCAGATTGATGCAGGATTCCGACAGAATGCTAGCTATGTTCGCCGCTGTGGATCACCCCAACTACCGTTATCTTTGCGACATCGGCAACTTCGGCGGTGTGGATGAGAACTGCGCCATTGCCGTTTCCAAGCTCCTTCCTTTGGTGAGCCACGTTCACGTAAAGGACGCCTTCTGGAGAGACGGAATGTATCCCAATCCCGGCAGAGGCTGGGGACGTACCCGTGCGGGGAACTACCGCCGTGCAACCATTCTGGGTCACGGCGACGTGCCAGTGAAGCAGTGCATTCAGGCCATTCACGATTCCGGGTACCGGGGCTATTACTCTTTGGAGTTTGAGGGCATTGAGGACAACCTCATGGCCATTGAGATCAGTATGGAGAACCTGCACCGTATGCTGAAGGAGATAGAAGGATGACCACCCTTCTGCACGGAGGAAAGATCCTCACGGAAAAGGTGGGGTTGATCCGGGGAGAACTGATGATCCGCGACGGAAAGATCGCCGCCATCGGCGAGAACCTGCCCTCCGAGGGGGAGATTCTGGACATTACGGGACTGACGGTGGCGCCCGGCCTGATTGACACCCACAACCACGGGTGTATGGGGACGGAGTTCGCTTCCGAGGACGAGCAGTTTGACAAGGGCTTACAATATTTGGCAGAAAGCGGCATCACCACGGTGGTGCCCACCCTCCGCTGTCTTCCCCACCACAGGATGCTTTTAGCCATTGAGAACGTAAAACGTGAGATGGCACGCAATTCCATGGGGGCAAAAATCGGCGGCATCAACATGGAAGGGCCTTTCCTTTCCCCCAATCGCATTGGCTCTATGCGCCCGGAGAATCTGGCAAAGCCGGAGAAAAAGGCTTTGTTGGAATACCTGGCGGCCTGCGAGGGGACGTTACGTTCCATCACTATGGCGCCGGAGGTAGAGGGCGTTTTGGAGCTGGTGGAGGAGGTGCTCTTTGCGGGTGTCAATCCTTCCATCGGGCACACCAACGCCACCTTTGAAGAAGCGAAAGCCATGGCGGATGCGGGGGCTACTCTGGTGACCCATTTGTTCAACGCCATGAGCGGCTTTACCCATCGTGCCCCCGGTGTGGTGGGCGAGGCCTTGACGGACGACAGGCTGACCTGTGAATTGATCTGCGATTACGTTCACAACACCCCTGCGGCGGTGGATCTTGCCATCCGCAGTAAGGGTATAGACAAGATCGTGATGATCAGTGATACGGGACGGATGTCCGGGCTTGGGGACGGTGAATACATCATCGAGGGCCACAAGCGGATCGTGAAGGACAACCTTTGCATGACTCCCGAGGGAGTGATCGCGGGAAGCGTTTGCAATCTGTTCTATGATTTCAAAAATCTGCTGAATCACGGGTATTCCCTTGCCGAGGTGTCCCGCATGGCGTCCTTGAACCCCGCGAGGGTGATCGGTGTGGATCATCTCACGGGAAGCATTGCCGTGGGGAAGGCGGCAGACCTGATCCTGTTGGACGAGGAATTCGACCTGAAGGGCGTTTTCGTAGACGGGAAGCGGGTATGAATTGAGATACGCAAAAGAAACCTGAGTGCCGAAAACTGTCGTTTTCGGAAAAGGGATCATAGCAGTGTGAGTATATTGAAAAAGCAGAGCTTACGGTTGGTGCCGCGGCTCTGCTTTTTGCGTTACGGATGGATGTACACGGCGTTTGAGCCGAGGCTTTGGAAACGAAGCTGGGAGACGTCCTTGCGGTAGCCTACGGCGTTACCCGTTTGGGGGTCGGCGAAAAAGAAGAAGTCCTCGCTCTCCCCTATAAGCACGTAGCAATGCTCTCCCGACGGCCAGGTAAAGAGCGTTCCGTTTGGCAGATACCAGGCGTTGCCCTCCTTCACCTCCCGCATACCCGTAGTAGCCCAGATCAGAACGGGAGCTCCGTTTGCAACGTAGGTCTCGCAAAGCGTCTCCAGGGTGAGGCCTGTGATACACTCTGCGGTGAGGTGAAAAGGGGTGTTCTCCACGGCGGTTGCGATCACGGGGGCAAAGCAACCGTAGGCATAGGCGGAAAAGGGATCTCCCGCGAAGGATACGTTGGGATCGGGGCCGTAGTCCTTGCCGCCATAAGAATAGAAATCCGTACTGCAGGGCAAATAGTCTGCGGCGAAGGTCTCGGGAGAGATCTCCGCGCCGTAATACTGCAGAACCATGGTTGCCGCCACGGCTTCGCATCCCGTGGGCAACGCCGGATACTGACAGAGAAGAGGCACGTCCAACAACGGAGCGTAGGGCGGCACCTCGGGAAAGGCGCTCTCATCGAGAACGCTGCTTTCTTCGGTGCTCACTTGGAACACAGGCGGCTGAGAAGAATGCAGAGAGCTTTCTCCGGATAACGGAAACGCACTGCAGCCGCAAAGGAGAAAAATGCAAAGAAGGAAAAGGAACGATCTCATAGTATGCACCTCGTGAATGGTTTGACACAAGGATACTATGGGGTTGTATCAAAACCTCGGGGTGATGTGTATCTATTTTGTATCTTCTTCCCGAACGCTGTTCTTATCTTCCGTCAAAGAATCCATCAAGTAGACGTTGCAATAGAAGAGATGATCCCATTCCGTGGAGATCTCTTGGCTTTCCACGGAATACTGCGTCTCCGATAGACCCAGTTCCCCACCGAAATATCGAGGGGCGGCAGTTTCTGCGGCAAGGGATAGCTCCTCGACAGATGGAGAGGTGGAGGGGGTTACGGCGATATCCATATAAGAAAGAGCGAACAGAGTTCCCGTTCGTTCCTCGTAGGTAAGGCTGACGGAAACGCTTCCAACCCGCGCTTCGATGAAAACGAAATTCAACAGAACCGGGCGGTCTTCCGACTGGGCAAAAACCGTTACCTCCTCTGCCCTGCCCTGCTCCAACAGCGCTGTCAAGGCGTGGAGGAAGGAAGCGTCTTCGCCGAAGAAACTCTCCAGGACGGGAACAGCCGTGGAAAGCTTTTCGGCACTCTCGGTCGTAGATGCGCCCTGCATGACGTTCAATTCTCCCTTGTAATACAGCGTCATGACCTTCCGCGGCGTCAGGTCGACACCTCCTACGGGGGTGTAGCGCCACGGGACGGTTTCCTCGGTGAGGGTATGAAGCTTTTGTATTTCCCACAGGCGGGGGAAAAGGATCACGGCGGCGGTGCAAACCAGCAGAAGGAGCGGCAGGAGGAGCTTTTTTCGTTTAGACATCATCTGCACCTCCCAGCTTCAAGGAAAAGGTCACCACGGTACCCTCTCCCGGACGACTTTGAAACTGCAGACGAGTGCCGTGGAGTGCGGCGATCTCCTTGGCAAGAGAAAGTCCCAGCCCCGCGCCTCCAAGCTTGCGGGAACGGGCTTTGTCCTCCCGATAGAAGGGCTCGGTGATATGCTTTAAGTGCTCCGGGGAAATGCCCTTGCCGTGGTCGGTGACAGAAAAGAGGTAGGTCTCTCCATAAACTTGTCCCGTAATCTCCACCGTATCCCCGGGGCGGGATGCCTTGAAGCCGTTATCCGTCAGGTTATACAGCAGGGAAAGAAGCAATACGCCGTCTGCGACGACGGCGGCTTTCTCCAAAGAAACAGCAAGGTGCATTTTGTACTTTTTGGCGCTGTAGATCAAGGCAGTGCGAAGCTGTTCTTCCAAGAAATCGGTTGCGATGGGCTCCGTTTCGATGGTGTCGTTTTGGTAAACGTAGAGCTCCAAAAGCTGCAAAGAAAGCTTCTCCAGGCGCTTGGCCTCGCGGCAGATGGCTTTGGAGGCTTCCTTTTGCTCTGCGGGAGACAGATCGTAGGAGGAAAGCATTTGGGAATAGCCGATGATGGCGGTCATGGGTGTTTTCATTTCGTGGGTAAAGTCCCCTACGAAGCGATCTCTGTTCTCTTTCTCCTCAGTGAGCTCCCCGATCTTACGGCGGATAGCCTCCGACATGGTGTTAAAGCTTTCGGAAAGGCTCGCGATCTCGTAATCGGAGGTTTTGATACGGATCTTTCTGCCGTAATTTTCAGCGGAGATCTCCCCTGCCAGCTTGTTCAGGGTGTTCAGCGGAGCGGTGGTCTTTTTGGCAATCAGAAACAGTATAGCACCGCCGACGACGGCCACGGAGAATACCACGATCCCGTAGAGATCCCAAAAATAACGGCATTGGGTCTGCAGGTCGGTAAAATCGGAGGAGAGAATCAGGCAATAGGAATCTCCGCCGTTGTAAAGAAGGCAGGAGATCTCCAGGAAAAGGCGTTCTTCCTTGTGAACGTAGCGGAAAAAACCCTCTCCGTGGGACAGGGTACGGTATTCCGAGGACAGCTCCTCTGCAGAATAAGCCTTCACAGAGGAGACGGAGTCGTCCAGGGAGGCTTTGATCTGCCGCAGCATGGCGGTACGTTTGGTTTCGGACAGCTTCCCAGGGGAAAGATCTGCAAGGGCTGTCCAGCTTTCTGCCGCATAAGCCGCAGCTGTTTCCGTTTGCTGTACACGGGCTTCCCACAATGCGTGGGTAACGCTCCGGATCACCACGATCCCGCAGATCCCGGAAGCAAGAAGGACGATGAGATAGGCGGTGCAGAAAAATTTAGCAGACAGTCTCATAGCAGCTTCTCCGGGGAAAATTTGTAGCCGATCTTATAGATGCTCTCCACGGCGTCGCCCAAACGCAGTTTCTTTTTCAGCCGCTGGATATGGAGATCCACCGTGCGGGTGTTGCCGTAATAGGGCTCCCGCCAGACCTGCTCGAAGATGGTCTCACGGTAGAGGGCGATGCCTTGGTTGCGCACCAGAAACAGGAGCAGGTCGTACTCCTTGGTGGGGAGGGAGACCTGTTCGCCGCCGTTATACACCGTGCGGGAAAGAGTATCGATGCGGATCCTTCCCGCCTCCAGGAACCGTTCCGTTTTGTGGTAACGGCGCAGGACAGCTTCCACGCGGGCAAGGAGCTCCTCTAAGTCGAAGGGCTTGGTGATATAGTCCTCCGCTCCCAGGCGCAGGCCCTTCACCCTGTCCGGCACGGCGGCGCGGGCGGTCACGAAGATCACGGGGGTATCGAACTGACGGATATACTCCAACAGCTCGTAGCCGTCCATATCGGGGAGCATGATATCCAGCAGAACCAGGTCGTAGATGGTTTCTTCTATCCGTTTGGCAGCGGTGTAGCCATCCCTCGCGATGTCACAGCGGTATCCGTTTTTGCAAAGGCAAAGCTTGGTCATGCGGGCGATGGCGTCTTCGTCCTCCACGATCAGTATATGGTTCATGAGATCAACCCCTTTCAAAAGCATTATAGCGCGGAATTGTATCGTTTTTGTATCGGTAAGAAAAGCAGAGCTTGCACTTGGTGCCACGGCTCTGCTTTTTTTCGGTTGGGAGGAAAACGCTTAACCCAAAGAACTTAATTGAAGGATCGGTTTTCTTGGAGAGTATGAGAACCTTCTTTTTCCGAAAAGAAGGTTCTCATAGATGGCGTTTCTATCAATTGGGAATCTCCACCACGGCGAAGAGGGGGCGGTGGTCGGAGACGATCATCTGGGGGATGGTG
>JAZNPH010000038.1:0-35345 GCA_045589515.1 Eubacteriales bacterium | reverse complement strand
TGCCAAAAGCAGCTTTAATCCTGTTTTGCTCTGCTTACTTTAAGTTTAAAAGAAATCAACGAGTTCCATATATATCTTGTGATACATACGTGTACAATTCTTACTTTGTACTCAATTGTTGTTCAGTTTTCAATGTCCGTTCTTCACTACCCCCGCTCGGGGACAGCTTTGCTATCATACCACAATATTTCCCATTTGTCAATAGGGTTTTCAAAACTTTTTTCAGTTTTTTTGCGGTATTTTCGCTTCCCTTCAGGTCTCCCCTCAAGGCTTGCATATCTTACCATGGATTTCCTTATTTGTCAAGGGTTTTTCGCGCTTTTTTTCGCTTTTTACCAAATACACAAAAAAGTCACCTCCCAAAGCCGGGAGGTGACAGAAATATCAACAAATTCAGCACTTGAACAGGCTGTAGTAGCCGTCCTGCTTCTCGGGGAACTCGGTGCGGAGTGCCCAACGGCCGGAGGTGAAGTCCGGAATGGCAACGGGAGCACCGCCCATAGCTACGGAATCCGCAGACAAGGGAGAGATGGAGATCAGGGTTGCGGTATCGTAGGTATCGATAGGAGGAACGGTGCCGTCACGCACGCTGTCGATGAAGGCGTTATACACCAGCCAGTCGATACCGTCATGGCCGCCGATGGGGTTCTTCTTGTATTCTGCCCAGATGGGATGCTCGTACTGCTCGGCATACTTCTCCGCATTACCCGCTACATTGGCTACGGTATTAAACTCGGAGTCGCCGTCCATATGGACGTAGTTTCCGTCCTCGCAATACATACCCTTGGTTCCTCTTACGGTGAAGCCGCGGGAATACATACGGGGCAGAGTGGTATCCAGGGTAAGGGTAATGGTCTCGCCGTTGGCACACTTGATCACGGTGGTGACGATATCGCCCTGGTTGAACTTCTTCCCTGCCAAATGGCTGTCGGGACGGTGTTCCTTAATGTAGTCCTCCATGCCCTGCGCACAGGAAGAAATGGAGTTCAGGGTGAGCATACGGTTGCCGTGGTTGATATCCAGCACGGCCATGATGGGGCCAAGCTCGTGGGTGGGATAGTTCTCGCAGTTCCGCAGGAGGTAGTTACGCTGACGGTAGTGACGGTTTACGTCACCAAAGGCGATCTCCTCGCGGAGGTCGTGGTTATAGCCGCCGGAGCAATGGGAAATTCTGCCCAAAGCACCCTGACGAACCATGTTCAGCACCATCAGCTCCCATCTGCCGTAGCAGCAGTTTTCCAGAAGCATGCAGTGGATGCCGGTTTTTTCGTAGGTACGAACGAGACGGTAGCAATCCTCGATGGAATACACGCCGCCTACCTCCATGCCCACCCGGATGCCTGCTTCCATAGCGGCACAAGCGATCTCGATATGGCTTTCCCATGCAGAAAGGATGAGGATACCGTCCAGATCCATCTTCAGCAGGTCACGATAATCGGTGGTACCGAAGGGCTTTTTGCCGATAGTTTCCTCCACCTTCTTGACCTGGGCTTCCACACGATCCTCGTAGGTATCGCAAACGGCGACGATCTCGATCTTCCCCATCTCCGCCAAAGGCAGAAGAGGCGTACGTATAATAAAGGTTCCGCGGGCACCCAAGCCCACAACACCAAGACGAACAGGTTTCATATTCTTTGACCATTCCTTATCTTTTATGTAATCCGGTTGTCTGCAGTATAGCCGAAATTAAAAGTTTTGTCAACCGTTTCCGGAAAATTTTGAAAAACCTATTTACATTGGGAGGATTTTGTTGTAAACTGACAGTAGCTACAACAGCAAAAAAGGAGATTGATTTATGACACTGGTAGTAATGGCCGCAGGCATGGGCAGCCGCTACGGCGGATTGAAGCAGATGGACCCCATCGGCCCCAACGGCGAGTTTATTTTGGACTATACTATTTTCGACGCGGTGAAGGCCGGATTTAAAAAAGTGATCTTCGTTATTAAGGAAGAAAATCTGGAGGCCTTCAAGGAGACTGTCGGAAACCGTATCGCCTCCCGTAAGGAGTTGGGTCTTGAGGTTGCTTACGCATTTCAGCGTCTGGAGGATATGCCCGCAGGCTTCACCGTTCCCGAGGGGCGTGCAAAGCAGTGGGGTACCGGCCACGCAGTTCTGGCGGCACGTCAGGTGCTGGGCGAGAACGAGGGCGGTATTGCAGTTGTAAACGCTGACGATCTTTACGGCGAGGAGACCTTCGCCATCATGCACGATTTCCTGGCGGATGAAGGCAAGCAGGCCTGCGGTTGCATGGCGGGCTTCGTTCTGAAGAATACCCTGACGGAGAACGGTACCGTTGCCAGAGGGGTTTGCGAAGTATCTCCCGAAGGGTATCTGGACGCCATCAACGAGCGTACCAAGATCGCAAAACAGGCAGACGGCTCCACCGCTTATTTGGAGGATGAGGTATGGCATCCCGTTTCCGAGGATTCCATCGTATCCATGAACGCCTGGGCGTTGACGGAAGGATTCCTTGCATCTGCGGCGGAAGGGTTTGTAAGCTTCCTGGAAAATCTGAAGGATCCCATGAAGCAGGAATATTACCTCCCCACGGCGGTTTGGGAATACAGCAAAAAGTGCGGCAAGCCCTTACAGGTGGTAAAGACCGGCGCCAAGTGGTACGGCGTTACTTATAAGGATGATAAGGCGGTGGTGGAAGAATACATCGCTTCCCTGATCGCGGAAGGAAAGTATCCCGGAAAGGAAGGATAAAAACATGAAGATCGGCATTGACTTGGGCGGTACCACCGTCAGCATGGGTGTTGTAGACGACAACTATAAGATCATCGCGGAAGCGGAATTCAAAACGGCGGATTGCAGGACTCCGGAACAGCTTTCTTCCATCGTCATCGACGGCACAAAGAAGCTTTTGGAGGACAACGGCATTCCCAAGGAGCAGATCACCTTTATCGGGATGGGCTGTCCCGGCGAGATCGATACCGAAAAGGGCATTGCCGTTGCGGCAGACAATCTTCCCATTGAGAAGATCCCCTTTGCGAAGATGCTGAGCGAAACCTTCGGTGCTCCCGCAAAGCTGGACAACGACGCCAACTGTGCCGCCTGGGGCGAGCATATGGCGGGCGTTTCCAAAGGGTATAAAAACGTGGTCACCGTAACCTTGGGCACAGGCATCGGCGGCGGCATCATCGTGGACGGCAATCTGTTGCACGGCAAGGAAAATCACGCCGGTGAGATCGGGCACATGGTAATCGACATTCACGGCAAGCGTTGCGGTTGCGGCCGGATCGGTTGCTGGGAAACGGTAGCTTCCACCCGTGCACTGATCAAAGAAGTTGAGCATCAGGCGAGATACGCTCCCAACAGCCGTTTGGGCAAGCTGATCGCCGCTAACGGCGGGCACGCCAACGGGAAAACTTTGTTCATCGCCATGAGTGAAGAGGACAACATGGCCAGAAGCATCTTCAACGACTGGATCAGATCCTTAGAGGTGGGCATGTGGAACGTGATCAACATTTTCCGTCCCGACATGATCGTCATCTCCGGCGGTATCAGCAAGGAAGGCGAGAATCTTCTCGCGCCTTTGCGTCATGCGGTTGGTAAGTGCTCTACGCTGATCCGTGCGGGCCGTTTGGGCGGCAACGCGGGCCTGATCGGTGCGGCAGCCTTGGATGAGATGAATATTTAAAGAGAAAAGATCTCCAAAGAAACCGAGTGCCATAAGCTGTTGCTTTTGGATGATAAAAGAGCTTTCAGGTGCGAAAGCTCTTTTTTGTTTTCAGCAATGCTTATAATTATAGACAGGCTTGATGATTTCAGTGACGGAAACGGTTTCTTCGATGGCGGACAGGATCCGTTGGGGCGGCTTATAGGCCATGGGGCATTCGTCTATGGAGCCTTTCTGCGCCGTGGTGGTATAGACACCCTGCATTTGGGTTTGGAAGTCCTCCACGGTGAAGGTATACCGCGCTTCTTCTCGGGTGCAGATCCTTCCTGCGCCGGGGGGTGCGGAGTAGTTCCAATTGGGATTGCCCAGGCCTACGCCTAAAATGGCACCGTCCCGCATATTCAAGGGGATGATGACCTCTTCCCCCAGGTTTGCGGAAATGGCGCCCTTCCGCAAAAGATTGCGGCGGATGTCAATGGTATTGTGGACGCAGGAAAACCGTCTTGCTACGGTGAGCCCCAGCTCCTTGCAGATCAGCTCCGCCATGGTGCGGCGGTTGAGATCCGCAAAGGCTGTAACGATCTCCAAATCCCGCAGGTACGCTTCGAACAATTCCCCTTCCAAGACGGCGGTCTCTCGGGAGACCTTGATCCCCTCTCTTGGCTTGGAATTGCGGGAACGGAAGCCCTCTCCATCCTCGTCGTAGCGGCGTTGTTTTTCCCGCTTGCGGAGCTTCTTGCACCAATAGCGGTAGGCTTGATCCCCATAGTAGGCAGCCACGTCGCTTCCCAGCATACGGGAGCCGGAGTGGATCACCAGTACTAAAGTACCGTCGGCAGTCTTGTCCAGCTCGATGAAGTGATTGCCGCCGCCCAGGGTTCCCAGGCTGAGAAGGGCACGGGTACGGTCTACGAATGAGAAGCATTGCAGGTTTTCTATGGGAAAGGTCGCTTTGGGTGTTTCGTGGATCTTGCCGCCGGAGGGGATGCAGGTATGGATGACCCGATCCAATGCGGGGAGATCCACCTCCCGTTCCTTCAAAAAGACTACCTCCATGCCGCAACCTATATCCACCCCCACCAAGGAGGGGGAAACTCTGCCGGAAAGGGTCATGGTAGTACCAACGGCCACTCCCTTTCCCGCGTGGGTGTCGGGCATGATGCGGATCTTGGAATCTGCGTAGGCCTCCTCGCGAAGCAAGGCGGCGATCTGTGTTTTGGTTGCTTTGTCAAGCTTGTCTGTGAAAATGACGGCAGAATTTCTTTTGCCCTTTAAATTGATCATAGAGTCTCCTATTTTGTTGTGTTGTGTGAATCGTCCGAACAAAATAAATGGCAGACATAACGATCAACTCCTTTTTTGGATTTCTATATAAACTATAACATACGCGGGCTTCTGCTGTCAAGAAAAAAGAGTATTCGCGAGGAATACTCTTGGTTGAATTATGCAAGCTCTTTTTCCGTACGGATCTTCTTGATCCACTTACCGCTGCGGAGGCGGATGACGCACCAGATAGCTTTCAGCACCTGGTCGATCTTCAAAGCGAAGTACACCCAGAAGGCGGGCAGACCCAAAACCAAACCGAACAGCGCGCCCAAGGGAACGGAAGCCACCCACAAAAACAGGTTGTCTGCCACCATGAGGATCTTGGTATCTCCCCCGCCACGGAGGACGCCCTTGGTCATAATGCTGTTGGTGGCCTGGAAAACGATGATCAAAGCGATGGAAAGCATGAGTTGGCGGGCGATCCCGGCCGTCTCGTCTTTCAGACCGTAGGCGTAAATCATAGGCTCGGAAAGCAGGAGGATGATCCCCGCCGCAACAAGCCCGAAGACAAAGCCAATTCCAAGGAAGGCGTAGCCCTGGCGGTGGGCTTTTTCTTTGTCTCCCTCTCCCAGGGTATAGCCCGTGACGATGGCGCCGGCTTGGGAGAAGCCTTGGGTCATCACGGAGCTGAGCTGTTGGGTCACGGTGGTGACGGAGTTTGCCGCCACGAAGCTCTCCCCCATTCTGCCGATAACCATGGCCACGGAATTGTTGCCCAGTGCCAAAATGCCGTCGCTGATAAACACGGGGATGCTGATGCGGATGTATTCCTTCCACAGATTGCCCACGGGACGGAAGAACTCCCGCAGGCGGTAGCCGATCTGCTTTTCCACAAAGAACAGATAGCCGCAGATCACTGCAAATTCAAAGATACGTGCCACCAACGTTCCCACGGCCGCACCTGCCACGCCCATTGCGGGAAAGCCCAGCTTACCGAAGATGAATACGTAGTTGGCGCCCACGTTGACGAAAAAGGCGCCGATGGAGGTATACAGCGGCATCCGCACCTTATCCACGTTCCGCAGGACGATGGTACAGGTAAGGGACAGGCCCTGGAAGATGTAGCTTGCCACGGAATAACGGAGGTAATATACGCCTTCCGAAATGATCCCGCTTTCCTCGGTATAGATCTTCATGATCAGCTCGGGACAGATAGCCGTTGCCACGGAGAACAAAGCCGCCATGCCCACACAGAGGCGGAGCATGATGGTGATGGTCTTCCGCAGAGAGGATTTGTCGTTCATTCCGTAATAGCGGGCAACCAGCACGGAGGCGCCCATGCCGATGCCCATACAGAAGATCTGGAAGATGGTGATAAACTGGGTGGCAAGGGTCACCCCCGAAAGGGAGGTCTCCCCCAATTCGCTGACCATGACGGTATCCATGGCGTTGACGCCGGAGGTGATGAGCCCTTGCAGGGCGATGGGAATGGCGATCTTGGCCACCGTTTTATAGAATTTCTTGTCCTTGATAAACAGGTTTTGCAGTAAGCTCATATTGACAGCCCTAACCGGGCGGGTATCTCATGGATATGGGGGCAGAAGCAGCCCGTTTGTTTCAGCTCGGCAGTGCTCTGGTGGCCGCCGGGGATAAGAATGCAGGAAGCACCGCAGAGAGATGCGGTCTCATAGTCGTGAAGCAGGTCGCCGATAAACCAGGTGTCCTGCGGGCAGAAGCCGTTTTCACAACAAAAATCTCTTGCACGCTCCGCTTTGGAGCCCACCTTCCAGTCCTCGGCACCCAGCAGCGCATCGAAGTAGGGCAAGATGCCCCATTCCTTCGCCAGAGGAAGGATGTGATCCTTGTGGCTGGAGGAGAGAATGAACTGCCGTGCACCCGCTTGCTTTAAAGCTTCCAGCACTTCCGGGACGCCCTCCGAAAGGCGAAGGGTGTGAGCGTGGGAGCCGTAATAACCGTAAAACTCCGCAGATAATACGGGCATGGGATCGATCTCGAAATCAAAAAGACGTTCATAGAATTTGCTGATGGGGGTATCGATATAGGTATGGTATTCCGCCAGGTCGATGGGTGCTCTTCCCCGCTTTGCCAGCATAGCGTTCACCGCCTCCAAGGAAAGACCCACGTCGTCACAGAGAGTACCGTTCCAATCCCAAAATACGTTCATAAAGCTCCTTTTTCGGCACAGTTTTCACAAAGAAAGGGTGATCGGAATATCCGACCGCCCTTCTTCGCTTACGATGGTGGATAAGCCCGGCGTTACGCTCTCAGCGCACGCTCCAGCCAGATGGTGCCGATATCAAAGGCATCGCCCAGGCTGCGCTTCTCGCATTGCTTGAGGATCTTGTCATTAAAGGACTTTTCCTCATCGGTGTCCTGGATCTGCACCAAAACGCGGGTGGCCACTTCAAGGTCGCCAACCTTCTTGGTATCCAGAATGTTCATAAAGAGGATGCACTTATCGTCGGGGTTGCCGTAGAAGATGAATCTTCCCTGGCGGACGAGGGGCTTCCCTTTGTACGTCAGAACCTTTTGTTCTGCCATTTTAATCACCCTTTCTGTTCAAGACGGATGAAATCCTCCACCAAGGCGCGCAACAGCTCATCGCGGTCCAGCTTGCTGATGATGGTGCGGGCATTCTTATAGTTGGTGATATACGTAGGGTCTTCCGAAATGATATAACCAACGATCTGATTGGTGGGGTTATATCCGTTCTCGATCAAGGAGTTGTACACGCCCTTCACGATCTCACGGATCTCTTCTCTGCGAGTATCCTTGACGGAAAACGTGATGGTTTTTTGTCTGTTGTCTAACATAATGCCTTTCTCCTTACCTGTTTTTCAAACGGATGTTTCATCCTTAAACTTTATTATAAACCAATTTTTGGGATTTTGCAATAGTTTTTTTACGACTTTGCGATTTTTTTAGTTTCTGAGGGTAATACCTGCTTCGGACTCAAGCTTTTTCAGCACCTTGCGAACGCCGTTGTCAGCTTCCTCGTCGGTCATGGTACGGTCGTTCAGGCGGAACACCAGACGGACGGCAACAGACTTCTTGCCTTCTGCGATGCCCTTGCCCTTATACACATCAAAGACGTAGGTATCTACCAAAGACTTGCCTGCAAAAGAACGGATCATGCCGCAGAGAGCGCCCGCTTCCAGCTCGTCGTCGCACAGAAGTGCCAGGTCACGCTCCATTGCCTGATATACGGGCAGAGGAATATACTTCTTCTCCTCGGCAACGCAGGAATACATAGCCTCATTGGACAGCAGTGCGGCATAAACGGGAACATCGATATCGAAGTTGCCGCAGGCTGCGGGATGTACCTGACCGATGGTGCCCAGCTTCACGTCGCCGCAATAGATATCCGCACAGCGGCCGGGATGGAAGGAGGGATCCTCGGTGTTGGAGGCGTAGGTATAGCCCTTGATCTGGAGAGTATCCAGCAATGCATTGGCGTTTGCCTTCAATTCATAGAAGTCACCGTAGCCGTAGAAGGCGAAGCAAAGAGTCTTCTCCTCCCGGGACATATCCTCTGCTTTGAAGTACAGAGTGGCGTTTTCGTAGAACTGCGCCGCCTTTACACGGTGCGCCACGTTGTGTGCCACCACGCGGAGCATGGAGGGCAAAGGATGGGTACGCATCACGGAGGTATCCTCGCCCAAGGGATTCAAAATGGTAAGCTGATCTCTCAAGGGAGAGTCTGCGGGGATACGGATCTGATCCAACTCGGCGGGAGAAACGAAGGAATAGGTATAGATCTCGTTAAAGCCCAATCCTGTCATTGTGCGGTCGATGAGAGTACGGAACTTCTGAGACTCATTCTCACCGCCCTCGGTGGCGATGCCCACAAACTGAGTAGCCTGGATCTTATCAAAGCCGTGAAGACGCACAACCTCCTCGGCAATATCGGCGGTGGTGATGATGTCGCCACGGTAGGGGGAGACGATAAGGCTCTCTTCCCCGTCCCAGATGAGATCCAGAGGACGAAGCAGGTCGGCCATTTCCTCCACGGTGAGGGAGGTGCCGAGAAGCTGGTTCACACGTCTCCAATCGAAGTATACTTTACGGGAATCCACGTCGGCGTGGTTGATGTCGATGATGCCGTCCACCACCTCGCCTGCGCCCAACAGCTCTACCAATTCACAGGCGCGCTGAACTGCGGGAAGGGTGTTGCAGGGGGGCAGACCTTTTTCGAACTTGGCGGAGGATTCAGTACGGAGGTTTACAGCGCGGGAGGTCTTGCGGATGTTCTCACGGGCAAAATTTGCGCTTTCGAAGATCACGGTGGTGGTGGTATCCAGGATCTCGCTGTTCAGACCGCCCATAACCCCTGCCAATGCCACAGGCTTTTCCCCGTCGGCGATGCAGAGCATATCAGAGGTGAGCTTACGGTCGACACCGTCCAGAGTGGTGATGATCTCCCCTTCTGCGGCGTTGCGCACTACGATCTTCTTACTGCCGATATAATTGGCATCGAAGGCGTGCATGGGCTGGCCGTATTCCAACATGACATAGTTGGTGATGTCTACAATGTTATTGATGGGACGGATGCCCGCATTGCGCAGCTTGGTACGCAACCACAGAGGAGAAGGCGCGATCTTCACGTTCTTCACAGCTCTTGCGGTATAACGGGGACAGAGGACGGGATTGCGGATCTCCACAGAGATGTAGTTTTCCACCTTGTCGCCGTCGGAAGCACCCTTCACCACGGGCTCTTGGATGTTCAGAGGCTGATGGAAGGTTGCCGCCGCCTCCCGGGCGATGCCCAAATAGGAAAGGCAGTCGGGACGGTTGAAGGTGAGCTCAAATTCAACGATGGTATCCCGCATACCCAATACGTCGCGGATGTCGTCGCCGGGCTTGCATTCCTCCTGCAGGATGAAAATGCCGTCCTCGATGGCATAGGGGAAATCGTGGGTGGTGAGACCCAACTCGCCCAGGGAGCAAAGCATACCCTCGGACAGGACGCCTCTCAGCTTACCGGTCTTGATGGTCTTGCCGTCGGGCAACAAAGAGCCGTTGGTGCAAACGGGAACAAGGTCGCCTTCCTTTACATTCTGTGCGCCGGTGACGATCTGCAGGGGACGTTCACCACCTACCTCCACCTGGCAAACTACCATGTGGTCGGAATCGGGATGGGGAACCACGGAGAGAAGCTTACCTACCACGATGCCGTGGAGCTTTTCCTCCAAAATTTCGTAGCCTTCTACCTTGGTACCGCTCATGGTCATGGCTTCGGAGAAGTCGTGAGCAGAGCAGGGAAGGTTTACATAATCTTTCAACCAATTCAAAGAAACTTTCATGTTATTCTACCTCCGTGACCATTAGAACTGTTCCAGGAAACGAGCGTCGTTTTCGCACATCAGACGAAGGTCGTTGATGCCGAACATGGTCATTGCCACACGCTCGATACCCATACCGAAGGCAAAGCCGGAATATACGTCGGGGTCGATGCCGCCTGCACGCAACACGTTGGGATGAACCATACCTGCACCCAGGATTTCGATCCAGCCCTCGCCCTTACACAGACGGCAGCCCTTTCCGCCGCAAACGAAGCAGGAAACGTCTACCTCTGCGGAAGGCTCGGTAAAGGGAAAATTGTGGGGACGGAAGCGGATGCGGGTGCGCTCGCCGAACATTGCCTTTGCGAAGGTGGCCAGGGTCCCCTTCAGGTCGCCCATGGTGATACCCTTGTCGATGACCAAACCTTCACACTGGTGGAACATGGGAGAGTGAGTGGCGTCTGCCACGTCGCTGCGGTACACTCTACCGGGAGAGATCATGCGGATGGGAGGAATCTTCCCTTCCATGGAACGGATCTGCACCGGAGAGGTCTGGGTACGTAGCAATACGTTTTCGGAGAAATAGAAGGTATCGGTATCGTCACGGGAGGGATGGTCTGCGGGAGCGTTCAAAGCGTCGAAGTTGAAATAAGTACTCTCTACCTCCGGACCTTCCGCGATCTCGAAGCCCATGCCGGTGAAGATCTCCACCATACGGTTACGGGTCTGGGTGATGGGGTGGAGCTTGCCCACCTTCTTTTCGGGAGCGGGCATGGTTACGTCGATACGCTCCTCGCGGAGCTTGCGCTCCATGCTCTGTGCCTTCAGATCCGCAAAACGTGCGGAAAGGCTTTCCTCGATCTCGGAGCGGATGGTGTTCACCATAGCGCCGATCTTGGGACGGTCCTCGGGGGCAACGGCGCCCATACCGCGCAAAATAGCGGTAAGTTCACCCTTTTTGCCCAAGAAGCGGACACGGACTTCTTCCAAGGCCTGCTCCGTCTCTGCGCCGGCAATGGCGGCAAGAGCAGACCCTTTGATTTGTTCAAGCTGTTCTTTCATGTTGCTGTATTGATTCCTTTCGGGTAAGGTTTATTCCAGGTAGTCTTTCAGTTTCTTGCTTCTGCTGGGGTGGCGGAGCTTACGCAGAGCCTTGGCCTCGATCTGGCGGATACGCTCACGGGTGATGTCGAACACCTTGCCCACCTCTTCCAAAGTACGGGGTCTGCCGTCTTCCAAGCCGAAACGCAACTTCAACACGCTTTCCTCACGGGGAGTCAAGGTGTGAAGCACCTCGAACAGATGCTCGCGGAGCATAGTATAGGAAGCCGCTTCCGCGGGAGCCATGGTATTGTCGTCGGCAATGAAATCGCCGAGATGGCTGTCCTCCTCTTCGCCGATGGGCATTTCAAGAGAAACGGGCTCCTGTGCGATCTTTAAGATCTCGCGCACCTTTTCCACGGGCATATTCAGCTCTGCGGCAATCTCCTCCTCGGAGGCGTCTCTGCCGTTTTCCTGCAACAGCTGACGGGAAATGCGGAGAACGCGGTTGATGGTCTCCACCATGTGCACGGGGATACGGATGGTTCTTGCCTGATCTGCGATGGCGCGGGTAATGGCCTGGCGGATCCACCAGGTTGCGTAGGTGGAGAACTTGTATCCTTTGCCGTAGTCGAACTTTTCCACGGCCTTCATCAGACCCAAATTACCTTCCTGGATCAGATCCAGGAAGAACATGCCGCGGTTTACATAACGTTTTGCGATGCTGACAACCAGACGGAGGTTCGCTTCCACCAACTGCTGTTTTGCCTTGACGTCGCCCTGAGCCATTTTCTCGGCGAGGCCAAGCTCCTCCTCGGCGGAAAGCAGAGGCACTTTACCGATCTCCTTCAAGTACATACGCACGGGGTCGTCAATGGACACGCCTTCCTGGGAAAGCAACGCTTCTACGTCTTCACTGCTTTCTTCCACGACGTCGTCGTCAAACATCTCGTCTTCCTGCAGTTCAAAGCCTGCACCCGCCATGCTGTTTGTGATCTCGATGCCCTTGTGCTCCAGAAAATCGCACACCTCGATGAGAGTGGACACGGAAACGTCGGTATCCTCCAACGCCACCAACACCACTGCGGGCTTCAACATCCCTTTTTCTTTGGCTGTTTCCAGCTGTTCGGGGGTAAAAAAGTCTTCTCTCATATGTATCCTTTTCCTTGTTTATTGGGAATTTTTATTCTGATTTTGTTTTCGCAAAAGCGCCAGGTAATCCTGCAAAGCTGCGGGATCCTCCTTGACTTTTCCGTCGAATTCTCTGCGAGAACGCAGATCCTTCAAAATCTCTACGTGAGACCGCAGAGAATCGATATCGTTTCCGCCCAAGCGGGCACGGGCGGCGCGGTAGCCTTCCGCCGCCCCAACCTCCGCAGGAGTCAAGGTTCCTTCGGCATTCAGCTGAGGCTCGTTGCCCCGGGCAAAATCCTCGCGGAACAGCTCCCACAGCTTGCGGTTGAAGGAGGTGGCGAAATCCTCCGCCTCCGGCAACTGCCCGATCTCCTTACCCAGCTCCGGATGGAGCAACAGAATGCCCAAAACGGCTTCCTCATGGGGGGCTTCGGAGGAGAAGCGGAGCTTATCGGTGTTCACCCTGTCACCGTAACCTGTGGTGTTCCGGGTGATCTTGGCATTTTCTTGCTTTTTCGCGCTTCTTTCCATGGCGCGGCGTTTATTTTCCGCTTCCGTGCGGAGGGATTCGGGAGAAATCCCCAGACGCTCCGCGGCGCGGGAAGCGTAGATCTCGCGCTCCAACCGATTGCCGATGGTGGCGATATACTCCGCCATTTCTTGACTGCAACGAAGCTTTTCGTCGGGGATGGAAAGGTTGTATCGGGAAAGAATCTCTCCGATGCGGTAGTCGATCTGTCCTTGAGAGCCGGACAGCTTGGCCCGGAAGGCATCTGCTCCGTGATTCTTAATAAATTCGTCGGGATCCTTGGAATCCCCTTCTCCCAGATGGATGATTTTGGTATCCACTCCAACCTGGTTCAGAAGCTCGATGCCTCGCATAGTGGCCTTACGGCCCGCCTTATCGATATCGTAGGCAAGATAGACCATCTTGGTGAAGCGGGACAGGATACGAGCGTGTTCTCCCGTAATGGCGGTACCCAAGGTAGCAATGGCATTGCCGAAGCCCGCCTGATGCATGGCGATACAGTCGGGAGCCCCCTCGCAGAGGATGAGACCGTTTTCCGCTTCGTTTTTGGCAAAGTTCAGCCCAAAGAGGATACGGCTCTTTTTGAACACGGGTGTATCGGAGGTGTTGACGTACTTCCTCTCGTCCTCCTCGTTGAGCCGTCTGCCGGAAAATGCCACCACTTCCCCGGTGAGATCGAAGATGGGGAACATCAAGCGATTGCGGAACAGATCGTACATTCTGCCGTTTTTGCCCTTGCGGCCCAAAAAGGCTACGGTGATCTCTTCGTCGGTATACCCCTCTCCGTGGAGGTGGTTATAGAGAGCGTCCCATCTGTCCGGGGCAAAGCCGATGCCGAAGCGGCGGACGGTGGATTCGGAGAAACGGCGCTTTTGAAGATATTCTTTGGCATAAGCGCCCTCGGGAGACTGCAGCTTAGTATAGAAAAACCTTGCGGCAGATTTGTTCAGAGCAAAGAGGCGTTCCTTCTTCACGGCGGGACCTTGACCTGCTGTGCGTTCGTAGGGATCCTCCTCCATGGGAATACCTGCCATTTTGGCAAGCTGCTCCACCGCTTCGCGGTACTCCAGCCCTTCGGATTGCATGACAAAAGTGATCACGTCTCCTCCCGCGCCGCAACCGAAGCAATAGTAGCTCTCCGTACCGGCAAAAACGGTGAAGGAGGGCGTTTTCTCGCTGTGGAAGGGACAGCATCCAACCATGTTGGAGCCTGCCCGCTTCAAGGGCACGAAACGGGAGATCACATCCGTGATTCGATTTCTTCTTTTGACTTCTTCAAGGAAGGGTTTGGAAAAAGCCATTACTTATAACTCCATACTCTGGGAACAAACAGTTCCTCAAAACAACCGATGGCAAAGCGGTCGGTCATCCCCGCTATGTAATCCGCTGCCACACGGCTGACGCCGTCCGTCTCAATATACTTGCGGTATTCCGCAGGGATACTGTCGGGATTATGGCAGAAATGGGTGTACAAAAAGGCGATCATCTGCATGACCTTGTCGTCCTCGCTCTTGGCGATGGGGTGAGTATACACCCGTTGGAACATGAAGGTGCGCAGGTCGTTCATCAGACTGCCATAAGGCTCGTTCATCCCGATGCCGTTTTCCACGCCGTGGTCGATGACAGCGGATACCAAAGTAGTGATTCGGTCGCTATGTGTCTTGCCCAGCACGTCGCTGATGTAAGAAGGGATATCGTCGTTGGTAAGGATCCCCGCACGGCAGGCATCGTCGATATCGTGGTTGATATAAGCGATACGGTCGGCATACAACAGGAGCTTGCCCTCAAAGGTAGAGGGCTTACCGGATCCGGAATGGTTCACAATGGCGTCTCTTACCTCATGGGTCAGATTCAGACCCTCGCCGTTCTTTTCCAGCTTGTCCACCACGCGGAGGCTCTGCTCGTAATGGCGGAAACCGCCGTCGCAGATCTCATCCAGTGCACGCTCGCCGGAATGGCCGAAGGGGGTATGGCCCAGGTCATGGCCCAAGGCACCCGCTTCCGCAAGATCCTCGTTGAGGCAAAGGGCGCGGGCAAGAGTACGGGCGATCTGGGTGACCTCCAGGGTGTGGGTGAGACGGGTGCGGTAATGATCCCCCTCGGGTGCAAGGAACACCTGCATCTTATGCATCAGACGGCGGAAGCTCTTGCAATGGGTGATACGGTCTCTGTCTCTCTGGAATTCGGTTCGAACGGGACAGGGATCCACAGGAAACAGTCTGCCCGCGGTATTCTTGGAAAAAAATGCTTTGTCGCAGAGAAATTGCTCCTCGCGACGAAGGGTAACTTCTTTCATGCTTATTACCATTCCTTTCGTAGCCCGCCGAGGCGGGTGGTCTCAAAGATTTTGCGAGCGAAGCCACAAAATCATGTTCGAAAAAGGGTCCCTTTTTCAAACTTCGCCTCCGAAAATGCACTGAAATTCCTTTTCCTTCGCAGATATACGCAAAAAGTTTCCGAAATACTTCTTTTTTTCAAAACTTTTTTATTTATTCAAAGAAAATTTCAAAACGGAAAAAGTATTTTTTCTTCATTATATATTGCGTTTTTCATTTTTTTGTGCTATAATAACACATTATGATAGGAGGAATGCGGGTGTTCGGCTACATAAGACCCGTGAAGGGTGAATTACTGGTCAAGGAAGCGGATTTTTACAGTGCCGTTTACTGCGGTCTGTGCCGTTACAGCGGAAAGCATCTCACCCATTTTTCGCGGTTTTTGCTTAACTACGACTTTACGTTTCTCGCCGTGCTGCGGCTCTCTTTGACAGAGGATGCTGTGACGGTGGAAAAGAAACGCTGCCCCTACAGCATGAAGAAAAAGCCTACCGTGTGCTGCGACGGGGTGTTCTCCTATACGGCAAACGCCTTCGGGTTGTTCAGCTATTACAAGCTGGAGGACGACGTTCTGGACGGCAAGGGGCTGAAGCGCCTGTGCAAAAAAATGCTCCTCCCCTTCTTCCGCAGAATGAAGAAGAAATGCAAGGCGTATCCCGAGATGGAGGAAATGATCCGCGTTCCCATTGAGGAGCTTCACCGTCTGGAGGCGGAGGGGTGCGATTCCCCCGACCGCGCGGCGGATTGCTTCGGCAGGCTGATGAAAGCCCTTACGGCTTACGGGCTGGAGGGTACCAACAAGGCGGTAGCAGAGCAATGCGGCTACCACGTGGGGCGGTTTATCTACCTCATTGACGCCTACGACGACTACGAAAAAGACGCAGAGACGGGGAACTACAATCCCTTCCTGCGAAAATACGGATCCGTAGAGGGCGTGGAGGAACACGCATCGGAGATCCGACAAACGCTGATCGACAGCATGAACGTTTTTTCCCACTCCTACGCGTTGGCTTGCGGTCCTGTTCTCACGGGAATGAACCGCATCGTGTTCAACATTTGCGACCTGGGCGGCAGAGAGGCCGTGAAGCAGGTGGAGGAGAAAAAGCAAAGCAGATCCAAGAAAGGAAACTAAAAAGATGTCCGATCCTTACAAGGTGCTCGGCGTTTCGTCCAACGCGACGGACGACGAGATCAAAAAAGCATACCGGGCGTTGGTGAAGCAATACCACCCCGACAACTACGCAGACAACCCTCTTGCTAACCTTGCGGCTGACAAGATGAAGGAGATCAACGAGGCTTACAGCGAGATCCAGAAGCTCCGCTCCGGCGGTGGATCCTCTTCCTCCGGCGGCGGAAGCTCCTATTCCGGAGGCGGTGCAAGCGCGGGAGAACTGGGCAGAGTCCGTCAGCTGATCAACGCGGGCAGAGCGGGCGAGGCAGAGATCCTGCTGAATCGCATTCCCATGGGCGATCGCACCGCAGAGTGGCACTTCTTAAAGGGTGTGGTCCTCTACCGCAACGGCTGGGTGCAGGATGCCAGAGGCGAGATCGAAACAGCTTGCAGAATGGATCCCTATAACAACGAGTACCGCGCTTTCCAGCAACGGATGAACAGCGGTTCGACACAGAGCCCCTACGGCGGATACGGGACACAGCAGGCAACCTGCGACGTGTGCGATCTTTGCCAGGCCATGATGTGTCTCAACTGTCTGTGCAACGGATGCCGCTGACGGAGAGAAGGCGTTCGAATGGGCAAGAAAAGCAAAGAGATCGCTTTGGCGGGAATGCTCACCGCGCTTGCGGTGGTTATCCTTTTTCTCGGTTCTTTGATAGAGCTGTTGGATCTTTCCGCAGCGGCAATGGCCGCCTTGGTGGTGATGGTGGCGCTTATCGAGTTGGGAAAAGGGAAAGCGTTTGCAGTTTATCTGGCCTCTTCCCTGCTGGCAGTTTTGTTGTTCCCAAAGACGGCTTCCGTGGTATTTGCGGCGTTTATCGGATATTACCCCGTTTTGAAGGTGTATCTGGATAAGATCCTCCCCAAGGTACTGCAGTACATGGCAAAGCTTGTGCTGTTCAACGTTTTTCTGGCGTTGATTCTTTGGATCACGGAGGGGCTGTTGGGACTGAGCTCCGACTGGGGCTCCTTGGGAAAGGCGTTGTTCCTTTTGGGGAACATGGCGTTTATCCTTTACGATTTCGCCATCGGGCGGTTGGCGGTGTTCTACATCGTGAAGATCAAGAACCGCATCCGTAAGCGTTAAGATTAATTTGAGAAATTTGGAGTTTGAACATGGTAAAAAGCATGACCGGTTACGGCAGATGCCGCGAGGTGGTGGACGGACGGGACATCCTGGTGGAGGTCAAATCCGTCAACAGCCGTTACATCGATGCCAACATTAAGACGGGGCGTCTTTATAACGCTCTGGAGGAAAAGCTGAAATCCCTGGCTTCCACCTACATCTCCCGCGGAAAGGTGGACATCTACCTTACCGTTGAGAATCTGAACGGTGAGAAGACCGAGCTGAACGTAAACAGAGAATATCTGGAAAGCTATATCCATCTCCTCCGCATGATCCAGCAGGAATACGGGTTGGGCGGCGAGGTCACCGTGCAGACGGTGGCAAACAAGCCCGACATCTTCTCCCAGGTGAAGGCAGACGAGGATATGGACGAGGTCTGGGCGGCGGTAGAGCCTGTTGCCAAAAAGGCCTTCGATATCTTTGTGGAAATGCGCAAGGCCGAAGGGCAGAAGATGGCGGCGGACGTGCTGAACCATCTTGCCACTCTGGAGACTATCCGCGAGGAGCTGGTGACCCGTGCACCCCAGGTGGTGGCGGAAAGCAATGCGAGAATGCAGAACCGTATCCGGGAGATCCTGGGGAACGTTCCCGCAGACGAATCCCGCTTGCTGACGGAATGCGCTGTGTTTGCCGACAAAGCGGATATCAGCGAGGAACTGGCCAGATTGGACAGCCACTTCAAGCAGTTCCGCAGTATGCTGGAGGAAAACGTTCCCGTGGGCAGAAAGCTGGATTTCCTGGTGCAGGAGATCAACCGCGAATGTAACACCATCGGGTCCAAGTCCAACGACACCTCCTTTGCCAAGCTGGTGATCGAGGCCAAGAGCGCCGTGGAAAAGATCCGCGAGCAGATCCAAAACATCGAATAAGGGAGGAAAGCGGTTTGGAACTGATTCCCTTGGGCGGAGGCAATTACATCAACGCTTCCCGTTTGGTGGCGCTGGTCAGCCCCGATTCCCTGCCGGTGAGACGTTTGGTGCAGGATGCCAAGAATGCAGGCAGAATGATCGACGTTTCCGGAGGAAAAAAGACCAGGTCGGTTTTGATCACCGACAGCGAGCATATTATATGCTGTGCGGAGGAGACCTCCGTTCTGGAAGAAAAGCTGGCAAAGCAGTCGGCAGAATGATTTTTGATTTTTATTGAAAGGCAGATAAAGATTATGTTGTACCCTTCTATTCAGCAATTGACCGGCGGTGAGATCAACCGCTACCGTTTGGTGATCGCTTCCGCAAAGTGCGCACGCCACGTAACCGATAAGATGATCGAGGAGCGTGAGTTTGCGGAGAAGCACAAGGATTCCGATTGTCCTATCAAGGATTCCTTTGCATCCTACGAGGTGCGTAAGCCCGTATCCATCGCGCTGCAGAAGATCGCAGGCGGCGAATACACCATCAACGAAAAGGATAACTAAAGCTTATGGAAAAAGCGTACGTTTCCGTACACATTCTGGACGCGGGCTATCGGCTTGATCGGGAATACAGCTATTTCCTTCCCCCCGAGCTTCGCGACCGTGTGCGGAAGGGCACGCTGTTGGTAGTTCCTTTCGGCGTTTCCAACAAGCAGGTCTCCGCCGTGGCGGTGGACTTTTCCGAAGAAAGCGGGTATGCAAAGACGAAATCCGCGCTTTCCGTGTTGGATTACCCTTTTGATATTCCCGAGGAGTTCACGGAGCTTTGCCGTTTTATGAAGGAGCGGTTTTACTGTTCCTTCGGTCAGGCCTTCCGTACCATGCTTCCCCCGGGGGTGAATCTGGATACCGAGGTCTTCTACACCGTAACGGAGAAGGAGCCTCCCGAAGAGATGAACCAGGCAGCCTTTCTTCTGTACCGCAGAGTACGGACGGAAAAGGAGATGACCCGCCGCAAGCTTCTTGAGGAGTTTGGGGACGAGGCAGAAAAAATGTTGGAGTCTCTTTGCGGTCTTGAGCTTCTGGAACGAAAGACCCGGGTGCGCAAGCAGATGAACGAGAAGACCGTGACGGTGTTGAAGCTTTGCGGCGAGGCGGAGGAAGTGTTCGCTTTGCTGGAGAGCGACAGCGGGCTGACGGAAAAGCAAAAGGTGCTGGTGGAGCTTTTGACCCACTATCCCTGCGCCACCATGCGGGAGGTCAGCGAGATCGGAGGGATCTCCTCCTCCGTTGTTTCCGCTTTGGTGAGAAAAGGGATCGTCCGCCGTGAGGAGATCCGCATAAACCGAGGAGAATACGCCGAGGAAGAGATTTCCGCAGAAGAGGTTGCTACCACCCTTTCGGAGGAGCAGCAGACGGCGGTGGATACTCTGAAAGCCCTCTCCGACGCCGAGGAGGCCAAGGCGGCCTTGCTTTACGGCGTAACGGGAAGCGGCAAGACCAAGGTGATCATCGAGGCGGTGAAGCACGTTCTTTCCAAGGGACAAACGGCCATCGTACTCCTGCCCGAGATCGGACTGACGGCTCAGGCCATGGGCAATTACCGCAGGGTCTTCGGCAAGGAATTGACGGTGATCCATTCCATGCTTTCCGTAGGAGAGCGTTTGGATGCCTTCCGCGCCATGCGGGAGGGAAAGGTCAAGGTGGTGCTTGGCACCAGAAGTGCCGTGTTCTCTCCTTTGGAAAACCTGGGGCTCATCGTTATTGACGAGGAGCAGGAGGGCACGTATAAAAGCGAGCTTTCTCCCAAATACCACGCAAGAGATATTGCACGGTTCCGCTGTGCGAAGAACAAGGGATTGTTGCTGTTGGCCTCTGCAACCCCTTCCGTGGAAAGCTTTTACAAGGCCATGACCGGGGTATACACCTTGATCAAGCTGACCAAGCGATACGGCAACGCCAAGTTGCCCAAGGTGCTGATCGAGGATCTTCGCAATGACGGCAAGGTATTCCCGGAAAAGCTGATCGGAAGCCGTCTGGAGGCGGAAATGCTCCGTGCCTACGGCAGAGAGAAGCAATCTATTTTGTTTGTAAACCGCAGAGGGTATCATTCCCATACCTCCTGCCATTCCTGCGGGAAGGTGTACGCCTGCCCCCATTGCTCGGTGTCCTTGACCTATCACAAGTACGACGGGGACAGAATGGGCGACGGCTGGCTGGCCTGCCATTACTGCGGGTATATTTGCAAGGTTCCCACCGTATGCGACGAATGCGGCAGTAAGCATATCAATCATTTTGGGTTTGGAACGCAAAAGCTCCAGGATGAGCTGACAAGCCGCTTCCCTGCCCTGCGCACCATCCGCATGGATGCGGATACCACCACGGAAAAGCTTTCCTACGAAAAGATTCTGGAATCCTTTGGAAACCGGGAGGCAGACGTGCTTTTCGGCACTCAGATGGTCTCCAAGGGGTTTGACTTCCCCGCCGTGGAGCTGGTGGGAGTGATCTCCGTGGACAGCTCGCTGTATCAGAACGATTTCCGTGCGGGAGAGAGGACATTCTCCCTGGTGACCCAGCTGGTGGGACGTGCGGGGAGAAGCGGGGACAACGGTCTTGCGGTGCTGCAGACCTATAATCCCGACAACGAGATTCTGAATCTGGCGGCAGAGCAGGACTACGAGGCCTTTTACAGCTCCGAGATCGCGTTGCGGCGGTCGGTTGCCTTCCCGCCCTTCTGCTCGGTGATGGTGTTCGGCTTTTCCGCACCCACGGAGAAGGAATGCGCCGCCTTTGCCAAGGGGTTCGATACCCTGTTTGAGCAGATCAAGGCAAGCAAGCATCCCCATTTGAAGATCCAGAAGTTCGGGCCTCATCCCGGCGGGATCTATAAGATCGGCGGAAGATACCGCCAGAAAATGATCGTGAAATACTCCGATAACGCCGCTACCCGGAGGTTCTTCGGAGAGGTATACGAGGCAGGGCTGGCGAAATGCCCCAAAAACGTCCGTCTGGATGCGGACGCCAACCCTACCGTGATTTAAGGAAGGAAGACGAGAGCCATGGCTATTTTGAATATTGTGACATTGGAGGACGAGGTACTTCGCAAGAAGTGCCGCCCGGTAGATAAGATCACCCCCAGAACCTTGACCCTGCTGGCCGATATGTACGAGACTATGAAAGCCGCCAACGGTGTGGGACTTGCCGCACCCCAGGTGGGAATCCTTCGTCGGATTGTGGTCATTGACATCGGGGAAGGACTTATTGAGCTGATCAACCCGGAAATCGTGGCTACCGAGGGAGAGCAGACGGGAGAGGAAGGCTGTCTTTCCGTTCCCGAAGAGGTGGGGATCGTTACCCGCCCCAACATCGTGACGGTGAAGGCAACAGACCGCAACGGTGAGCCTTTTATGATCCGCGGAGAGGGGTTGCTGGCAAGAGCCTTCTGCCATGAGATCGACCATTTGGACGGTGTTCTGTACATTGATAAGGCAGAGCGGATGCTCACCCCCGAGGAATTGGAAGAGGACGAGGAGTAAACTGCGTGAAGATTGTTTTTATGGGTACCCCCGAGTTTGCCAAAACCGCTTTGGAGGCATTGGTGCAGGCGGGGTACGAGGTGCCATTGGTCATTACCCAGCCGGATAAGCCCAAGGGCAGAAAATACGTGATGACTCCTTCCGAGGTGAAGGCATACGCGTTGTCCGTGGGCTTGAGGGTGGAGACTCCCAATTCCATGCGCACCCCCGAGGCGGAGGAAATGCTTCGGGAAATCGGTGCAGACGTATTCGTTGTTGCGGCTTACGGAAAGATCCTGCCGAAGAATATCTTGGATCTGCCCCCTTTGGGATGCATTTGCATCCACGCTTCCCTGCTTCCCGCATGGCGGGGGGCGGCTCCCATTCAGCGCGCCGTGATGAACGGCGATGCAGTGGGCGGCGTGACCATGATGTATATGGACGAGGGGATCGATACAGGGGATATTATCCTGCAAAAGGAGCTCCCCATCTCCCACACCATGACGGCGGGAGAATACCACGACGAGATGGCAAAATTGGGCGCGGAAGCGCTGATGGAATATCTGGAGCTGGCAAAGAGCGGCTCCGTTCCCCGTGCAAAACAGGTTGGCGAAACCTGTTATGCCGAGAAAATCACCGGAGAGGATCTGTACGTTTCCTTTGAGGAGACGGCGGAGCAGACCCATAACCGCATTCGCGGCCTTGCTCCTGTTCCCTCTGCATACTGTACCTTGGAGGGAAAGCGGGTGAAGCTTCACGAAGCCCATGTCGGTACGGGAAAAGGAATTCCGGGTGAAGTGCTTTCCGTCGGGAAGGACGGTATTGAGGTTGCCTGCCGAGAAGGCAGTGTGATCATTACCGCTTTACAGCCGGAGGGGAAGAAGCGGATGGATGCTTCCAGCTTTTTGAACGGCTTGCAGAAAAAGGAAGGGTTCCGTTTCAATGGCTGACGTGGCAAGAACGGCGGCGTTTGAGGCCTTGAAGCGGGTGGAAAAGGACAGTGCTTTTTCCAACCTTGCCACCGCAAAGCTGCGGGAGCTTTCTCCTGTGGACAACGGATTTGCCACGGCTTTGGTGATGGGCGTTTTGGAGACCCGACGGGCGCTTGACCATCTCATCTGCCTGCACGCCAAGAAGCTTCCCGAGGGAGACCTGCTGACGCTGTTGCGTTTGGGTATTTACCAATTATTTTATATGGACCGCGTGCCGGACAGTGCCGCCTGTAACGAGACGGTAAAGCTAGCCAAGCGGTTCTGCGGAGAAAAACGGGCGGGATTTGCCAACGCGGTGCTTCGCTCCCTGTGCAGAGAAAAGGATGCCGCCGTTGCTTCTTTAGAAGAGGCACCCCCTGAGATCCGCTATTCCTTCGGAGACGGGGTGGCTTCCCTGCTGAAGGGGCAATATCCCAATGAGTGGGAAGATATTTTGAAAGGCTTTTGCCAAAAGCAACCCCTTACCTTGCGGGTGAACACCTTAAGGACAACGCCGCAAGAAGTAGCAGAGAGATTTGGTGCCACAGCAGAGGGCACCATGGTGACCCTTTGGGAGAACCAAGCCGAAGCGGTGAAGCAGATCTCCGAAGGGAACTACTTCGTGCAGGGGCATGGCTCTCAGATGGCGGTAAAAATGCTGGATCCCAAGCCCGGGCACTTTGTGGTTGACGTTTGTGCCTGCCCGGGAGGAAAATCCCTGGGAGCAGCAATCGCCATGGAAAATCGGGGAAAGGTACTCTCCATGGATCTCCACGGGAATAAGCTTCCCTTGATCCAAAAGAGCGCCAAGACGCTGGGAATCACCATTATTGAAACCAAACAGCACGACGGCAGGATGGCAGAGCTTTCCCTTGCGGGAATGGCAGACTGCGTGATCTGCGACGTTCCCTGCTCCGGTCTTGGAGTCGTTGGTGCGAAGCCCGAGATCCGATACAAGGATCCCGCGGAATTTGCGGGGCTTTACACCACCCAACGGGAGATCCTGAAATCCGCCTCCACCTACGTGAAGGACGGCGGATGCTTGGTGTATTCCACCTGCACCTTAAATAAGATTGAAAACGAAGAGGTTGTGAAGAACTTCTTGGCCACTCACAGTGAGTTCACTCTCGATGAGGAGCACACTTGGCTTCCCGTTGGGGATGGCACGGAAGGCTTCTACGCCGCACGGTTATTGAAGAAAAATGACGAAAATTGACGTACTTTCCCTGTTTCCCGAAGAGTTGGAAGCCTTTGCATTGGAAATAGGAGAAAAGAAGTTCCGCGGCAAGCAGATCTTTGAGGGTCTGTACCACGGAGCGAGAGAGTTTTCCCAGATCACCAACCTGCCCAAGAGCTTGATCGCAAAGCTTGAGGAGGTGGCAGAGATCCGCGGAATGACCACCGAGCGTATGCTGGTCTCCAAGCTGGACGGAACTGTGAAGTTTTTATTCGGCTTGCAGGACGGCGAAGCGGTGGAAAGCGTATTTATGCGGTATAAGCACGGCAATACTCTTTGTATCTCCACCCAGGTGGGATGCCGTATGGGGTGCGCCTTCTGTGCTTCCACCAAGGCGGGGCTGAAGCGCTCCCTGCTTCCATCGGAAATGCTGTTGCAGATCCTTTGCGCCCAGAGAGAAACGGGCGAGGCCGTCTCCAACGTGGTGCTCATGGGCATGGGAGAACCGTTGGACAACTATGACAACGTGTTGAAATTCCTGCATCTTGTGAACCTGGAAAAGGGGTTGAACATCGGGATGCGGCATATCTCCCTCTCCACCTGCGGGTTGGTGGACCGTATGGACGATCTGGCAAAGGAGAATCTGCAGATTACCCTTTCGGTTTCTCTCCACGCCGCCACCGACGAGAAGCGGAAGGAGATCATGCCCGTTGCCAGAAAATACAGCGTATCCGAGCTGATGGCGGCCTGCGACCGCTATACAAAGGCCACAGGACGGCGGATCTCTTACGAATACGCCCTGATCGCAGGAGTCAACGATACTCCCGAGGACGCCCATCTTTTGGGGAAGCTGTTAAAAGGACGTTTGGCACACTTGAATCTCATCCCGGTCAATCCCATCAAGGAGCGGGACTTTAAAAAGAGTGAAAAGGAAGCCATTGCGGTCTTTACGGATATAACGGAAAATAAATATAAGGTAAGCACCACAGTGCGCAGGAAGCTGGGCGGAGATATCGACGCCTCCTGCGGACAGCTGCGTGCACAAAGAGACGGACTTTAATTCAATTTTAGCGGAAGGGAGTGATGCCTCCATGAAGTGCTACGGAAAAACGGATATCGGTGCAAAGCGGAAAAACAATCAGGACAGCTTTGCCACCTTCACCAAGGGCGATTGTCTGTTGGCCGTGGTTTGCGACGGCATGGGCGGTGCCAGAGGCGGTAACGTTGCCAGTGAAACGGCAGTCAAGGGCTTCTGCAACACCGTTCGAGAGGCATTCACCAAGACTCCCCCCGCCGATGCACAAGCCGTGGAGGATCTGTTGACCCAAGCAGTGAACGACGCCAACACCGAGGTCTACCGCAAAGCGGCGGAGGACAGCGAGCTGGAGGGCATGGGCACCACCCTTGTAGCAGTCCTGCTTTGCAGTCACGGATGCTTTGCCGTGAACGTAGGCGACAGCCGCTTGTATCTGCAAAAGGACGGCAAGCTGACCCAGGTCACCAAGGACAACTCCTTTATACAGTACTTATTGGATAAAGGGCTGGTCTCTCCCGAGGAGGCCGCCACCCATCCAAACCGCAACATCATTTTGCGGGCCTTGGGGGTAAACGAAGAGGTGGAATGCGACCTTTATACCGTCCCCGCCTTTGATCGGTTGTTGCTTTGCTCCGATGGACTATATAACATGGTACCCGAGGAAGAGCTTTCTGCTCTCTCTGACGGAAGCTACAACGGAAAACGCCGCGCTCCCGGATATCGGACACGGCTTGGGGAAATGATTCGCCGTGCCAATTTCTACGGTGGATCGGATAACATAACCGCTGTCCTTTTGGGGACGGATTGACGACATGGAGCTTACGGAAGGACGATCGTCTTCCATGGGCTCGGAAAGGTTTTGATCGTATGAACGATTACAGCAATTTTATCGGAAAGATCCTGGACAAACGCTATAAGATCCTTGGGCTGGTGGGAATCGGCGGCATGGCTTGCGTTTTGCGTGCGCAGGATCTGGTGATGAACCGCGTGGTTGCCATTAAAATTCTGAACGATGAATATAATGGTAACGAGCAGGCTGAGACCCGCTTCATTGATGAATCCAAAGCGGTGGCTATGCTTTCTCACAAGAACATCGTAAACATTTACGACGTTGCCATTTATCCCGATATGAAGTATATTGTCATGGAGTATCTTGACGGTATCACGCTGCGGGAATATCTGGACAACAAGGGAGCGCTTCCCTGGAACGAGGCCTGCATTTACATTTTGCAGGTGCTGCGAGCCCTGGAGCACGCTCACAGCAAGGGGGTCATCCATAGAGATATCAAGCCCCAGAACATTATCCTGCAGAAAAACGGCGAGATCAAAGTGATGGACTTCGGCATCGCCAAGATCCCTACTTCCGCCTCTATTTCCGAGGACAAGGCGGTGGGCACCGTATACTATATTTCTCCCGAACAGGCCAGCGGCAAGGAAACGGGAGAATATTCCGACCTGTATTCCGTGGGCATTCTGTTGTTTGAAGCAGTGACGGGAACTCTTCCCTTCAAGGCCGACAGTCCCATGGCAGTCGCCGCCATGCAGGTAAACGACGAGCCACCCAATCCCAGAGATCTGGTGCTTTCCATCCCGGTGGGTGTTTCTCAGATCATTTTAAAGGCCATGACCAAAGATACGGCAGGACGATTCCGTTCCGCACATTCCATGTCCAAGGCCATTGAGTGGGTGCTCAGGAATCCCGAGGTGATCTTCTCCCTTTCCGGGGAAAACGGAGCAGCCATCGGCGATACCAGCGTGGTTTCCATCGATATGATCGATACTGCGGAGATCAAGGCCTACGGCGACGACGAGATGCTTCATTCCTTGGACAAGGTAACAGCCTCCGACAAAGAATTAGAGCAAAAGAAAAAACAGCAGGAAGAAGAGAAAAAGCAGCAAAAAGCCAAGCTGAAGGCCAAAAAGAAAAAAAAGAAGAAAAAGAAAAGACGTTCTCACGGCGTCTCCGTCTTTCCCATCATTGCAGGTATTTTCTTCCCCTTCCTGTTGGTTGTCCTTGTGCTGGCAATATTCTTGGGCGTGACTTTCGTAAAAACCCTGTTCTTCGCAGAGGATAACACGGTCACGGCAGTATTCCCCAATCTGGTTGGCAAGGAATACGACAGCGAGCTGATCTCCCGCTTACAGAACGGGTCCTACGGTGCAACCTTTGAGATAGCTCCCGGTGCTGTCAGCTACTCCTTCAACCCCGGCTTCGCCAACGGAGAAATCATTTCCACCGAGCCTGCCAGCAATACCACCAAGAAGGCGGAGGACACCGACGGAAAGCCTGTGTTCTACTTCACTTCCATCGTGGTAAACCGCATTGAGACCACAAAAACCATGCCCGATGTAATCGGATTTCTACGGGCAGACGCCAAGGTGCAGTTGACAAACCATTACGGTATCGACGGCTCTTCCATTGAATTTGCCGAGGAGACGGATCCCAAGTACAACGTATTGTTCGACAACCAGATCACACGTTCCTATCCCGCACCGGGTGACCCCTACAATCCCGGTGACACCATCATTCTTTACGTTTGTACCAGAGAAGACTCCCGCAATACGGCGCCCATGCCCAACTGCTTAGGGTTGGATGCGGATTACGCCAAAAAGCTTTGCGAATATGCCCTTTACAAGGTGAAGATCGTTGAATCTCCCAGCCCCGACGGTAACAACACCGTTATTGCCCAGTCCATTTCCAAGGATAAGGTATCCGGCAGAGATACGGAGGTCACCCTTACGGTAAACACCAAACTGCAGGGTATGCCCAATTTCTATTTGGAATCCTTGCAAGATACTATGGCTTATTTGGATGCCGCAGGGATTCCGTACACCACCGTGATCTACGAGGGCGTGGTTGACGAGGATGTGATCATCGGCTTCAGAGATCTTATGGATCTGCTGGTGCGTTTGGAGTCCTGCGGAGCATCTCTCACCACCCGGGTAGACGAGAACACCATCGTCATCTTCCAAAGCATTCCCATGGGTGGAGAAATTCCCACCGAGGGCGCTTTGCAGCTGGTTTGCTTGAACTATGAAGCTGGTTGAGCATGGGTTGGTGTTGGGCGGCAAGAACGGACTTTACCGTGTGGAAACGGAAGAAGGGGTCTTGCTTTGCCGCGGTGCCACGAAGATCAGAAAAAACGGGCTGAAGCTCATGGCAGGTGACCGCGTTACAGCTGAGGACAACGGGGATGAAACAGGTTTTATCCGAGATGTAGACCCCCGAAGCAACAGTCTGGTGCGGCCTCCCATTGCCAATATCGGACTTTTGGTGCTGGTAATTGCAGCCACCTCCCCCAAGCCTGCACCCTATACCTTAGATAAGCTGACGGTGATCGCGGAGAAATCCAAGATCCCCGTGGCAATCGCTATCACCAAATCGGAGCTGGGCGGTGCAGAAGAAATTGCCGCCCACTTCCACGGTGCTCCCTACCCTGTGTTTTTCCTGGCGGAAAAGGGTGCGGTAGGAAGTGAAGCACTTTACGAATACTTGAAGGGCAAGATCTCTGTATTCTGCGGTGCCTCCGGCGTTGGAAAATCAACGCTGTTAAACCGATTGTTCCCCGAGCTCCAAGCGGAGGTCGGCGAGCTTTCGGAAAAGATCCAGCGAGGAAAGAACACCACCCGCGCCACCACGCTTTACCGCGTGGGCGAAGATACGTACATTGCCGACTCCCCGGGTTTTACCATGTTGGACACGGAAATGTACTGCCGATTGGAGCGGGAGGAGCTCCCTTCGCTATTCCCTGAAATGGAGCCTTTTCTGGGGATGTGCCGCTACACCCGTTGCGGACACACCTGCGAGGAGGGCTGTCGGATCCTGGAAGAAGTCGAAATGGGTCGTATTTCCCGCGAGCGGCACGAAAGCTATTGCAAGCTGTTCCGCGAAATGAAAGACCTTCATTCATTCAAATAGAAAAGGGGTATACCTACCTATGAAAAACAAATTTGTGATCGGATATTATAATTTGGCAAACTTCGTCACCTTAACGGGGCTTGTTTGCGCTGTTCTTTCTTGCTTTATAGCGGCAAGTGGAAATCTTTTCCTCTCTATGCTTTGTCTTTCTTTTGCGGCGCTTTGCGATGCCACGGACGGCCGTATTGCCCGTGCCAACCCTTCCTCTACCAAGCGCTCCCGCTTCTACGGCGTACAGCTCGACAGCCTTTGCGACATGGTAAGCTTTGGGGTGGTGCCTTGCATGATCGCCTATCAGATGGGATATAACGGCATCATTGATATTCTTCTGTACCTGCTGTTCGGCGTTTGCGGAGCCACTCGTCTGGCTAACTTCAACACCGAGGCGGCAGTTGACAGCGCCGATCTGAAAATGAACCATTTCACCGGGGTACCGATTCCCTTCTCCGCCATGATGCTGCCCTTGCTGGCGATCGTGCATATGCTTGCAGGTCATTTGTCGTTGCTGTTCCGCCTTGCCTTCTTGGTTGTGGGCGTGGGCTACATACTGCGGGTTCGCATCCCCAAGCCCTCGGGAAAAGCACAATTGATCATGGGCGTTTATATGCTGGCTTGCGTGATCGCGTTGCTTGTGATTCAGCTGGTTAAGTGATCCGACATAACGAAAATGCGTATCGGAAGATATTTCCGATACGCATATTTTTTATATTTTTTTGGAAGCTCTGCGCTTTGGAAGCTCTTTCACCAACCATTTCATTACTTTTTTACGGCGGCGGTTCTGCTTGGCTTTAGCCATAGCGGCCTTCAGCGCGGCTTGCTCACGAAGGATGACACCCAGGGTCTTCTGATCTCCGGGGAACAAACGCTTGAGCAAAAAGATGGTGATGAACAGCGTGACGATCTTCTCGGGGGTAAAGGGGAACCAAAGGAAGGTCATCCAGGAGAAGCCGATCACGTACATCCAAGTGATGTTCAGGAAAGAACCGATGGCGGCAAAAGCGTACGACCAGCCGTTGGTGATAAACCATGCGATCCCAAAACACAAAAGCAAGCGGGGATTAAGGAAGAACTCCAAGACACGCGTGACGACGCCCTTGATGCGCTCCCGATTCCATTTTTTCATACGGATGCCTCCCCTCTTATTCTTCTATTTACAATCTATCACAAGATTCGACACTTGTCAAGAACGTCTCTCAAAAAGTTGCATTTTTGTCACAAAACGCGACACAATCGCTTCATATCACAGGGCATAGGGGATTCAAAGACCATGGCTTCCCCGGTGGAAGGATGCTTCAGCTCCACCCGTGTGGCATGGAGGGCGTGTCGGGAAATCAGCTCACTTTCCTTGCCGTACAAGTCGTCTCCAACAATGGGACAACCCAAATACGAAAGGTGGACACGAATCTGGTGAGTACGTCCTGTAAGAGGGCGAAGTTCCAAAAGCGCATGGTTCTCATAACGTTTGATCACCTTATAATCGGTGATGGTAAGAGCCGCTCCTTCCTCATCCGGAGCGCAGACCTCACGAAGGACAAAGAACTCTTTCTGCCGTCGAGTCCCTGTTGACACTCTGTCACTCTCTTTCGGTGGGAAGCCCTCTGTGACGGCGATGTATGTTTTTTTGATCTCATGCGCTTTCATGGCCTTGCAGAGGGCGCCGGCGGCGTATTGGTTCTTAGCGAGGGTGATGATACCGCTGGTATTACGATCAAGGCGGCTGACAGGACGAAACACGAAGGGCTCGCCACGTTGGGCAAACAGCCAAGTCAGTCCGTTGGCAAGGGTGTCTCCGTTATGTCCTGCAGAAGGATGGGTGGGCATATTTGGCGGTTTATCCACAATGAGCAGGTCGTCATCCTCGTAGAGGATTGTAAAGGGAAGCTCTACGGGAGGAAATGCATCCTGCGGAACGGGATCGTCCACGTCTACCCGCAGAAGATCGCCCGCACGGAGGATGTAGCGCACGGTGACATGGTTTCCGTTGACGGTGATGCCCTCGGGGCGCTTTTTCAATTGTGTCAGCAGACGGGAGGACACGCCGCAGGTTCCTTTCAGATAGGAACGCAGGAGGACACCGTCGTGCTTTTTGTCAACAAGAAATTCCATAAGTCACCTTTAGGGGAACACGCATAAGAACCTTTCTTTTGAAAAAGAAAGGTTCTTAAGATCTCCAAAGAAAACTGAATGCCGAAAACTACCGTTTTCGGGGGATGGATAGAAATGCTGCTCTGTTGCTTACAGAAGATTTGCACCGCTGTCCTTATCGCAATACATTACAGCGTGGGGATGGTTCCGCATTGCGGTAGCGGGAACATCCTCATTAATGGGAGCGGTTGCGGTGAGGTAGACGGCCTCCGCCTTGGTGGCGCAGGGAACGGTACAGAACATATGCTTTGCCTTTACCAGCGCGGGAACTGTCAAAGAAAATGCGTGGGTGGGAACGTCATCCAAAGTGGGGAAACATCCGTCGTGGACCTGCTGATTGCGGCAGACCTCGTCCAGAGGAACCAGCTTTACCAGCTTGGGATCGTTGAAATCTGCGATCCAGGGATCGTTAAAGGCGATGTGTGCGTTCTCACCGATGCCCAGAAAAACGATATCGGTGGGATAGTCTGTGAGCAGCTGAGCGTATCTGGAGCATTCAGCCTCGGGATCCTCTGCTGCGCCGTTGATGTAATGAACCTCGCCGAAGGGCAGTTTGCCGAAGACGTGGTCGTAAAGATAGGTCCCGAAGCTCTGAGGACATTCCTTGCCGAAGCCCACGTACTCATCCATATGGAAAGCACGAACACGGGTCCAGTCGATCCCCTCCTCTGCCAGCAAGGCAGACAAGGTATCGTTCTGGGAGGGTGCCGCCGCGAAGATGATGTTCACCTTGTCCTGCCGGGAAAGCAAACTGCGGATCACGTCCGCCCCTTCCCTTGCGGCCAAAGCGCCGCCTTCGGCTCTGGTGTCAAAAACGTGGAAGGTCAAAGAATCCTTGGTGATCGTTTTCAAAAGTGCCATTTCGGAAATTCCTCTTTATTTCATAATATGATCGTTGATCAGCTTCACGATATTGCCAACCACGTATTCGTCTTCCGCTTCCCCTTCGGAGCCGTTGAGCACGGCAACCACGTAAGGCATATCCTTCCAGACAATAGCGGCATCGTTATACACGGGATCGGGCTTAAACTTATCCCCGGATTTGTGGGAATATTTTTCATCAATCAGCTTGGTAGCGTAGTTGTAAGGCGTATTGGTGGTGGCATTCTTGAAAAGCTTTGCCATCTCCGTATTGCTTTCAAAATAGAAATAGAGTTCGCGCCAGATCACGCAAAGGTCTCTTGCGTTGGCATTATAGTTCCACACGGAAGCAATTGAGGTGGAGGAACTGAGGCACAGACGGCTGACACCCAGCTTCTTCATCATGGCGTTATAGCCATCCTTGCCAAAGTAATGCACCAGCATCTTATAAGCGATGTTATCGCTGTAACGCAGGCTGAGGCGGATCAGCTCCTTGATGGTATAAGGTGTACCGTACTCGGCGTTCTTGATCAGGCCGGAGCCGCCGTGCTTATACTTTTCCTCATAGATCATGATATCGTCGGCAGAAACGATTCCCTGCTCGATGGCAAGACAGCAATACAACATATAGCCTGCCTTGATGGTACAGGCAGAGAAGTATTTTTGCTCACAGTTATAAGCGATTGCACGGGTGCCGTCCATGGAATAAGCGCAGAAGCTGATGGGCTTATCGTACCCGGACAGAAGCTCTTGGATCTGAGCGACCGCACCTGCTACCTCGGGATCGTTCATGTCGATATCTCCGTAAAGATCCAGAACGTTCTCCTGCGTTTGGGCAATGGAGCGGATGGGAATACGGATGATCTCGGGCTCTTCCGGGACCGCGTCACCGGATACATCGGTCACGTCGGATACTTCGGTCGTATCGGAGCTTTCCGGAGTATTTTGCGTATAAGTTTGTACTTGGTTCACCTTCACAGTGGGAAGGACTACCGTAGAAACGGAAGCGCTTTCTTCTGCGCTTGATTTCAAAGGATCTTCAAAACTCAGGTTACAGGATGCCAAGGAAGAGGCAACCACCCCGAGCAACAAAATAATGCTGATGATTTTGCGAAGCATATAACTACTTTCCCCCTGAAGTTATCTTTCACACATCTCTTTTCACGTTAGTATACCACAGTATCTCGCGGAATGCAAGAACATTTTTTCGGTTATTTATGACTTTTTTCGAAACTCTTCTGCCCAAAGGAGATAGGTTTTCATTCGCTGTCTCTCCTCCACGCATTGACGAAGACAGATCTCCTCGGAGGCGAACAGGTGGTGAAGCGAATCGCCCCATTGCAGACGTCGGGCAGGGGTGATCTCCCGATCGCCTTTCCGCAGTGTTTTCAAAATCGGGAGCACGACGGTCTCCAATAAAGAAAGATGATGCTCCAGGTGATCGATATACAAGTTTTCTTTTCCTGCAAACCATTTTAAGGCTTCTGCCAACAAAAGACGTTCCTCCAAAAAGATTTGCAAGGAAACCGTGTCTCTCAGCTGCTCTTCAGACGAAAAAGCATTCAGATATCGCACAGCCGCAGTTCTGCCGGTGAAGTTATCCTCGGAAAGGGCTTCCTCTTCTTTCAGAGCGTCTGTGAACAGCTCGCCGTGAGGCTCTGTTCTGCCCGGCTCATACCGCAACAAGGTGATGGAACGAGTCTGCGCAAGGATCCCTGTTGTATGGTGATTGATCAAAAGCGGCTTCCACGCGGAATCATAGGCAGAAAAACAATCCGTTCCACTGTGAATCCCATAGAGAAAAAGTTCTTCCCCATTCTTTTGGTGAAGCAAGATACCGTAGTTCTGTTCAAACGCACTTCGGAGAAAGTCTGCAAAGTCCGCCGATGGCTCGCATTCTCTCTCGGTAACATAGGGAATCGTTACATCGAGACGGTAACAATCCGCGGAAGGGCGATAACGGCGAGTGTAGGTGCAAGACAGAAGCTCTTCTACGGTAGATAAAAACGACATCCTCGGTGCCAATGGGAAGGAAGTGAAGAGCGGTTGCTTTTTGATCGGAAGTTCTACGGAGGGCACGGTTTTGGTCTGCTCCCCTGCTATGCAAGCCGGTATACAATAGATACCGCTTGCGGTGACGGCCGATAGCAGAGTTATATTCTTGGTAATGAGCACTCTGGTGCGGCAAGCGCGCAGGACAGTCTCCAAAGGTTTGGTCCAGGGAAGATCCAGATAAACGGCCTGTGCCTTGAGAGCAGACGCGTTTTCGGTATTCAGCAAGTGTAAAAGGAAGCTTGCCTTAGGGAGCAGAGTAAGCTCCCGGGATTCTGTCAGGATGTGCATGGTTTCATCGGAGTATTTGTTTCCGCAAACCAAAGTAACGGGCAATTGATGTGAGACTGCAAAATACAGAATTGCGGGAATCTCTTGCTCAGCGACGTCGTTCAAAAGAATACCGCAAGCTTCTTCGTCTCCCGATCGAAGGAGTTCCCGCAGAGATAAAGGAAACTTGCCCTTTTCGCGAAGCTGCGATTGAAATGTTTTCAGTTGTTCTGCAGTGGTTCCTTCTAACAGATACATCCAACGTTCCATAGCAATTCCTCTCCGAAGTTTTCTATAGTATATCACAGTAATAAGCTTTTTGCAAGAAAAAAAGAAGGCGGTTGTTTTCACAACCGCCTGAAATCCTATGATCGGGGATGGCTTATTCAGCAGCCTCTTCCTTCTTGGACTTCTTCTCTTTCTTGGTCTCGGTCTTGGGAGCGTAGATTGCCTCTGCGTCTACCAGCTCGATGATGGCCATTTCAGCGCCGTCACCACGTCTGGGACCGATCTTCAGAACTCTGGTATAACCACCGTTGCGTTCCTCATAGTTGGGAGCGATCAGGGTGAAGAGTTTGTAAACAACAGCTTCTTTCTTCAGGAAAGAAAGTGCCTGACGCTTAGAAGCAAGGGTGTTAGCCTTACCCAGCGTAATCATTTTGTCGGTCAGAGCGCTTACTTCTTTAGCACGGGTGACCGTAGTTTCGATTCTGCCCTTCTCCAGGAGGAAGGTTACCATACCTTTCAGCATGGCCATTCTCTGGGAAGTACTTCTGCCTAATTTTCTGTTACCGGGCATTTCTCTGTGCCTCCTTCTTCAAAATGTTAGTCTTCGGGCTTTCTGAATGCAAGTCCGAGAGACTGCAACTTCAGAATGACCTCCTCGAGGGACTTCTTACCAAGGTTACGAACCTTGATCATCTCTTCCTCGGTCTTGCTGATCAGATCTTCTACGTTGTCGATACCTGCGCGCTTCAAACAGTTGAAGCTTCTCACGGACAGATCCAGCTCTTCGAT
>JAZNPH010000037.1:0-22616 GCA_045589515.1 Eubacteriales bacterium | reverse complement strand
AAACGAGATTCACCCTCTTCGCCCTCGAGCGACGAAAGCGCATCTCCGAGGCGATGCAACGAAGTCTGGCTGTTTTCTGTAAGCTGTCTTTGTAATAAAGCAAAGTCGGATCTAGCCATGTCGTTCTGTGAGCCAAGGAGTTGTCTTACCAGTTTGTCTTCCTAAGACCGCTTGGCCTCCGACTTAAACGAGATTCACCCTCTTCGCCCTCGAGCGACGAAAGCGCATCTCCGAGGCGATGCAACGAAGTCTGGCTGTTTTCTGTAAGCTGTCTTTGTAATAAAGCAATCTGTGCGAATATCTCTTTTGCTGTTAGTTTGGATTCTTCCATTTTTTCTTCCTCCATATTTTTCTTCGGAGGACACGCAAGGCATATTTTATTTTCTGCTACGAAGCGTGCCCTGCCGTTCTTCACAAGACCTTTTGCCCGTTTCGGGTAGGTCGCCTCATATTCATTACCTTGCTCATCAACAACGATCACGTTTTTTTCCATGGGTGCCGCCCCCTCTGTTTTTGATGGCTTATTTTTTGCGAATGCCGTTTTTTGTGATGGGTGCCGTCCCCAATACGCATTTTTATTATATCATATCAAACGAGGGATGTCAAGACTAAGATAAAGGCGTTGCTTTCGTTGCAACGCCTCCTTTTTATAGCAGCCTGATATCATCTCTTGTCATTTGCTTTTCAAGCCAATGGAAAAGCTTTTCAACCTTTTCTTCGTCCCCCTTGACCTCTTCTATGGCGCTGATGTGATGCCACCAGAAGGAATTTACGTAACGGAACAAATAGGGAAACACTTGGCGTTCATACTCCGAAAATGAATAGTGCTCTTGAACATATCCCATGTTCCTCAAAAAGGATTTGATACGGAGATCATCCAGCGTATCGTCAAACAGATATAACCTGTGTAGACATTGATCATGCTCTTCGTACAGACAGGAATCATCTACGTTCCAAAGAGCTTCCCGCACCGCATAATTCAAAACAGGCTCCGAGCCGCAAAGATTAAAATCAATAAGTCCTACAAATCTCTTTTCCGCGTCCAAAAGCACGTTGGATTCATTCAAATCCCCTTGAAAACAAGAACAGGGCAGTTGGGAATACCTCTCCTTTAGCTCTTCTTGAACCTTATAAAACAGCTTCAAAAGCGTCTCAGCTCTTTCCGCGTAAGCCGGAAGAATCTCTTTGACCTTTGCCGCAAACTTTTCAGCGCATTCCGTGGTCTCGTCTACTGTATCCGGCTCGCAAAAAGGCTCAAGCAGACAGTAAGCCGTATGCCATTCCGTCAAACCAAGTCTTGCGGCAGCAACCTTTCCCAAAGCCCTCAGCATATCCGGCATATACAAGGCGTTTCCGTCTTCGGCTTTCAGCTTTTCGCTCCCGATATGCTCGGCGGTTTCATATGCGGCAAACTCTTCCGCAAATGCATAATGTACCCTTCCGTCAATGATTTCACTACACACCGACCTGCCGTCGAGAGCGGGGACAACTCTCGGACAATAGATCCCAAGCTCTCTGTATGCTTCCATCAGCTTCATCCAGCCGCCGATGCGTTTTTCATCGGTAAAAGAATTACAGCTGTGCTTGATCACGATCTTCTTCTCGTCGTCGGAGACGATATATACCTTTCGGAAATCATCATCCCCTCTGCAAAGATCGAGAGTCTGCAGTTCCTTGGGTTCTTTTAAAAAATAACGGTTGATAGGGAAGTCCATACAATACTCCTTCCTCGGGTTTCCAAAGGCTATTGTAACATTCGGAGACCCGGTTGTCAATCAACCGTTATTTGAATCTTAGCGCTCTTCTCTCCCATCCAGGAAGATAGGATTTGTCCAAGCCTGTCTGCCGTCCTTATCAACGATGCTGGCACGAACGTAATCGTAAGGACCTGCCCAATGATCCAAAGTGAATTCCGCACGGGTGATATTTCCGTTCTCATCCACTCTTACCTGGTTGGGATGCATGTCGCTGTGCAGTCTCGCTCTTGAAACAGGGGAGCATTCGATGATAACCTTGTTGTCCTCTGCGTAAAAATCGTAGATCTCCGGCCCGCAGGAAGAATAGAACTCACCCTTCTCCAATGCGGCAAGAATGGCGTTCAGCTCCTTTTCCGCCTTCACCACGACCCATCCTTTGCACAGATGGTCAAACACGTGGGAATCGTCGGTGGCAACACCGTAGAGGATCTTTCCCTGCCCCAGAATCTCATCCCAATACGCCGCGTCTGCATCGCAATCCTCGGCCAAGGCACAGCCGCTGTTCCAGATCTCCATGGCAAAATTGCCTTTTTGGGTCTCAAAATACTTCGCGCTGGTGTTGCTCCATTCGGGATGACAAAGAATGGTCAGATTCTTCTTGTCGTGAGCAACGTCCAACCAAGGCTGATATTCCTCGGAGCTGGGGAAGTTAGTACCGGGAATCTTTTCGTCATGATCGAAGCCGTTTCCATCTTCCTTGGAAGGGCCGATACAAACGGTGTGGAAGCAACGGAACCCATGTGCGTACTCCAGAATATTGCTGTGCTCCATACCGGGAATAATCAAAATGCCGGTTTCGGGTGCAAAGTTTTCAAAGTTATAGATCTGATGGTCCGTCAAAGCAATGAAATCATACCCATGCTCATGAGCATACTTCAAAACCTCAGCAGGGGAGCCAACACCGTCGGAACGGGTGGTATGTGTGTGAAGTCCGCCCTTCACGAAACCTTTATCCTTATTCAAAAATGCTTGCTGTCTTTTCATAATTTATACCTCTTCCTTTCACCGACTTTTTACCTATTTTAACACAAATACTTTCATTTGTAAAGATGATAATCAAACCTATTCGTCAATTCAGCCCTCTTCGAATGATTTCTTTCCCAGCCGGTAAAACGCTACCGCGGAGGCGGCCGCTACGTTCAGCGAATCCACACCGTGATACATGGGAATTTTTACGGTATAATCGCATTTAGAAATTGTTTCATTCGAAAGTCCGTCACCCTCCGTCCCCATAAGGATAGCAAGCTTCTGTTCCGCCGCTAACCGCGGATCTTCGATGGAAACAGAGCGCTCTTTTAGCGCCATAGCAACGGTTTTAAACCCCAGCGACTTGATTGTATCAAGGTCATCATCCTGCATAAACGTCCAGTCGATCTGGAATACAGTACCCATGCTGACCCTTGCCGCTCGTCTGTACAGAGGATCGGAACAACCCGGTGTCAAAAGCACTGCATCCATTCCAAGTGCAGCGGCAGACCGAATGATGGCGCCAACGTTGGTGGGGTTCATAACGTTATCCAGAATCACGATCCTACTTTTATCTCTGCAAATATCTCCGATATCGCGCAAGGACTTTCGCTTCATAGCGCAAAGCATTCCTCTGGTAAGCTTAAAACCCGTGAGTTGCGTCAGTACGTCGAATTCCGCACAATAAACAGGGACACCCTCAATACGTGCAAGGATCTCCTTGCCTTCACCTTCAATATGTTTCTTTTCCATAAGACAGGAAACAGGCTCGTATCCGGCATCAAGAGCACGGTGGATCACCTTGGGACTTTCCGCAATAAATAAGCCTTTCTCGGGAAATTCTCTGTTCAATAATTGCCCCTCAGTCATCCGGGCATAGACGTCCAGCTCGGGAGCAAGAAAATCCGATATTTCAATTATGTTGTTCATATAGTTCTCCGTCTCGGTTGCGATAGGTAATTTTCATTATGTCGTATAAAAAAATCAAGCAACCTTTCGGCTGCTTGATTCTTCTGGGTGCGGGGAAGGGATTTGAACCACATGACCTCCGGGTTATGAGCCCGACGAGCTACCAGACTGCTCTACCCCGCGATATAGGAAATTAAGTTGTGGTGCCGGAGACCGGGGTCGAACCGGCACGAGGGTTTAATCTCACCGGATTTTAAGTCCGGGGCGTCTGCCTATTCCGCCACTCCGGCGTTCACAGCTTTGATAGAATAGCACATTTCCTTCGATTTGTCAACCCCTTTTTCAAAAAAAGAAAAAGTTTTTTCTCCCGTGTCACCACTGTATAAATTACGCCGACAGAACTTGACATTTCTTGCCTTCTGTGATATAAGTATTTCTATGAAGTATGTTCAACGAGGGTTCTATGAAACTTTCCTTTGTAAAATATAGAGACATGATCAAGAGCTTTTTCCAAGCACTGATCTCCGACGAAAGATCCAAAAAGCATTTGATTATCGCATCTTGCATAGCTCTTGTATCCTTTGTTTTCTTTTTGATTACCGGTTATCACTTCCTGTACGCTTTGTTATGGTCCGCTATTATCGGTACCAGCGTCATTTCTGTTGCCGAAAAATATTACTCCTTCTTGTCTGTATTTCTCTGGATACTCGGTCCTATCCTTTGCTTTCTGACGGTGGAATACATGATCGGCAACGTCGGTTATTTCCCGTTCCACTGTGCTTTGACCGCGCCGAAAGAGATCATCCTGAACCTGATCTGGTATTACATGGTTGCGATCCTGTTTTACCTGATTTTTGGCAGGATCAAGGCTTCCGCCATTGCAACGTCAGTAGTCTTCCTGATCATCGGATTGACGGACAGCTACTTCTTTGCTTTCCGCGGAAGAGTACTGTTTCCCTCCGATTTTATGGCGATCCGTACAGCCGCCAACGTGATCGGGGAATATAACTTCTTGCCCTCTGTAAGCCAGCTCCTCGGGACACTGACTATAGTAGGATATCTCATAGGATTGTGTCTGATTCCCGTAAAAAAAGGCGCTCGCAGACCGAAGTGGTTTGTTTCTCTGGGCACCGTAGCTCTCTTTTCGGGCTACATTCTCTTTTTCTTCTATTCTCCTTTCCTTACCTGGACGGGATTTGAAGCAAAACTTTGGACCTCTCTTTGGCAAACCAAGCAAAACGGAGTCGTCCTGAATTTCACCGTCAATCTGCGTTTCAGTTCCGTGGAAAAGCCCGATGAATACGACGAACTCATCGGCAAGTATACCGACGAATACAGTTCTCAAAAGCCTGTTCTCCCGGAAGGAACCGTCAAGCCGAACGTGATCGTAATCATGAACGAGTCCTTCTGCGACCTGTCCGTGATCGGAATAGAAACCAACGAGCCCTGCACGCCCTTTATCGACTCTCTGACCGAGAATACTATCAAAGGATACACATACGTCTCTGTGTTCAGCGGACATACCGCCAATTCGGAATACGAGTTCCTGACAGGCAACAGCGTTTCCTATCTCCCTGTTGGCACCGTTGCTTATCAAATGTTTACCCACGAAAACGATTATTCCATGGCACGGCAGCTGAACTCCCTAGGCTACCACTCTATCGCCATGCACCCCTACGATTCATCGGGATGGAACCGCATCAGCGTATACAACCGATACGACTTTGATGAAATGTATTTCATCGAGGATTTCGAAAACGTCACCAACATTCGCGAATATTGCAGCGACCGCTCCAACTATGAGAACCTGATCTCCCGTTACGAGGCTCACCTCGCAGGCGAGGACGGCGATTCTCCTCTCTTCCTTTTTAATATTACCATGCAAAATCACGGCGGCTACTCCGTAAATTGGTCCGGCCTGGATAAAACCGTATGGCTTACCGGCGATTTGGAAGGGAAGTACGAAAGCGTGGATATGTATCTTTCTCTCGCCCGGGAAAGCGATGCGGCCTTTGAAGAGCTTCTGGCGTATTTCGAGACCGTTTCCGAGCCCACGGTGATCGTCATGTTCGGCGACCATCATCCCGGCCTGGCTGATACCTTCTACACCGATGTATTTGGCCAAAAGAAGGATACGCTATCACAGGAAGATTCTGTTTGCCTCTACCAAGTTCCTTATGTGATCTGGGCAAATTACGATATTCCCGAAAAGGAGTACGGGAACTTCTCTTTGAACTATCTCTCTACCGTCGTGACGGATGCCTTGGGATATCCCAAAACAGGTTATCAGCAATTCCTCTGGGATTCCATGGAAAGTCTCCCGGTTATTACACGTAATTTTTATCGTGACAGCGCGGGGAAGTGGAGCGGCAATCCCGCAGATCTTTCCTCCGAAGCACAAGCCATGATCTCCAAATATGCAATCCTGCAATACAACGGTTTGAGCGGCGGAAAATCCCGTTACGACGATTTCTTTAATCTCAACGAATCATAAAGCAAGAAAGCAAGGAGGTGTACCCAATGTCAAAGAATGAATCTTCCGTAGCATGGGGCCGCCGTTTTTTCCTCTCACGGAATGACGGCAGATATCCGGAGATCGTTCTCCTTTGCGTATACATTCTCAGCCTTTCCATATTCATGTATTTTCACGAGCCTTGGTACGATGAAGCCCAGGCATGGCTGATTGCCAGAGACGGCTCCTGGAAAGAGATCCTGTTCGAGATTCCTCATTACGAAGGTCATCCGCCCTTTTGGTATATCCTCTTAGCCTTGTTTGCCAAAGCGGGAGCAGATTTCGACTTAACTTTAAAGGTTTTGACTTTGGTGATCAATGCGTTGGCTACCGGCTTGCTTCTTTTAAAGGCGCCTTTCCCCCGCATTGTTCGTTGGGTTCTTCCATTTACTTACTTCTTGTTCTATCAACACGGCGTGATCTGCCGTCCGTATTCCATACTTCTTATCGGATTCCTGCTTGCCGCTATGCTTTGGCACAGCAAAAACGATAAGCCTTTGCTGTTTGTCCTCTCGCTGATGCTCATGTGTGCAACAAGTGCCTACGGCATCATTTTCGCAGGGGGAATCACCTTGGCATGGCTTTGGGAATTGAAAGGAAATCAGCCGTTCAAAGAGTATTTCCGATCTCTTTTTAAAGGAACACGATTTGCTGCCCTGTTGCTTTTACTGTTATTCGCATTGTTGAACATCGCCTCCATTCTCCCAAGAGGCGACACCTTTGCCGCCAGCTACGGTCTTTCGGGAAACAACAACCTTCCCATGCGCATTCTGTATATGTTTACAGGCTCCTTGGCCGACGCCACTTGCTTCTCGGCTTACGAGGATTATGATGAGTTGCGGTATGCTTTCTTCTCCATTCCCAAGTACCTTTTGGGATGCCTGATCGGCGGATGTATTCTTGCTCTTCTGATTTACTGCGGAATAAAATGCAAAACTGTACACCTGCTGCTAATCCCATTTTCTTTGTTTGCCCTGTTCAGCGGCATCGTCTATTTTTATCTCCAGCATATCGATGTGCTGTTTCAGTTTTTAATCTTCTGGGCTTGGGTTTGCTTTACCGCCAACAAAGGCGAAGAGAAAGAAAAGCAGTGGGAGCAGAAGATTAAACGGATGCTCGGTGTCGCAACGTCGGTATGTCTTGCGATTTCCGTATATTGGTCGGTGGGTGCGTGTTACCACGAGGTGATTTACCAATATGGATTTGCGCAGCAACTTGCTGCATATTTAAACCAACACGGCTTGGTTGATTACGGCGTCATGGTTCGTTGGATGCAGTTGACCGACGAAAACGGCATGATCTCCTACACAAATACCAATCAGACAGTTAACGGCGTCGCACTTAATGCATATTACGACACAAACGTCATCACCAATATGAACGGCGGGGAACCGGATATGACCTACGTTACTCATCGAATTCCCACCAACGAAGAAAACGAGGTAACATTGGAAGCATGGCGGGAGCAAGGATTACCCCCCATCACCTTTGACCGCTGCCAATTGAAGACCTTATTCCCACAGTATCGAGACGTGTATGTTTCTCACTACACCTCAGTTCTTGTGCTCCCCGAATACCATCTTTGGAAAGCAGGATATCAATACTCTGAGCACAGACTGTACGTGCGCAACGATATCGCTCACAAGCATCTTCTGGAAACAGAAAAAGAAAAAGAATAACGCATTTTGATCGGAGTTTCTTAACAGAGACTCCGATTCTTTTTTGATTTTTTGAAAAAGTTTTCGAAACTCTATTGACAATCGCGTGACTATATGGTATAATCCATTTGAAATCAAGAAAGGAGCATGAACATGAGTGGATTTTTACCCGGTACAACCATTGAGCTCAAGGCGACAACCCCGAACGCCGCCAAGGACTTAATGGACAGTATCTTTCTTTCGGGGGGGTTAGTTCTATCACAAGTCACTAAAATGACGGGTCTTGCGCCTTACGAGGTTCAGAATTGGGTGAAACGCGGATTTTTACCGCCGCCTGTGCATAAGATGTACGACCGCAACCAATTCTGCAGGCTGGCGATGATCAATATGTTGCGTGAGAGTATGCAGATCGATACTATCACAAAGCTGTTATCCTTCATCAACGGTAGCCTCAGCGACTCCAGCGACGACCTTGTGGATGATTCCGAGCTTTATAATTACTACGTCAACCTGACGGCGATGATGGGGGATCATTTGCCCGACGAAGACGAAGTGAAGACGCACATCCGCTACATCACCGAAAACTTCCGGGAACCGGTGCCCGGTGGTAGACGGAGATTGTCCATCGTATTGGAAATCATGATCTACACGCACTATTCCGCCGTCCTGCGCAAACGCGCGGATTTCCTTGTACACAATCTCGATTAACGGAATCAACTTAATGATTCGGAAAGGTGTTACATATGTTTGAATGGTGGGAAAGTCTCGGTGACGTAGGCAGAATTTTTGCTTGCGTAGCCATCCCTTCTACCGTAATTCTGTTCTTGCAGACCATCCTGATGCTTATCGGCATCGGCGGGGGAAGCCTGGACAGCGACGACGCTGACACCGGTATTGATACCGAATTGGACAACGATGGCGATGTCGATACCGAGTTGGACGGCGGCTTGCGCCTGTTCTCCTTCCGCGGGATCATTGCATTCCTGACCGTTCTTGGTTGGGTTGGTATCCTTGGTGTCAGATTCGAATGGTCCTTACCTGTGATCATCATCTCGTCCTTGGTCTCCGGCTTTGTTGCAATGATTGCTATCGCCCTGCTCTTCCGTCTTATCTTCGCCTTGCAGGCAGACGGAACAGAGGATCTCCGACATGCATTGGGCGTAGCCGGAACCGTTTACCTGCGCATCCCTCCCTCCAGAGAAGGAAGGGGTAAAGTCAACATTATGCTGGACGGCAGGCTTGTGGAAAAAGATGCCGTTACCGACGAAGCGGAAATGTTGAATTACGGAGAGCAGATTGTTGTCGTCGGCATCTCCGGAGGCACCGAACTCATCGTTAGAAAAAAAACCAGATAACCATACTTTAAAATAGGAGGCACTCATAATGCAAGAAACCATTATTTTATTAGTCGTCATCGGCGTACTGATCTTCTCGTCTATCATCTGGGCATTCTCCCGTTACAAAAAATGCCCCTCCGACAAGATCATGGTCATCTACGGTAAAGTAGGAAAAAACAAAGACGGCTCCAACAAGAGCGCCATCTGTATTCACGGTGGTGCAAAGTTCATCGTACCCGTTGTTCAAGCGTATGAATTCCTGGATCTGACACCCATGTCTATTTCCGTGGACCTGAAGAACGCACTTTCCAGGCAGAACATCCGTATCGACGTTCCCTCCCGATTCACCGTTGGTGTGTCTACCGAAGCAGGCGTAATGCAAAACGCCGCAGAACGTCTGTTAGGCCTGAAGCTCGCCGAGATCCAGGAGCTTGCAAAGGATATCATCTTCGGTCAGCTCCGTTTGATCATCGCTACGATGGACATCGAGGAAATCAATACCGACCGTGATAAATTTTTGGAAGCCGTCAGCCGTAACGTAGAGGTTGAGCTGAAGAAGATCGGTCTGAGACTGATCAACGTTAACGTTACCGACATCAGCGACGAAAGCGGATACATCGTTGCTCTTGGTAAAGAAGCGGCCGCAAAGGCTATCAACGACGCCAAGAAGAGCGTGGCCGAAAAGGAACGCGACGGTTCTATCGGTCAGGCGAACGCTCAGAAGGAGCAGCGTATCCACGTATCCGAGGCAGACTCCATCGCAATCCAGGGTGAAAACGCCGCCAAGGCCGACATCGCGCTGTCCAACGCTTCTCTCCGTGAGCAGGAAGCTAAGGCTTTGAAGATCGCCGTTACCGCCGAAAAGATCCAGGCCGCAAAAGCCCTGGAAGAATCCTATGCCGCAGAGCGTGCAGCCGAAATTGCACGTTCCGAGCGTGAAATGGCAACCTTGGAAGCCGACGTCATCGTTCAGGCCGAGATCGAGAAGAGAAAGCTTGAACTGGAAGCCGAAGCAGAAGCCGAACAGATCCGCCGTAAGGCAAAGGGTGAAGCAGACGCTATCTTTGCCCGCATGGATGCGGAAGCAAGAGGTATGCAGGAAATCCTGCTGAAGCAGGCAGCCGGTTTTGCAGAAGTTGTCAAAGCGGCAGGCGGCGACCCCGATGCAGCCCTCCGTCTGATGATCGCCGATAAGATGGAAGATCTGATCAAGATCCAGGTTGAGGCCATCAAGAACATCAAGATCGACAAGGTTACCGTTTGGGACAGCGGCTCCAACAACGCAGGTGGAAAAACCTCCACCGCAGGTTTCCTCTCCGGCCTCATGCAGTCCGTTCCTCCCCTGGAAGAACTCTTCTCCATGGCAGGTCTTTCCCTGCCCGACTACCTGGCAAAGAAGAAGGATGCCGACGTAGAAAAGCTTGAGGTAACTCCTGCCGCAGGGGATATTGAATAATGAGCGAAAAGCAACCCATCAAATGGATCGTTCTGAACGCCGCCTACACGTTCATCATTCTCGGTCTTTCTTTGGCGGCCGCAATGGTAGCGAAGCTGATTCTAAATCTCTTTCTCCCCATTGATCTATCCTCCGCACAGGGTGGAGACTACACCCGCAACTACTACCTGGTGTTTCCCATCCACGGTGCAGTGACTGCCGCTGTATTCCTGCTGACCGCATATTTTGGCGGCAAGACCAACGGCTTCAAAACAGGGTTTAGATTCAGAACCTCCATCTCCACACCTGCGTTTATCGTCCAAGCTATCCTGGCGGTCATCGCATACTACTTCCTTTTCCTGTATATGTTCGGATGGTGGACCAATCTTCCCACCTGGTATTTGTCCGGCTTCTTTGCGGCCTTGTTCGGTGTGTTTGATCCATCGAACATCTACAATTCCGTAGCGCAAGGATATGCGGAGATCGAGAACATCTACTTTCTGTACCTTTGGCTCCACGCCTTGCTGGAGATCGTCTTCATCATCATTACCCTTGTCCTGGTTAAACTGGGCAGAACAAAGGGCGAAAGGGAAGCGGTCGCTCGTCATGAGGCTCAGATGGCTGAATTGGAGCGGGAAAAGGAAAGAATCGCAAGCAAAAAATCCTTATGAACCATTCATCAAAGACCGTTTCTCGTCAGGGAAACGGTCTTTTCACTTACAAAAGACAAGAGTTTTTGAAATTTTCCATTATTTTTTTCGTTTTTCCCTTGCAAGTGGAGCAACTTCGTGATATAATACTATGAAATTTTATAGATATATAAAAGGTCGTTACGCGGCCTTTGTGAAAGGATTATACATATGGCTATCAAAAGCAGTTTGACGTCCGTTCGGGATATCTTTGCATCCCCGGAAGCCTACTCTCAAAAATCCATCCAGGTTGGCGGTTGGGTCAAAGGACTCCGTGCCTCCAATGCCTTCGGCTTTATTGAGCTGAACGACGGCACCTGCTTCAAGAATCTGCAGGTGGTGTTTGAAAGCGACAAGCTGGAAAACTATAAAGCGATCTCAAAACAGAACATCGGCGCCTCAATGATCGTCACCGGTGTCCTGGAACTGACTCCCGGCGCAAAACAGCCCTTTGAGCTGAAGGCAGAGAACATTGAAGTTACCGGTGAATCCTCTCCCGAGTATCCTTTACAGCCTAAGCGCCACTCTTTCGAATTCCTCCGTTCCATTGCACACCTGCGCCCCAGAGCCAACACCTTTAACGCTGTTTTCCGCGTGCGTTCTGTTGCCGCCCAGGCTATCCACGCCTTCTTTGCCGAAAAAGGCTTCGTATACGTCAATACTCCTCTGATCACCACCAGCGACTGCGAAGGCGCAGGGGAGATGTTCCGCGTTACCACGTTGGATCCCGCAAACCCTCCCACGACCAAGGAAGGGGAAGTGGATTTCTCCAAGGACTTCTTCTGCAAGCCCGCAAACCTCACCGTTTCCGGCCAGCTTCAGGCAGAGTGCTTTGCTTTGGCATACTCCAACGTCTATACCTTTGGCCCCACCTTCCGCGCCGAAAACTCCTTCACTCCCCGCCACGCGGCTGAGTTCTGGATGATCGAGCCCGAGATCGCCTTTGCGGATCTGGAGGACGACACCGCCCTGGCGGAAGAAATGACCCGCTATGTTATCAAGGATGTCCTGGAAAAATGCCCCAACGAGCTGGCATTCTTCAACCAGTTTATCGACAAGGGGTTGTTGGAGCGCCTTACCTTCGTTGCCAACAGCGCATTCGCTCGTTGCACCTACACAGAGGCGATTAAGCTTCTGCAGGAGAGCGGTCATAAATTTGATTATCCCGTTTCCTGGGGCTGTGATCTGCAGACTGAGCACGAGAGATACCTCACCGAGCAGATTTTCTGCAAGCCTGTCTTCGTTACCGACTATCCCAAGGAGATCAAGGCCTTCTATATGCGCTTGAACGATGACGGCAAGACTGTTGCCGCCGCTGATATGCTGGTTCCCGGTGTCGGCGAGCTCATCGGAGGCTCGCAGAGAGAGGAACGTCTCGATATTCTTGAAGCACGCATCGCAGAGATGGGCATGAAACCCGAAGATTACTGGTGGTATCTTGAGCTTCGTAAATACGGCGGTGTCAAGCATGCAGGCTTTGGATTAGGCTTCGAGCGTCTGATTATGTATCTCACCGGTATTTCCAACATTCGCGACGTAGAGGCATTCCCCCGTACCACAGGTAACGCAGAATTCTGATTTTTATACAGGTATTTCCCAATGAACTACGAACAACTCCTTAAAGAATATAACATCATCAAAGAAAAAGGGAAAAAGCTGGATATGTCCCGCGGAAAACCTTCTCCCGAGCAGTTGGGCACCATGTCCCGTCTGCTCACCGCCGTTATCCGCAACGATGAGTGCTTCTCAGAAACCGGAACCGATTGCCGCAACTACGGCGGCCTGGACGGTATCAACGAAATGAAGCGTCTTTTTGGCGAGATATTGAACGTTCCCATGGAGCAGGTCATTGTCGGAGGCAACTCCAGCTTGAATCTGATGTACGATACCATCGCAAGAGCCATGTTCCACGGGGTAGCAGACGATTGCAAGCCTTGGGGAAAATACGAGCAGATCTCCTTCCTTTGCCCCGTTCCCGGCTACGACAGACATTTCGCAATCTGTGAATTTTTCGGGATCAACATGATCAACGTTCCTCTCCGCGAGGATGGACCCGATATGGATCTCGTGGAAAAACTGGTGGGGGAGGATGATACCATCAAAGGTATTTGGTGCGTACCCAAATACGCTAACCCCAGCGGGATCACTTATTCTCCCGAGGTTGTGGAACGCTTCGCCAAGCTGAAACCCGCCGCAAAGGATTTCCGCGTGTTCTGGGATAACGCCTACGTCCTTCACGATCTTACCGAAACACCGGATACATTGGTGGAGATCTTCTCCGAAGCCAGAAAATACGGCAACGAGGATCTGTTTATCGAGTTTACCTCAACCTCCAAAATCACCTATTCCGGCGCCGGAATATCCTGCATGGCCTCCAGCCCCAGAAACATTGCACGCATTTTGGAAGAACTTAAAGTGCAAACCATCGGTCACGACAAATTGAACCAATTGCGTCACTCTCGCGTATTCCGCAATTTGGAAGATGTTAAGGCTCACATGAAGGTACACCAAAGTATCATCCAGCCTAAGTTCCAGTTGCTTTACCGTGTATTCGACCAAGAGCTTTCCGAAGTGGAAGGTGTCCATTGGACAAAACCCAACGGCGGCTACTTTATTTGTATGACGCTGCCCAGGGGTTGCGCGAAGCGCGTGGTACAGCTTGCAAAGGAGGCCGGCTTGGTTCTCACCGGTGCAGGAGCACCATTCCCGTACGGCAACGATCCGCACGATAACATCCTTCGAATTGCTCCCACTTATCCGTCTCTAAACGAATTGGCAGAGGCCGCACCTTTGCTCTGTTGCTGTATAAAGCTTGCGATTATAGAAAATGAGCAAAATGCACAAAAATAAGCGAGCATATTTATTCGAATCTCTGTTGAAAAAAATGTTTACGTTTGCTATAATGGTATAAGAATTTAGTGTATATTTTGAGGTAAATGTCAAATGAAAGCAAAATCTCTGATCGCGCTTCTCCTTTTGATCTCTTGCACGCTTTGCATTTTTGCTTCCTGCGAAAATGAAGCCCAGAGCACCTCTACACCTTCTGTGGGGGATATTTCCCAAACCTCCGGTGAAGAAGTCAGCACTGAGCCCGAAGAAATTTTCCCTTATGAGGATTATTACGAAGAGCAGACGCTGAAGATTCTTTGTGTCAGTACCAGTCGCCACGTTTACGGTACCCTGCAGTTTATTCCCGATCCCGAGAGCAATTATACCGCCGTCAGCGAGGCGGTTAAAGCCCGTAACGATATGATCGAAGAAAAATACGGCATTACCATTGAGACCTACGATGTTCAGTATCCTGTTACCGAACTTCGTACTTTGGTGGAGTCCGGTCTTTGCGATTACGATTTAGTATGCGAATCTGTAGACAGAATGATGCAGAGCGTTACCGAAAACCTTTTCTGGTCTGTTGACGATCTGCTGGACTACAGTTACTCTTGGTGGGATACTGAAGCTATCGATGCGCTTTCTATCGCAGGGAAGCATTACTTCCTCTCCGGCGACGCCATGATCACCGACGATGACAATACCTACCTCTATCTTTTCAATAAAGATATGTATAACGACAACACCGTGTTTGACGCTACCTACGGCGATATCTATCAGATGGTCAAGGACGGTAAGTTTACCATCGACGTTTTCGAAGAAATGTGCAAGGTCGTTTCTCAGCCCAGCGAAGACGGCCAATGGGATTTCTTTGCGACCTACGGCAATCTTTCCCACGCATACGGCGCAACCGTTATGATGAACGGCTTCGATTTCGCCACAGCTTCTCCCGATGACAACGGTTATTTCTCCTTGAACGTTGGCACAGAGCACGGCATCGCATTGTATGACAAGGTTTACCGTCTGATGTCTAACAGACAGCTTACCCAACGCGCAGAGTTGATTATTGGCCAAGGCTCCAATCCTTCCAAGTACGGCTTCGCCGAGTTGGAAGAGATGTTTGTCAGCGGCAGAGGTCTGTTCTATAACACCACCTCTTCCTCTATTTCTATTCTGAAGGCCCGCGGCGACGAGGTTGCCTTTGAATTCGGCGTTCTTCCCATCCCGAAGTACGACGAGACCCAGACCAACTATTGCAACACCGTCAACCGTTATCAGTCTTCTGTTTTGGGTATTCCCGTATCCAACACCGAACACAGAGAAGCTACCTGTGTTCTTCTTCAGGCTTTGGGTTATCACAGCCAAGAGGTTACCAACGCATACTACCAACAAACGTTACAGCTCCAGGCATTGACCGATAACAACGATGCTGACATGCTTGATCTTATCTACAGCAACCGATTCTACGATATCGGCGCAATGTTTGAATGGGGCAACAGCGCACTGATCAACTTCTACGGCGCATTGATCAACAACACCTCCTCCAATGATATCGTATCTCGCTGGGATGCCATTTCAGCTTCCGTTGAAACAGGTATGCAGGAGACAATTGACGCATACAAAGCTTCGCTCACTTAATTTTTGAAATAGGTATCTTTTATGACCAACCGTCTTCTCAGCGGTTTGCTCAGCATGGTACTGCTGATTTCCTTGCTGTGTATTCCCGCTTCCGCCGCAGAAACCAACCTTGCTGCAGGGAAGTCTTACACCGTTGAATACGACAGTAAGATCGAAAACGCATACCCTGCCAGAGCATATCAAACAGAAAAAGCACTAACGGACGGAAAGCTTGCCTCCCGTGCAAGTTATTCGGATCCGGCTTTCCTCAAGCTTTACAGAGGAACCACCGTTTACGTTACAATCGACTTGGGCGAGGAATGTTCCGTTTCATCCGTGGAACTGCGTAGTTTACAGATCAAGTCTGCCGGCATTCAATGCGCTCGGTATGTCCATGTAGCCGTCTCCGTCGATGGTGAGTCCTTCGGCACGGTTGGCTCCTTGTACGATGATAAATCAGTCACCTCAGCTTCCTCTTCCGTGATTACTCACAAGGTAAAGCTGGATGAAACTTATGCAGCGAGGTACGTTCGAGTCGCGTTCTCTTGCGACGTATACATTTACTGCGACGAAATCTCTGTCTTTGGCACAAAAGGTTCCGACGGCGCCAAGGTTGCGCCTGCAGATTCTCCTGTTCAAGATGTTGGCTTTTCCGGCGGCATCGATGGCGTTGAAAACATCGTCCTGATGTATACCGTTGCCAATTACACGGCTCAAAAGTTGAAACCCTATTTCGCATATGTTGATCAAAAAGGGAATGCCTCGGATATCATGTTTGAATCCATGCTGTTCCTGCCTTCCGGTGCATCCGGATACGACTATACCACAAAAGCCGGCTGGGATGCCTACACCGATAACCTGTTCGGTGCAGATAAAAACATCAACCTTTCCGCCTTGAACAGCCTCATCGGAGAAATGCGCGAAGAATTGGGACTTGGGGATGATTATCGCTATCCCGTGTTCCTCTCCGTTCCTTATTTGGAAGTCAGCAGCAAATCCATCGACGGCATCATTCCAAATTCTCTTGAGAACCGCCTCGTCTTTCTCAAAAAATACGTTGATTCGTTGATCGAACGCTTCGACTCTGCGGGATTTGATAATCTTGATTTCAAAGGCGTGTATTGGCACCACGAGATGGTGAATTACACCTCCTCCAATCACGAGCCGGCTTTGATCAAGCAGTATAACGAATACGTGCACAGCAAAGGGCTCAAGTCCATTTGGATTCCTTATTATTGCTCGCCCGGCTTCGAAACAGCTGTTGATTTGGGCTTTGATTCCGCAACGCTCCAGAGCGGTTACGCGTTCCCTCGTTCCGGAGATGCGCTCAAAGAAATTGGCGATGTCTTGCCCGGAGCCGTAGAAGATTCTGCCGCACAGGCAAAGAAGTACGGTCTTGGCATGGAATTTGAGCTTTCAATCGGCGCAACGGATCCCTTCAATCGTTTCTATAAGTACCTCCACACCGGCTACAGCTCCGGCTGTATGAACGGGGGTATGATGATGCTCTATCAGGCAACCGAGGAGATCTACACATGCGCCAACTCTCCTAAGGGCTCTGAATTCCGCACGATTTACGATCTTCTTTACCTGTACGCACACGATCGGTTCACTTCCGAAGCTCCTAAAGTGGAGCTTGAGGATAAGTTGTTTGTTGTGAAGACGGATTCGCGTTTGAGCAATTTCGTCAACATCGTCGATCCCGATTCCGCTCGTTCGGCATGGAAGATCGTTGATCAGGAAGCAACCGAAGGTTTAAATTACGTCCTCGAAGGCGAAGGCTTTTTCCTGGTAAACACCAAAGGAACTGCCCCCGGCGAATACTCTGTGACCTTCGCAGTTTCCGACGGATACAACACTTCCGAAAAAGCAACCTTGCAATTCTTGGTCATCGATAAGGAATTGCCTGAGGTGGAGTTGACCTTGGAGTCCGACCTTACTTTATATGCAAAGCCGGATCTAACTTCCTCCACACAGATGCTTTCTTCTTCCACGCAGGTAAAATATATCGACCTGGGCAATGACTGGTATTATGTCACGGCCAAGGTTGATGAGGAAGACGTCAAAGCCTTTGCGTATCAATTGCTTTCCGTGCCCGGTGAAGAATCGGTTCCCTCGGACTCTCAGCAGACAGATCCCAATCAGAATGATTTCCCAATCGTACCCGTGATTGTTATTGTAGCTGTCGTCGCCATTGCCGCTGTAGTGGTACTCTTACTATTGAAAAACAAAAAAACAAAATAAAACAAGAAAGGAAACCCCATCATGAAAAGACTCATGACCCTGTTGCTGGCTCTGACTCTCGTGTTCTGCCTTGCTGCATGTTCCGAAGAGCCCGCTCCCAGCACCAGCACCCCCGCAACCTCCTCTGAAGCTCCCGCAACCTCCTCCGAAGATGCTTCCTCCGAAGCTCCCGACGAAGAAAGCTCCACTCCTGTAGAGCCCTCCGATGAGCCCTCTGATGAACCTTCCGAAGAGTCTTCCGAAGAGCCCGTATACGACTATGAAATCGCTGAGTTCATCACTCAGTACATTTCCTGGAAGGGCTCCATCGGTAACGGCGGCCTTGTTGGTTTGAGACCTTCTGATGCAACTTCCATCCGCCTCACCTCCGTTAACGTAGGTGTTGTTGATGGCACTGCTTCCATCGCAGCTTTCAACTCTGCTTATGAAGATCCCACCATCTACAGCAACGACGGTTCTTACGAGGACTACGAAGTATTCGTATTCGAGTATGACCACACCACCTACAGCTATAAGGTTACCGCTTCCTACGGTCTCGATGCTGCCGACAAGGACGCCATCGAGATTCCCGAAGACGGTTATGTTGTAGCCATCCATTCTCACTATGCTGATTACCTGGCTGCTATCAAAGGCACCAACTTTGAGACTGATATCTTCTATCCCCACGGTTTCCGCGGCACCTTCGACGTTGACGCTGAAATCTACACCGCTGACGTTACTGTTGACGGTAATGTTTCCGAAGAAGAATACGGCGCACCTGTTTGGATCGTTGAGCAGGAAAGCGAACTTGTCAGCTATGAGCAGTTCGAAGTTGACAACTACTACTCTACCGCTGAGATCTATCTCGCTTACGACGAAACCAACCTCTACATCGGTGTAGTTGTTAAGTCTCCCTACCACATTAACACAATCACTTCCGCAAACGCAGGCTCCATGTATAACAGCGAATCCATCCAGGTTAACGTTACTTCTGTTGATCCCAATGGCGAATACATTTTCGATAACTGGGACAATGTTGTTAACGGTGCAGCTGCAAGTGCAAGTGCAAACATCGTTCGTCAGTATGGCTTCTGTGTAAATGACAGCGGCGAAACCCTCAAGACCATGTGGATGGGTAATACCGGCGTTGACAACTCTACTGCTAAGTGCATCCGCGATGATGAGAACCAGTTCACCTACTACGAAGTTTCTATTCCTTTCGCTGACTGCGGCGCAGAGGGCGAAACCATCGTTGCTGAAAAGGGAACCGTTTTTGGTGTTTCCATCTCCGTTAACTCCGGCGACGGCAGCAAGTTTAAGAACATCTATCTCCGCGACGGCGGCGGCATCATCGGTCTGAACGACTGGACTAAGGTTCCCTCCATCGTACTGGGCTAATCAACTCATATCTTATCAATCATTCGGAGAAAATAACCTATGAAAATTGGCGTTAGCTTGTACAGCTTCCACGGATATTCTGCAGCGGATTCCTTGGGCATCAAGGGCTGTATCGATAAGGCAAAAGAATTCGGTTGCGAAGGCGTCGATTTCGTTGAGTTCGGCAACGGCTTGACTCACGAGGAATATCTTGCCCTTGCAAAAGAATACGGCGATTACTGCAAGCAGGTCGGTATCGAAGCAGTTTGCTTCTGTGTCGGCTCCGATTTCCTGAACCGCGACCTGGACGAAGAGATTGCCCGTGTCAAAAAGCTGGTTGACATCGCAGTTGCATTGGGTGCCAAGTGTATGCGTCACGACGCAACTCCCGGCTACCCCGCATCCGTAAAGACCGGCAGAAGCTTCGACGCAGTTCTTCCCATCCTCACCAAGGCATACCGTGAAGTAACCGAGTATGCCAAGACGGTTGGTATCAAGACCTGTATCGAAAACCACGGCTTTTTCGCACAGGATCCCGAACGCGTTGAAAAGCTGATCAATGCCGTTGGCAACGACAACTTCGGCGCTTTGGTAGACATCGGTAACTTCGCTTGTGCAGACGTTGATCATGCATACGCTGTAGGTGTTACTGCACCTTATGCGATTCATGCTCACGCAAAGGACTTCCACAAGAAGCCCGGCACCGGCGTCAATCCCGGCGAAGGCTGGTTCACCTCTCGCGCTTGCAACTATCTGCGCGGTTCTATCATCGGTCACGGTGATGTTCCCGTTCAGCAGTGTATCGCAGCGCTGAGACGTGCAGGATACGATGAGTATCTGATGATTGAATTTGAGGGAATGGAAGATCCCCTCAAGGGCATTCGCATCGGCGTTGATAACCTCCGCCGCTTTGCAAACGCCTAAAGAAGTTCTCAAAAGAGGGTTGCCGTCTCGGCGGCAACCCTCATTTCTTTTCCCAAGGAGGAGCTACAATGTCCGATCGAAAAAGCAAAGACAAAAATATCGTCAAACGAATCCTGTTCGGGTTTGCAGTTCTCCTTATTGCATTGCTTCTTTTGCTGGGTATTATGTCTATAGTGAGCCTCCTACTGGAAGAGGAGGACTTGACACCTGCATTGCCTCCGGAAGCATTTTTCTCAGCAGATTATTCTCAAAATATCTTTGAAGATGAAGCCTATATGCGCCTGGTTCGTTCTGTATATTACAAGCAGTATGATTCCGGAGAGGTTTTAACGGATGAGAATTACGAAGATCTCGGAATCGCTTCCGAATTCTTTTATCACTACTTTAACAACGTGATTAACGGAGACTATAACGCATATCACAAAATGCTCACAGATACGTATCTGCAGGACGATGAAGTACCGGAACGTTTTACCATGCAGATGATTTACGACATTGAAGTCAATCAAGTGCAAGCTCCCGGTAGTGCAAACTACAAGGGGGAAGAAGTCACCGTTTATTTCTTTGAGGTCAAATATAAGATCTATCGTAACAACGGCACCTTTCGTAACGACGTGGCAAGCAACCAATCCACCACTCAGTATTACCATCTGTACGCCTACAAAGGCCGGCTTTACCTCAATGCCGTGCAGGACAAATGGGTCGTCAACGAATAAGAACATACTGCCCAAAATACATTTGAACTTTTCGAAAAAAATGTGCATTTTTTGTCCGATTTGCTCTTGACATTTGACCCAAAACATGGTATTATATTCAGCGTTGGCGGGAACGCCGCTACAAATGCGCCTTTAGCCCAGCTGGATAGAGCGTTTGGCTACGAACCAAAAGGCCGGGGGTTCGAGTCCCTCAAGGCGCGCCAAAAAAAGACCTCTTTCGAGGTCTTTTTTGTTTTTCCGATCAGTTGAATTTCGATTCCAAGGAAGAATTGATCTTATCGTTGGCATCCTTCACGGCGATGTACCACACATAGTTATCTTTGACAACGAATTTAGCCGTGGTGAGCATAGAGGTATCCATGGTGGGATACGCCTTGGAATTTTCAATCTTCAAATCAATTCGCGCCTTTAAATAGGCCACAAATGCATTGGCATCCGCGCCTTCCTTCATCTTGAACAGGCCGAATTCACAGGGGAGTGTCGGTCTGGTCTCGTCGATGTAAACTACGTAAGAGTCCACCGTGCCGAAGTCCGGCACGGAAGTAAGATCTCCGTAATAACTGCGGATCAGATCCTCGTCCAGATATTCACCCAAGGCGGTAGATGCGGAAGAATACTTCTTGCCGTTTTCCAGGCCGTAGGTGTCCATAATGGCCTTCGCTTCCGCTTCCAGATCCAGAACCACAGGCTCTTTTGCGCAGGAAACCATTACAAAGGCAGAAAGGATCAGCACCAAAGCCAAGGAAATAAAACGTTTCATATCAAACCTCCAAAGTCTTCTTTTGCATTTATTTTACTCCAAAACACACCGTATGTCAATAAGATTACCGCGTGTTAAGGATTTTTTACAAACTTTCTTTACCAAAACCTCTTTTCAATTTGTATTTTTTATGTTATAGTATTCACAGTGAATCTGCGTACAGGAGGATGCCATGGTATTTTCATCATTGATCTTTATATTTGCTTATTTGGCACTTACGTTGCTAATATATTATATTTCTCCCTTAAAGCTGAGGAACCTAATCCTGTTCGTAGTCTCCCTTGTTTTCTACGGTTGGGGAGAGCCGCGTTATATTCTGCTGATGCTGATATCCATTATATCGGCCTACGCCTTTGGATTTCTCATTGAAAAATACCGAGAAAGCGACAAGAAAAAAGCCAAGCTCTTTCTTGTGCTGTCTTTGGTGGTAAATCTTTCCTTCCTTTTGTTTTTCAAGTATTATAACTTCTTTGCCACCAACATCGGGTTTTCTCCAATCGAAAACTTGACCTTACCCGTGGGCATCTCCTTCTACACTTTCCAGATCATGTCCTATTCCATCGACCTGTACAGAGGACACGTTCCCGTTGCCCAGAAGTTCGTACCCTTCGGCACATACGTCACTTTGTTTCCGCAGTTAATCGCAGGCCCTATTGTTATGTATCGAGACGTATATATGCAGCTGCAGTCCCGCAAGGAAACCGTCTCAAAGTTTGCCTCCGGCGTTAACCGTTTTGTGATAGGTCTTTCCAAAAAGATCCTCCTTGGTGACTCTGCAAACGCATTAGCAGAAGCTATGGAGGCCGCCAACAGCTTTGAACCCACCGTCATCGGTACCTGGCTGATCATGATCGCCTATACATTCCATATCTATTTTGATTTCTCAGGATATTCCGATATGGCCATC
>JAZNPH010000036.1:0-26516 GCA_045589515.1 Eubacteriales bacterium | reverse complement strand
ATAGGAAACATCGTATTATTTTCTCCCCATCGGAGGTTCTATATGAAACGTACGCTCTCGCTCCTGCTCACTCTGCTGATGCTGATCACTTCCCTGCCGCTGAACGCCCTTGTGGCGTTGGCAGAAGAGCTGACGGCTGTTTCCGTTGAATCCATCAGCGAGAATACCGCAGATCAAGTTGCGCTCCTCAAGGTCGAAGACGGAAAAGGAAGCAACGGAAAGATCGTTTACAAGCGGCAAGAGCTGATCAAGGGCTACTGTACGGCAAACGGAACCCCTGTGGCAAGCAACGTCCACTCCTATTTCACCATGGATGCGGCAGGGATCGAGGCCATCACCATTACCCCGCCGGATGCCCCCGAATGGAATCATCTGAATATCTATTACATTGTGATCGTGGAAGAAGACGGAACGGTCTCCTGCTATGGCAGGCTGGATCAGCAGGAACCTACCGTGATCGAGCTTGGCGGAAAGGTAAAGGGAACGGTATATTTCAACGCCTTCTACGACGATCACCCTGAATACGTGTACGTCAAGGAAGCCATCGTGGTGCCGCATGAGCATAGCCATACTGCTACCGTCATCCCGCCCACTTGCACCGAGCAAGGCTATACCACGTATACCTGTGCTTGCGGGGACAGTTACGTAGGTGATTACGTAGATTCTGTTGGTCATGCATGGGGTGAATGGAAAGACGCAGCCCTCGGCAAGGAGGAACGTTCCTGTAACGCTTGCGGTGAGACGGAGACCCGGGACAAAACCCCCGTTTACGATATCAACGGCGACGGCGCAGTAGAGAAATCCGACGCAAAAGACCTCCTTTCCATGCTGGTAGGCAACTCCGCGGCGGAGACCTTGCCCGACCTGGACTTTGATGGCAAGCTGACCATTTACGACTGCGTACTGCTGATGCAGCAGGTCAACGGCTGACCCCGCAATTTATCCAAAAAGCGAATCTTGTTTTTCAGCACCCTGCCCAAAAGCAGGGTGCACTTTTTCGCACCTTTCTGCAGGCAGCCCCTTCCCCATTATTAAAATGATTTCCCAAGCACGTACGGCACATCTCGTTTTGTCCCTCCAGCACGATTTTGTTCCTTTGCTGGCTCGTTTATGCTCCCTAACTGCTTTTCCGCGCTTCAAATGTTGACAAAATGTGAACAGCATGGTAAAATATTACATCTTTGTATTTGTACAAAACTTCGGAGGTTCTCTATGAAACGCAAAGGTAGAATCATACTTTCTATCGTTCTTGCCGTTGTGATTGCTCTGACGGCGCTTTTTGTCGTTTTTTATCGGCGGGCAGAGCAGGCTAAACAGCTTGAAGAACAGCGGAACGCAGCTTTGGAGGAGTTGGAGCGTAATATCGGCACGTACGATGATCAAAGTATTGTGCTGTACCAAACCTCAAAGGCAAACGCCGAGGAGCTTGCTTCCCTTTTGGGGGCGGAGTTGCGCATCACAAAGGATGGGCGATTCGCCAAGCTGACCTTGCCCGAGGGGACTACCATTCGGGACGTATATGCGGACGATGCCAATCTGGAGCATATCGAGAAGATGGCTGCAGACTATCAGGTTCACATTGCGGATATAACGGAAGAGGAAAATGTCTCCGAGGAGAGACTGCCCACTAGGCCCAAGTACACCGTCAGCGATTCCGATTATGCCCTGCAGACCTATCTGGATTATCTGAATATGCAGGACGTTTGGAACTACTATAACGGTAGCGGCGTGACAGTTGCGGTTATTGACACGGGTATCGATACGGACCATCCCGAGTTTTCAGGACGTATCAGTGAGTATTCTTACAACGCCACCGAGGATAAGATCGTCAAGGACTGGACGGACGAGAACGGCAATTACGACTGGTCTTTGATTGAAGATGAACAAGGTCACGGTACCGCTGTGACCGGTGTTCTTGCCGCATCTATGAATGGTGAAGGGATTGTTGGTATCGCGCCTGACGTAAACATCATCGTTATCAAAGCGGAGTGTGACGAAAACGGTACTTTCAAACGCACCTCCGACTTGGTGTTCGGTCTGTATTATGCCATTGAGCGTGACGTTCAGGTTGTCAATATGTCCTTTGGCACTTATACGAATATAAATCCTTTTGGGGCGGCAACACAGCTGGCTATTGACAGCGATATCGTATGTGTGGCTGCGTCGGGCAACGACGGTACTTCTGCCCTCTCCTGGCCTGCAGCCGACCCCAATGTCATCGGCGTAGGTGCATTGGCGGCAGACAGTTGGGAGCTAGCGGATTACTCCAACTATGGTGAAAATACAAATCTGGTAGCTCCCGGTACTACCTACACCGCACAAGCAGGCGGCGGTTACGGCACCATGGACGGCACTTCGTTGTCGGCTCCTTTGGTGGCGGGTGCTGTTGCCTTGTTTATGCAGAACAATCCTTACATCATGGTAGAGGACGTCACCGAGGTTCTGTACGCTTCCTCCTGTGATTTGGGTGACTTGGGTCGAGATTGGACCTACGGCTTCGGTGCGTTGGATATGTATGCCTTCTTGCAGGAAGAACGTGGAACCATTATCTTCGATATGCTGACGGATGAGCTTGAGAACACTGAAGCTTTGTTTGTCAAAGGACACACCCTTCAGGAGATGCTTGAACCCGAAAGACTTTACGCCGTGTTTGATGGTTGGTATTATGACGATACTTTTACACAAGAGTATATTTACTGCGAAGATAAATTCTACGATGATATAACCTTGTACGCCAAGTGGGTCAACGAGGATGATGGCGTGCCCTTTACCTATGTAGAGTTAGAAGACGGAACCATTGAAATTAGCTCTTACACAGGCAGACGAAGGTATATCACTATTCCCGAAAAAATCGATGGGAAAATTGTTTCCTCCATCGGCGAGTTTGCCTTTGCCGGACAGACCCGCCTTCGCGAAGTAGGTTTACCTTCCGGGCTGGCCGTCATCAAACGGTATGCTTTCCAAGGGTGCTCAAACCTTGTGAGTATGTATATCCCGGAGAACGTTACCTCCATCGAGGAATACGCTTTTACAGAAAATGTTAGACTTTCTACCCTCGCTTTTACCGGTGTCAGCAAGTTGAAAACCGTGAGGGACTATGCCTTTAGCAGGTGCAATTTCAGAACACTTGAATTGCCTGCCACTTTGGAAAGCATTAATGCCACTGCATTTTTGGGCGATAATGCTCTGCATGAAATTAAAGTGCAAGCCGGAAATGTCAATTTTTCTTCTCCCGATGGTGTGCTTTACAATGCTACCCAAAGCGTACTGGTTTCATATCCTGCCGCAAGAGGAAGAAATTACGCCTTACCGGAACAGACGCGCACGATTGCGAATTATGCTTTTGCGCATGCGCAGATCGACGAAGTCGATTTGAACCAAGTACAAACAATCGGCGAATATGCCTTTTCAAACTCAACTCTGGAATTTCTGCTATTGCCCGATACAGTGGTCAGCTTGGGTAAGGAAGGCTTCTCTGGCAATGTAGAACTTTCCGATGTCTATATCGGTAGCGGATTGACTACTATATCTAATGGTGCTTTCGCCCATTGTGATCTGTTGCGCGAAATTCAAATTCCCGAACAAGTAGTGTCTATTGGCGATGACGCGTTTGCGTATAGTGGCCTTCGAAGGATCGAATTTAATGAAAATAGCAAATTGACTTGTATTGGTATTGGTGCATTTTTCGATTGCTCCATCCAAGAAATGCGCATTCCCGATTCTGTTACAGAGATCAAACCATATGCTTTCTCCGGCACTATTGTAGGAAACCCGTTAACACGTATTGCATTTAGCGAAAACAGCGATCTCTGTAAAATTGGTGCCTATGCTTTTGAAAAGTGCAACTATTTGTCTGAAGTTATTCTTCCCAACCGCTTGGAAGTTATTGAACAGCAGGCATTTTCTAAAACAGCAATCAAGACAATTAATCTTCCTGCAAGCGTAATTACGCTTGGCGACGGTGCGTTTGCCTATTGTTCGGCATTGTCGGATATCGTTGTTGAAACAGGGAATACTGTATATCACGATCTTGATGGTATTGTTTACACATTGGATAATACGACCATTTGTGCATTTCCCGCCGGTAAGAATATCAATACTTATTCGATAAATGAAATTGTCCGCACCATATCCCCCTATTCTTTCGCCGGAACGATATATCTTAGCCATGTGAGTATTCCGGAAGGCCTGTCTGTTATCAGCGAATACGCATTTGTTGAGTGTAGTGCATCCTCCTATACATTGCCTTCTACGCTGACAAATATCATGCAGTATGCGTTCTACGGAAATGGCAAACTTGAGTTTATCCAATTCCCGATAGATTTGGAGAGAATTGCAGAAAGTGCCTTTGCTTGCTGCAACAGTTTATCGTATGTACACATTCCCGACAACGTTTTACAGATCGATAAATGTGCTTTTGCGAATGACTTGGGATTGCATTCTATCATCTTTGGCGAAAATTCTAGACTTCAGCGTTTAAGCTTTGGAGCTTTCGCGGATACAGGTTTGTATTCCTTTACCGTCCCTGCAAGTGTATCTACAATTGCACAAGGTGCGTTCCTCAACTGCTCGACATTATCTTCTATCACCTTCGCAGAAAATAGCAAATTGGAGAGCCTCTCTGCATATATGTTCAACGGATGCAGTAATCTGCAATCCATCACTTTCCTGCCCGGGAGCAAGCTGACCTCTATCCAAGCACATGGTCTGGAAGGTATGGATCAATTGACTTCCATCGACTTCGGCGATGCCAAGTTGGAAAATATTGACAACTTCGCCTTCCGTTTCTGCGAAAGATTAAGCACGCTGAATTTACCGAATACCGTTAAGAACGTGGGCAGATATGCGTTCTATGCGTGCAAATCTCTTTCCGAGCTTTCCCTCCCCGAGACACTCGAGCATATCGGAAGTTACGCCTTCCTTGGCACAAACGACTTGGATCTCTACCTTGCTTCCGAAACCATGCCCGCATACCTGGATGAAAACTGGGATCATGGCATCCGCGGCTATTACACCGGCGTTACCAACGTAGAAACAAGCGGCGATTACAAGTACGCAACTCTCACCTCCGGCAACATCGCGATTATTGAATACCTGGGAACCGACAAGACGGTGGATCTGACTACCGTCAACCTCGGTGCGCCCATCTCCGTCATCGGCGGCAGTGCATTCAAAGACAGCACGGTGGAAAGCATCGTTCTTCCCGAGACCCTGACGTCTATTCAGGCGGAAGCCTTCCAATACGCCCCGCTGAAGAATGTCATCATCCCTGCATCCGTTACCTTTATCGGGCGTGAAGCTTTTGCACATACGGATGTCGAAAACCTTACTTTTGCAGAAGATTCTACCCTGACCGTCATTGAGCAGTATGCTTTTGAGAGTACGGACAAGCTGACTTCTGTCTCGATCCCGGCTTCCGTTACTACTCTCGGCACCGGCGTATTCCAAAAAAGCGGTTTGACTTCTGTAATCTTTGCAGATGGCATTCATCTGGAAGAGATCCCTCAAAACGCCTTTATGGGTACCAAGTTGACCACCGTCACGCTGCCCGACAGCGTTAAAACGGTGAACCACAATGCTTTCCGCGATATTCTCACTTTGAAATCCGTCAACTTCGGCAACAGTGATGGTATTCGTCTGCTGAGCAACGTATTCTACAATACCGGGCTGGAAAGCCTGCACATCCCTGCTAACGTCACCTTCATCGGGGAATACTGTTTCGTTGGCTTGGAATCCCTTGCAACCATCACCGTAGACGAAAATAACCCCAACTACAAATCTGTAGATGGGCTTCTCCTTACCAAATCCGGCAGAAAGCTGGTTACTGTACCGGCCGGCAGAACGGGTTCTTTGGCCGTGCCGATTTCTGTGGAAGAGATCGGGTTTGGTGCTTTTGAAAACACCGCATTGGATGAGATTCTGTTTGATCCAAACGCCAACATTCTTACCTTTGGCTATCGCGCATTCTTTGGGGCCAAGAATCTCACTGCCATTCATATCCCTGCCAGTGTGGTATCTATTGACTACTATGCCTTCGCCTACTGCGAAAAGCTCCAAACCGTTACTTTTTCGGATGGAAACAAGCTGAAAGGCATCTATGAAGGCGCTTTCTGCGGCGATATTAATCTGGAGAACATAACTGTTCCCGATACCATCGTAGAGATCTCCGATTTCGCATTCTATGGATGTTCTAAGATTACCAAATTGCCCGTCAGCGATACCCAGAATCTGAAGGGCATCTACGACTACGCCTTTGCATACACCTCCATCGGTGGGGAGTTTACTGCCCCCGAAACACTGGTCGACATCGGGAGCTATTCCTTCACAGGCACCAAGATCACCGAGCTGACTATTCCCGATACCAACAAAAAAGACCTGGTCATCGGGCTCGGCGCTTTCGAAGAGTGTACTCAACTGGCTGAAGCCACATTGCCCTTTATCGGTGCCTCTTATGAGGATGATGAACTATCTTGGTTTAGCTATATCTTCGGCGCAGGTAGCTATACGTCAAGCCAGATATATGTTCCCAAGTCTCTCAAAACGGTTACCATTACCGAGGGAATCACTTTTGTTGGCGTTGGCGGATTTGCGGAATGCGTTTCTCTCGAAACCATCAACATTCCTCACAGTGTTAGCGTTTTGTACTTTGAAGCCTTTGCGAAAACAACTGCTGTATACGAATTGACAAATCGTATTGAGACATATTCTCTATTCGGCGCTGCCGAGGCAATCATAGGGCATTTCGGTAGCGGTATCACCGGTACTGTCATGCTTAGCGAGCCTGTGGAATGTATTTATGATGCGTTCGAAGAATGTAGCCAGCTTAGCGCCATCGGAATTCCCAAAACGACAAGAGTGATCAGAGATCACTTTGGCTCTTCTCTTACCAAAGTTTATATCGAGGATCTTGAATCTTGGTGTGAAATTGTTTACTATCAAGGAGACGCTTTTACTGAAATCTATGATCTGTATTTGAATGGTTCCCTCTTAGAAAACGTTACCATTCCGGAAAGCGTTGCTAATATCGAATCTTCGGCTTTTTACAATTGCGGCAGTATCCGAACTTTAACCATAGGGAATGGTGTTAGACGTGTCAGCGTGAATGCATTTAAAAACTGCATCAATCTGGAGGAAATTACCTTTGGTGAAAATGTGGAAATTGTTCTTGCTGAAGCTTTTGCCGGGTGCAGTAAGCTTGAAACGGTACAGCTCCCCGGAAATATCATACAAATTGATTCCTCGTTTAGGGATTGTATAAATTTGAAATCCGTAATCATAGAAGAAGGGGTGCAAGATATAGACGGTGCTTTCTACGGCTGTATCTCTTTGCGTTCTGTACAAGTGCCTCAGAGTGTCAATTCTATGATCGGAACCTTCTGTAGATGCTCTAACTTGGAGACCGTCAATATTCCGGAGGGTATATCGGACTTGTCCAGCACGTTCTATGAATGTACATCTCTCCGCACGATTCAAATTCCGCAAAATGTTACAAATTTGGACTCCGCCTTCTACGGATGCGCTGCTCTTCAAGAGATTGAAATTCCGGAAGGTGTAAAGCAAATGAATTCCGCTTTTTGGAATTGCTCGAATCTCCTTTCCGCAAACGTTCCTTCGACAGTAACAGAAGGCATGGAGGCATTTTATTTGTGTGACTCGCTGGAAACAGTTTCTATTGCTGAGGGGCTTTCCGCTATTGATACTTCCATGTTTGCACATTGTGACTCTTTGGGCGAAGTTGTGATCCCCAACAGTGTTTCTTACATTGAAAGCATGGCATTTGAGTCCTGTGATTCTTTATTTAAAGTAACCCTTGGCGAAAAACTGCAAGCGATTGGTTGGTATGCATTTAATGGATGTCATGGTTTATGCTATATCGTTAACAATAGCGCTTTGGAGTTGGAGCGAGGCTCCTTCGACAACGGATATGTAGCGCTTTTTGCAACATTCATCACGGATAAAGATGATAATATTGTTCTTGGTGATCGGTATGTTTACTGGGAGGATCCTGCTACGGACGAACCGTATCTTTTGCAGAAGGTTGACGACTACTGGATAACTATAAATGGGAAATATACCGAGATTCCCTACTTAATGGTAGCCTATCTCGGTAATTCCGACACCATTGTTTTGCCCACAACGATTGATGACTGCCTCTACGTTCCGCGACATATGCGGGGCGGGCGAAATATTGTGTTTCCCGGTGAATTAGAGTTTGTTGATCAACTTGCATTTGAACATAACGGCACTTTGCGCTCGATTGTCGTTTCCGAAGGTATTAAATATATAGGGGCTTCGGCATTCTACGGCTGCACAAACTTAGAATCGATTTCTTTGCCGCAGACGCTTAGAAGCATCGGCATGGGGGCCTTTAGCCAGTGCGAATCGTTGGAAGGAATCTCTCTCCCCCAGGGGATTACTCTGCTGCCATTCGATTTGTTCAACGGTTGCACGAATCTTACCACGGTTGCCATCCCTTCCACGGTCTCTACGATTGAAGCACAGGTGTTCGCCGGATGTAGTGCACTGACAAATATTCAAATTTCTAAAAACAACCCGTATTTCTCTGCTCGGGAAAATTTCATTTGCGATGCGCAAGGAACGACCATTCTTTTCCCCGTAAATGATACAAAAGAGTTGATAATTCCCGAAGGTATTTTGCATATTGGAGATGGTGCATTCAGCGGAAGCGACACCTTGGAAACAATCGTATTGCCCGATAGCTTGCTTTCCATTGGAGCCTGGGCTTTTTCCGGATGCAGCAGTATTACTCATTTGGAACTACCCGATGGATTGCAGTCTATTGGATATGAATCGTTTGCAAACTGCTACAATCTTCAAAGCATCAATTTCCCCGGCGAACTTACAGAGATTCCGGAACGCGCCTTTTGTAATTGTGTGCCGTTGAAAAGAATTGTATTGCCCGATGGAATAAAAACAATTGGAAGGGATGCGTTCTTGGATTGCAGGGAATTATCCGAAATCGTACTTCCCGATACACTGACAAGGATTGATGAAAACGCATTTGCACGTTGCGGAAGCCTAACCAGCATCACGATTCCAGAAAGCGTTTCTGAATTGAATAATCCTTTTGGTGGTTGCGATTCGCTGACAGATATTGTATTTGCCGGAACTGCGCCTAAGTTTATGATGCAAGACGGTATTGTTTACAATTCCGCAAGAACCAAACTTATTTTCGCAACTGAAAATATCAAACCTAATTTGATCGTTCCTTACGGCATTACTCATATAGGACCCAGTGCTTTCGCATATAACAACACCCTGATTAGCATTACAATATCCGATACGGTAGTTGAGATTGGGGAATTTGCTTTTTGGGACGCTCTTAAGTTGGAGATGGTTATTTTGGGGAAAAGTGTTGCTAACATAGGTGTCAACGCTTTTTCCTGCCCCAGGCTTTTACATGTCACCAACTATAGTTCTCTTTTGCTGACACCGGGCAGCTACGAGCATGGAGTCATTGCGTATTTGACACCTTCTATTATTCAAAAAAACGGAGAGAACTATCTGGCAGATGGGTACGTGCACTGGGAGAATCCGGAGACCGGAGATGTCTTTCTGCTGAGAGAAGGCTCTCAATGGGAAATGCTGGCATATCTTGGCGATGCAGAAATGGTATATCTACCGGATTCAATTGACGGACAAATGTATGATTTTTCTTGGTTGTGCGGCGTTCGTGGCGTTACCTTCCCTGCATCTTGGACAGACTTAACATACGAAATGTTCATGTGGACAAAAGGCTTTGAACATATTGTAATTCCAGATTATGTTACAGTTGGACAAAATGCATTTAGTAGATTTGCCGGACTTGAGTGCGTTGAGCTCGGAAACGAAGTGTATATTTATGACAGAGCTTTTGCCGACTGTAAAAATTTGCGAATTATCAAAATAAAAGGAGAATATATATGGTATCCTAATATTTTTGATGGGAGCAATGCAATCTGCGAAGTGCACGTAGAGGATCCGTTCAAGTGGTATGGTGCGATTCCGTCTCATTATAACCTTTACTGCAATGGCGAGCTGATAACAGAACTTACGTTTTCCGATCCCGACAAAATTGGTAGCTATAGCAACTGTGCGAGTTTGCTGAAAGTATCCTTTAGCGCGGAACTCATGGATTGCCACATTTCGTCTTTCACAAATTGCATCAACCTATCCGAAATCGAGTTGTTATCCGATAGTCTTGACGTAAGACCGGAAACCTTTTACAACACCGCCTATTACAATGATCCAAGCAACTGGGTAAATGGGCAGTTGTTTATCGACGATTATTTATGCGCCATCTCCTCGGATACCAAGTATCTTGATCATACCTTTGAAGGTAACGTTGTCAGAGACCTGTATACGGATACACTGAAATTGAAACTTGCAATACTTAGCGAGTCTACCCAACTGTCGGATAATGTAGAAACCATCATTTGGGGAAAAACAGGGGCTCCGTGGGAGGTGTACACCATCCCTCCGAAAACCCTAAAGTATCTGGTTCTTAGAAACAATTTTGAACACTTTGAATTTATCCAATGGGGGAACTTTAGAGACATCGTTATCTTTGTGGAAGGTTATGAAAACGATCTTCGTTGGGATGAATTGTATCCCAACTGGAACGCCGATTTGAAAGTATACTACCAAGATCAATGGTCTTGGACTGATTTCTACGACGCCAACGGTGTTTTGATCAAGAGCGAACCCAGATTGAATAGTAAAGTAATCGTGCGCCCGTATATAAGCGATTATATGGAAAACGATGCTTACTATCAATTAATCGGCTGGGATTTGGATGGAGATGGCTTAACGGATGGTATTCCTGCAACGTCCCCGTTTGCTATCAAGGCATATGCCATTTATGAAGTCACCTATCTATGTGATGCCCTCGGCCACACATGGAGTGAGTGGTATGACACTACTCCCGGCAAGGAGGAGCGTTCCTGTGCTACTTGCGGCGAGACAGAAAGCCGTGACAAGATCCCCAACTACGACGTGGACGGGAACGGGATCGTAGAGCAAGCCGACGTCACGATGCTCATGTCCGTTCTGGTGGGCAACACCGAGACGGATGCTGTGTTCGACTTCGACTTTGACGGCGAGTTGACCATTTACGACTGCGTACTGCTGATGCAGCAAATTTCCTAAATCCACTTCGCAAATCATCCAAAAACAGAACACTGTTTTTTAGCACCCTGCCTAAAAGCAGGGTGCTTTTTTCGCGCAAAAACGCCTCGCAAGGTTGCTTTTTGGGGGAGCAAATGATATAATATAGGAAACATCGTATTATTTTCTCCCCATCGGAGGTTCTATATGAAACGTACGCTCTCACTCCTGCTCATTCTGCTGATGCTGATCACTTCCCTGCCGCTGAACGCCCTTGTGGCGTTGGCAGAGGAGCTGACGGCGGAGACAACCGACGCGGATACCTCCTCAAGCCTTCCGCCCGAGAAGGTCAAAATGACCAACGAAACGCCCGCGTCGGAATCTTGGCCCGTGCTTGACACCGATCTTACCCATATCATCTGTTACGGCCAAAGTTTCTCCACCGGTAGTGACGCCCCCTTGTATCCCGATCCAGCGGTGGAGGGAGTTTACGTCTTCGGCGACATCACCTCCGGCAAGGCGGGAGACACCTTGAAGACCTTAGAGCAGATCACCGGCACCCAGCATCCCGTGATTTCCGCAGGCAACAGCTTACAGCAACGGCTGCAACAGGCGGGCATTGATACCGATCTGGTTCTCGGCTCCTACGGAAGCGGGGGCAAGACCATTGCCCAGCTGATGAGCAATGCACGGCAAGCGGAGATCAAAGCCGAGGAGGGCTACGACTACGATTGCCTTTCCTCCGGCAGATACGAGGTGTTCCAAGCCTCCGTTTCCGCCCTGGCGAATTACGCCGCGTCAGAAGGACAAACGGTTAGCTGCCCTGTGATCATCTATCTCCAGGGAGAGACCGACCAGAACACCGACACACAACTGGGCTACCCCGAAAACCCCGCCCGTGCAGGCTACGGCGCAGGGGGCGACAAGGAAAAATACAAGGCATACATGACCCGCTTGAAGGAAGATATGCAAAAAGAGGTTATGGAAGCCTACGGACAAAGGGAAAAGCCCCTGTTCCTGATCTACCAGGTCAGCGGCACCTACGTCCGCACCCAATACAGCAGCATCAACATGGCCCAGCTGGAGTTTGCACAGGAAAACGACGACGTCCTTCTGGTGCAGCCCCCCTATTTCACATCCCATTACACCGGCAGTCACCACCTCACCGTGAACGGCTACCGCTGGCTCGGGGAGCATATTGCCCGCACCATGTACGATGCTTTGGTGGAACGTGAAAAGACATACCCTCTCCTCCCCGAGGAGATCGCCTACGAATCCGACAACACCATCCGTATCACCGTCAGCGGTGCAGAAGACGGTCTTTCCATTGATACCTATACCGTAGAAGATGCCACCAACAGCGGCAACCTTTACGGATTTACCGTGTATGTCAACGGGAAGCTGATCTGCCCCGAATCCGTTACGGTCAAGGGTGACGGGATCCTGCTGACCCTGCCCGAGTCCTCCCTCCCCCTGAGCAAGGCGGACTCCGTTTACGTTTACTACGGCGGCAAGGACGCCAAGGGCACCGGGAACATCCGCGACAACTGCAAGGAAGCGGGCTTCTATAAGTACCTTGACGACAGCAACGATATCGGCACAGGAAAAAACCAAAGCGTCAGCTACAGCGCTTTGGACAAGGACGGCAACTCCCTCATCGGGCAAAGCTATCCCCTATACCGTTGGCTGGCCTCCTTCTGCTACGAGCTGGATATTCCCGCGGAAGAACAGAAGCAGGACGCATTCTACCATTGGGAACTGCAGGACAATGATCTTGTCAGCGTTTCCGGGGACCAAAATGAACTCACTCTGCAGGAAGGCACCGTGGAAAACGGGGTCTTGAACGGGGTGCAGTACGCCATGGCGGAAACCGTGGTCTTGCTCCACCATAAGCCCTGGGCCATCGAGTGGAAGGCCGCCGGAAATGGCAACAGCTATGGCGGCGGTATGCTTCTGGCAGCAGACGACGGAAGCGGCTCCGGAGCGGGCGGGCTGTATCTGCCTGCGGATTCCCGCGGAATGATTGCCTGGAACCTCAGCGGACAAGGCAGAAACTACGGCATCCACTTGAATGCATTCAATATCGATACCCGTACTGAGCATATTTACCGCATTGAGAACCGTATCTCCTCCGACGGAACCAACACGGTCTACCTGCTGGTGGACGGCGTGGAGATCGGCGCAATGAACACGGCGTACAGCACCTCCGACGGCTCTTTGATCGAGGAGGCGGACAATTGGGCAAACGACACGGACATTTATCTGCGCTACCTGGGCAAGCCCACCGCCTTCCTTCTGAAGAACATGAAGCTGTCTTACCTGAAGATCTGGGAAAACACCACCCTCTCCCTCTCCTACGACGATCGATACGACGTGACAGGGAAAGAGGTTGAGATCATCGACGCGGGCAAGCCCACCTCCTATCAGGTGGGCTACGGCGTGACGGAAGGCACTCTTGACACCGCTGTTGTGACTTTGGACGGTGACAAGCTGATCGCTACAGGCATCGGCACGGCAAAGGTCAAGATCGATGGCGCGACCTACACCGTCACCGTGAAGGCCGCTCCCCTTTCCCTGCTGCTCTTGGCGGGGCAATCCAATATGCAGGGCATTGACGGCAACGGAAGCCAATCCATCGTCTGCCCCGACGGCATGGTGTACGCCACCTATGCAGACCGTTATCAGAAAACCGTGGAGGACGTGACCGTCTTTGCGCCCTCTGCTCTGTCGGGGCAATACAGCACGCTGAATGCCAAGGGCGGCACGGAGGGGCTGGCAAGCTACCCCGTCTATATGCTCACCGATGCCGGCAACGGCAGAGAAGGCATGGACAGCGGCATCGCCTACGAATGGGTGAAGCAGACCGGAGAAAAGGTCTGGGTGATCAACGTAGGCTACGGCGGAAGCAGTATCAACCAATGGCAATCCGGTGGAATCCACTATGAAGCCTGCGCAGACCTGCTGGAGGCTTGCTACGATACCCTCCGCAGAGAGATCTCAGCAGGGCATTTCACCCTGTCCCACATGGGATACTTCTGGTGTCAGGGCTGTGCGGACGAGACACAGACCGCCGCATGGTACGCAGACAAATACCAAACCATGCACAACACCTTCAAAGCGAATTTCGCCTTTGACGAGGATACCACCTTTGAATTCGGCGGGATCATCCCCATTCGCTCCGGACACGCGGGAATGGGGTCTTATCGCGGCGGCATTTATGAGGTAGAAACCTCCGTTTCCTACTACCAGTCCTATAAGGATCTGCTGTTCAACGGCCCCCGCGTTGCTCAGTATTGGATGGGCAATAACCCTGCCCTTTCCGATATCTGGAACGTTTGCACCATTCAGGAGGGCTGGGCAACTCTGCCCGATGGTACCGACGGTGTAAGGGCATCCTTCCTCGCCCGTTATGAAAACGGCAAGGTGGACTATACCACCCAAGTGGTGCAAAAGGAAAGCTGGTACACTCCCGCCACCCCTGCAGACGTCCACGACAACATTCACTACAACCAGATCGGCTACAACGAGATCGGCAGAGAGTCCGCCCGCAACGCCTTGATCTGCCTTAAGGAGATCGAAGCCCCTGCCGCAGAAACCACGGTCACCTTCATGACCTGGGACGGCTTTACCCCTGCGGAAACCATCCCCTCTTCCGCCGTGGGCTCTTCCTCCACCCTGGTAGTGCCCATGGTCTCCCCCGTTTGGAGATCCAAGGAAGTGACCTACACGGTCTCCGACGGCATGAAATACGACTATTACGACTTCCTCACGGAATCCGTGAACGCAGACGGCACACTGAAGGCTGTGGGAGCAGAGGGCTCCGTGAAAGCGGTTGCCAGAAAGCTTTCCGCCTTCCATTGGGTGCTTGACGGAGAAGCGCTGACAGACGCTCACACGGCCGGCACCACCGAAAATCCCCTTACCTTGGCCGCAGGCAGCATTGCAGACGGCAGCTTCAACGGCGTACGGTATCAAGCCGCACAGCCTGTTTTGCTCCTCCATGACAAGGCTTGGGTTCTGGAAGCGGAATTGGACAAGTTCACGGGAAGCGTCGGAGTGATGCTGTTGGGAAGCGGTCAAAGCTCTACCGACGGCCGTCCCTTCCTGTATTTCCGTCCCGCAGACGGCTTTGTGGGCATCGGGTACTACGACGGTACCCAATACCACAACCACGGTATTTCTTTAAAAGCTCATGGGCTCAGCCTCTCCGACGGCCCCCATACCTACCGTTTTGAAAACCGCATTGCCAAAGACGGAACCAACATGGTCTATCTCTCCGTGGATGGCAAGGAGCTGGGTGCTTTGACGGATCTGTACTTCAACAGCACCTTCAACAAGTCGGGTGAAACCTGGCTCTGCGGCAAGGATCTTGCCATGCCTTACCTGGGCACCTCCAACGCTCCCATCAGCGGCTGCACCGTAAGATCCCTCCGCGTTTGGGAGGACGGCAACACCTACGCCGGGAAAACCATTTCTATTCTGGGCGACTCCATCTCCACTTTCATGGGGGTTTCCAACAATACAAGCTTCAACAGCACCATCGGAAACAGTGCGGTATATTACAGCGAAGGTTCGCTGAACGTTTTCCGCGGAGACACCTGGTGGCAACAGACCGTGGATGCCCTGGGGATGCGCCTTCTGGTGAACAACTCCTGGAGCGGCTCCACCATTCTTCACACCCGCTCGGGTACCGTGGGGGCATACGTGGACCGTTGCGTACAGCTCCATAACGACCACACAGGGGAAGAGCCCGACGTGATCGCCATCTTTATGGGCACCAACGATTTCAGCTACTATCAGTCCGCTTTGGGAACTGCCGAGATCGACTACGATACCTTGATCCGGGCCAACGGCGACGGCAGTTATACCTATGCAACTCCCGCCACTTCCTGCGAGGCCTACGCCATCATGCTTCATAAGATGACGGTGCGTTATCCCGACGCGGAGATCTATTGCATGACCCTCCTGCCCCGCCGTGCCGAGGATTACACTGGGGACTCCGTCACCGACGTGGGACAGCCCACCGCCTTCAACGCCGAGCTTGCCAAGATTGCAACGCGGTTCGGTGCCGCCGTGGTGGACTTGGAAAACTGCGGGATCTCCCCCGAATGCACCCAATTCGATCAATACATCACCGATAAGCGGGTCCATCCCGGCCCCTTGGGCATGGACATGATGACCTGCGCCCTGATCTCCCAAATGCTGGGAAGCGAGGTCACCCTGCAAAATATTTCTTACGACCTCGTTTACGCCACCGCAGATCAAACTCCCGGCACGGTGCTAAACGGCGATCCCCTCTCCATCACCTTGAAGGGGAACGAGCTGCGGGTCACCGTCACCATGGGCGGCAAAGATATTACCGATGCCGTTTACAAGGACGGTGTCATCTCCATTCCCGCCGTTACGGGAGAGGTTGCCATCAAGGCCCTGGGCGTGAAAAAACCCGAAATCTACCGTTGGGAATTTGACGGCAAGGAGCTGGCCTCCGTTTCCCACACGGAAAATCCCCTCACCAAGCTGGGAGGCACCTCCTCCGAGGGCATCCTCAGCAATACCTACTACAAGCTTACCACCGCGGTGACCCTGTTCCACGATAAGCCTTGGGCTGTGGAATGGAAGGCCTCCGGAACCTGGAGCGGTATGCTGCTTTCAAAAAATGCAACCTCCAACGCAAGCGGTAACAACTATCTGTTCAAGACCACCACAAGCACGGGCTTTATAGGCTTCGGCGAAGCCTCCGGCACGCAGTACCACAACTACGGCGTGGCGCTGAATGCCCTTGGCATCGACACCACCAAGGAACACGTCTACCGTGTGGAAAACCGCATTTCCGCCGACGGAAGCAATATGGCTTACCTCCTGGTGGACGGGGTGGATTGCGGCGCCATGAATAACTATTACATCAGCGGCAACAGCGACCAGAAGACCAAGGTGGATTGGGTCTCCGGTAAGGACTTCACCTTCTCCTATATCGGTACCTCCGGCCACGCCCTGAACGGCTGTAAAATGGAGTATTTCCAGGTCTGGGAGGAGTACGACCTGATCCCTCTTTCTGCACAGATCAAGGGGCAGGCGGGGCAATTGATGCCCGAAACCTGTGAGATCGAGGCAAACGAGATATACGCCTCCGTAAAGAATTACTACCTCCGCAAGGGGCATACTCTGTCCATTGAAGGCACGGATTACGTTTTCTCCGTGCGAGTTCTGAAGGACGGCAACTATTCCACAATGCTGAAGCAGGCAACCGCCGATAGCCTCACCGCCACGGAAGACATGGTGGTGGGCATGCTGATCCGCAAGCCGGACAAGTCCGCCCTCACCGCCGAAGAGATTGAAGAAATCACCCTCTACGACACCCAATACGGCATGAAGAACGTGGATGGCTACGCCCACCGCTTCACCGTGGAGGCAGAGACCATTGACGGCGGTACCGCAACCACCCGCGCCGCCATCTTCCTGCCGGGTAGCTATTCCGAAAGCGGCACCCCCACCCGTCTGATCATGCTGTCCCACGGATATTCCGGATATCTCACCGACGGCGTTTGGTACGGCAACGCCGCCCACAATACTCTGCTGATCGACAACTATCTGCAAGCCGGATACGCTGTTTTCGTAGTGGATAACACCGCCGCGAGAACTGCGCAGACACCTGATCTGGGCTGCCCTCAACTGGTAGACAGCTACTACAAAGCATATCAATACGTAACCGCTCGGTTCAATCTGGAAACCAAGATGGCAATCCATTCCCGTTCCTTCGGAACCTTCGCCGCCATCCGCTTTATGAAAGAACATCCCGAGCTGGTCAAGTGCGGCCTGATGACAGGCCCCCGCGTCTCCTTGGAGCTGGCCTTCAACGGCGTTGATAAGACGTTTGTGGCAAACCGTTTCGGATTCGCCGATGCCACGGGAGCCACCTACGAAACGGAAAAGATGGCAGGCCATGATCCCTATGCGGATATCAACGGAGAGAACTACCGACTGCCTCCTACCTTCTGGATGATGAGTGAGGGCGATCAGACCGCGGAACCGCTTTCTTTCATCACCAAGCTTACCGATCATGGAAATATTGTCACTTCCAAGACCTACACCGGCACAGATCACACCGGCGTCTGCTCTTTGAACAGCACCGAAATGATGGCCGATGCGTTGGCGTATCTGGAAGAATATCGGAACGTCCTCTCCCTGTCCTATGACGATCGCTACGACGTCAGCGGCAAGACAGTTGAGATCATCGACGCGGGAACACCTACCTCCGACGGAGACGCGGTGATTGCTCTGGAGGGGAATATCCTGCGGGCTGTTGGCGTGGGCACTGCAGAGGTCAAGATCGACGGCTTGCCCTACACGATTACGGTCAAAAAGGCCAAGATCAACCTGGTCATGATCATGGGGCAGAGCAACTCCGGCAATCACTTTGCAAACGCCACCTCCGGCGTGACCTGCCCTGCGGGCACCGCCTACCATTGGGGCTACGGCGCGACCCAACCCACGGACTACACCCAGCCTTCCATGGGCTTCCACACACCCCTTCTGGCGGAGCTTTACGCACAAAGTGTTGCGGCGGGAGATCCCGTGAAGAACGTGCTGATCTGGGAGGAAGGCTACACCAGCAAAAACGGGCAGTCCATCACTGCCTGGGCGGTGGAGAAAAACGGCACCATCGACACCACCGGCACAGACGGCGCGGCGCAGATGCTTCGCGATTGTCTGGCATACTACGAAGGTCTCAGTGATCGATACGAGATCTGCGACAAGGTAATATTCTGCAACCACGGCACCACCGACCACAACATGGATACCGGGCGGTACATCCGCTTGTTCACGGCTATTTGGGAACGTCTCAAGGCCGAGGGCATGGAGTACGTAGGCTTCCTGCGGGTTCGCGGGGCGCACTCCTTGAACACCCCCGAGAATGTAGATCTATATTACAACTCCGCATCCGCCGCTCAGTTTGAGCTGGTGAGAACCCGTGACGATATGTTCATGGCATCCACCATCACGGAAAACTGGACGGGGGTTGCAAGCACCGTTTACAGCATTGACATCAGCCGTTATCTCAGCATGCTGGAAGCCTACGGTCAAAGCCCGGAATATTCCGACAGCTACGGCAATAAGGCAACCTTTGCAGACGGCATCCTTACCACCACCATGAAGGAGCTTTACGGCTCCAACAACAAGGTGCATTACGGCATCTTCGGCTACGGTATCATCGGTGCCGACGCGGCCTACAATATGTACCACGCCTTGAACGGCAACGGCGCACCCGCTCTGGTGCAGACCGACAGCTCCGGCACGAAGGCCGCGGAGAGCATCGTTCCCATGGGAAGCAAGCAGACCTTGGATATAGAGGGGCTGAATCACGCCCTGTCCTTCTACCCCGCTTGCGGCAGTCCCGCCGGAATCCTGCTGATCACCGTCACCTCCGAGGGTCGGGATATCACCGAACAGGTAGTCAGCTTGGAAAATAGCACCTACGGATGTCTCGATACGGCGGCTCTCCGTTCCTACCCCAACGCCGTTATCACCGTATCCTATACCTACGGCGGCAAGATGGAGCAGGTGGAGTATACCCTCCTGTATAACCACCCCTGCAACGACGGCCATGACTACACCGCAACCGTTACCCCTCCCACCTGCACGGAAAAGGGATATACTACCTATACCTGTGCTTGCGGGGAGTCTTACGTGGCGGATGAAGTGGCGGCAACGGGGCATAGCTACGCAAACGGTATCTGCACGGTGTGCGGAGAAAAGGCAAGCCCTTATCTCCAGCAGTTGCCGGAAAATATCATCGGTTGCACCAATTTGTACGATCTTTTGACACCCGTCAAGGGCTACTACACGGCAACGAAATACGACACCACCAACGGCGACGTGCTTTCCGTTGTGATCCCCGTGGAGCCCGGAGATCGGATCTCCGCAAGCTCCTTCGGCTCTGTGTCGGAAAACATGGGGTCTGTCGACGGCATCCGTGTGACCTATCTTCTCGGCGGAGTCATCGTTGAGAGCTTGTCCGCAAGCAGCGTCTATACCGCTTACACGCAGGACGGTTATCTTACCGTTCCCGAAGGGGTGAACATGGTTTGCGTTCCCTGGTGGAAGCCAAGCGAAAACAATTGGTTGAACTTGAGCCAAATCAGCAAGGACTACGAGATCCACAAGCCCAAGAACGTTCCCGCACAGGCTCCCACCTGCACGGAAAACGGATACACGGCAGGAGAGATCTGCGAGATCTGCAATGCCTCCATAGGCACACGCGAGGAGATCCCCGCCGTCGGTCACAAGTTCAGCGGAAACTTCTGCACCGTATGCGGAGCGTTCGATATCTCGGCGTTCTTAAGCGGAAAGTACGTTTCCATTTTGGGCGACAGCATCTCTACCTTCAACGGTTACTCCAACGACGGAACGGTCAACACCACCATCGGCGTCAACGGTCCTCGGTACGACGTGGGCACCGCCGATACGAAACCCGGCAGCTATTGCCTCCTGGAAAGCGTTGACGATACTTGGTGGATGCATTTCGCCAACCGCAACGGTATGCATCTGCTGGTCAACAACTCCTGGGCAGGCTCTCAGGTTTTCGGTGGGAAGACTGCCGACGGACGGGTGATCCCCGCCGCCTATCTGGAGCGATGTGTCAATCTGCACGACAACACCCTCGAAAACAACCCCAGCAACGCCCCCATTGATCCCGACGTCATTTTCGTTTATTTGGGAATCAACGACTATAACTTCAACCGCACAGGCGTGGGCAGCGGCACGGTGGACTACGCCAAGCTGATCGGTGGCGACGGAACCTACGTGACTCCCGCAACCTTCGGCGAAGCGTACGGCATTCTTCTGCACAAAATGAAGACCGCTTATCCCGAAGCGCAGATCTTTGCTATGACGCTGCTTCCCGAGAACCTGTATTCCATCGATATGGCGGCATGGGAAATGCACAACGCCTATATTCGTGCGGCGGCAGACTACTATGGTATCCCCGTAGTTGATCTGGCGGAAAAATGCACCATTACGTGGGAAAACTATTCCGGATACATGATGGATAAGATCCATCCTACCACCGCAGGTATGAAGCTGATCTCCGACTGCATCCAAGCAGAATTGACGGCTTACTACACGGAAAACCCGCCCCACATCCATTCCTACACCGCAACCGTTACCAAGCCCACTTGCACGGAACAGGGATATACTACGTATACCTGTACAGCCTGCGGGGACAGCTACGTTGCGGACGAAACAGCGGCAACGGGGCATAGCTATACTTCCGTTGTTACCAAGCCCACCGCTACTACCCAGGGCTACACCACCTATACCTGTAAGTGCGGTGACAGCTACGTGGACAACTACGTGGACGTTCGACCGCTGAATATTCTGATGATCGGCAACAGCTTCTCCTGGGATGCTGCAGATTTCTGGTATGGCATGCAGACCAGCATGACCTACGACGCCATGAAGGCAATGCTTGCAGATGGATACGACGTCCATCTGGCAGTGATGTATAAGGGCTCTGCGACCCTTGGCTACCACGCCACCTGCGCAGAGAACAATACGGGAGCCTACACGTTCCAGGAAATCGGTCCCGAGACCAATTACGTATGGCAACCCTCCGACGGTCAAAACGCAACCAATACCATTCTGGAGCATCTGCAGGAACGTGATTGGGACATCATCGTGATCCAGTCCTACCAACACGAGGCGGACGGCACAGAGCCGCGGTCCACCTACACCGGCGGAAATTCCAAATTTGAATCCCCTGCCGCTTCTTTGGGCTTCTTGCTGGACTATTTCGGTCAGCACGAACCCGACGCCAAGGTCTACTACTATATGCCTTGGTCTTCCGTGAAGTTCTACGGCGCGGACGGAACGAAGGCCGGATTTGAAGCCATCGGGAAATACACCAAGGAGCAGATCATCCACATGACCGGCGCTTCCGGCGAAACCAAGCTGCACGGGATCATTCCCGTGGGCACTGCCATTGAAAATGCCCGCACCACCTATCTGCACACCTTGCGGTACAGCGCAGGCACGGGAGCAACCAATCTTCTGAAGGATCCGCAAATCGGCCTTCTGTACGACACTCAGCACCTCAGCTTCGGCATCGGTCGATACATCGCGGGGCTTACGGTAGCACAGTGTCTCATCCCCGCTGAAATGCAGAAGGAAACTATCTCCTGGCCTTCCGTCAAGGACAGCCCCTCCGCAGGAATCCTGCCGGAAGAATACACCCTCATCGCCCGCAAGGCGGTGGAGAATGCCTTGGAAAATCCCTACGGCATCACCCCCATCACCGGCTACGACAAAGACCCCGCAGACAGGCTTTGCGAAGAGCTTGCCTCGGCGGATTATACCGGCACGGGGTTGACGGACGAGGCCTCGGTACGCGCCCATCTGAAAGAGAAGATCGAAGCACTTCTCGGCTCTCGGAAGGATGCGGACGTCCAAATCACCATTCACAGCTATACCTTGGAAAACGGGACTCTCTGGAATCTGGAAGCAGAGGCGGCTGTTCGCGTGGGCTACACCACCCGCACCGCCAAGCTGATCGTGACGGAGGGAACCAAGCACCAATTCGAAGAATGGGTCCACGTGACCGCGCCTACCCCCGATGCTTTGGGTATAGACCAAGCGGTCTGCGCCAAGTGCGGCTACGTGTTCACCAAGGAAGTGGAAGGCTCCTGGCAGAAATACGATCTGGCGGATCATCTGCAAGCGTTGCCCGACAGCTTCTGTTCCGGGGAAAATCTGTGGAATCTTTTGAACCCCGAGCCCGTTATGATCGATCATCTGGGCAACTGGGTTTCCGCAGGCGCCAAGGTATACTCCGTGACCATTCCCGTTAATCCCGGCGATCGCATTTATGCCAACTCCTTTGGTCTGACAGGCAGTACCAAGGGAATCCAGGTCAGCTTCATTGGTGTTTATGGGATCGTGCAAACCACCTTCTCCGCACAGACCTATCAAGCCTTTACCGACAACGGCGGATACTTGATTGCTCCCGAAGGAACCATTGCGGTCAACATCCCCGTTTGGGATTATCAAAGCACCGAAAACACCATTCACATCCTGGGTCGCGAGCATATCTACAGCGCAACGGTGACGAAGCCCACTTGTACGGAACAGGGATATACTACGTATACCTGCAAGTGCGGCGAGAGTTACGTGGATTCTTACGTGGGTGCAAACGGGCATAATTACACCGCGTGGGAGTCTGCGAAGGCACCAACGCAGGGCAACGACGGCATTCTGGAGCGCAAGTGCAAAAACTGCGACGTGAAGGAAACCGTGGAGCACTCCTATCATTTCTCCGATTTCACCTACGTTGCCTTTGGCGACAGCATCACCTACGGCATCGACGGGGTGGATTGGGGCTTGATGGCACATCCCTACCCCAATCTGGTGACCGAGACCCTTGGGTTCCACAAGCTGGTGAACAAGGCTGTCAGCGGCGCTACCTTCTGTGAAAACACTCTCGGCCGCAAAAACATGACCCAAGTCATTCTCTCCTACACCGGGGAGGCAGACGTGATCTCCCTTATGCTGGGGGTGAACGACTTCTACGCCGATCTGCCTTTGGGTACTGCGGAAAGTCGGGACAACACCACCGTTTACGGTTCCCTGCACCTGATCTCCCAATACCTCACCACCCACTATGCCGACAGCTTTATCTTCTACATGACCCCCTTCCCTGCTAAAAAAGGTCCTTACCCCAACGAGCAGGGCTACAAGCTGGAGGACGTGGCCAATGCCATCAAGGAGGTTGCCGCAGAGTACGGCATTCCCGTTCTGGATACCTTCGCCCTCAGCAAATACGAGAAGGTTGAAATGAACAGCCCCAACAGCGACGGCGTTCATCCCAGCCAGAGCTTCACCAGAGAATACGCCGCGCCTATGATCGTGAAGTTCATTGCGGAAAATTACAACGCCAAGCATCCCCATCACGAAGTCATTCTGCCCGGGGTAACTCCCACCTGTACCGCAAGCGGTCTTTCCGAAGGGAAGATCTGCTCCGTATGCGGTGCGATTCTGGTGGCACAGGAGGTGCTTCCCGCAACGGGACATTCCTACACCGCAGTCGTCACCAAGCCTACGTGTACGGCAGAAGGCTACACCACTTACACTTGTCACTGTGGCGATTCCTACGTGGCAGACAGAACTCCTGCAACAGGACACACCTTCGGCCAGTGGGAAACTGTCAAGGAAGCGACCTGTACCGAAAACGGCACGGAACGCAGAAATTGCGCAAACTGCGATCACTACGAGACAAAGGCAATTCCTGCAACGGGACATAGCTACCAAGCAACCGTTACCAAACCCACTTGTACGACGGAAGGCTTTACCACTTACACTTGTCACTGTGGCGATTCCTACGTGGCAGATAAGATTCCTGCAACGGGACATAGCTTTGGCGAATGGGAAACTACCAAGGAGCCTACTTGTACCGCCAATGGTGAACAACGTAGAGATTGCAAGAATTGCGATGTTTACGAAACGAAAGTCATTGCGGCAACGGGACACAGTTACACCGCAGTTGTAACGAAACCCACCTGTACCGCAGAGGGTTACACGACGTATACTTGCCATTGTGGCGATAGTTACGTTGCAGATAAGGTTCCCGCAACCGGGCACAGCTTTGGAGAGTGGGAAACCGCCAAGGATGCAACCTGTACTGCAAAGGGCGAGCAACGCAGAGATTGCAAGAATTGCGATCACTTCGAAACCAAGGCAATTCCTGCAACTGGACACAGCTACAACGCGGTTGTGACAGAACCTACCTGTACGGCGGAGGGTTACACGACGTATACCTGCCATTGCGGTGACTCTTATGTGACAGATAAAGTTCCTGCTACCGGGCACAGCTTTGGAGAGTGGTACACCGTCAAGGATGCATCCTGTACCGCAGACGGTGAACAGCGTAGAGATTGCGCCAATTGTGATCACTACGAGACAAAGGTAATTGAAGCAATCGGGCACAGCTACAAAGCAACCGTAACCAAGCCTACCTGTACCGCAGAGGGTTACACGACGTATACTTGCCATTGTGGTGATAGTTACGTGGCGGACAAGGTGCCTGCTTCAGGGCATAGCTTTGGAGAGTGGTACATCACTAAAGAAGCCACTTGTACCACAAACGGTGAACAACGCAGGAATTGCGTAAACTGCGATGTTTACGAGACGAAAGTAATTGCGGCAACTGGGCACTCCTTTGGACGTTGGCACACTTTGAAAGAGCCTACCTGTGCGGAAACCGGTATCCAACGCCGAGATTGCGACCTCTGTGAACACTACGAGACCAAAACTATTGCGGCTAACGGTCACACTTACAGCTACGTGGTGACGCCGCCTACCTGCACCGGAAAGGGCTTCACGACCCATACCTGTACGGTCTGTGGGGATAGTTACATCTCGACAATCGTTCTCCCCTTGGGACACAGCTACGAAAGTGTGGTTACCCCGCCCACCTGTACGAAAGGCGGCTTTACCACCTACACCTGTACGGTCTGCGGGGACAGCTACCAAGCAGACTTCTCCCCTTCCATGGGGCATAGCTACGAAAGCGTGGTTACTAAGCCTACCTGCACCGAGCAGGGCTACACAACGTATACCTGCACAGTCTGCAAGGAAAGCTATGTTTCCAATTACATCCAAGCCACGGGACATAGCTATGAAAGCGTGGTTACTAAGCCTACCTGCACCGAGCAGGGCTACACCACGTACACCTGTACGGTCTGCAAGGAAAGCTATGTTTCCAATTACATCCAAGCCACGGGGCATAGCTATGACAGCGTGGTTACCGATCCCACCTGTACGGAAAAAGGGTACGTTACCTACACCTGTCACTGCGGAGATACTTACACGGGCAATCACATTCCCGCCGTCGGCCATAGCTGGGACGAGGGTGTGATCACCGTAGAACCTACAGAAGAACAAGCAGGCCGCAAGGTCTACACCTGTACCACTTGCGGGGAGACCAAGGAAGAAACCCTTCCCCCGCTGGAGCATATTCACCGTTACGAAGGCGTGGTGACAGAGCCTACTTGTACGGAACAGGGGTACACGACTTATACCTGCCGTTGCGGAGATTCTTACGTATCGGACCACACCGACGCCAAGGGTCACAGCTTTGGGGAATGGTACACGGTAACCGATCCTACTTGCACCGCAGACGGTGAACAACGCAGAGATTGTGCAAACTGCGACGTTTCCGAAACCCAAATCATCGCGGCAACAGGACACAAGTTCGATGCAACCATCACAGAACCTACCTGTACCGAGCAGGGCTATACCACCTACACTTGCCATTGCGGGGACAGCTACGTAAGCGATTACGTAGATCCTGTAGGTCATGCATGGAGTGAGTGGTACGACGTAGCTCCCGGCAAGGAAGAGCGCGTTTGCGGCACTTGCAG
>JAZNPH010000035.1:0-44027 GCA_045589515.1 Eubacteriales bacterium | reverse complement strand
TGCCAAAAGCAGCTTTAATCCTGTTTTGCTCTGCTTACTTTAAGTTTAAAAGAAATCAACGAGTTCCATATATATCTTGTGATACATACGTGTACAATTCTTACTTTGTACTCAATTGTTGTTCAGTTTTCAATGTCCGTTTCTCGCTTCCCCCGCTCGGGGGACAGCTTGAGTAGTTTACCACAAGTTCTCTCATTTGTCAAGTCTTTTTTCAAACTTTTTTCAAATTTCTTTTTTCTTGTGTCCGCACCGCGGTTTCCCCCGGCGCGTGAGGTCTATTTTAGCACCGAAAAGCCGTTTTGTCAAGCCCTATTTTTCAACACATTTCAACAATTCACGTACCAAGTTTTTGTGCAAATTGCATATCGCTTTTTCGAAATGTCCAAACTATAGCTGAAAGGAGTGTTTTGATTGACCGCAATCCTCTTCCGCACAGGGATCTCCTACCTATTATTACTTTGCATCGTTCGCCTGATGGGGAAGCGACAGATCGGGGAATTGCAGATGACGGAGTTTATTTCCGCCATGCTGCTGTCCCAAGCCGCCGTCTTCCCTATGACAGATCCGGACATTCCCCTTCTGTTCGGCATTCTGCCTTTGGTGTGTATCGGGTCCCTGGAGGTGATCCTGGCCATGCTCTGTGCCAAAAGCACCGTCTTCCGCCATTTTCTGGAAGGGAAGCCCATCACTTTGGTGGAAAACGGCGCTTATCTGGACGACAATCTCACCCGCACCCGCATTTCCAGAGAAGAAGTGCTTTCCCAGATCCGTAACAACGGCTACACAGGCTTGGAGGAGGTAGACAAGGTGATCCTCGAGCCCACAGGAAACATGAGCGTTCTCCCTGCTGATGGGAGCAACACGTCTGCTCAGGCGGGAGGCAATCCTTGAAGAACGTGGCGGTGGCCGTCGTCCTTCTCTCCCTTGCGGTTGGCTTCACGGTATGCAACGCCCTGTGGGTAGATGCCCGGCTTCACGCCATTTTGGAGCTGGCGGCAGAGGATCGCACAGAGGAGGCCTTACAAGAATTCCTGCAAGCTGAGGCTTACCTCGCCCTCACTGTCCATGAGGCGGCGTTGAAAAACGCAGAGATCGCTCTGCGGGAGATGCCCGCCTTGCAAGAAACCCACCCCGAGGAGTACGCCGCCGCCAAGGAACGGTTCATCGCGTATATTGAAGAGATCCGCTCCAAAGAAAAATTTACGTTTTCCAACCTGTTTTGATTGACATTCCGACCGTTCGGGTATATAATATATTTGAAACGACAAACAAAGCGGTTTTTCGGAAGATCCTGCGCGGTTTCGACATCCTTCCGCCCCGTTTTGCCGTGAAATATCTTTTCATTATATTATATACGCACCGAAAGGGTTTTGTTCATGAAAAACAACGTGATCCTGGCGCCCTCTTTGCTGGCCGCAGATTTCTCCAAGGTGGGAGAACAGCTCCGGCAGATCAAGGAAGGCGGCGCAGAGTATATCCATCTGGACGTGATGGACGGGCTGTTTGTGCCCAACATTTCCTTCGGCACTCCCGTCATCAAGTCCCTGCGGAAATGCACCGATTTGTTTTTTGACGTGCATTTGATGATCGACCGTCCCGAACGGTACATTGCCGACTACGTGGGGGCAGGGGCACAGCTTATCACCTTCCACTACGAGGCCACGGAAGATCCCCGCGCCGTGCTGGAGCAGATCCGCAGTGCCGGGGTGAAGGCCGCCATCTCCGTAAAGCCCGGGACTCCCGTAGAGGTGTTGAAGGATCTTCTCCCCCTGTGCGATATGGTTCTGGTTATGACGGTGGAGCCCGGCTTTGGCGGGCAGAAATTCATGGCGGATATGCTTCCCAAGGTGGAGTGGCTGGTTCGGGAAAGAGAAGCCCGCGGCCTGAGCTTTGATATCCAAGTGGATGGCGGTGTGGGCAAGGGCAACGCCGCAGATTGCGTCCGCGCCGGGGCGAACGTCCTGGTGGCCGGCAGCAGCGTCATGGGTCAGCCCGATCTGAAGCTGGCGGCAGAGGAAGTGCTTGCCTGCGGGAAAGCCGCGTTGGTGTAACATGGCGAAGAAGAAAAAGAAGAAGCAGGCCTCTCCATACCTGGTCATTGCCGTGATCCTTTGCACGGCGGCGCTGGGTCTGGCGGTGGCCATTGCCCTGCTGGCCATGGCGGAGACCTCCGTGCCCCCTGTAGCGGAAAGCTCCTCTCAGGCGGTCACCGAGGAAAGCGACCTTCCCTCGGAGGACTCCCGGGAAGAAAGCACCCCCGGGGCAGACTCCTCAGAGGAAACTACCGGCTCTGACATCCAGGTCTCCTTCCCCGAGGAAGAAAGCTCGGAGGAGCCCCGTCCCGAGCCAAAGCCGGGTTTGGGCGGCGAGATCCCCCAGTTCGGCTCTACCAGAGACTACGAATATGAAGTGGGTCTCCGCTATTCCGTGGATCTGACCCCTTACGAGCAGTATATCGACCCGGAGGATGCCTCGGAGTATCTTCTGCTGGTCAGCCCTAAGGCACCCTTGGGCAGGGATTACGAGCCAAAGGATCTGATCTATATCGTAGATATGCGGGCGGGAAGACCGGATTATTATTCCTATTTGAGAAAATACGCAGAGAAAGCCCTGGAGGCCTTCCTGGACGAGGCCGCTATGTACGGCCACGGGGACATCAAGGTGTCCAACGGCTACCGCTCCTACGGCGTGCAGTCCACGCTGTTCAATAACTATTTGGCAGAGGAGCGGAAAAAGCATCCCGATTGGACGGAGGAGCAGATCTACAACCTGGTGGCCACCTACTCCAACCCTCCCGGCACCAGCGAGCATCAAAGCGGGCTTTGCGTGGATATGCACAACCAGATCGACACCAACAGCACCTTTGATAACACCCCCGCCGCGAAATGGCTGGAGGAAAACTGCTACCGCTTTGGCTTCGTGCTACGGTATCCCAAGGACAAGCAGACCGTGACAGGAATCAAATACGAATCCTGGCACTTCCGCTACGTTGGCAGAACCGCTGCTACGGAGATGCATGAATTGGATATGTGCTTAGAGGAATATCTGGAATACAAGGGATTGAACTGAAAAAAAGAGACCGCAAAGGTCTCTTTTTTATGCCTATCCTCTTTGCTTGACGATGAGCTTGGCATCCTTGGAAAGCCGCTCCACGGACTTGCCCTTGATCCTGCCCAGGATCACGCTACCGCTTCCCTGTAGGTTGATCTCCGCGTTTTCCACGGTGAGGAGGTCTGCCGCAAAATCGCCGCTTCCGTGGACGTTCACGTTCAAATTGTCCACCTGTCCGCCGCTGCAGCAGACGTCTCCGCTGCCGGATATGGAGATGTTCACATCGCCGAACAACCGCATGGGAGAAACGTCGCCGCTCCCTGCGATGCGCACGTCCAGATTGCGGGTGTCCGTGCAGGCAACGTTTCCGCACCCGCTGATACGGATAGAAAGTGATTCTCTTGCATCCATCATGGCCACGTCACCGCTGCCGGAGATGCCGATCTCGCAGGTCTCGACGTCGGCAATATTGATGGTTCCCGCCCCGCTGATGAGCAGTGCCGCGCTCCGGAAGGAAAGGGGCGCTTTGATCTGCCCGCAACCGCTGATGCGGAAGGTGCCCTTTTCTCCTTTTCGGAAGGGGCATTTCACCAGGATCTTACTGCCATGTTCTCCCCCGCCGTTGTTGGAGGGAGATTTTGCCTCCACGATCAGCTCACCGTCCCGCTCCGTCAGGGAAAGGCGGCTCAGGAAGCGCTTGCTTCCCTCTGCCTCCACCACGGTTTCACTGCCCTCCCAATACACCGCCTCCATATCGCAGGCGGCGGAATTGATAAGGTTCAGAGAGTGTACCCCCGCAAAGGACTTGGTGAGGGTATCCCGCTCCCAGCCCTCCTCCACGAATTCCGAGACCAGATAGCCAATCTCCAGAATACGCACCTCTCCCGGCCCTGCGTTGACCACGCACAGCGCCTTCAGGTCGGCAGTACTGCCGTCGGAGAAGGTAACTTGGGCTTCATCCTTGGTTTCCACGGACTTGTTGGAATACACCGCCGCCTTACCGTCGGTGGTAACGAATGCCATGCCTTGGTATTCCATGGGAAGCTGTGCCTTCTTCATGGGCTTGGTTTCCCCGAAAAGCTCGTCCACGGAGATCTGAAGCGCCGTGGCGATGCGGGGGATCAAGGTTACGTCGGGGAGACCCACCCCGTTTTCCCATTTGGAGATGGCCTGGGGCGTGATCTGCAACAGACTTGCCAGCCCCTCCTGGGTCAGCCCTTTTTCTTTACGCTTGGCGGCAATGATCCTGCCGATGGATTCTGCTTGATATTCTTTCATAGTGATGACCTTTCCTTTCGCAGCCCGCATTTTGCGGGCGGACGCTTTGCTTGAACGCATTTTACGGAAGCTTACGGCCGTCTTGCTTCTGACATGGATATTGTACCACAGATTTTCCTGTTTGGCAACAACCGCGCCGTTGAAGTTTCGAGGCGATTTTCACCGTTTTTCTCCGCAAGCAGGAGACTCAACCGTATTTTTTGCAACTTTCCGTTGTGCAACGGAGCGTTGTGTCACCACAGGCGCGGATTTTGCATACTCTACCTTTGAAGGAAGGGAGAAACCTTCCTAACCGCGTAAGAAAGGAAAGGGTTCTTTATGGCATGCTTTGATTCCTTGTTCGGCGGCAACAACTGCTGCTGGATCATCATTCTGATCGCAATCGTGATCCTGTGCTGCTGCGGCTGAGAATTACAAAAAAACGGTACGAAGCGCCTGCTATTTTAGCGGGCGCACCGTTTTATGGGGCAAAAAATTGGGCATACTAACCGTGAAACCTTCCCAAAAAGGAGTCTGCCCATGAAGCAAAAGTTACGGTTCCTGCTTATCCCCACCGTCGTGATGTCCCTCACTCTGGGCGCCTACCGCCTGGCGGCGTGGCTGTTCTTCTGAAAGGAAGAACGGCTTTTTCATTTTCCTCTTGCTTTTTTATCATCTATCTATTATAATAAGGAAGAAAAGATGAAACGCGAGAGGTGCGCCCCCATGAAAGAACATATCTATACCATTGAGATCAACGAGGCCTTTGACAAAAAGAACGGCACCTGCCCCTTCTGCATGATCTTTGCCAAGCTGGAGGACACGGAGCTGGATCTGATCCTGGGGGCTTCCATGATGGAGCCGGAGATCCGCCAGATCACCAACAAGAAGGGCTTCTGCGGCCGTCACTACCAAAAGATGTTCCCCCGAAAAAACCGTCTGGGCATGGCTCTCACCCTGGAAAGCCATCTGGACGAATTGAAGAAGGATATCAAGCCTGGGGGATTTCTGGCAAAGGATCCCGCCGACAAGAGCTTGAAGCGGGTGGAGGAGCTGGAGCAGACCTGCTACGTTTGCGACCGCATCGAAGAAAAGTTCCGCCGCGTAATGGTGAACACCGCCGATCTCCACGAGGAGACCTCGGAGTTCCGCAGAAAGTTCAACGAGCAGACCATGTTCTGCCTGCCCCACTATAAGATGCTGTTGCGTACGGGGATCAAGTGCCTGGACAAGAAGGCATATTCTGCCTTGGCAGAGGATGCAGTGAAGATCGAAAACGCTTATTTGGAGAAGCTGAAGGACGACGTCTCTTGGTTCTGCAAGAAGTTCGATTACAACTACGAAAACGAGCCCTGGTACGATTCCAAGGACGCTGTGGAGCGGGCCATCCGCTTCCTCTCCGGAAACGTGGAATTAAAGTAAAATTGTTGAAGCGGTGCCCGCGGGTGCCGCTTTTTTCGTTGGACAGGGTGCTTTGACATCGACGGCACGAGGGGATGAACGGTGTAAGGACATATTACGGCAGAGCCGTTTTGCATAGCGACATCACATCGGATTGCTTTTTGACACAGTGGTGGTCGCCCTCGTTTAGAACCCAAGGTAACAAAATGACGCCGCAGAGGCGGCATTTTGCATAGCGACATCACATCAGATTGCTTTTTGACACAGTAGTGGTCGCCCTCGTTTAGAACCCAAGGTAACAAAATGACGCCCCAGAGGCGGCATTTTGCATAGCGACACAGCCTTGGTTTGCTTTTCGTTTTAGTAGTGGTCGCCAAGGCATGGTACCAAAGCCACAAAACGGCAAAGCCGTTTTGCATAGCGACACAGCCTTGGTTTGCTTTTCGTTTTAGTAATGGTCGCGTTTGACATAATCCGCCGGATAATGCGGTTGCAACCAAAAGTTTTCCACATTATCCACCGAGTTATCCACCGAAAACAAGTGTTTTTTTCGGTTTTCCACCGTGGAAAGCTTGAAAATGCAAAAAGTTTTCCACATTGTCCACCAAGTTATCCACAGAGGAGTCGGATTATGTCATCCAAATTATCGGAAAGAAAGCGGTGAATTACCGCCCAAAAAAGTCGTTTTTTGTGACAATCGGGTTCTCGGAAGATTACAAAAAAGCACCTCACTGCCGTCCGACAGTGAGGTGTATTTTTCACACGCGTTTGGTGGCGTATGCGTTGAGAGAAAGGTCTCCCCGTACGCCCGCCATATATTCGTAATAGCCCTGTGCGGCGATCATGGCCGCGTTGTCTCCGCAGAGCTTCAAGGGCGGGAGGTACAGCGTTCTGCCGTATTTTTCTGCCAAGTCCTTACAGGCCTTGCGCAGGTGGGAGTTGGCCGCAACGCCGCCGGAAAGCACTACGTTCAATGCGGGATCGCTGTTCTGCAACAGCATTTCCAGCCGCCCCGTCACCGTCTTCGCCACCGCCTTGGTGAAGGAGGCGGCGATATCTGCACGGAAGGTGTCGTCCATCACCCTGCCACGCTGTTGCTCCGTATGGACCGTGTTGATCACGGAGGTCTTCAGCCCGGAAAAGGAGAAATCGTAGGGCGCGCCGTCCACGCTTCCCTCGTGGAAGCGGAAAGCCTCGCTGTTACCGATGGAGGCCAGCTTATCCATGGCCGCACCGCCGGGGTAAGGCAAACCCAGCACTCTTGCACATTTATCAAAGGCTTCCCCCGCCGCGTCGTCACGGGTGGTGCCCACGAAGCGGTAGTGGGTATAATCCTCTGCGATCATCAATTCGGTGTTGCCTCCGGACACGCAAAGTGCCGCAAAGGGAGGCTTCAGCTCCGGCTCCACCAGATACACCGCCGCAATATGTCCCCGCAGATGATGCACGGGCACCAGGGGCTTCCCCGAGGCGTAAGCAAGTCCTTTGGCGAAGGACAAGCCCGTCAGCAAAGCGCCGATGAGGCCGGGAGCGTTGGTCACGGCGATGGCGTCGATATCGTCCATGGTGACCCCTGCGGCGGACAGAGCCTCCTCCGTCACCCCGTGAATGGCTTCCGTATGGGCGCGGGAGGCGATCTCCGGCACTACGCCGCCGTAAAGGGCGTGGATATCCGTCTGGGTTGCAACGATATTGGAGCGTAAGATCCTGCCGTCCTCCACAACCGCCGCCGCGGTTTCGTCGCAGGAGGACTCGATCCCTAAAATCAACATATTATGACCATTCCTTTTTCATCAAAAGAGCGTCTTCCCCGCCGTAGAAGCCGTTTCGTCTGCCTACCACGGAAAAGCCGTTTCTTTCGTATACTCTCTGTGCGGTGAGATTGCTTTCCGCAACCTCCAAAAACAATGCCTCCAGACCTGCCGTGCGGGCAAACAACGCCTCCAGCAACGCCTGTGCATACCCTTTCCCCCGATAAGCGGGCGACACCGCCAGGTTCAAGATCTCTCCGTCGTACAAGGACAGAGAGGCGCTTAAAATACCTACGGGAACTCCGTCCTCAAAGACCATGAGGTACACCGTTTCGGGAGAACGGGTCCTGATCTGTTCCTCCGTCCAAGCGGTGGACAGACAAGTCTTTTCGATCTCCGCCGCAAGGGCACACTCCCCCTCTGCGGGAGGACGGATCTCAATCGTTTTCAAGTCTGATCTCCAAAGCGGGATACGCTTCCCCGAAGCCCTCTGCACCGGGCTCTACCGTCCAGGGCAGGTCGGCATTCTTGTACACTCTGCCTTCGCTGTCGCACAAAAGATAGGCTCCGTAGTCCTCATGGGTGCCGCCGATGCGGTGAATGGCAATGCCATCCCCTTCAAACAGCAATTCTCCCACTTCCTTGGCATAGATGCCCCCTGCCAAGTAAAACTCCGTATCGTTTACCGTGTCGTAAAAGCTTATTTCCCCAAAGACGTACAGAGGTACAGGATCGGAGATCTCCGCAGAAGAGGAATCCGCCGCGGAGGAGCCGTCGGAGATGGAATAATATTTACCGCTGCACCCGGCAAGAAGCACCGAGCACAGACACAAAAGCAATGCGATCTTCTTCATAGAAATCATACCTCGGTGCCGCCGCCAACGATCCACGCGGCAATAACGGAGGGCGCCTCCACCGTCTTGTCGGAGGCGTAGTCGTGGAGATAGCACTTCCCGAAGGCATCGGTAAAGAACCAAACGGAATAATACAGCCCGGGATACTTCACGCTGAGCAGGCGGAACTCGTAAGAATCGTTCTGCTCCCCATCGGAAAGCTTCACCGCCAGGCTTTCCCCGTTAACCAGGGCGTCGGTGATCATCCGCACCTTGTCGGTATCCTGGGAAGGGTTCTTCCCTCTCAGCTCTTCCGCTAAGTATTCGTCATCGGCGTACAGCTGCCCCAAGCGCTGGGGAGACTTACCGTCGGCGTACAGCCATGCCGCCACGGCGTCAAAGCTGCCAACGGTGATGTCCGCTTCCGCCTTGTTGCGGTAGACATAGCTGCTGCCGCTCTCTTCATCGAAATCGCACAGGAACCGAGAAGGCTCTTCAAAGGGGATCTGATAGTAGTTCACCCCGTCCACCTCGCAGTACACCTCGCCCAGATCCACAGGCTTCACCGACAAAATACTGCAGGCAACGTATTCGATATCCGTATCCTCGTCCACAAAGCCAAACTCACTTTCCAGCTGGGAGCCACTATGGACAGCGTCGCATCCGCAAAGGCAAACCAACAGACACAACGCCAGGCAAAACAATCTTTTCATGTAAAACTTCCTCTCAATAGCCCATCTGCCCCAGGCTGTCGTCGTTGGTCACCCAATCCTCTACGTTGTAAACGGTAAACGTATCCTCATTTTCACGGACGATGACCCGACGGATGCCCGCGTTGATCACCAACCGCTTGCACATCTGACAGCTGGTGGTGCCGGGAACCAGATCCCCGGTAGCAGGGTCTACACAGCAAAGGTACAAATCCGCTCCCAGCATGTTCTCCCGGGAGGCGGAGATGATGGCATTGGCCTCCGCATGAACGGAACGGCAAAGCTCGTAGCGCTCTCCGCGGGGAATCTTCAACCGGTCGCGGAGGCAATCTCCCATGTCACAGCAGTTCTGTCTGCCTCTGGGCGCGCCGTTGTACCCGGTGGAAACGATCACGTCGTTGCGCACGATGATGGCGCCGAAATTCTTCCGCAGGCAGGTGCCTCGGGTGGTGACCGTTTGGGCAATATCCAAATAATAATTGATCTTGCTTTTCCGTTCCATAGGGAGTTCCCCTTCCATTTTTGGCGTTTCCCTGCAGAAAAACTCCACAGGCGGTTTCATTATACCCCATATCCCGTCAAATTGCAAGAGCTTTTTCGTTTTTTGAAGATACCCCCGCGGGTTTTTACAATTTCGACACAGAAATCAAGCGTCCTTCTTTTCCTTCTTGCTTTTCAACCGAAACAAAAAGGTCGCTCCCAAGGGGAACAGAAACAGCCCCCAGAAGCCCAAAAGCTTCAGCCCGATATACATGGATGCCAAGGATGCCAAGGGGGGCAAGCCGATATACTTCCCCACCACCTTGGGCTCAATGACCTGGCGTACCACGGTGATCACGGCGTAGACGATCAAAAGCCCCACCCCGTGGTAAACGTCCCCCGTCACCAAGGAAAGCAACGCCCAGGGGATCAGCACCGTTCCCGTCCCCAGCACGGGGAGGATGTCGATGAGGGCAATGACTGCCGCCAAAAGGAAGGCGTAGCGATATCCCAGGATCAAAAGGGCGGCAAACAGCTCGAAAAAGGTGACCAAAAGCAGGAAACCGTAGGCGCGGAAGAAGTTCCCCGCTGTCTCGGTCAGGGCGGACTTCCCTTTCCCCAAAGCGGTCTGCCACCTCTCGGGCAACGCTCCCATCAGCCCCGCGTTGATCCTCTTGAAATCGATGGCAAAATAATAGGAAGCGATCAGAACCACCAAAACAGAAAGCAAGAACCCCGGCAAAAAGGCCGCAAGGGAGGTCAGAAAGGGCAACACCGAACCGGAAAGCCGTTCCGCCGCATTCCCCAAAAAGATCATAAGCCTGCCGTCCAGATCGGCAAAGAAGGCGGCAAGCTCCTCTTTTACCCGCGGGAAAGGCAAATACCGCCCCCATTTTTCCACCATCTCCCCACGAAAACCCTCATCCTCCCGCAGGCGGGTCATCACGTCCCCCAAAGCGGCCGTCAGGGTAGACAGCTCACCCAAGAGTCTGCGGAACAGCAGGCCGCACAGAAACAAAAGCAACGCCACGATGCCGCACACCGCGATCAACACCGTCACCTTGCGGGAGATCCCCGCACGCTTTTCCATGGCGCGGCAAAGAGGCTGAAGACAGAAGGCGATGAGGTACGCCAGCAAAAAAGGCAGTACCGCCCCGAACAAATAACGGAAAAACAAAAAGACCCCTGCACAGATCACCGCCCCCCACAGGGCATAGTGGAGCAGTTTGCGGGTGGATTCCGGTGAAAACAAAAAATCTCCTCCGTTTTTTTCAAAAAACACTTGACAAACGCGTTTTCTTGTGGTATAGTATTGCTTGCAAATGAGCCTGGCCGCTTAGTCAAACGGTTAAGACGTCGCCCTCTCACGGCGAAGATAGGAGTTCGATTCTCCTAGTGGTCACCAAACCCGTGTAACCTCGGTTGCACGGGTTTTTCTTATCTTCTAACAGAGTATACGCAGAATTTCAAAAAATAAATCTGAAAATTAAGTAAAAAGCAGTTGACAAGCGGGAAAATCTGTGCTATAATACCCCCGTTGCGAACGAGTGACGCAATGTGGACAGATGGCCGAGTTGGTCTAAGGCGCACGACTGGAAATCGTGTAACGGTTAACCCCGTTCTAGGGTTCGAATCCCTATCTGTCCGCCAGAAAAAAAGACAGCCAACGGCTGTCTTTTTTGTTTTTTCACCCCTGTACCGCAAAACCCGAAAAGATTCGCCCAAAAAGCCTCTTTTTCTTGTTGACATTTGAAAATTGTTGGTATATAATGTTCGCAGATATTTCCAAATTATGACAAAGAAAGGAATTCTCTATGAACAACGCCCCTGAGAAAAAGTCGTACGTCCACTACACGTCCTTGTTCAACAAGGTCGGCGCCAGCCCTCTGATGATCGTGCTGGCAGCACTTACCTCCGCATTCTTTGTGTACTCCGTCATCGATCTGGCGGGCTCCTTTGGTGATTTCCCCGAGAGCATCCCCGGCCTGATCCTCCCCGGCATCGCCTTGATCTGCTCCTTCTTCAGCGCTCTTGCAATGTGGCTGATCTTCTTCGGCGCACGCAAGCAGAACATCTCTCCCTTCGCCTTCGGCATGGCTACCGTTCTGCCCAAGTGCGTTCGCTTCTTTGTGCTGATCGGCTTTGTTGCCATCGAGATCCTGGCAATCATCGTCATCGCTCTCGTAATCGCTTTGCAAGACGAGATCGCAGAATTCTTCAGCGGTCTTGGCGAAGCCATGGTCAGCACCGTTGAGTTCTTTGGCGGCAAAGGCTCCGGTGAGCCCATTGAAGATCTGTTCGACACCATCGTTGATGGTATTTTCGGAAACTCCGTCCTTGTTTGCATCGGCTGTGTTCTTTTGATGATTGCAGCTGCCATCGCCTGGGCACGCTTCGGCCAGAATATTCTGGTTCTTAAGAACGCAAAGAAAATGTATAAGACCGGCCACATGGTCGCCGCACCCTCTATGTTCATTCCCGTTTGCAACTTCATTATGGGTGCATTCGGTCTGTACTTCAGCATCAGCATTCTGGACGTTTCCGTATACGGCATCATCTACTCCCTGATGGTAATCGTTGCCGGTGTTATCGTTCTGCTGAACAAAAACGAACTGGCTGAGATCTACACCACCTGGCAGGCTGAGATCGGCATGAACGTAATCCACGATACCGTTCCCGCTCCTGCAGCTCCCGCAGCCCCCGAGGCTCCTGCTGCTCCCGAGGCCCCTGTGACCGAGGAAGCTCCCGCAGAGGAAACTCCCGTTGAAGAAGCTCCCGCAGAGGAAGCTCCCGTTGAAGAAGCTCCCGCAGCAGAAGAAGCTCCCGCTACTACCGACACTGAATAATAAGCATAGCAAAAGAGCCTCACATCGAGGCTCTTTTTTGTTGCTCTTTTTAGGAATTTCTGCAGTCCACAAGAGAGACGGTCTTCACACCGGGGAGAGCCTTCACGGCGGCGGCAAGGCGTTGCTGTGCGGCGCTGACGCTGATCTCGTAGATCACCTCGGTGTAGCGGTCGTTCTGCACCATGGAAGACAGCTTACGGCGCACGTGATTCTCATCCAACAGCTTTTCCACCAGCTCTGCGGTGTCCCCTGCCTCCGTTCTCACCACCAGCAGATAAGGACGGGCGCTCTTGCGGGTGAGGAGGCAAGCCACAACCGTCACAAAGCCGATGAACAAGCAACCCACCACGGTGATCATGTAAAAGCCCGCGCCGGCGGTAATGCCCGCCGCCACAGCCCAGAACATAAAGGCTGTGTCGGAAGCCTCCTTGATGGCAGTACGGAAGCGGATGATAGACAACGCACCCACCATACCCAAGGACAAAGCCAGGTTGGAGGTGATTGTCAAGACGATCATGGCGGAAATGGCGGTCACCAAAAGCAGGGTGATCTCATATCCCCGATTGGCGGCGATGCCCCGCATGGTCAAACGGTAGATAAGCAGAATGAACAGAGCGGAAAGCAGGGCGGCCAAAAGACCTGCCACCACCTTCCCCATGGTCACGTCGGTGTTGAATCCTTCCAGGATGCTGTTTTTGAACATATCCGCAAAACTCATAGCGGTATACCTCTCTTTCGTAGCCCGCTTAGCGGGCGATTGTGAAGGATTTTGTGAGCAAAGCCACAAAATCGTGCTTGAAAAAGGATCCCTTTTTCAAGCCTATTATCGCCAGGCCTCTCGGCAGATGGCGTATTTGGAAACGGAAAGCTGCTTGGAACAGCAGGCGCTGATCTTTCGGACGAATTGGGGAAGGTATTCCCCGTATTTCACTTCCATAATGACCTGATCCCTTGGCATTGCGGGGATCCCGGGATGCTCCTCATCAAACAGAAGGGTGTAATCCGGGGGCAAGGCCTCCACGTTGGTATCGAAGGTGAGACGGGTATCCGTCCCGGGATACACGAAGGCATCCCGCCGATACCGCACGATCACCGCAGGGTTCAGCCCCTTGGCCCGCATCTCCAGCCCCATCACTGCCTGTCTGCCGGAAAGTCCTGCAAGGTCTCTTCCCGGATCGCTCAGGGTGGGGATCTCATCCGCCGTCAAACGGAGGGTATGCTTTTCCGTCATGATCCCCCGCTTTACCTTTCGCTCTAAACGGATGAAGGAGGCGTCGGAATTATAGGTGCGCACCCGGTATTTGGTATGCACCCGCACACCGTCCAGCTTTTCGTCCAGGGCGCTGTCGTATCGATCGTCGTAATACAGGGAGGCGATGAGGTAGCCGTCCTCCCCTGCATGGGGATCGATCTCCATGGCGGCCTCCGCTCTGGCGCGGAGACGGAGATACTCGGCATAGCCGATGATGAATTTTTCTTCGTGACGGGTGGCCATAGGGCACCTCCCTTCAAGATTGCTTATGCGTTCAGGTCAAAGCCGTAGTTCTTCATTTGGGTATCGGAAAGCTTGAACCAATTTTGGATATCCTCCACCACGTAGCCTTCTCGCGCTTCGAAGAAGTCCCGCAGATAGCCTACCGCCCACTTCCAGGTGGAATAGGAAAGGTCCCATTTGTCGCAGTCCCGTTCCTTGTCGGGAAGGATGGCTGCGTAATATCTGTCGATGGTGGCGTTCACACGTTCGTAGTTCCAAACGTTTTCAATCTGCCAGGCAAAGCGGCGCAGGAATTTTTCCTTAAAGCCGGGGTTCTCCAGAAGGCCGTTGATCAGCTCGGTGGAAAACCAGTCGTTGGTACCCGTTCCCTTGGGGTTCAGATGCTCCGCCACGGTGTCGTTCTTCACGTAAAAGGTGGATTGATCCACGTCGTACATCAGCCAGGTCCATTTGCCGTCCCCCGCCTTAAAAAAGCGGATGTTGCCGTTATCCAGGTTGCCGATGTAGATCTGCATCACGATATAGTCGATATACTGATCGATATCCATCTGGGATTCCACATAGGCATAAGCCTCGGGATCGGAAAGGTCGTGCTTTTTTACATAGGAAAGGAACTCCTTGTACTCCTTGGTGGAGCCGTGGGAGACGTCCAGGATCACATCCTCGGGGGCAACGTTGTAGTTGCCTGCAATGAAGTTCTCGTTGATCTTTTCGCGGATATAGTAGATCCCCCAAAACTCCCCGTTGAGGTAAAGGATCACAGGACGGTTCTTCTGGCAGGGCATATACATGGCGGTGGAGGCCAGCTCGGAAAGCAACGGGTCCCGCATTCTGGCGCCGTCGAAATCCTGCCCCGCGTTACGGAACAGAAATGCCTCGTAAACGTCCAGCCCTTCCTCCCCAAACAAGGGATACTTCAGCTGATTTTCCCCGTACACCCCGCGAAAAAAGCAGGAAAAGCTTTTCATGGGCAGAGCGCGGGAATACGCGCCGAAAATACGGATGCCGCAGGGAGAGGTGAAGCCGGTTCCGTCCATCTCATACAGGGAGACGGTGGCTTCCTTTTCCCATTTCTTCCAGAAGTTCGCCCCGGTATAAGGGAACTTGGAGCTGGCACCGGGACCTTCCACGTAGATCCCCTCGTAATAGTCCCAAAGGTTATCCGGCTCGGTGACCAGGGAGGCCACGGGCAGGCTGTGATTTTCGTTGATAATATAGGTGAGATCCAGAATCTCGCTTTCCGTCTTGCCTGCCGCCAAAGACATGGCGCGGATCACCGTGGTCTCGGTGAGCAGGATGGGTCCGGTATACAGGGTGGATGCCGCCGTAGGAGTGGTGCAATCGGTGGTGTAATAGATCTCCCCCTCGCCCTCCAGAACCACGGAAAGAGAGCTGACGTCGTTGTAAACGCCCTGGGCAGTTGCCGCGGAAGGAGTCTCCGTCGCCATAGCGGCGCCGCCGTTGGCGGCGTTGGGCGTCACCGCTCCGAGAACGGCAAATGCGGCCTGTCCCGAAGGTCTGCCGTAGGAAACGTTAGTTCTCAAGGCGGGGATCAGCACGCTATCCATCACCAAGCCCTCCCGCATCAGGAACAAGCGGTCTCCGGAGGAGGAAAGTCCGAAGGGAACCACGGGGAAGCCCTTACGGAGGTTCTCCGTGTCCTTGCTCAAAAAGATCACGTAATACTCCCCGGGCTGAACCGTTTCTGCAGGGAGCTTGCCCATCATCGGCTCGTCGGGATCGTCGGTGAGATACCAGCCCTCCAGGCTGATAGGCTGATTGGTGGGATTGTAGATCTCCACCCAGTCACAATAGGTGCCGTAGGAACCGGGAAGGCTTTCCGTGTTGGAGGTCACCAGCTCGGAGATCCAAAGGGTATCGGGAAGGATGGCCTGCAGATATGCCGCCCGTCCCTCTTCCGTATTGGCAAAGCCCAAGGAGACCTCGCCCACGCGGTAGGCGCCACCGTCCTCGCTATCCTCCCGCACCAGAGACTTTCCGTCCTCGGGACGGATCACGTCCACGGATTCTCCGTAACGGTAGTCGGGGCAGAGAATGCTCAGCGTCTCCCCTGCAGACAGGGCGAAGTTGGCATGCCAGCCCTCGTCCTTTCCGTCGCAAACCAACAGGATGCAATCTCCCGGCGCAAGAATGGCCTCGGGCAGGGGATATTTATAGGGATCGTCCCCATCGGTAAGGTAATATCCCTTGGTATTGATGGTCTCGCTTCCCCTGTTGAAAAGCTCGATCACGTCCACGAAGACGCCCTCGAAGGCCACGTCCCCGCCGGACAGCAGGATCTCGGAGATCACAAGGGGATTCTCCAAATCGTATCTGCTTGCGGTAAAGGCTTCTTCGCCCGCCTCCGTGTTGGGATACCCCAGAGAAACGCCGCAAAGCCCGAAGGCGCCCTCCACCAAGGACAAGGAAACGTCCTCGGGGGCTTCCCCTGCGGGAGCAGAGGTATATTTCCCCGCGGAGGAGGTCAGATAAAGGGTTTCCTCTGCGGAAACGGCAAAATTCGCGTGGATCTCCCCATCCTCGTATGCACCCGTTCCGTCGCAATACACCAGCAGGTAGCCTCCTGCAGGGAGGGTCACGGCGGGAAGAGCATAGCGGAAGCGGTTCTCCGGATTGTCCGTCAGATAATAGCCGGAAAGGAACACGTCCTCCTCCGAGCGGTTGTAAAGCTCGATCACGTCGGAGTAGACGCCGTTTTTATCGGGCAGGGCGTAGCGGTTGGAAAGCAACAGCTCGTTGATCACCACCGCAGGATCCTCATCCGGCACACCCTGGGTCATCAGCAGATAACCCTCCTCGGTGTTGGGGTAGCCGGGAGTGGGACGCTCGGTGATGGCGTAGCCTGTTTCCTGCCATTCCATAACCTGGTTCTCTCCCATGGGAGAAACGGTGACCTGGGCGGCAACGGAGCCGTCCCGATTATACAGGAACAAGGTCTCTCCCCCTGCGGCGGAAAGAGAGAAGCCTGTCAGGTCTCGATCGATAAACAGAACCAAATAAGTCCCCGCCTTGAAGGGAGTGTCCCCAAAGGGCGCGGAGGTGTTGCCTCCGTCGGACAGGGTAAAGCCGTGGAGATTGCAATCCTCTCCTTGGTTATACAGCTCGATATAGTCGCTGTGCTTCCCGCGGGAGTCCTCGATGATCTCCGTATTCTTGGCGCAGATCTCGGTGATCAGCAGATCCACCACCTCGGGCTCTACGCCGGGCTCGGTAGAAGACGCGGCACGGTCAATGGCCAGCCCCACCGCCACGGCGGCAAGCAACGCCACCAACAAAAGCAGTGCGATGAACAATTCCTTCTTTCTCATCTCTGCGTCTCCTTCTCAAGCTTGAATTCTTTTCACTTTGCTTATTATAACACGCTTTTTCTTGGATTGCAAGGAAAATTCCCCTGTAAGATGTAAACAATTCAAAAATCCCGCCGTTTTCTGACGAAAACAGCGGGATCTTGCGGAGTTAATACTGGAATGCGACGGAATACCGGGAGAAGCCGTTGCAATATTCTACGCGAACCACGTAGGTCTCCCCGGCGGTCACACCGGAGACGTACACGCCATCGCCCTTGTAGCAATAGCTCTCGGCGTCCAAAAGATTCGTGCCGGTGGCATCGTAGATATAGATGTTGACGGCCCCGTTTTCCATGCCCATGGAGTAGACCTGCAGATCGCAATCGGCGGTGGCAGTCCACACATAAGTGTTGACCTGATCGTAATACTCGATGCTGTCGGTAACGTTCACCTTACCGCTGACCTCGGTAGCAGGCTTTTCGGTGAAGACGTGCACCTCGTAGGGAGTCACGTCGTCGGAATAGCCGATGCAAAGAGTATAGGTCTCCCCTACCACCAGGTTATCGACCACCATTCTGTCGTCGTTGCTGAAGTAATCGGTGTAGCAAACAGACTCCTCCAAGCGGTTCAGAACGGAAAGAGTCAAATCGGTGTAATCGTCCTTAACGCCTTTGCAGAGAAAGGTGTAAGTAGAATGCGTCGCCACGAAGGTGTAGGTATTCACCTGTCTATGGAAAGAAATGCTGTCCTTGATCACGTTGTATTCGGAAACGTCCACGGAAGCCTTGGGAACGCCGATGGCAAGATCCACGGTGGAAAGCTTGCTCTGGTATGCCAGGCAGATGTAATAAGTCTTTCCTGCCTCCAGCTCGCCCCAAACGCTGTTCCCGTTGGTCAGATAGCTGCTGTCCATCAGCGTCTCGCCCAAATGGTTGTAGACGTAAAGGCGGGCGTAAGCGCCGCTGAGCATATTGCTGACGGTCAAAGCGTGGATGCCGCTGATCTCGGGGGTGTAGGTAAATGCAATGGTCTGATCCACGAACTCAAAGCTGCCGCTCCAGTTTGTGTATCCGGAAAGATCTGCCACGGGAGTCTGGTGGCCCACGTTCAGATAGAAGGTGGCGCCGTTGCCCTGATAAATGCTGACCTCGATGGTGTAGGTCTCACCCTCCGCCAAGGTCACGGTAAGGCCTTCGTTGTTGGGGCAGTACCAGTTGCCTCCCACCTCTTCGCCCAGGTGGTTCTTCACGTAGATGGACATCACGTTGCCGCTGTAAAGCTCCGTGATCCAAATGCGGTAAACGCCTGCCTGTACGTTCTCCAGGGTGTACTCGGCCTTCTGAACCGACTGGGTGAGGGTTACGTTATGGACGTCAATGGTAGCGCCGGGAGCAGTCAGCAGGTTGCCCTCCCCGGAGGCTGCGGTATACTCGTTCTTTTTGATAGGCTCGACGGTTACGGAACCGGTCTCCCCATCGGACTGCTGACAGGTCTCGCAGACACCTGCAAAGAAGTTATGGCCCAAAGCCGCTCTCTCCTCATAGGAGGTGTATCCGCATCTGCTGCAGTCGGAGTAAGAATACCAGCCGATCTCGGTACAGGTGGGCTCTTGACCCTCGTGCTCGACCCACTCGTGACCCAGGGAGCTCAGATACTCGGAGTTCAAAACACTCTTGCAGGACTTACAAATGGATCTCTTTTCGCCGCCCTCCTCGCAGGTGGGCTCGTCAATGACCACGGTCTCAGCCTTCTTATGCTTGCAGGAGGACTCCCGCTTGCCGCAAACACTGCACTTGCCCTGGCCGTAGAATTCATGGCCGGTAGCCACCCAAACCATGGTCTCTTCCTTACCGCAAAGTGTGCACTCGCGGGACTTCTTACCGTCCTTCTCACAGGTACGGGTTCTTTCTACCTGCCACTGGGAGAACTCGTGCTCACAGTTCTCGTCTCCGGGGTTCAGGGATTCTTCCTTACTGCTCTCTTCTTTTTCGTTGTCTTTGTCCTTGCCTTCCTCTTCGCCGCCGCAAGCCACCAAACTGACCGCCAGCACGACACACAGCAACAAAAGCAACGCTCTTTTCCAAATCGCCATATGATATCCTCTCTTTCGACGGGATTCCACCCGCCTCGTTTTTTACCGTGGCATTATACCACAAAAAATCCCCTTCGTCAAGGCAAAAAAGGGTGTTTTTCAAAGGTTCTTGACAACTTTTGTTTCCTTATGGTATACTAAAAGAAAAAAGGAGCCGTCTATGGCATACTGTCGCAACTGCCGCGCCCAATTGAAAACGGCGCAGGTCTGCCCCGTCTGCGGGACACAGCGGATCCCTACCAAAAAAGGTCTTCTTCGCCGCAAGCAGATCCCTCTCCCCGACGCCAAAAACGGAGCGGAAGCCCTGCGTGCGGGCCTGCGGGAGGGAAGCACTCTCTTGCTGTTAATCGCAGGGGTGAGCGTGGTTAGCATGATTCTCTCTTTGACGGCAAATATTCCTCTGCTGTTCCAAGGAGAATGGCAAGCCGGTTTCCCCCTCTTAATTTCCCTGACATCCTTCTTGCTCCCCATCGGATTGCTTCTTTTGCGGAAGGAAAAAGATAAAACGGGTGTGTTTTCCCCCACAGGTCTTAAACTGATCGTTTGGGACGAGATCTTTAGCGCTGCCTACATGGTCTACCTTTGTTTGCGTTTTTTACTGCTCCCTGTGGGAAGCTCCGGCGACAGCCTTATAAGCAGCTTTATCGATGTTCTCCTTTCGGGGTTCTTAGATCTGATTCTGATTTGGCTATTGATAGTGCTGATCGTTTGCGCTGTATTCGGGTTGGGCGTCCTTTGGTCGGTAGCCGGAATCCGGCTCTGCAAAAACACAATTCGGCTAACCACGGAAAACAAACGCTTCCGTGTCCCCAAGTATTTTGAATTCGGCTTCTTGCTGGCAGGCGGTCTTTCCATGCTCGGTGCTTTCCGGGGTGGCAAAGAGCTCCTCGCCGCCTTGACCGCCCTGATCGCCGCCGCAGGATACCTGTTGAAATTCACCCTGCTCACCAAAGTCAAAAAACATATATGAAACCAAAACGGACAGCCTTAAAAAGCTGTCCGTTCTCTTTTTACTCTCTGACGATCAAGCCGTCGTCGCGGATGGAGATCCCCTTGGAATAGGATTCCACGTGATCCAGGATGGTACGCCCCTTGGAGGTGCCCAGCTCGTAGCTGGTCTTGCACCCGGATTGCTTGGCGGGCAGGAAGTAGAAGGTCTCTTTCCCGTTGGCAGCAAGCTCAAAGCGCATCAGCCCCGTTTCGATGTTGAAGTTGTCAAACCAGAAGTTCCCCAGGTTGTAGAACACCGCCTTGCCGTCGATAAACTCGATGCCCTGCAAGCGGTGGGCGTGGGCTCCCACGATGAGGTCCGCCCCCGCCTCCAAGTACAAGGGCGCGGTCTCCTCCTGCACCTTCTCCAGCTCGTTGGAGCCTTCTCTGCCCCAATGCACCAGCAGGATCACGTAATCGCTCTCCTCCTTGGCCTCGGCGATCACTTCCAGAAGCCTTGCGGTGTCGTAGCAACGGAACACACCGGGAGCATCCTCCGTGGCCTCGGGGGTGAGGATATACTTTTCCGCACGGGTGGCGGAGATGAAGGCGATCTTTCTGCCGTCCACCAGGTAATACATAGGGCTTTGGGCTTCCTCTGCATTCCGCCCCGCTCCTGCGTAGTCCACCCCGTATTCCCGCAGGGTGTCCAGGGTGTCGTGGAAGGCGTCCTCACCGTAGTCAAACACGTGGTTGTTGGCCAGGGTGACCAAGTCTACCCCCAAGCGGTGATACAGCGCGGTATGCTTGGGGTCCGCGCGGAAGGTGAAGGCCTTGCCGGCCATGGCCTTGCCCCGGGAGGAAATGGAAAACTCGTTGTTCAGCACAGCGATATCCGCGTTCTGCATCTCCGCAAACCACTCCGGAGCGATGCAATCCTCCAGGTCGTAGCCCTTCCGCGCCATGTATTTCATTACCTCGTAGTTATCCGCAAAGCAGATATCCCCGCCGAAGGTCATCACCGTGGTCTTGTCCTCCCCGGGCTTCCCCATGCTGAGCAAGCGCACGAAGGGAGAGGTCTCGTGGTCGCCCCTGTAAAGGGTCTCCCACACGTTGAGGGTATTCCCCGTCAGCTCCCGCCAAATCCCGTCGTCGTAGCCGTGCTCCATGATCACCGCCGCCATTTGGCAGGCAAGGGCGTCTCCCAGCTGCAGCTCCATAAACAGGCCGAAGGAAATGATCTCCGCTTCCCACTCCGGAACGGGGAACATGGTGGTCAACGCCTCCCACAAACGGGTAGGCTGTTCCTCCGAGGAATCAAACCCATCCGGCAGGGAGATCTCCGAAGGCAGAGAAAGCGCTTCCTCCGAGGAATCCGACGAGACGGATTCCTCAAAAGCGGAGCTGCTTTCCACGGTGGAAAGAGAGCCGCCGACGGAGGAGGTCTCTGTATACCCTGCGGAAGCGCACCCCGCAAGGCAGGTCAACAGGGCCAGCAAGCCCCATAAAAATCTTTTTTTCATAACGAACCTCATGTTATTTGGGGTCCTTGGGCACACGTAGGGCTCTGGTGGCGTTGAGCACCGCCAGCACCAGCACGCCTACGTCCGCAAAGGCGGCCAGTCCCATGTGGTTATGTCCCTGCTCCATATGTCCGTGGGCGGCAAAAGCTGTGGCGATCTCAAAGATCAGCACGCCCACCTTCACCGTCAAGGAGAAGATCACGTTCTGCCAGACGATACGCTTGGTCTTCTTGGCACAGCGGATGGCGGTGGCAACCCCCAAGGGCTTGTCATCCATCAGCACCACGTCTGCCGCCTCGATGGCAGCGTCGGAGCCCAAGGCTCCCATGGCGATGCCCACGTCCGCGCGGGACAAAACGGGGGCGTCGTTGATGCCGTCTCCCACGAAGGCCAAAGCGCTACCCTTGGGCTTTTCCGCCAGCAGGGCTTCCACCTTCTCCACCTTCTCGGCGGGAAGCAGACCGCAATGGACCTCGTCCACCTGCAAGCGGGCGGCGACCTCCTTGCCCACGCTTTCACGGTCCCCTGTCAGGATCACCGTTTTGCGGGGCTTCAGAGCGCGGATGGTACGTTCCGCATCCGGCTTCACCTGGTCGTTGATCTCCACGTGGCCTGCGTAACAGCCGTCCACGCCAACGTGAACCACCGTCCCCAAATGATGGTGGTGGCATTCCGTGACGGCAACGCCGAATTCCTCCATGAGAGCGCGGTTGCCCACCAGAACGTCCCGCCCGTCAATATCGGCGTGGACGCCCTTCCCGGGAAGCTCCTTCACGGAGAACACCTTGGTACGGTCGATCTCCTTCTTGTAGGCCTGGGCCAGGGAGCGGGAAATGGGGTGGTCGGAATAACATTCCGCCGCCGCGGCAAGGTACAACAGTTCTTCCTCGGTCATGGAGTCGGGATGGATCACCGTCACGGTAAAGGTTCCGCTGGTGAGAGTGCCTGTTTTGTCAAACACCACCGTCTCCACACGGGCAAGCTCCTCGATATGGTTGGCACCCTTGATGAGGATGCCCTGCTTGGCCGCCCCGCCGATGCCTCCAAAGAAGGTCAAAGGCACGGAGATCACCAAGGCACAGGGGCAGGAGACCACCAGACAAGTCAAGGCCAGCATCACCCATTTGTATACGTCCTCCCCGAAGAATACGGGAGGCACAGCACCCAACAGCAAAGCAATGATCACCACCGCAGGGGTGTAATATCTGGCAAAGCGGGTGATAAAGTTTTCGCTCTTTGCCTTTGCGAAGGACGCGTTCTCCACCAGCTCTAAGATCTTGGCCACGGTGGATTCCCCGTAGGGCTTGGTGGTACGACATTTCACCATACCGCTCATGTTCACACATCCGGAGACCATCTCGTCTCCCTCCTTCAGATCCCTGGGCATAGCCTCCCCCGTGAGGGTGGCAGTATCCACGTTGGTCTGTCCGGAAAGGATCACGCAATCCAGGGGCACCTTTTCCCCGGGCTTGATCACGATGGTCTCACCCGGCTCTACCTCCTCGGGGGACACCTGCAAAAGCTCACCGTCACGCTCTACGTTGGCGTAGTCGGGACGGATGTCCATCAAGGCGGTAACAGAACGGCGGCTCTTCCCCACGGCGATGCCCTGCAAAAGCTCACCCACCTGGTAGAGGAGCATAACCTCCCCCGCCTCGGCGTAAGCCCCCGCGAAGAAGGCACCCACGGTAGCGATGCACATGAGAAAGTTCTCGTCGAAGATCCGCCCGTGGAAGATGTTCAGAACCGCCTTCCGCAGCACGTCGTACCCTGCGATCAGGTAGGGAACGGCAAACAAGGGCAGATTGACGTAAAGGGGCCAATCATGGAAATGCACAAGCTCTCCCAAGGGGGTATGTCCGATGAGGAACAGGGGCAGGAAGATCACGCCGGAAATGAGAATGCGGTAGAATAATTTACGTTGTTTTCTTGTCAAATGTTTCATTTTACGATGATACGGCAATCAGGCTCTACCTTGCGGCAGATCTTCACGGCTTCTTTCAGAATTTCATCAAAGCGGGCGTCCTCCGCATCCAGCACGAACTTCTGGGCGATGTAGCTGACGGTGACGCTATTCACACCCTCCAGCTTGCGGATGGCCTCCTCCATTTTTGCGGCGCAATGGGCGCAATCCAGGTCTTCCATCACAAAGGTCTTTTTCATAATTACATTCCTTCCTTCTTTTATTTAGCAGACGTGTCCCATTGGCTGACGAACACGAATTCTTCGTAGAAAATTTGGATCTCGGGGGCTTCCGCCTCAAGGGATTCCTCCGAGACGGTGTCCTCTGCGGATTCCTCCGATTCCTCGGCGGACTCCTCCTCCCGGGAGGCTTCCTTTTCCGCCTCCAGAGATTCGTCGATCTCCTCACCCCGCTTTTGCAGGTAGCGGAGGTATTCCTCCTCGCTGATGTAAGGGATGGCCACACGGTATTCCCCGGAGGACATGGCGGCCAGAAGCTCCTCGTCCAGGCAATAGGTCAAAGCCATTCCCGGCTCCAAATGGGCGTACATCCCGCCATACTTTACGGAGATCACCGCGCTGTCCTCCCGCACGAAGCGGATCTCGCAGACGTCCAGCCACTCCCCGTTCTCTAAGAACTGAAGCATGGCGCAGGACTCCTTGCTTTCATCGATGAGGATGTCCATGCCCAGCATATTCCGCACCGTAAAGGTCACGCTGCTGGTGAATTCCTCTCCCGAGGTATCGATGGAGACCTCCACCTCCTGCCCCTGCCGCCAAAGCACGCTGCCGGCGGCAAAGCAGACCCCGCCAAAGGCCAAAAAGCAGATCACAATGAGCAAAAATGCTCCTACCTTGCTTCCTTTGCCGGTTTCAATCGGCTGTTCGCCCAAGAGTCCTCACCTCCCAAACATAGTTTTTCAGATTATTATACACCTTTTTTCGGGATTTGTAAAGAGCAAATCCTCCCACTTTTTCATAGAATGGTATTGATAATACGGAATCACCCTTCCGTTTACCCAAACCAATAAGGAGGATCTCCCAATGATCGATAGAAACAATCAGCAGTCCTGTCAGCAAAACAATTCTTCCCCCTGCGGCAAGAGCGGTATTTGCGGAGGCAAGGAGCAGACCTGCTGTGTCAGCGTAAACAAGATCTTCGATTCCGCCAAGGACAAAGACTGCTTGGAGGATCTGCGCGTTCATCTTTGCGACAACGCCCAGGAGGTCGTGGATCACGCCACCGCCGTGCGGTGTACCGACGTAGAGGTGCTTTACACAGGCATCTCGTTGGACAGCGTGCCCTTCAACTGCGGCTTTTACCAGGTGACCGTGCGGTATTTCTTCGGCGTGACCTTGGAATGCTGCGTTTGCGGCGGCAGAAGCCAGTTCGTGAAAGGGCTTTGTGCCTTTGACAAAAAAATGATCCTGTACGGCGGGGAAAAGAACGTCTCCGTCTTCACCTCCGATCCCGACGGCAACGATTTCTGTGCAGATCCCTGCAAACTCCGTTGCAACGAGCATTCCACCCTGCCCTCCGTGACCCTGGAGGTGGCACCGCCCATCTGCCTAGACGTGAAGGTGAAGGAACGCTGTGTACCCTTCGGCCATTGCTGTATGAGCTGTGACAGCATTCCCCAGCGGATCCGCTCCCGCTTTGACGGGGAGTTTATGGACGGTATCGGCTCCGTGAACGTTTACGTGAGCATCGGGCTGTTTACCGTCATCCGCATGGAACGCCAGGTACAGCTCACCCTGCCCTCCAGCAGGTTCTGCCTCCCCGAACGGGACAGCACCCCTGCCCAGGACGGCGCGGATCCCTGCAGTGTGTTCAGCAAGATGAACTTCCCCCTGGGCGAGTTCTTCCCCTACGTCGACGGGGATTGCAAATGCAAGTAATCGCTCCGCTCTCACCCCCGAACACACGGTTCGGGGGTGGGTTTCCACGGCGCTTCCCCGCGCCGTGAGCCCCTTCGGGGTTCGCGCAGGAAGGCGCGAATTTTTCTCTCGTCCTGCGTTTCTCGCAGGACGCCCTTCCGGGACGAGAAAAACCAAGATCGGTGTCTTTTGCCCGAAATGAATTCGGGCAGCGACGCAATTTGATTGTATGCCGACGGCGACTGTAAGTGCAAGTAAGATAACGCTTAAGGGGCTTTCTTTCGGAAAAGAAAGCCCCTTAAGAATCCCCAAAGAAACCTATCTTACAAAAGAAGCAAAAGCATGGCGTTCTCTTGCTTTTTCTCTTTTTTTGTGGTATGCTAATGGCGACTACCGAAAAGGAGAGTTTTTATGAGCGCATGGAAGTTTTACACCTCTAAAGAGCTGAAGCCCGCGGGCTGGCTGAAGAGACAGCTGGAGATCCAGGCGGAGGGCCTTTGCGGCAATCTGGATAAGGTTTGGCGGGACGTGCGGGACAGCGCGTGGATCGGCGGCGATGCCGACGGTTGGGAGCGTGTTCCCTATTGGCTGGACGGCTTCATCCCCATGGCATATCTTTTGGAAAACGAGGATATGATCGCAAGAGCGAAGAAATATATGGACGCCATCATGGATTCCCAATGCGAGGACGGCTGGATCTGTCCCTGCGACGTGGAAAAGCGTCCCAAGTACGACACCTGGACGGTGCTTCTCATCGCCAAGGTGCTGGTGGTGTATTACGATTGCTCCGGAGACGAGAGGGTGCCCGACGTGATCTACCGCACCATGAAGAACTTCTACGACCTCCTTTCCGCAGGGACCATCAAGCTTTTCGACTGGGGCAAATACCGCTGGTTCGAGGGCTTTATCGCCTTGAGCTTCCTGTGGGAACGCCATGGTGAGGATTGGATCAAAAAGCTGGCACGGATTTTGAAGGATCAGGGCATGGATTACCACACCGCAGAGCATCTGTGGAAAACGCCCTTGAACAAGTGGACCTTCGATACCCACATCGTCAACCTGGCCATGATGCTGAAATACGAGGCCGTCTCCCACGAACTGCTGGGAGATGCCTACACCGACGACGTACGGAATCTGCTGGGGATCCTGGAACAATACAACAGCATGCCCGCAGGCACCATTGCGGGAGACGAATGTCTGGCAGGCCTTTCCCCCATTCACGGGGCGGAGCTTTGCTCCGTGGTGGAATTGATGTACGCCTACGAGCTGCTGTACGCCCATACCGGAGACAGAGAATGGGCTGAACGGCTGGAGGTCTTGGCCTTCAACGCCCTCCCCGCCGCCAACAGCGACGATATGTGGACCCATCAGTACGACCAGATGTCCAACCAGATCGCCTGCATCCGTTTCCCGGGGAAGACCCTCTTCCGCACCAACGGTTCGGAGGCACATCTCTTTGGCTTAGAGCCGGAATTCGGCTGCTGCACCGCCAACTTCGGTCAGGGTTGGCCCAAATTCGTCCTCTCCGCCTTTCTTCATAAGGACGGCGTGGTGGAAAGCACCCTGCCCGTGCCCTGTAAGCTGACCACCCCCGATCATACCATCACCGTGGAGACGGAATACCCCTTCCGCAACCGCATGGTATACACCCTGGAGGCAAAGAAGGCCTTCACCTTCCGTATCCGCATCCCCTCCTTTGCAAAAAATCTCACCGTGGACGGCAAACCCGCAGAGGGAGATCAGAGCTTTGCGCTTTCCGCCGGGGAGACCAGAGTGATCACCCTGGCCTTTGAGACGGAGGTGGAGTGGATGGCCCGTCCCTACGACCTGTACGCTGTGAAGAAGGGCTCCCTCCTCTTTGCCCTGCCCATTCCCTACGAGACCAATATGCGGGAATACGAGCGAAACGGCGTGGAGCGAAAGTTCCCCTACTGCGACTACGAGTATATTCCCAAGGGAGAGTGGAGCTTCGGCTACACCGCCGTGGAAAAGGAAACGGAGTTCAAGGGCGTTTCCGAAATTCCCTTCTCCTCCATAGAGCCTCCCGTGACCCTGCAGGCCACCGTTACCCCCATTGCATGGGGCTTTGAGGACGGCTATGACACCGTCTGCGCCAAGGTTCCGGAATCCCGCACCCCCGCAGGCGAGGCAAAAACGGTCACCCTCTACCCCTACGGCTGTGCCAAGCTCCGCATGACCGAGCTTCCTATTGTAAAATAAAAGCAGGCTTCCCTGGGAAGCCAAAGAAACTCCGCAAAAGTCGCGTATACCGCGACCTTCGCGGAGTATTTTCGTTTCTAAAGAGCAACTGCTATTTCATTTATATTTAACCGCACTCCCGTACTTATCCGTTGACTCGATTTTCACGAGCAAAACCGCAAGGGTCCCCGTCATCCTGAGGGAGCCCGAAGGGCGAGTCGAAGTTTCCGCAGTCGAGGCGTAGCCGAGTGGCGGAAACCGCCGCAGGCGGGATCTACTGCAAGTCTGATCTACCCTTACGCGGGTAAAGTTGTATTTTCTTTGGCAAGAAAAGGTACATCAAACTCTTAGTAGATCCTCCCTCATCGCAGAGCGATTCGGGACTCTCACTCGGACTCACGTCACTCGTTCGAGTTCGACGCGCGCGGAGATATACCACAGTGCCAAACAATCGGTACTATGGTTCCGCGCTTGCTCAGAATGACGTCATGTGGCCATTGTGTTCTCATTTTTGTTTTTTTGCAACCTGTCAAGCTATCATTGCTATATTCCACATTGTTGCATGGAAGGCGCGTTTGGTGTATACTGAATAGCGAACCGATCTCCCTTTGCTGCGACAGAACTTCATACCGCGCAAAAAAGCCTTCCCCAAAGCGGAGAAGGCTTTTTGTATTGCTTTTTACCCTACGTTTACGGTCACTTCGCAAGGAGCGGAATAGCCCAGGTTTGCGGAAATGGCGTAGGAGAAGGTATCCGTGCCGGTGAAGCCCTCGTCGGGGTAGTACACGAAGCTACCGTCGGCATTGATAGTCACCGTACCGTGCTTGGGAGAGACGGATACGCGGTAGCGGATATTGATCTCCCCTTCGGGGGCAAGGGTTGCCACCAAAGGAGCATCTGCAGAAGCATCAAAGCTCATGGCGTCACGGGTGTCGGGAGCGTACTGCAAGGTCTCCTTGATGAACTGATAGGTGTAATCGTAGATCAAGCGGACCTTGGCATCCTCGGAACGAGCCGCCACACCGAAGATATCGGTGCCCTGATAGTACATATGGAGAGCGTCCTTCATGTAGCCCTCGGTGATGCCGTACTTCAGGTAGCCCATGTACTTCTGGTAGAAGATGTCGTTGTGGAGTGCCGCACCGTCGATCTCCATTTCGGTACACATACCGAAGCGGCGCATCATAGCGGCGGCCTCGGGAAGACGGTTCTCCAGAACGGAGCCGTTGAAGGCGTAGTTGGGCTGGTAGCAAGCCACGTCGAAGCCGAAGGAGGCCCAACGGGAATAGCCTGCCGCGGTGAAGTAGGGGATCCAGAAGAACTGCTCGCCGCGAGCGTGAACGCGATCCGCAACCCCGCGTACCAGGGTGTACATATTGGGATCGTCGTAGGTGGAAACAGCTTCGCTGTACCAGTAGAAGCCGCCGAACTGCAGGTTGTCGTAACCTGCCTCGTTATAGCGGTTGAAGAACTCGGTCATGTACCAATCGATGGCCTTAAGGCTGTCCTCCAGTTTGGAGAAGTCCTCGGAGGTGCCGTCTCCGTCCACGTCGCCGAAGTTGGTCTGCTTGCAGTTGGGGATGTACATGGCCACGTAGAAGTTATACTTCTTATCCAGACCCAAAGCATCGTTTACCTGAGCGGCAACGGTGTTCAGAGCATCCAGGTTCTCACCCTTGGTGAACAGGTCGTCCAGATACCAGGTCCAGTCGCCCATGGTGGTTCTTTCGTGGCCTGCGTTGCCGCTGGGCATCTTGCCGGTGAGCAGATACAGGAAGCCGTCGAACATGGTGTCCTTGATATTGCCGTTTTCATCCAGATAAGCCACGTAAGGCAGGGTGCTTTCCACGGTGTTGTTGTAGCCCTGGCCGTGGTACATAAGGACGATGTCCCCTGCACCGTTCAGCAGGCTTTCATCCTGATCCTGGTAGCCGTTTGGCACCAGACGAACGCTCTTAAGACCGCTGTCTGCCAGCTTCACGGCGTTGCCGCTGACCTTCTTGGTGCCGATCAGCTCCATCTCGTCGGAGGCGGACCATGCCTTTACCGCAAAGGAAACTGCCATAAAACGGGCCACGTAAGGCTTTTCGAAGGTGACCTCGAAGGGAACGGTGCAATAGTCGTCATCCACCGCGGTGTTGAACTCCTTCACCTCGTACCAGTTATCCCCATCCTCGGAAAGGTAGATCACGATATAATCGGGCAGGCGCACAGCCCATTCGGTATAGTTCAGGAAGCTGAGCTTGGCCCCGCGCACCTCGGACAGATGACCCAGATCAAAGATCACGTCGCGGCTGCCGCCGTTGGAGAACTTGAAGAACATACCGTTGTGGATGTTGGTCTGTCCCTTGCCGGTGTAGACGCCGTCGGTCAACAGCGGGGAGGTAACGGGGGTGTTGTTGGTGATCATATCCGCGGTAACGGAATCGCAGGACATGATCTGGGGGTAAAGACCTGCCAGCAGGTTCTTTTCCACGTCGTAATCGGATTCGGAAGCATCCCAATAGGAATTATCGGAAGCATCCAATACCACCTCGGGGTAGAGGATCAGGCCCTTTTCCTTTTCGCCGTATGCGTAAACGCCGCACTCCTCAACCAGGAAGTGAGAGCCGCCGGAGCTTGCGAAGGTGAAGCGGACATAACGTCCCTTCACGGCGGTATCCAGACAGAGACGGTATTCCACGTGCTGCTGGGTGGTGTCGGAGGGACCGTACACTCTGCCGATCTCGGTGAAGGTCTTGTTGTCGTCGGAGACCTCGAGGGTCAGTAGAACGGGGGCAAGAACGCCCACCTTGGGGTTGGTGAAGACGGAAGCGGAGAATTCCGCCAGGTCGGAACGGACGGTTCTCAGGTCGATGGTGACGGAAACGTCCTTGTCAGCGGCAAAGCCTACCCAAGTGCCGCCCTCGAAATAGTGGGATTCCACGCCGTCGGTGAGCATGGTGCCGCTGTCCTTATAGTCGGACAGAGCGCCCACGGAGGTCTTGTAGGAACGGTTTGCGGAGATCAGATTACAGGTGAGACTGCGGTCGATGGCGTTTCCGCGGACGGAGGCCAGCAGGTTCTGTCTCTCAATGGCGGTGGTAGTATCCGCCTCGTAGCGGTCCTTCAAAAGGGCCAGGTATTCCTCATCCATGTCCTCCCCTTCTATGTCTGCGCACACCTGAACCTCGTCTAAGAAGACCCAGGCAGAGCCGGGAGAAACACGGAACTGTACGTAACGGACAGGAACGTAGGATTTACTCTCAAACACGGCCACCTGGGTAGTACCCAGCTCCGCGCCGGAGGGCTTGGTCATCTTGGACAGACGTTCCCACTTCTCGCCGTCCTCGGAAATATACACGTGGAGGGTACTGGGAGCGGCGATGCCCGCTTCGTTTACGTTCAGATAGCTGACTTCAAAGCGGTAAACGGTCTCGTAGACCTCGCCAAGGTCCAGGGAAATGTTCAATACACCGCCGCCGGTGGCGTAGCCGGAGAACTTCTCGTCCCCGTAGCCCGCCTCGGTGGCAGGGCCGAACTGACCGTCGGTCAGCTCCTTGCCGTAGGAGTCGGCGTAAGCGGAATCCGCCTCTTTGCTGACGGTATATTCCGCGCCGGTGCTGATTACCGTGCAATATGCAGGCTCAATGGGAGGTGCCTCGGGCTCGGAGGATTCTTCCTTTCCGGAGGAGGATTCCAAAACGGATTCCTCTGCGGAGCTTTCCCCAAGGGAGGACTCCCCTGCGGAGCTGACGTCCACGGCATCCTCACAAGCGGTGAGGCAAAGGGACGCCAGGGTGATCACTGCCAGAAGCAATGCAAACAATCTTTTCATGGGTTTCGTTCCTTTCTTTATAAAGCGGAAGGACGGAAAGCTTAGTTATTTGTTGTTGACGATGTTCCAGGTATCGGAAGCGATGACCAATTCCTCGTTGGTGGGGATGACCAGAACCTTCACGCGGCTGTCGTCTGCGCTGATCACCAGAGGATCCTTGGCGTTGTTCTTCTCCTCGTCCAGCTTGATGCCCAGGAATTCCAGATCCTTCATGGCCATGGAACGCATGGTGGAATCGTTCTCGCCGATGCCTGCGGTGAAGACCACGCAGTCCAGACCGTTCATGGCTGCGGCGTAACCGCCCACGTACTTCTTGATCTGGTAAGCCAGAATATCCAGCGCCAGCTGTGCTCTCTCGTTGCCGTTTTCTGCGGCGTTTCTTACGTCACGCAGGTCGGAGGACACCCCGGAAACACCTAAGAAGCCGCACTGCTTGTTCATCCAGTCGCCCATCTTCTCCACGGGGATGTTCTCCTTTTCCATCAGGAAGGGGACAACAGCGGGGTCGATAGCGCCGCAACGGGAGCCCATGATCACGCCTTCCAGAGGAGTGAAGCCCATGGAGGTGTCTACGCACTTACCTGCGTTGACGGCAGAGATGGAAGAACCGTTGCCCAGGTGGCAGGTAACGATCTTTGCGTTGGGGTTGCCCAAAATCTCCAGCGCCTTGCCGGAAACGTAGCGGTGAGAGGTGCCGTGGAAGCCGTAACGGCGAACGGCGTGCTTCTCATACAGATCGTAGGGGATGGGATACATAAAGGCCTTCTGAGGCATGGTCTGATGGAAGGAAGTATCCATAACCAGCACCTGGGGAACCTGGGGCATAACCTCCAGACAGCCCTCGATGCCCTGAAGATGTGCCTTGGTGTGCAGGGGAGCCAGGTCGATACACTTGCGGAGGTCGGTGAGAACCTTGCCGTCGGGGCCGTCGATGAGACAGCTCTCGATGAGCCAGGGACCGCCGTGCACGATGCGGTGGCCTACTGCGGAGATCTCAGACATATCGGAGATGCAACCGGTCTCTGCATCGGTGAGGTACTTGATAACGGTGCCAACCGCTACGGAGTGGTTGGGCATATCAATTTCGATCTTCTTGATGGAAACGTTCTTGGAAGGAACCTGATGGGTATACAGGCCGTCGGTACCGATACGCTCGCAAAGGCCCTTTGCGATCATTTCGGAGGTTTCCATGTCAAACAACTGATACTTGAGGGAAGAGCTCCCTGCGTTTACTACGAGTACGAACATAATTTTTTCTCTCCTTGACTTTTTTCAGTATTCCTATTATAATACTTCCAAGAGGAAATTGCAAGAGGTTTTCTGGAAATGGCACAAACAAAACGGGTCTGCGGGTTGATCTGTGAGTACAACCCCTTTCATTTCGGCCATGAATACCAATTGAAGAAATTAAAAGAGCAGTTTGACACCGTGGTGTGCATTCTGGGAGGCAACCTTTCCCAGCGGGGAGAGGTGGCGGTTTCCGATCGCTATCTCCGCGCCAAGGCCGCCTTGGAAAACGGGGCTGATCTGGTAGTGGAGCTTCCCGCCCCCTGGTGCTGTGCCTCCGCCAGAGAATTTGCAGGGGGCGGGGTGTTTCTGGCAAAGGCGCTGGGAGTGGACTGTCTGGCCTTTTCCGCAGAAAGCGACCCTGCCCTGCTGCACGCCGCCGCAAAAGAACGAGCCTCCGCCGAAACGGCCATTCGAGAGCTGATGAAGGCAGAGGGCAACCTGTCCTACCCCGCCGCCGCGGAACGGGTGCTGGGGAAGGCCCTGGCAGGCAAGCCCAACGACATTTTGGGGATCGAATACATTTCCGCCGCCGACGGCTTCCCCGTCTATATTCTGCAACGGGAGCCCTCCTTCCTGTCCTCCACCGCCATCCGCGGAAGCGGGAAGCCCTTGGAGAAACTCCCCCCATCCTCCGCTGCCGTTTTTGCAAAGGAGCCCGCCTTCCCCCGCACCACCGACGAAGCAGGGAAATACCTGCTATCCGTTTTGCGGAATAACCCGCCGAAAACCGCCTACGGGGTGACGGAAGAGCTGTTTGCCCGTATGACGGAAGCGGCGTGGAAGCACACGGAGTTTTCCTCCTTTGTTTCTGCTTGTGTGAACAAAATGTACACCGCCGCCAGAGTCCGCAGAGCCGCCTGGGCGTTGGCCTTCGGCTTCCCCGCGGATCTTGCGGAGCGTACTCCGCCTTACACCCTGTTATTGGGAGCTTCTGCGGCGGGACGAGAATTCCTGCGTGCCACCGCCAAGACCCGCACCCTGCCCCTGCTCACCCGTCCCGCAGAAGCTCTGCAGTACGAGGAAGGCAGACTGAACGCAAGGATCAACGGGGTTTTGCAGATCTTCTACGGCGGGAAGAACGACGTGGAAAACACCCCCTGTATGTTGGGAGAGAACGTATGACCTTATTGGAGCATCTGAAGCAATACACCCAAACCACCCTGCCCATGCATATGCCGGGGGGGAAACGCCGTTTTGCCTCCGAGTTGCCCTACCAATGGGACGTGACGGAGGTGGAGGGCACAGACGACCTTCACGACCCCCACGGAATCCTGTTGGAAATGCAAAGCCGCGCCGCATCTCTTTGGGGAGCGGAGCAGTCCTTCGTTCTGGTAAACGGCAGTACGGGAGGCATCCTCTCCGCTGTCCGCGCCACGGGGGACGGGGCGGTTCTGATGGGAAGGAACTGCCATAAATCCGTTTACAACGCCGTTTCCCTCTGCCGCAGGGAGGCCCGGTATCTGTTGCCCCGAGAGGGAGAGATCTTGCCTGCCCACGTGGAGCAGGCGTTGACGGACAACCAAACCATCACCACGTTGGTGATCACCTCCCCCACCTACGAGGGGGTCATCAGCGATATCAAGTCCATCTCCGAAATCTGCCGCGCCCGGGGAGTCACCTTGATCGTGGACGAGGCCCACGGGGCCCATTTGGGCTTTTGCTTTGGAGAAAGTGCTGTCACATTGGGAGCGGACATCGTGATTCAAAGCCTCCACAAAACCCTCCCTGCCCTGACACAAACGGCAGTCTTGCATTGCAAAAAGGCCTTCGCCCCCGCAATTGCAAGAGAAAACGCCGTGTTTGAAAGCTCCAGCCCTTCCTATATTTTGATGGCCTCTGCCGACGAATGCTTTGCCTTTTTGGGAAGCGTGGCGGGGAAAAAGGCCATGGAGGACTACAAAAACAACCTTTTCGCCCTGCGGGAAAAGCTGAAAGCCAATCTCACCCATTTCCGCCTGCTGGAAACGCCGCGTTACGACGTTGGGAAATTGGTGATCCTTACCGAAGGCACCGATGTGACGGGAAAATCCCTGGCGGATGCCCTGCGGAGAGACTACAAAATCGAAACGGAGATGGCACTCCCCCACTCCCTCACCGCCATGACCTCGGTGTGCGATACCGAAAAAGAGCTGAACGCCTTCGGGGACGCGGTTTTGGACTTGGACAAGCAGGCAAGCTTGACAGCCTCCCGCCCGCTGCCAACCCCTTCCCTGCCCCAAAAGGGATATGAGCCCTTTGAACTGCGGGGGAAGGAAGGCAAGCCCTGCCCCATGGAAAAAGCCATCGGAGAGATCTCCCTTTCCTACCTGTGGGCGTATCCCCCGGGGATCCCCTTGCTGGTGCCGGGAGAACGGGTGAGTGAAACCACCGTGGAAATCGCCGCCGCATACCAAAGAGTAGGCGTTCCTTTGCATTTTATCGGCGCAAAAGGGGAAGCTTCCTGCTTAGAAATTCTGTAAAAGCCCTTGACAAACAGGGAAAACCTCGTTATAATGAGAATATCAAAATGCAAAAGGAGCGAAATACCATGAAGAGAATTCAGACGGTTGAGACCAGAGATTTGGAAAAGAGCGCACAGCACGGCGGTTGCGGCGAATGCCAGACCTCCTGCCAGTCCGCTTGCAAGACCTCCTGCGGCGTTGCCAACCAGCAGTGCGAAAACGCAGCAAAGGAAGAGAAGTAATTCTGATTTCAAAAAAGCCGCGGTTTTCCGCGGCTTTTGCTTTATGGAGCGTACATTATGATACATCAGTACAAACTTAACGGCTACAACATCGTGCTGGACGTGTTCTCCGGCTCCGTTCACGTGGTGGACGAGGTGGCTTACGACATCATCGCCATGTACGAGAACACAGATCACGACACCATCGTGCAGGAGATCATGGCAAAATACGGCGACAGAGAGGACGTCACCGAGGGTGAGATCCGAGAGGTCTTTGAGGATCTGGAGACCCTCCGTTCCCAAAAGAAGCTGTTCACCAAGGACGTTTACGAGGGAAAGGCCTTTGATCTGAAGAACCGTATGACGGACATCAAGGCACTTTGCCTCCACGTGGCACACACCTGCAATCTGAACTGCGAATACTGCTTTGCCGCCCAGGGAAAATACCACGGCCAGCGTTCTCTCATGAGCTTTGAGGTGGGCAAGCAGGCCTTGGATTTCCTGGTGGCCAATTCCGGCACCAGAAGAAACTTAGAGGTGGACTTCTTCGGCGGCGAGCCCTTGATGAACTGGGATGTGGTGAAGAGATTGGTGGAATACGCCAGAAGCATTGAAAAGGCAGCGAACAAGAACTTCCGCTTCACCCTCACCACCAACGGCGTGCTTCTGGACGACGAGATCACCGAGTTTGCCAACCGAGAGATGCACAACGTGGTGCTGAGTCTGGATGGCAGAAAAGAAATCCACGACGCCTCCCGCGTGACCGTTTCCGGGGCGGGAAGCTACGACCTGATCGTGCCCAAGTTCCAAAGATTTGTGGAGCAGAGAGGCAACAAGGGCTACTATATGCGGGGCACCTTCACCCACCGCAACGTGGATTTCGTGGAGGATATCAAGCACATGGCGGATCTGGGCTTTACCGAGCTTTCCATGGAGCCCGTGGTATGCAAGCCCGAGGATCCTTATGCTCTGACAGAGGAGGATCTGCCCAAGCTGTATGAGCAATACGAGGACCTTGCCCTGGAAATGATCCGCAGAGAAAAGGAAGGCAAGGGCTTTACCTTCTATCATTACATGATCGATCTCACAGGCGGGCCCTGTATCTACAAGCGTATTTCCGGCTGCGGAAGCGGTACGGAATACCTGGCCGTCACCCCCACCGGGGAGCTTTATCCCTGCCACCAGTTTGTAGGCGACCCCAAGTATCTCATGGGAGACGTGTGGAAGGGCGTGACCAACACCGCATTGCGGGATGAATTCAAGCTTTGCAACGCCTACGCCAGACCCGACTGCAAGGATTGCTGGGCCAAGCTGTATTGCCCCGGCGGATGCGCCGCCAACGCTTACCACGCCACAGGCTCCATCAAGGGGGTCTACGACTACGGCTGTAAGCTGTTCCGTAAGCGTATGGAATGCGCCATTATGCTGAAGATCGCCCAGGCACAGGGGAACCGTCAATGAAACGGCTGTGCTTGCTTTTGACGGCGCTTTTGCTCCTGACAGGCTGTACCTCGGAGCTTTCGGGGCTGTTGGATGCCTCCGGCGCTCCCTCCGCGGATTTGGGAGAGCGTCCCGGCTACCGTCCCTCGGAGGTTTCGGGAACCATGTCCGAGGAGGATCCCTTCGCATCGGAGCAAACGGGGCGTAACATGGCCTTCGAGCCCACCGACACCCCCGGGCTTTACCGCGTCCTCACCCGCACGGGGGATCTGGAGGTGCTGGGCATGACCTACGGGGACGGCACGTACTTTGCCCTCACCCGTCGGGAAGCCGCCATTTCCGTCACAGGCTACAACGACAGCGGCGCGGGCATCTTTGCGGGGCACGTGGACGAAGAACTCGCCGACCCCACGCTTCTGGGCTTTACCGCAGGATACGCCTGCATTTATTCTCCTGCCGCAAACACCACGCTGGCCTGCCGCGGCAACGGCACCTATATCCAGCTGATCCACGAGCCCGCCGATGAGGTTTGGCTGTACGACGGCGGCTTTGCCATGAGGCGGGGCAACGTGATCTCCCTTTACCCTCCCAACACCGACGATCCCATCGCCACCTTCACCCTCCCCGAGGGATACACCTGGGTGCAGGGCAACCAGACAGGCGCTTGGGTGGAAAAGAACGGCAAGCTCCATTTGCTCTCTGCCGACGGCAAGCTTTCCGGCGGGCTGTCTCCTTTGCTGACGGTGAAGGGCGAAGGCTACCTTTGCAAGCTGGAGGATACCGCCGTCGTGGTAGGGCCTGCCTCTGCGGTAGCGCTTTACGACAAGGGCATCCATCGCCTTTTGGCCTGCGGCAAGGAATACGCCGCCGCAGAGGGAGAGGACGGCTTGCGCCTGTACCTGTTTGAAGAAGGCAAGAAGGCAGTGCTTCCCACAGAAGAAGGTTTCTCCTTTATCGGCAGAACCAATAAGGGCTTCCTGTATCTCACCGAGCAGGGCTATTTCTGGTATGCCGATTCCCACCTGGAAGGGTTTGCCGTTTCCGTCACGATGTACGCCACCGCGGAAGGCCCTTTGGACATCGCCTGTCGGAAGCTTGAAAGCCTTTTGGAAGACAAGGGCATCCACGTTTCTTCCGAGGCGGACTACTTTGGAACAATCGAAGCCGACGGAGAAAAGCGGTTTGCCGCCTGCAGACTCCTGCTGGAATCCGATCTTCCCGCTGTGAAGACCGTCTTCCTTTGCAGCAGCGTCACCGTGGAAGGAGAAGCCGTTTCCCATTATCTTGACGGGGAGAACCTGTATCTGGACATATCTCGTCCCGAAGAGCTTCCTTCCATTTTACAATCACTGACGGAAAGCGAGAACTGAAAAAGTCATGAAAGCCATTGTTTTTGATATGGACGGCGTGCTGTTCGATACCGAGCGGGTCTATTTTGAGGCCTGGGATCGGGTGGCTGCCGAAATGAAGATCGACGTCACGGAGATCCGCGAAAAATGCGCGGGACACAACGCCGCAGACATCGCCGTTATATTCGACGCCTATTTTGACGGCAAGGCCACCTATGCAGAGTTCGGCCCGCGGAAGACCGCCGCCTTTTTCCAAATTTTAGAGGAACGGGGCTTGCCCGAGAAGGAAGGGCTTCACGAGATCCTAAAGTTTCTCAAAGAAAACGGCTACCGCATCGCCCTTGCCACCTCTACCCGCAAGGAGGGCGCTTTGAACCACCTGACCAAGGCGGGGATCTTACCATATTTTGACGTGCTGACCACCGGGGATATGTTCACCCACGGGAAGCCCGACCCGGAGATCTACCTCACCGCCTGCCGTCTGCTGGGAAGCGATCCCGCAGAGACCTACGCCGTGGAGGACAGCTACCCGGGGCTGGAATCCGCCCACCGTGCGGGGATGAAGCCCGTGATGATCCCCGACCTGTTCCCGCCCACGGAGTACACCCGCTCCATCGCTGTAGAATACCCCTCCCTTACGGCGCTGATGAACGCGTTGAAGGCATAAAAAGGAGAGAAGCTATGTTATTCGCAAAGAAAGAAATGGACGTTGCCGCGGCAAAACGCTTTTGGGCTTGGTTTGAAGAACAGGAATCCTGGGTGATCGAAAACCTGAGAACCCACGGAATGGACGTGGTTTGGGCCATCGATGCCCAAATCAAGCCTGTATTCCCCTACTTCAAAAAAGAACTGGAATTCCAATTGGGGTTCAACAACGGAAAAGGAGAATTCTTTTTCTTCCATTTCGGAGACAAGCATTTGATCAGAGACGCCGAGGCCCTGGCAAACCTTATGCCGAAAACATTAAAAGAACGTTGGACGTTTATCGCAGAACGGTGAAAAACAAAGGCTGAGCGGATCCGCTCAGCCTTATTGTTTATTCCGTTTTGCCGTTTAATTCGTGGTACACCAATTGGCTTCCCTTATAGCACAGCTTCAAGGAGAAGAAGGGTGCATCCTCCTCCAACAGCTTCAAGAAGATCTTATCCCCTTCCCACATGGGCAGGGAGAGGAGGTCTTCTTTTTTGATCCAAGCCAGGTCGCCCTCGTCGCAGACCTTCTGCTCCCCTTCCCAATCGGTGACGGTGAACAGGTGCATATACTCCGTGGGGTACACGTCGGAAGCGAAGGTGACGATGCCTCTGTACCGCCAAGCCTTGACGGTGAAGCCGGTCTCTTCAAGGATCTCCCGCTTCATGCAATCCTCGGGGCTTTCCCCCGCCTCGAAGCCGCCGCCCACGCCGATCCATTTGTCCTTGTTGGCGTCGTTTTCTTTCTTCACGCGGTGGAGCATCAGGTAGGAATCCCCTTTTTCCAGGTAGCAGAGAGTGTTCAGCTTTACGTTTACAGGATTGCCCATACCACACCCGTGGCGGGGATGGTGACCTCCGCCTTTCCTTCCGTAACGGTAAGAACTCCGCTGACATCACCCTGCAGAGCGTATTCCCCGTCGGGGAGATCCACCTCCATAGAGGCGTGGGCCTCCACGGTCTGGGAGTTGGTGAGCATCAGCAGTTTTCTGCCGTCCTTTGCCTGCCACAGCGCACCTTGAACTGCGGGGTATTCCACCGTCTTGAAATAGGCGTGGGGGCAGTTCTCGTAGCGGAGAACGGGGGCGTCGTCCTGCAGCTTGGGCGGGCGGAGCATGGTGCCGAAGAAGAACTCTCTGAACTGCTTCCGCAAAAGAACGCACTTTTTGAAGAAGGCCTGCTCCGGCATTTCCTTGTAGAAGGCGGGAGACATCCAGCCCATCTGCTGGCCGAACAGCAGGGATTGTGCAAAGAAGATGGCAAGGCCGTCTCTTGCGCCCTCTCCCCGGAAGCTCTGGTAGCAAAGGCCGAAGGTGACCACCTTGTTGGAATACAGCACCGGGAAGGCGGGAACCTGCCTATTTTTCACCCAAAGCCAGGAAAGGTAGGCCTGGATATGCTTCATAAACATTTCCGCGGTGCATTCCGTAGCCAAAACGGCGGGATCCTGCAGGCGGGAAACGTGGTCGATGAGGTTGTAGTAGCTTTCGTTCCACCAGGTGCCGCCACCGGACAGGTGGTTATGGGTGGGGTCACAGCAAAGCTGGGGCTTGGCCGCAGCGATCTGATCGATGTACACCCCGTCGAAGCCGATGTCGTTCACCAGCTTGTCCACGATGCCCTTCACCTTCTCCTGCCAAAGGGCGGTGGAGGGACACATCACGGACAGCACGGTATGCTCCCCGTTGGCTTCCTTGGCGGAATAGCTTTCGTTGAAGGCCTTGCCGTGGCGATCCTTGCAGGCCTTGGGGTAGGCAACGGCGGTGTACTGCCAATCCTCCACCCCTCTGTCACGGGTGTCCCAAAGTCTGCCGTTGATGTAGGGGATCACGTGGATGCCCGCATCCTGAATTTTCTTCAGTTCCCTGCGGACGGTGGGCTTTTCCGGGAAGTAGTGGGGATAGTCGTTGTCAAAGGGTGCGTTGTGCCACAGATAGAGATGGACGGCGACCTTCACGTCCCCCATATCCTTTGCCGCCCGGATGATCTCGTCGGCAAATTCTTCCCCATTAATATGCACCAACAGCCAAACGTCGATGTCGCGAAGCCATCTCAGGTCGGTGCGCTCTCCATCCTGCATTTCGGGCAACCAAAGAGCGTTCTGCTCCATCCAGTCGCGGTAAAGCAGGGTGGCGTCGTACCAATCCCCGTCGGTGAGCTGCCAGACGCATTCCCCGTAGAGGGTCTGACTGTTACAGCCCTTGTGGATCTCGGTGAGGGGCTGGGAGGATTTGATATACATGGTGGGGGCGTTGACCTCCCGGACGAAATGGAACTTCTTCGCCGCGGGAATAGGATCGTGAACACCGTAGTAGAGACAGCGGTTTTTGGCGGTGTCCCAGGCCGCCATGTACTGGAAGGACGCCCCGTAGGAGGGGTAATCCTGGGCAGAACGGTAGCCGTGTCCGAACAGCTCGCTGTCAGAATCCAATGCCTCGCCGCACCCATAGGGAGAAAGGAACTTCACGCTGTCCTTTACATCAAACCAGAACATGGGGTGATCGCATTCCACCAGGGTGTATTCCTTGTTCTCGGAATAGACCGCAGTGCGGAAGGAAACGCGGCTGTTTGCGGCATCGGCCTGCATGAGAATGGTCACGGTGACTCCGGGAAGCTTTTCATTCCCCGCCAGGGTGATCACGCCGTGCGTTCCCTGAATGGAAACGGAGGAATCGGCAAAGCCGCCGTCGGAGGAGACGACCACCTTTTCTCCGTCGGAGAGACGCTCCGCCGTCAAGGTCAGCAGAGAGCCGCTTTGGGACAGCATACTGCGGGAGATCTTTTTGTCAAACACACCGGAAAGGGACACGCCCTCTCCCGTCTTTCGCAGGGCTATTTCCAAAGCCCCTGCCCGAAACAAATGCAGTTCCATAGATCAGATTCCTTTCCGTATTTTATACACAGAATTCTTTCAGAATGCCTTCCATCATGTCCACGCAAAGCTCCATGTCCTCTGCCACGGAATGCTCGTAAGGACCGTGGAAACCGTAGGAGCCTGTGCCCAGGTTGGGACAGGGCAGACCCTCGGCGGTGAGGTTGGCGCCGTCGGTACCGCCGCGGATGGGATCTGTGGAGGGAACAAGTCCCGCCTTTTCCGTGGCGCGGAGGGCCGCTTCCACGATCTCCATACGGGTCTTCACCTTCTCCGCCATGTTGCGGTAGCCCATACGGATCTTCAAATGCACCTTGTCCCCGTATTTTTCTTTCATGATCTTTTCGATATGCCGCAAGGTGTCCACGCGGTGATCCAGCCTACTGCCGTCGTGGTCACGGACGATGTAAGCCAAAGTGGCCTTATCCACTGAGCCTTCCATGGAGATCAGGTGGTAGAAGCCCTCGTAACCCTCGGTGTTGGCGGGAGTCTCCGCCGCGGGAAGCATGGAATTGATCTCCATAGCCACCAAGGAGGCATTGATCATAATGTTCTTGGCGGAACCGGGATGAACGTTCACTCCCTCCACGGTGAACACCGCAGAGGCGGCGTTGAAGTTTTCATACACCACTTCCCCTGCACGTCCGCCGTCCAAGGTATAGGCAAAATCCGCGCCGAAGCGGGGGATATCGAAGTTGGAGGTGCCAAGTCCTACCTCCTCGTCGGGGGTGAAGGCGATGCACACCTTGCCGTGGGGGATATCGCCGGTCAGCAACCGCTCGCACAGGCAGACGATCTCCGCCACGCCCGCCTTGTCGTCGGAGCCCAAAAGGGTGTCTCCCGAGGCGGTGATGATGGTCTTTCCCTTCATCTCCTTCAGATGGGGGAAGTCGGAAACGGAGATCACTCTGTCACACAAAGGCAGTTTGATGTCTTCCCCGTCGTAATTTTCGTGCACCAAAGGCTTGACCTCCTCCCCGGGGAAATCGGGGACGGTGTCCAGATGGGCGATAAACCCGATGGCAGGGGCGTTTTCCTGCCCGGGAGTGGCGGGGATCTCCCCGTACAGCACGCAGGTATCGTCCAACTGCAAATTGGAAACTCCCAATTCCTCCAGCTCCTTCAAAAGAAGGTTTGCCAGATCAAACTGCACTTTGGTGGTGGGAGAGGTCTCCACTGCCTCGCTGGACATGGTGTTCACCCTGCAATATTCCATCAAACGTTCATAAGGCTTTTTCATATCAGTTTCTTCTTTCTCACTTCATAATCGGGCAGGTAGCGGGCTACCTCTCCCCAAAAGGCTTTGCTGTGGTTCAGATGCTTCAGATGGCAAAGCTCGTGGACCACCACGTATTCGATAGCCTCCATGGGAGAGGCCATCAGATACAGGGAAAAACACAGGTTTCCTTTTGCACTGCAGGAGCCGTAGCGGGTCTTTGCGGAGGTGATGCGGATGCCCTTGGGACACACCCCCATGCGGGAAGCCCAGGCCTCCGTCAAAGAGGGCAATATCTCCTTTGCCAGCGTCCGAAGCCGCCTTTGCTCTGCGGGGCTGACTTCCTTTTGGGCAGGCGGGCTGTTCTCCACCGCTTTGCTGATCCACGCTTCCTTTTCCTTCACGAAGGCTTCCCCGTAGGAAAGGGGCAGTCTTTTCGGCATACGGATCTCCACCAACCCCCCCGGCTTCACGCGGATGCCCACGGTCTTGCGGTCACAGCGGATCACGGGATAGCCCAGAATCGTTTCCCCTTTTTTCATTTACGGATCAGCACGTAAAAGGCTTTTTCTCCCTCACCGTGCTGTTGGAGATCGGCAGAGGACAGCACCTCCGCCACCTCAAAGCCTGTCTCGGTGGCCAAGCGGATCAGCGCGTCCCCGTCGTGGACGTACTCTGTCTGGGTCTCGGAAAGACGCTCGTAGGAGCCGTCCTCCTGTAATTCAAACCAATCCAGCACAAAATGACAGCAGTTTTCTCCCTGCTCGTTCCGCCAAAGGAGAAGTCCGTCGTCGTATTCGTAGGTGAAGGCGTTTTCCCCGTAAACCTGCTCCAAGCGGTAGCGGGTGTTCACGTCGAAGACAAACACGCCGCCGGGCTCAAGATAGTTGTGCACCAGGGAGAAGACCTTCTCCAGATCCTCCGGTTTCAGATAGTTCAGGCAATCGAAGGAGGAATACAAGTCGGATCGTAGCCA
>JAZNPH010000034.1:0-6898 GCA_045589515.1 Eubacteriales bacterium | reverse complement strand
CTCCTGTTGCGTGTAGAGCGTAAAATGAAGACACTGGATTTCTTGAAGAAAAACTTATAATCCCTTCCGAAAACGACAGTTTTCGGCGCTCAAGTTTCTTTGGAGATTCTTAAGAACCTTTCTTTTCAAAGAAAGGTTCTTAAGCCCCTTGGCGTACTCCACAGGCGTACTCCATACTTCACCCATCATCAAAAAGGAACAAACCATGAAAGGTTTCGAAAAAGGAAAAATCGTATTAGAATTTGATAAGATCATGGCCATCGCCGCAGGGTTCGCCTATACCGACAGCGGCAAAAGCGCCATTCTTGACAGTTACCCCTCCTCCGATCCTGTGGTGGTAAACCGCCGCCTGGACGAAACGGAGGAAGCCTTAGAGCTGTTGACCTACAAGGGCGCACCCCCTCTTTCCTGCGCAAACGGCATCCTCAACGCCGTGGAGCGCAGCCATAAGGGCGCCGTCCTTACCCCCCAGGAACTGATCTCCATCGCCGCCTTACTTCGCACCGCCATCGCCGTGAAGCAGTACGGCGCAGGGAAGGAGCATAAAGCCCTGGGCGTGTACTTCGACGAGCTGGTGGAGCAACGTTCCCTTGCCGAGGAGATCGAGCGGATCATCATCGCCGAGGATATGATCGCCGACGACGCCTCCGACGACCTGTACCGCATCCGCCGTGCCATCCGCCGTGCGGAAAACGAGGTGCGGGAGGTGCTGAACCGTATCATCACAGGCCCCGCCCAGAAGCATTTGCAGGAGGCCATCGTCACCCAGCGTTCGGGGAGATTTGTGGTTCCCGTCAAGGCCTCGGAAAAGAGCGCCGTCAAGGGCATCGTCCACGATTCCTCCGCCTCCGGTGCCACCCTGTTCATCGAGCCCGCAGGGGTTGTGGAGGCCAACAACAAGCTCCGCGACCTGATGGGGCAGGAAAAAGAGGAGATCGAAAAGATCATGCGGGAGCTTTCCGCCACCGTGTCCTCTTACGGCAATCCCATCGTCACCAACTACCATACCGTCACCGACCTGGACGTGATCTTTGCCAGAGCTTCTTACTCCTCCCATATGCGCTCCACCCGTCCCAGAATGGGGGGCAAGGAGATCTGCATCGTGCGGGGAAGACATCCTCTGCTGGATCCCGCAAAGGTGGTTCCCTCCTCCCTGTGCTTCGGAGACGGGGAAAAGACCCTCATCGTCACAGGCCCCAACACCGGCGGCAAGACCGTCACCCTGAAGACCGTGGGGCTGTTTGCTTACCTGGCACAGGCGGGCTTCCTGCTCCCTTGTGACGACGGCACCGCATTGCCTGTGTTTACGGGAGTCCTTGCGGACATCGGCGACGAGCAAAGCATCGAGCAATCCCTCTCCACCTTCTCCTCCCACATGGTGAACATTGTCTCCATCTTAAAGGAGTGTGACAGCGGATGCCTGGTGCTGTTCGACGAGCTTGGCGCAGGCACCGACCCCACCGAGGGCGCGGCTTTGGCCATCTCCATCTTAGAGCGTGTCCGTTCCATGGGCGCCCTCACCGCCGCCACCACCCACTATTCCGAGTTAAAGCTTTACGCTTTGGATACCCCCGGGGTGCTGAACGCATCCTGCGAGTTTGACGTGGATACCCTGCGCCCCACCTACCGCCTCATCATCGGTCTGCCGGGCAGATCCAACGCCTTCGCCATCTCCTCCCGCTTGGGATTGGAGGAAAGCATCATCGACTCCGCCCGTAACCTGCTGGCTGAGGATAATATCCGCTTCGAGGACGTGATCTCCCGCTTGGAGGAAAGCGAGCAGACCCTGGAAAAAGAGAAGACCGCCGCCGCAGAGGCCAAGCGGAAGGCCCAAACCACCGCCGAGGAGACCGAGCGGAAGAGCCGCGAGTTGCTGGACCGTGCTGACGCAGAGCTGGACCGTGCCCGTCAGCAGGCAAACCGCATCCTGGAGGCCGCCAAGGCCGCCAGCCGCCAGATCTTTACCGAGCTGGAAGCCATCAAAAAGCAAGAAGCCAAGAAGATGGACGCCGCCCGCATTGAGGAAGCCCGCCGTTCCATCCGCGGGATGATCAAGGACGCGGGGGACAAGGTAGGTGCCTTGGAAGAGCGCCGCGATATGGACGAGGATTACGTCCTGCCCCGCCCCCTGAAGCCGGGAGACGCCATCCTGCTGGCAGACATCGGCTGTAATGCCACCGTCAAAAGCGTTTCCGGGGAGACAGTAGTGTGTATCGTGGGCAGAACGGAGACCCGTACCGCCTTGTCCAACGTCCGCCTCACCAACCCTCCCAAAACAGCGGGCAAAAAGAAGACGGGCAACACCTCCTACACCCAGAACGCCGCGGCCACAAAAAACGAGTGCGACGTCCGTGGACTTACCGGGGACGACGCCTGGTTCGTCATCGACCGTTGGCTGGAAGAGGTCCGCATGGCGGGCTTCACCACCGTCACCGTGATCCACGGCAAGGGCACGGGCGCCTTGCGTGCCGCCCTTTGGCAGTTCTTCCGCAAGGATAACCGCATCGCCTCCTTCCGTATGGGAAGATACGGGGAGGGCGAGACCGGTGTTACCGTATTGGAAATGAAAAAATAACACACATAAAGGAGCAAACACATGACCGACGTAAGAGCCGATATTCCGGCAAAGTACAAATGGGATCTCTCCGTGATCTACGCAGACATGGCGGCCTTCGATGCCGACTATGACCGCGCCAAGGAAATGATCGCCGCATTCCCCGCCCATAAGGACACCATGCTCACAAGTGCAGAGGCGCTGTACAATATGTTCTGCGATATGACCGCCCTGGGCCGTATCCTCCAGAAGCTTTACAGCTACGCCTCTCTCAACTCCGACGTGGACACCTCCGATAACAGCTACGTCTCCCTGAAGGGCCGCGTAATGAATCTGGACAACGACCTGTCCGCCGCCGCCTTCTTCGTGGATCCCTACCTCCTCCGCCTGGACGACGAGACTCTGAACAAATGGTTCGCCGAATTCCCCAAGCTGGAGGAATACCGCCGCTCCATCGAGGCCTCCCTCCGCTACCGTCCCCACACCCTGTCCGACGAGTGCGAAAAGCTGATGGCAGACCTGTCCGCAGGCTTCCACACCCACGGCAACATCCGCTCCACCTTCTCCAACGCCGACCTCACCTTCGGCAAGATCAAAGGGGAAGACGGCAAGCCCGTGACACTCACCGACAGCACCTACGGCATCTTCCTTCAGAGCACCAACCGCCGTGTCCGTAAGGCGGCCTTCGACCGTATCTACGCCACCTATTCCTCCTTCGGCAACACCTACGCCGCATTGATGAACTCCTTCGTCAAGGAGCGCACCACCTACGCCAAGGTGAGAAACTTCCCCGACAGCATCACCGCCTCCGTCTTCCGTGACGAGGTGACCCCCGCCATCTACAACAACCTTTGCGATACGGTTTCCAAGAACCTGAAGCCTCTCTACGATTACTACGCATTGAAGAAGAAGGCTCTGGGCGTTCCCAAGCTCCACCTCTACGACATCTACACCCCCCTCATCTCCTCCTGCGACCGTAAGTATACCTACGAGGAAGCGGTTGACATCGTCCTGGATGCCATCAAGCTCTTCGGCGAGGAATATCACTCCACCCTTACCGCGGGACTCAAGGAAAAGGGCTGGGCAGACGTTTACCCCAACAAGGGCAAGCGTGGCGGTGCTTACAGCTCCGGCAGCTACGATACCGAGCCTTATATCCTTTTGAACTATACCGACACCCTGGACGACGTTTCCACCCTGGCGCACGAAGCGGGCCACTCCATGCACAGCTACTTCTCCGCCAAGGCCAACACCCCCCAGGAATCCCACTACACCATCTTCGTGGCAGAGGTTGCCTCCACCGTCAACGAGCTGGTGCTGTTCCGCAAGCTCCTCCGCGAGTCCGACAACCGTGAGGAAAAGCTGTACATCCTCAACCAGCTCATGGAGACCTACAAGGGCACTCTCTACCGCCAGACCATGTTCGCAGAGTTCGAAAAGGAAATGCACGCCATGGTGGAAGCAGGGGAGACCCTCACCAAGGATCTGCTGTGCAAGCGCTACTACGAGCTGGTACGCCGTTACTTCGGCAAGGACGTTGTCTGCGATAAGCAGATCGCCTGCGAGTGGATGCGTATTCCTCACTTCTACTACAACTTCTACGTTTACAAGTACGCCACCTGTATCTCCGCCGCTTCCGCCATCGTGAAGAAGATCGAGGAGCAGGGCGACGCATACGTGGAGAAGTATCTGAACTTCTTAAAGTGCGGCGGCTCCCGCAGTCCTCTGGACAGCCTGCTGGTTGCCGATATCGACCTCACCAAGCCCGAGGTCATCGAGGACGCCATCGCCGACTTCGCCGCGGCTGTGGAGCAGTTCCGCACTCTGTACGAAGCTGAATAAGAGTACGAATAAGAGTACGTTTAAGGGGAAACTTTCGAAAAAGTTTCCCCTTAAAAATCCCCTTCAAACCTTACCTCCCGATCCGTTTCACGAATCGGGAAGCGGTTTTTGTCACCTCTGCGAAACCCGGTCCGTTGGACTCATCTCGTACGGAACGTAGCCACGGCTGCTTGTCACCCTGAGCAAGCGCGGAATGGAGCTGTTACGGCTGTGCACAACGGTATATCTCCGCGCGCGTCGAACTGTGGGGAGTGGCGTTAGCCCGAACCACAGGCAAAAAATGCTTTGCATTTTTTGAGGGTATGGGATGCTTTTCGATACAGCCTTTTCGCATATCAACTCACGCCCCCCCGCAAAAAACAGGCTCGGAACACACTCCAAGCCTGTTTTCTTATTTCTGTATAGGTTTCTTGAGGGGCATGGGGAACTTCTTTTCCGAAAGAAGGTCCCCATATCGTACCTCCTCATTCCCGATCCTTGTACCCGATACCGTTATGAAGCACCAAAAGCCCGTCCTCGTCCTCCACGTAGGTATGCTCCAACGCACCGTGCCAGATCCCGGAAATATCAATGGGCTCGTACCGACGGAACAGCCCGCCGACCATGGGGAAGTACCCCTCGCCCTGGCCGCGATATGTTACCAGCTCCCAAACGGAGGTCTTCGTGCCGCCCCAGAAATCCGTCTCAAACCGTACCACGCCCACACCGGGTGCGAACCAGTAATGTTTCTTCCCGTTGCCGTAGCCCATGCCGCCTCCGAAGCCCTCGGCGGTGTAAGTGACGTGCCTGCAGTTTTCAAACCTCCCTGCGGCCACCTCCACCGTCTCGTCCTCCAAAACGTCCATGACGATCTTCACGTCCGGGTTCCAGGCGTCGATCCCCTTCCGTTCCATGTGATAGCCGGGCACCCACTCGTCGGACCACAGCGTCCCCAGATCATCCTCCAGCCTGTCGAACATAAAGGAGTAAAGCAGCTTCCAGCCCTGCTCCCCGCAATCTCCCAGGCACTTCCACTCAAAGGAGTAGGAGCGGTTGTCGTTAAACTTCCGCTTTTCCTTGTCCGCTTCCAGATAGCAGAAGAAGTTCCACGCCCCCTGCACGGCAGTTTCGGGGTTGAAATCCGGGTTGGTGAGAAGGATCCTCTCCATGACCTCCTTCGCCACGGCGGCGTGAGCCTTTTCACGCTCCGTCACCGCCAGAGACACAGCACGGTCGGTATACTTCCGCACGTCGATGGCCTTTTCGGTGTACCGCTCGAAATACCCGTGCCGCGCCGCAAGGCAGTTCCCGCGGAAGGTGTCGGAATATCCCACGTCCTCTGCCGCAAGGTACGCCGCCACGGTGACGGAATCCTTGGCAGCACCGGTAACCTCCAAAACGCGTTCCACCTTCTGGATCACGTCGGGGTCGCCAACGCAACCGTATTCCCAGCGGTTGCCGGTTGCAAAGGGGAGATAACCTTCACCGCCCTTGATCTCCGCCTTGGTCAAAAACCATTCGTAGCGATTCTGCCGATTCACCTTCTGCTTGACGATGCCCACCCCGGGAGCAAAATAGGTCTCCGCATAGGTCAGCCCGTAGTGTTCTCCCTCCAGCACCGTACAAATGCAGTTCTCAAACTTCCCGGCAGGGGTCTCCACCGTGAAGTTTCTCCCCTTGAAGGTCATTTTGATCTTCCCGTCTGAGGCCTCCAGAACCTGGCCGTCCTCCATCTCCGGGTCAAGGATCAAGCTGTCCACTTGACTGCAGTTCCAGAACTGGGCACACTCCATATCGTCTCCCCGGGTGTAACCGGGCTGGGACCAGAAATACCACTTCCCGCCGATGTTCTTGAAAAGCTCCCCGGTAGGGGTGCCGTGTACGTCGTGAGGGCTGTTCTTGGCAATCGTCTCAAAAGCAATGGCCGCCTTGGCGTTGGCGTAATACAAGTCGCCGGGCTTTACGATCTCCATCACCTTGCGGTAGCATTCCAACGCCTTGTCCACTTCTTTTTGACCGTCTACGTAAGCATAGCCCAGCCAGAACCATTCGTAAGCCAACGCCTCCACGAAGTCGTTCTCCTCCAAAAAAGGGATCTGTACCTCTATCATGTGCTTCTTCAGCGCATCGCCTTCGAATTTGTCGTTCTCATAAGCCATCACGGACTGCATCACATCCTCGTTGTGGCTATCCAGCGCCGCCTGCTTGATGCGGGCAAAGGTCTCGTCGTTCTTTTCTCCGGGGATCCACCAGTATCCTCGCAACAGCACGTCCGCCAAAGCGTATTGCTTCTCGGGGGAGTCCTCTAAGGATTCCACGTTCTTCAAAACCATGCGGTATTCCGCCTCCACTCCGGAGCGGTCGTTTTTGAGCCCCCAGAGCTTCAGCTGTTCCACCTGGTACATCACCTTTTCCACAAAGGTCATTTCGTCCATTCGTTCGTTCATCACACCGTATTCCTTTCTCAAAAGCTTTCTTCCCTCGGAAAGCCGCCACTTCACCGTACCGATGGGGAGCCCCAGC
>JAZNPH010000033.1:0-20991 GCA_045589515.1 Eubacteriales bacterium | reverse complement strand
TCACGGTCAAACTCTGACAAGGGTATCTGAAGAATAGGCTTCTTCAGTCCTGTTTGCCTGTCGCAAAGGTGGTAACAATACATATGTATCCCTTCTGCGTTCCCGTACAAACCCGCCTCAACATAGAACCTCAAGCTCTCTACCGTCGAGAGGTATGCTGCCACATCAAGAACGTAAAGAGCTGTCTGACGTACCTTAATACAGTTTGCCATTGTTGTAACATTTTACTGATATACTGATTTAATAAATTACTCACCCCCATATATGCCTTTTCGGGGGTGCGGGGGTGCTTTTTTCGTGGAAAAGCACCCCCGCGTAACTCTTTATTATCCTCTGTCCATTGCCGTAACACCCGTGCGTGCGATCTCCACGATGCCGTAGGTCTTCATCATCTCGAAGAAGGACTCCAGCTTGGAGCGGTCGCCGCAGATCTCGAAGACCAAGGTCTCGGGGGTGACGTCCAAGGGGCGGGCGCGGTAGATCTCCGCAACTCCCATAACGGCGGTACGGTTGGTATCGTTGGCACGTACCTTCACCAAGAACAGCTCCCGGCAGACGGCGTCCGCCTTCAGCTCCTCCACAGAGATCACGTCCACCACCTTGCGGAGCTGGCTCTTGATCTGGGTGATGATCTGGGCGTCGCCGATGCACTCGATGGTCATACGGGAGACGGCGGGGTTCTCGGTCTCGCCTACGGTAAGGCTTTTGATGTTGTAGCCGCGGCGGGCAAACAGCCCGGAGATGCGGGTCAATACGCCAACGCAGTTGTTGACGAATACGGATAAAACGTGAATCTGTTCCATAAATACGTTCCTCAATGATCAGTTAGAACTTCGATGAAGCAAACGCTCTTCTCCTTGCGGGCTTCTGCCAACACGGAAAGGAGTCCTTTTGCATCGGTGGAGCGGACGAAGGGTACGCCCATAGCGGTTGCCAGGGCAGGGAGATCCATGGCGGGAGTCTCAGTGAGGGTGTGTCTGCCCTCATAATCCCGATCCTGGAGATCGCAGATCATGCCCAGACGGCGGTTGTTGAACACCACTTGAGTGACGGGCAGGCGATACTTCACAGCGGTGGAAAGCTCCTGGAGGTTCATGGCGAAGCTGCCGTCTCCCGCTAAATTCACCACACGCTTTCCCGTAGCGATGGCCGCACCGATGGCGGCGGGAAGACCGAAGCCCATGGTGCCAAGTCCCCCGCTGGTGATGAATCTGCGGGGCTTTTGAATGGGCAGGCTGTGGCAGGCCTTGACCTGATGCGTGCCTACCTCGGTGGTATAGATGGCGTCGGGGAAGGCGCCGAAAATTTGGGTATACAGGGAGTCTCTGGGAACTGCGTCGGGGTAATAGCGGGGCGCTTTTGCCTCAATACAGGGCAAGAGAGCCTCTATGATCACGGAAAGATCCCCCACTACCGCAGAATAGGCGGGGAGGTTCTTGCCGATCTCCGCTTCGTCGATGTCCAGATGGAGGATCTTGCAAGCGGAAGAATGGAGGCGGAGATTTTCCAGCATTCGCTCGGAGAAGCGAAGACCTGCGCCGATGAACAGATCGCAATCGCCAAGGGCCTGCAAGGTGGAGGGGTTGGGCTGTAAGCCCACAAGACCCAAGTATTGCTCATCATCCTGAGGGAAGCCACCGATGCCCATAGCCGTGGTGATCACGGGGGTGCCCAGTTTTTTGGCAAAGGTGTAGACCTTCTCTGCGGCGTCCGATGCGATGACTCCCCCGCCCAAGCAAAGAACGGGACGGGATGCACGGTTGATCAGCTCTGCCGCTTCCTCAAGTGCATCCTTTTGAGGCAGCGGGAAGGAAAACTTGGCAGGCGCGGCGGGGATATATTTGGCACATTCGTCAAGGATGTTTTTGGGAACGTCCACCAGAACGGGGCCTTTCCGACCCGATGAAGCGATTCGGAAGGCGTTGCGCAGAGTGTCTGCCAAATTTTCTACGGATTTGACGATGAAGTTGTGCTTGGTGATGGACATGGTGACGCCGTAAATGTCGATCTCCTGGAAGGCGTCCCTCCCCAGCAGGTGCAAGGGAACGTTCCCGGTAATGGCAACCATGGGAGTGCTGTCCATATAGGCGTTGGCAAGGCCTGTGACCAGATTGGTAGCCCCCGGGCCCGAGGTAGCGATGACCACGCCGGGCTTTCCGATAGCACGGGCGTAGCCCTCTGCGGCGTGGGCGCAGAACTGCTCATGGCAGTTGGTGTACAGCTTGATTCCCCGCTTGCCACGCAAGGCATCCAGCAGAGAGAGGATGGTCCCTCCCGGGTATCCGAAGACGGTATCTACTTGTTGCTCTTGTAACACCTTGACGATGATCTCGGCACCTTTCATGGGAAGAACTCCTTTCTTTGTACATTTTGATAGGGATATGATAACACGAGAGAAGCAAAAAAGCAAGTATAAACGCAAAAAAAGCCTTCGAAAAGGCTTTTCTTGTCCCGAGATCAATAAATCTGACTTACAATTTATAAGTTGATTAGTTTGCTCTCTTTGCTGCGAAACACTCGCTGCAAAGTACCGGTCTGTCGGTCGACGGCTGGAAAGGAACTCTCGCTACTTTACCGCAGTTGGCGCATACGGTCTCGAACATCTCTCTGGGCGCTCTTGCAGCGTTCTTCTTTGCGTCTCTGCAAGCTTTGCATCTCTGAGGCTCGTTCTGGAAGCCCTTTTCAGCATAGAATGCCTGCTCACCGGCGGTGAACACGAATTCGTTACCGCAGTCTTTGCAAACCAAAGTCTTGTCTTCGTACATTTGCTTACTCCTTGTAGTATTTTTATAATACTCTCGGGGAAGGCCCGGAGAATATTAGCGTTGGAAACCCGCTCACGCAAGAAGGGCTTTTAACTTCCTGCGGATACGGCAGATCGCGTTGGCGATGCTTTTTTCCGACTTGCCCATGACACGGGCGATATCGGCATAGGAACGGTCGCTGAGATACAACTCAAACACGGAACGCTCATACCCCGAAAGCTCGGCAAATACACGCTCATAGAGCAGGGAACTGCTCTCACGATCTAAAAACTCGCTTTCCGGCGAGGTGCCCGACACCAGCTCTGTATCGTCCAGAGGGACGACGTCACCGTTTTGCTTCCGAAGGCGGCGGGCCGCACTGATCACGCTGTGGCAGATACAGGAGGAAGCATAGGTCGCAAATGCGGAGGAGACACCGTCGTAGGTGCGGACGGCCTTCAGCAGGCCCACCAGACCTTCCTGGTAAAGATCCTCCCCATCGGCGGCGGGGACAAAGGATGCGGAATGAGAGATATGCCAATATACCAAGCGCTTGTAGGATTCCACCAGGGCGGCAAAAGCCTCCCCGTCACCCAAGCGCGCGCGGGCGATCAACCGAGCCTCGTCGGCCACGGCCTGCCCTATTCCGGAATCGGAAAACATCTTCAAAGGCGCACCACCGATCTTACTGCAGTACAGAATATTCCATACCACATTCATTCATTATACACAATTTTTTATATTTGTCAACAGTTTTTCTAATTTTCTTTAGAATTTTTGTCGCATTTCACAATTCTTTTCTCTTTTTTGAACAGAAAGAGCGGCGAGGATCTGCCGCATCTCCCCCATCTTTTTCTCCATATCCCTTGCCAAAGCGATCTGACAGCGGGCGCGGATCAGATTGTGTAAGGGCTTGCGGCATTTGAAATACACATCCCCGTCCAGATAATCCTTCAAGAATCTGGCGGCAAGCTCCAGGGTGATGATCAACACGCCGTCAGGCAGGGTGGAAAACTCCGTCTCCGTCATCATGCCCAAAAGCGGGGCAACAAAGCCTTCCGCCAGCTTCCCAAAACCTTGCAGATTCAAAGAGACCTTGGAAAGATCCTCCTCGTCCTCGGAGGCGGTGTTACAGGCGAAACGGACGGCGTCTCCGAAATCGTGGGCCGCGTAGCCCGGCATCACCGTGTCCAGGTCAATCACCGCCAAGGGAGTGCGGGTTTCGGCATCGAACATCACGTTGTTGCATTTGGTGTCGTTATGCACAACACGCAGGGGCAATTTCCCTTCTCTGTGGAGATCCTCCAGCAGAGAGATATATCCCTCTTTGGAAAACAGATACTCCAGCTCTGCTTCCACCTCTCCCCTTCTGCCCACGGCATCCCGCATGGCGGACTCCCGCAAAGCGGCAAACCGCTTTGGGGTATTGTGGAAATCGGGGATGGTGTGGTGAAGCTTTTCCGCAGGGAAATCCGAAAGATTTCTTTGGAACTCTCCGAAGGCGTAGCCCGTGCCGTAGAGGATCTCCTCGTCGGCAATGTTCACGCAACGGGAATCGTACACGTAGGAAAGGACGCGCCAATAGTCCCCCTCCTCACTGCGGTGGAAAAACTCCCCGTTTTCCTTGCGGTAGAGGTGCAAAACCTTGCGGCGGATATCCTTTTCTCCCACGGATAACAGCTTTTTCTCCATGTGGGAGGTGACGGCGTGGGCGTTTTCCGCCACCATGACAGGGTTTTGGAACACCTTGTGGTTCAGCCTTTGCAGGGTGTAGTCACGGCGTTTGCCCAAGGCGTCCCTGGTGCCGATGAAATAGGTATCGTTGATATTTCCCACCTTCACCACACGGTAATCCTCCAATTCACCCTTCAGATGAAAGGCCTCCATAATGGAACGGAAGATAGAAAGCAATGCTTGCTCGGTCATAGGTTCAATAACAGCTCCCGGTTGGAAAACCTCTTACAGCTTTCCGATAAAAGAATGGGGATCTTCACGATACTTGGCGTCCGCCTTTTCCCACAAGGGAACAGCCCGCATGAGATGGCAGGAGGCAGAGAGGATGTTGCCCTTTTGCAGTTCCTTATCGGTGAGGATATTCTCCATACGGCTGTAGGCCTGGTAAACGCCCTTGAAATCATGAGCGTAGCAGGGCTGTTCGTAGGTACTGCCGTCCTCTCTCACCATGGTATAGGTGTAGCATTCCTCGAACAGGTAGTCCGGGCGGGAAAGCTCCTCAATGGCATGCATGGAGGTGTTGCAGTTGGTGCCGCACCCCAGAAACAGGATACTTCCATCCAGCTCCATCACACGGTGGAAGGGAGAATTTGGCCCGCAGGGGGTGTTGTCCAGGTGATGCCCGCCTACCACGGCATCCTGCAGTTCACCGATGGCGGCGCAGGAATGGGTGGGGCAGAGGCTTCTCTTGACCCCTTCAACGGAGGTGCGGAAATACTCGGGAATGGCACCTACGCAGGAGGGGGTGTTCTTCACGTCGAAGGTGAGGGAATGGGCAGGGCCGCAGGACATATAGCTGAGGGTGGGGAACACCAGGGTTCCGTGGTCACCCAGAGCGAGACGGAGGCCGTCGATGACGTGAGCGGGGGTCAAGCCCTGTCTGCCCAAAGATTTCAAAGAGGAATGGACCAGCAGAACACTTCCCTCTCTCACGCCCAAGGCGCGGGCGTCTGCGGCGATCTGTTTTACAAATTCGTTCATACGCTTAAATCCTTAAAAATTCTTGTGCTTCCCGTGGGGATCATGACTTCCCCGGAGAAGGTCTCCCCTGTCAGCAGGTCGGTAACGGGTTTTTGGAAAGTGTAACGGTAATCTTCCTTTGAAACGTTGGAGATCACCGTCATTCTGCCGTTTTCGTCAAAGCGTTGGAAGGCAAAGACTCCCTCGGGGGTGTCCAGCACAGCAAAGCCTTCGGCGCCAAACAGCTTTTCCCTGGCACGGAGACGGTTCACGGCGCGGAACGCGTTATGAAGCTTGCTGTCGACGGCGTGCCAAGGGAAGGGGCGGCGGTTAAAGGGATCGTGGTAGCCCTCCATCCCCGCTTCATCCCCGTAGTAGATACAGGGAACGCCGGGCAGGCAGGCCAGCAGGGTATACCCGCAGATGAGGGTGTTCACCGCTTTTGCCCGTTGTTCGGGTGTCATACGGCGGACGGCCAGCACCTCGTTGGGCTCGCCGAAATCCCCCTCTCCCCCCAGCACGGTGAGAATACGCTCGGTATCGTGAGTCCCGATACTATTCATGGTATGCAACAGTGCCTTGGGAGGATAATGCTGATGTAGGGTCTCGGTGACCTCCCGCAGGAGAGAGGCGTCCCCGTACTTCAAGAAATGGATCAGCCCGTTGCGGAAGGGGTAGTTCATCACGCCCGAGAGCTGTTTCCCCCGGAAGTAACGCTTTCTTTGGTCGTAGGCGATCTTGTTGGAGGCATCCTCCCACACCTCGCCGATGATAGCGGCGTCGGGCTTTGCCTTCTTCACCGCGGAAACGATCTCGTCCAGAAAATCGCTTTCCAGCTCGTCCACCACGTCCAGGCGGTAGCCGTCGATGCCCAGCGCCATATACTTGGGAATTACCCGATCACAGATGAAGGAGCGGAACTCCTTGCACTTTTTTGGCTTAGGAAGGTTCTTGATCCCCCACCAGCTTTCGTAATCGTCCCTGGTCTGCCCGAAGGTAAACCAAGGATAGTAGGGAGATTCCTCGGATTGGTAGGCGCCAAGGCTTTGGTACTTGCCGTAGCGGTTGAAATACACGCTGTCATCCCCCACGTGGTTGAACACACCGTCCAGAATGATGCGGATACCCATGGCGTGAGCCTTTTCCACCAGCTCAGAAAGAGCTTTTTCCCCGCCGAAGGTGGGATCTACCGTGAGGTAATCCCCGGTGTCGTACTTATGGTTGGAATAGGCGTCGGCAATGGGGCTTAAGTAAATGACGGTGACCCCCAGATCCTTGAGGTAGCTGAGCTTATCCGCCACGCCGTAAAGATCCCCACCGAAATGGGTGTTGTTGGGGAAGGCCTGGCCGTTGACGGGGGGATATTCGGGAGTGCCGTTTTCCCAATCCTCGTTGTACACCGCGTCGGTGCGGCGCATGGATCTGCCGCTTTTACAGAAGCGGTCCACGAAGATATGGTAGAACACGCCTCTTGTGAGCCAATCGGGAGCGGGATATTCGTTTTGATAGACCGTCAATTGGAATTCGTTGACAAAACGGTCGGAGAGGGTGGCACGGGCGCAGTCACAGACGGTATACCGTCTGCCTGCGGGAGTTTCCACCTCGAAGTGGAAAAAGAACAGTCCGTCTCCCTCCGGGGCGATCTCGCGGGTATCCAAGGTCACGGAAAAAAGGGAAAGCTCCCCTTCCATGTGCAGGAAAGGCGCTTCCCTCCCGAGAAGCACCTTTTCGTCGTTGCCCAGATAAAACCAAGCCCGGGTTGCCTCCTGCATCCCAAAGGTGATCTCTACCGTATCTCCAAAGGAGCAGGTAAAGGATCCTGTGGGCTTGCCGTTGCGGCTAACCTGTAAAAAGACGTTGTTCATACTTTCTTGATGGGCTTGATACCCCAAATGTTGTCCGCATACTCACGGATACTGCGGTCGGCGGCAAAGAATCCTGCCTTGGCAATGTTGGTGAGAGACATCCTATTCCAACGTTCACGGTCGCCGTAAGCCTCCAGCATGCGGTCGTGAGCTTCTGCGTAGAAGCTGTAGTCCGCAAGGCACATGAAGGGATCGGAAACGCCGTGGGAATACAGCAGGTATCTGGCAATGTCCGCGAAGGATCTGCCTGCATAGCCTGCCTGCATACTGTCGATGGCGCGCTTCAGGTTGGGGTTGCTGTTATAATAATCGGAAGAAGAGTAGCCCTTACGCCACAGCTCCTCCACCTCTTCTGCCGTGTGGCCGAAGATAAAGATGTTTTCCTTGCCCAGGAGAGAAGCCATTTCCACGTTGGCACCGTCCAGAGTACCGATGGTCAAGGCACCGTTGATCATGAACTTCATGTTGCCGGTACCGCTGGCCTCCTTACCTGCCAGGGAGATCTGCTCGGAGATCTCTGCGGCGGGCATGAGATGCTCTGCCAGGGTGACGTTGTAGTTTTCCAGGAAAACAACGCGCAGCTTTTTGCGGATGACGGGATCCTTTTCGATCTCCGCACCCACGTAGCAGATCAGACGGAGGATATCCTTCGCCAAATAATACCCGGGTGCCGCCTTGGCCGCAAACAGGAAGGTCTGAGGAGGAATATCCAGGTTGGGGTTCTCCTTTAGCTGCTGATACAGGTCGATGATGTGGATGGCGTTAAGAAGCTGGCGCTTATACTCGTGGAGGCGCTTTGCCTGCACGTCGAAGATGCTGTCGGGATCCAGCTGGATGCCCTTGGTATCCTTGATATACTTGGCAAATTCCGCCTTATTCTGCTTCTTGATCTTTTCCAGACGCTCCAGAACGGAGGCATCCTCAGAGAAGGCAAGGAATTTTTCCAGTCGGGCGGGATCCTTGCGGTACTCCTTGCCGATGCACTCATCCAACAGAGAAGCCAAACGGGGGTTGGAATAGCACAGCCACTTACGGTGTGCGATGCCGTTGGTCACGTTGGTGAAGCGGTTGGGATACATATCGTTGTAATCCTTGAACACGGTGGTCTTCAGGATGTCGGAATGCAGGCCGGATACGCCGTTGATATGGTGGGAGCCGATGACGGACAGGTTTGCCATGCGCACCATGCCGTGACCCAAAATGGACATTCTGCCCACCTTGTCCCAATCTCCCATGAAGGTCTCCCAGGCTTCCTTGCAGAAGCGCTCGTTGATCTCCTTGATGATGGAGTGGATTCTGGGGAGCTTGATGGCGAAGAGGTTTTCGTTCCACATCTCCAACGCCTCGGGCAACACGGTGTGGTTGGTGTAGGAGACGGTGGCAGTGGTGATCTCCCAGGCGTGCTCCCAGGAGAAGTGGTGCTGATCCATGAGGATACGCATCAGCTCGGGGATGGCCAGGGCGGGATGGGTATCGTTGATGTGGATGGCCACCTTGTCGGGCAGGTTCTCCAGGGTCTTGTACTGGGCCAGATGGTTGCCCAAAATGTTCTGCAGAGAAGCAGACACCAGGAAATACTGCTGGGAAAGGCGCAGCAATTTGCCCTCGTGGTGGTTATCCGCGGGGTAAAGCACCTTGCACAGAGTATCCGCCATGGTGCTTTCCTCCAGAGCCTTGATATACTGACCCTGAGAGAAGGCCTTCATGTCGAAGCCGTCCTTGTCCTTTGCCTTCCAGAGGCGCAGGGTGTTGACGGTATCCGTACCGCCGCCGGTGATGAACATATCGTAGGGAACTGCCTCGATCTCGTCGCAGTTCTCGTGGATGACGTGGCAATGGCCGTCTCTCCACTCCTCGCGAACGACGCCGCCGAAGCGAACGGTCACCTTCTTGTCCTGTCTGGGGACAAGCCAGCAGTTGCCGTCGGGAAGCCAGATGTCGGGAAGCTCAAGCTGTTCTCCGTCTACGATACGCTGCTTGAACAGACCGTACTCGTACAAAAGAGAAAAGCCCTTTGCAGGATAGTCCTGGGAGGTCAGCGCGTCAAGGAAGCAAGCGGCAAGTCTGCCCAAGCCGCCGTTGCCCAGACCGGGGTCCGGCTCCAGCTCGTAGATCTCGTTAAGGGAAAAGCCGTGCTTCTTCAGCGCTTTGCGGTAGATCTCCTCGATCCCCAGGTTGCAAAGGTTGAGTTTCAGGGTGCGACCCATCAGGAACTCCATGCACAGGTAGAATACCTGCTTGGAAGCCTGTTCTTTGGATTTTTGGATGAGCTCCTTGTTCCGGGAGCCCAGCAGGTCACGGACGGACAAAACGACCGCCTGGTACATCTGCTGAGGAGTCGCCTCCTCCGGCGCAATACCGAAGTAGCGGGAAAGTTTGTTGAGAAGTGCCTCGTCTACGTGAGCCTGTTTGATCTGTTGTGCCATGGTAATGGTTTCTCCAAGATGTTTCTTAATTTTAGGATATATTCTTAATCAAAACGATCATGCATCCTTTATTTTACGAGAGAGGTGCCTTTTGAAAAAGGCGCCTCCCTCGCACTCCCTCCGCGAAAACTTTTCTTCAATAAATTAAGAGAAAAGTTTTTGGGGTTTCCAAAGGGGGCTTTTTTCAAAAAAGCACCTTTGGCGGGGAGTACCGGGACGGTACGGGGCAGGGCCCCTTTCTCATAACCTCGTTCTGTTTTAAGCAAAAATAATGGGGTACGGGGGAGAAAGGTCTCTCCCCCGTCCGTCTTTTTGAGTGAAAATTACAGGGAACGGTACAGGTCTGCGTACTGAACGGCAGAGCTGTCCCAAGAGAAGTCGGTGAGCATGACGCGGCGCACCAGCTTCTTCCAAGCCGCCTTGTCGGCGTAACAGTTAAGAGCGTTCCGCAGAGCGCACAGCATATCCCAAGCGCTGTAGGAAGCGAAGGTAAAGCCGTTGCCGCCACCCTCACAGCCTGCGTCCTTGATGCTGTCGTACAATCCGCCGGTCTCGTGGATCACGGGGACGGTGCCGTAGCGGGAACAGATCATCTGCGCCAAGCCGCAGGGCTCGGTACGGGAGGGCATCAGGAAGATATCGGCGCCTGCGTAGATCTGCTTTGCCAGAGTCTGGTCAAAGCGGAGCAGGACTCGACAATTGTCGGGATGTCGTTCTGCCAGATGCCAGAAATAATCCTCGTAATAGAAATCGCCCTTGCCCAACAGGATGAGCTGAACGTTCTCCTGCAGCAGGTCGTCTGCCGCAAGGGTGAGCAGATCCAAGCCCTTGGAATCCACCAGACGGGTGATCATGGCCACCACGGGCTTGTCGGGGTCTACGGGGAGACCCACGGACTTCTGCAGCTCTTCCTTGCACACCGCCTTGCCCGCCATCTTATTCACGTGGAAGGATGCGGGAAGCTCGGTATTTTTGGAGGGGCTGTAATAGTCCTTATCGATGCCGTTGAGGATGCCGGAAAGCTTGCCCTCGAACATCTTCAGAATGGGATCCAGACCGTGGGAGAACTTGGGGTTCAAAATCTCCTTGGCGTAAGTGGGGCTGACGGTAGTCACCTTATCGGAGCAGATGATGGCGCCCTTCATCAGGTTGATACAGCCGCCGTATTCCACGATCTCGTGGTCGGAGGGCATCAGGTCGAACACGTCGGCCAGGGAATCCAGGCCGAACTTGCCCTGATACTGGATATTGTGAATGGTGAAAGCGGTACGGATACCCGAATAGCCCTCCATGTAGCCGTACTTACGCTTCAGATAGATCACCGCAAGGGCGGCCTGCCAGTCGTGGGCGTGAAGCACGTCCGGGAAGAAATCCAGGTCGGGCAACAGATCCACCACGGCGCGGCAGAAGAAGGCGAAGCGCTCGCCGTCGTCAAATTCGCCGTACAGGGAGGCACGCTTGAAGTAATACTCGTTATCCAGGAAATAGTAGGTAACGTTGCGATACACCACGGAGTAAACGCCGCAGTACTGGTTTCTCCAGTTCAAGGTGACGTTACGGCTGGTTAAAAAGGTGAGCTTTTCACGCCAAGAAGCATCCATGGTGCCGTAGAGGGGCATGATCACACGGATATCGTCCTCGGGATTCTGCTTTTTGAGAGCGGCGGGAAGGGAGCCGATGACGTCGGCAAGTCCGCCGGAGGCGGCAAAGGGAGTAGACTCCGATGCTACGTATAAGATCTTCATAAACGGTTCAAATCCTTTTCGTTAAACTTCGCTGGATTTCTCAATATAGAAGGGACGGTTCTCATGGCCGGACAGAACTCTGCCGTCGCGGATGGTGACGCCCTTATCGGTGACAACACAGTTCATATACACGTTGTTGCCTACGTAAGTATCCTGCATGAGGATGCAGTTTTCCACGCTGGTGTTCTTCCCCACGTGGACGCCGCGGAAGATGATGGAGTTTTCCACGATGCCCTCGATGACGCATCCGTCGGCGATCATGGAGTTTTTCACCATGGAGTTGGCGGCGTAGACGGTGGGCGCGGAGTTCTGCACCTTGGTGAGCACGGGACGGTTCTTCTGACGGAACAGGGCATCCTGGGTCTCGGCGGTGAGCAGATCCATGTTGCGGTGGTAATACTCGGAAAGGTTACGCACCGTCTCGCAATAGCCGTCGTAGCGGTAGATGCGGAAGTTGTTGGTCACGGCGCCTCTGGTGAGGATGTCCTTGGCGATGCTGGTATAGCCGTGGGCCAGAGCCTCGGTAAGCTGGGAAAGAAGGAACTGACGGTTCATCACCAGGATATGGATCTGAATGTCCTTTTCGCCCTCGCCGTTGTCGTTATAGTTGGTGACGTTGATGATCCGGCCGCTTTCGTCGGAATTGACGATGCTGATGTCGGACAGGTCGTCCACGGGACTCTTCTTCACCGCAACGGTGGCCATGGCGCCGCTTTCCTTGTGAGCGCGGAGCATATCGGCCAGATCCAGGTTACAGATCAGATCGCAATCGCACAGCAGAACGTCGTCCTCGGTGCATTCGCTGATGAACTGGCGGGCGCTGATCAGCGCCTCCAGACGGGAGGCGAACAAGGTGTTCCCGCGATTTGCAAAGGCGGTGATAAAGGGAGGCAGGATCTTGATGCCGCCGTTTCTGCGAGCCAGATCCCAATCCTTACCGGTGCCCAGGTGATCCATCAGGGATTGGTAGTTGTAATGGGTCAGCACGCCCACCTTGGTGATGCCTGCGTTGACCACGTTGGAAAGGGTAAAGTCGATGAGACGGTAGCGGCATCCAAAGGGAACGGATGCCATGGTGCGATCCTCGGTCAGCTCGGGAACGCGGCGTTCGTTTAAGCCTGCAAACAGAATGGCAACGGTGCTCATACGGTCTCCTCCTTCTTCATAGCTTCCAATTCGTCCTTGCCGAAGCGGACGTTGTCGGGAATGCTTGCCCCCGCGGGGATATTCAGCCATCCGCCCACCAGGGTGATGCCGGCGGATTCATCAATGGGCTTACCGATGGTAGCATTCTCACCTACCACGGTATTGCCGTCCATCACGGTGTAGTTGACCTCTGCACCTTCGCCGATGGTGACGTCGTCGAAGATCACGCTGTCACGAACTACGGCGTTTCTGCCGACCACCACGCCGGGAGAGAGGACGCTGTTAATGACTGTGCCGTAGATCTCACAGCCCTCGGTAACCACGGAGTTCTTCACAGAACCGCCTGCACCGATGAACTGGGGAGGACGAGCGTCGTTACGGGAATAGATGCGCCATGCGGACTGGAGAGACAGAGCGGGATTCTCGCCCAGCAGATCCATGTTGGCCTCCCAAAGGCTTTGGATGGTACCAACGTCCTTCCAGTAGCCCTCGAAACGGTAAGCAAACAAACGCTCATCGTTTGCCAGCATGGCGGGAATGATATTCTTACCGAAGTCGTTGGAAGAGTTGGGATCGGCCTCGTCCTCGATCAGGTAGGAATACAGCTTATCCTTGGAGAACACGTACACGCCCATGGAAGCCTGGGTGCTCTTGGGTTCCTTGGGTTTTTCCGCAAACTCGGTGATCCTGCCCTCGGCATCACTGCTCATAATACCGAAGCGGCTGGCCTCCTCCAGAGGAACGTCGAAGACGGCGATGGTACAATCCGCCTTGTTGGCTTTGTGGAAATCCACCATCTTGGAGTAGTCCATACGGTAGATATGGTCACCGGAAAGAACCACCACGTAATCCGGGTCGAATTTATCGATGAAATGAAGGTTCTGATAAATGGCGTTGGCCGTGCCCTTATACCACTCGGAGCGGTTCATAGCCTGGTAGGGAGGCAGGGTCATGGCGCCGCCGTAGGTGCGGTCCAGATCCCAGGGTTGGCCGTTGCCGATGTACTCGTTCAGCTTCAGGGGCTGGTACTGGGTCAGTACGCCCACTGCATCGATGCCGGAGTTGACACAGTTGGAGAGAGGAAAATCAATGATGCGGTATTTGCCGCCGAAGTTCACGGCGGGCTTTGCAATACGCTCGGTGAGAAGATACAGTCTGCTGCCTTGTCCGCCGGCAAGCAGCATGGCTACAGTTTCTTTCTTTTTTGCCATGGTGATTCCCTTTCGTTTTTAGTTGATTATTCTTCGGAAGACGCCTCTTCCGGTTGGCTAAGGTATACGGTGCCGAAGACGTCGCCGTCCTCCTGATAGGGAAGCAATTCCCCGCGGAAAGCAAAGAGCAACGCCAGGGTCAGTCCTACCAACACCGCAAGACCCACAAGCTGGGTGAGGCGGTCGTAAACTTTGTCACTTTTCACGTCGGGTCGCAAACCTCCCAATCAATTCTATATAGGCATACCTATACAGAACGAATTATATCACAAATATTTCCGTTTGGCAAGGGGGTTTCGGGATTTATTGGCAGAAAGAGGAAGAATTTTTCCGTCAAAACTCCCAAAAAACGTCAAAACGCGGAGGGAAAGTTTTCGTGAAGAAAATTTTCAAATCCCCTTTACAAAACGGGAAGGATGTGGTATACTACGCTGAACGGATTTTGAGGTCCGCTCATAAAACCAGATAGGCTGGGTCCGAGGCATTTTGGGAAAGGTATACCCTGCCCCATCCGTTCACCGGACCTCCCGCTCGGCTTATCTACACTATTTTTACGGAGGTGAACACACATGCTTTTGAAGGATGAGAAGCAGCAGATCATTAAGGATTATGCTGTACACGAAGGCGACACCGGTTCCGCAGAGGTGCAGATCGCGATTCTGACCACCAGAATCAAGCAGCTCACCGAGCATCTGAAGGCAAACCCCAAGGATAACCATTCCAGAAGAGGTCTGCACATGATGGTCAGCAAGAGAAAGAAATTCCTCAGCTATCTGCAGAAGAAGGACATCAATCGTTACCGTGCGATCATTGAGAGCCTTGGTCTGAGAAAGTAATCCCCAAGCAACGTGATGCAGGCAATGCGGCTCAAAACGTGTTGCCTGCGTTACACCGTCTATGCCCGTGAGCCGGTTTATCATTTAGATATTTTCCCGAAGGCCGCTTCGGAAGAGTATCTAAGTGTTAAACTTCGCTTGCGGCACCTAAAAACAAATTCAGAAAGGAAACGCAAAAGATGTTTGAACAGTTCAAGAAATTCGAGTATACCCTTGCCGGCAGACCTCTGGTCATCGAGACCGGTAAGATGGCTCAGCTTGCCAACGGCTCCTGCCTGGTCCGTTACGGCGAGACCGCGGTTCTCTGTACCGCAACCGCTTCCGCAACTCCCAGAGACGGCATTGACTTCCTGCCCCTGGCAGTAGACTATGAGGAAAAGCTGTACTCCGTAGGCCGCATTCCCGGCAGCTGGAACCGCCGTGAGGGCAGACCCACCGAGCACGCCATCCTTTCCTCCCGCGTGATCGACCGTCCTATCCGTCCCCTGTTCCCCAAGGATCTCCGCAACGACATCGTTCTGTCCTTGACCGTTATGTCCGTGGATCAGGACTGCTCCCCCGAGATCGCCGCTATGTTCGGCGCATCCCTGGCGCTCACCATCTCCGATATTCCGTGGAACGGTCCTATCGCAGGTGTGTTCGTAGGTCTGGTTGACGGCGAAGTGATCATCAACCCCACCGAGGCACAGCGTGCCAACAGCGATCTGCAGCTGACCGTTGCAGGCTCCGCAAAGAAGGTGGTTATGATCGAGGCAGGCGCCAACGAGGTTGACGACCAGGTGATGTTCGATGCCATCATGCAGGCTCACGAGGAGATCAAGGGTCTGGTGGCATTCATCGAATCCATCCGCGCAGAGATCGGCAAGCCCAAGTTTGAATACGCTTCCTGCGAAGTAGACCACGATATGTTCGACAAGATCGAGGCTATGGTGGCAGAAGAAGTGATGGAGGCTTTGAACACCGACGACAAGAAGGTTCGCGACGCAAGACTCCAGCCCATTTACCAGAAGGTTTACGAGGCGCTTGAGGAAGAATATCCCGAAAGCAAGCCCATGATCAACGAGTGTCTGTACAAGCTTCAGAAGAAGATCGTTCGTAACTGGCTACTCACCGAGCAGAAGCGTGTGGACGGCAGACGTATGGACCAGATCCGTCCCTTGGACGCAGAGGTTTCTCTCCTGCCCCGTGTACACGGCTCCGGTATGTTCACCCGCGGTCAGACCCAGGTTCTGACCACCTGCACCCTGGCTCCCATGAGCGAGGTTCAGCTGCTGGACGGTATCGACACCGAAGAGACCAAGCGCTATATGCACCACTACAACATGCCCGGCTTCTCCGTGGGTGAGGCAAAGTCCTCCCGCGGTGCAGGCAGACGTGAAATCGGTCACGGTGCGTTGGCAGAGCGTTCTCTGATCCCCGTGCTTCCCTCCGTGGAAGAGTTCCCCTACGCTATCCGTACCGTATCCGAGGTTATCTCCTCCAACGGTTCCACCTCCCAGGCTTCCGTATGCGGCTCCACTTTGGCGCTGATGGATGCGGGTGTTCCGATCAAGGCTCCCGTTGCAGGTATCTCCTGCGGTTTGATCACCGAGGGTGAGCGCTGGATGACCATGGTGGACATTCAGGGTCTGGAAGACTTCTTCGGCGACATGGACTTCAAGGTTGCAGGTACCAAGAAGGGTATCACCTCCATTCAGATGGACCTGAAGATCGACGGTCTGACTCCCGAGATCATCAAGAGCGCATTTGAGACCACCAAGAAGGGTCGCTTCTATATCATCGACGAGTATATTCTGAAGGCGCTGCCCGCTCCTCGTGAGGACGTTTCCAAGTACGCGCCCAAGATGATCACCACCAAGATCGATCCCGATAAGATCCGCGAGGTCATCGGTTCCGGCGGTAAGGTCATTCAGAAGATCTGTGCCGATACCAACTGTAAGATCGACATCGAGGACGATGGCTCCATCTTCATCGCCGCTGTGAACAAGGACGACGGTTACCGCGCTCTTGCCATCATTGACGCCATCGCAAGAGATCCCGAGCCCGGCACCATCTTCCTGGGCACCGTTACCCGTTTGATGAACTTCGGTGCATTCGTTGAGATCGCTCCCGGTAAGGAGGGTCTGGTGCACATTTCTCAGCTGGATAAGAAGCGCGTTGCTAAGGTTGAGGACGTCGTTTCCGTTGGCGATCAGATCAAGGTCATGGTGACCGAGATCGACGAGAAGGGCAGACTGAACCTCTCCAGAAGAGACGCTCTGGATGCTTTCGAAGGCTAATTGAATCACAAAATACGCAAGGAGTGCCAAAAGCACTCCTTGTTTTTTTGGGGGGACGTCAAGGGGAGCGGCAAGGGACGCTTTTTGAAAAAGCGTCCCTTGAACCCCGAAAAGCAATGCCGAAAACTGTCGTTTTCGGAGGAAAAAGCAAAAATAACAGTCAGCCGACCGCCAAATGAGTGCAAATGGCCTTGACAAGGTGGCAATTGTATGGTATACTGGGTTTGAAAAAGAGAGGAGGAAAGCAATGAAAAACGATCTTGCCTATTGGGAAAAACATAAAGAACATTTGCAGAAGCATTTCTTGGATTGGGAAGAGTTTGTGGCGGTGGAGAAGCTGCGTACCCACCTTCCGTGGAAGATTTTCATCCTGCTTGCCGCGGTCCTCTTCGTGGGTCTTGTTTTCGTTTTGCTGATCCGCCGTCCTTTTACCAAGATCGAGGTATTCTTTTTAAGCGTATGGGCAGGCGGAATGCTGTTGTCGGTCCTGTTGGAGGTTCTTTCCGGGAGTGCCAATCACAAATGGGTGGTTTTGACCACACGGGGATTTTACGTCTGTGTGGGGAAGGAATGCGAGCTGATTTTTGACAGAAGCTTTTCCTCCATCGAAGGCATCTCTTACCGCTATTCTCCCGGCCGGATCCTATTGAACGTCTATTCGGGCGAGCTTCCCGCAAAGGTGGAGACCTCCTACCGAGGCTTGCCCTGGAAAGGACAAAAGGCGTATATCAAGAATCGATTTCGCAAGCTATGGGGGACGCCCTTGGAACGTAAAATCTTTTCCCTATCTGTGGTCAGCGGTATTACGCCGATCCAGCACTCCCGCAGACAGCTTTGCTGTTATCTCCTGGACTTGCCCAAGGAATCGGAAGCCGCCGAAAAGCTTTTGCATTTGCTGAAGGGGTTCCCCGGCGTCCGCTGCATGGAGCTTACCGGCGAATCGGAGTATTCCTTCTTTGATCGGTTGTAAGGAATCTTGCCCAATAGCCGTATCGAAAAGCTTCCCATACCATTTTGACCGCGCGCGGAATCGGAGTTTACCGTGTAGCCGCAGCGGTTCATCTCCGCGCTTGCTCAGGGTGACATACACAAAACAACGCCCTTTCGTTCGGAAGAACGAAAGGGCGTATTTTTTATCCTCACAATACGGGATTCTCAAGGGACCCGTCCCTTGAGCAAGGGGGTAGCCGTCTTCGACGGCGGGGGACGGCGTCCCCTGCAAAAACCTCAGTTAAAGGGCACGATCTTGTGGGAGAACCAGAAGAAGAATCTGCAAAGCCCGCGGCCGATAGGGCCGGGCATGGAGAGGATCAGCACGCCCGCGCGGCTGAACACTCGCATCTTCTTGGCTTTTTTGGGATTGATCTCGATGAGCCCGTCCCAGAACTCTTTCACCAGCTTATCCCCCTCCTTGCCGTGCCCGATACGGGTAAACAAAACGGCAACGATGAGCATAAAGCTCATGGAATGGTGAAGGTATTTGGCAAGCTTTTTGTCCCGCTTACGGATCTCGTCAATGTCATGAGCGGCAAAGATGCGGGTGGAGACCAAGCGTTGATCTCCCGAACGCTTCCCTACCTGGGCCATGGATTGCCCTTCTCTGCCTACGTAGTAGCGGTAGAAATCCGCGTCTAAGTAATACAGCGTTTTCACGTAAGGCAAGGGGGTGTAAACGAAGAGGTTATCCTCGTAGAACACCTTGCGGGGAAGGTGCAGCCCGCTCTTGCGGATGATCTCCGTGCGGTAGATGCAGGAATGCAAGGAAAGCTGCTGGGTGATGTGGAAGCCCTTGGTGTCCGCCCAGGTAATGACCCGGTCTTTGGGCAAGGCGTTGGCAAAGCGAATAACCTTTTGGTAGCCCGTCTCCAGCTGTTCGTAAACGTAGTTGCAGATCATCAGATCCACGCCGCCGTCCCTTTCCAGATACAGGAGGGTATTTACCACCCGGTTCAGGGCATTGAGATCTGCCCAGTCGTCGGAATCTATCACCTTGAAGTAGAGACCCTTTGCGCGGGCAAGGCCGCTGTTGATCCCCTCTCCGTGGCCGCCGTTGGGCTGATGCACCACCTCGATACATTCGGGGTGAGCTTCGGCATAGGCATCGGCGATGGCACCTGTCTCGTCGGTGGAGCCGTCGTCAACAATGATGATCTGACAATGCTTCCCCGCGGGAAGCAGGCTGTCGACACACTTACGCATATAGGCCTGTGAGTTATAACAAGGGACGACGAAGGTTATTAACTTCTCTTCATTCGTCATGATCGTTGCTCCTTTATAAATGGCTGCGGCAGAGATGCAACGCGCTGGCTGCGGCGGCATCCATGTTGTAATAGCGGAACTCCCCGAGTCTGCCGCCCAAAACCAAAGCGGGATATTTCTCTGCCTCGGCAGCATAGCGGGCATACAGGGCAAGGGATTCCTCGTTGGCCACGGGGTAGTAGGGTATATCCGCTTCCCCGCAGGGCTTGGAATACTCCTTCATAATGGTGGTCACGGGGCATTTCTGTCCTGTGAGATGCTTGAACTCGGTGATACGGGTATAGTCTTCGCTGACGGTGTAGTTCACCGTACCGCAAAGCTGGGCGTATTCCTTCTTCAGCGTCTCAAACTTAAAGTCCAGAGAGCGGTAGGGCAATCTGCCGAAGATGTAGCCGAACAGCTCGTCCAGAGGACCGGTATACAGCACCTTACCGCCGAAGGGTGCGCCCTCAAAGAGGATCTTTTCCTCCGAGAAAGCAAGGAGTGCGCCTGCGTGGGCGTTGAGCCTCACGGTGATGGCGGGATGGTCCAGCATGGCGGCAAACATAGCGGTATAGCCATTTTGGGGCATACCCTGGTATTTGTCGGTGAAGTATCCGTTTTCCCTGGAAAGGCGAACGGGGACGCGGGCGGTGACGGCAGGATCGATGTCCTCCGGCTTCACGCCCCACTGCTTTACGGTATAGTATTTGAACACGTTTTCATACACGAACTCCGCCAGCTCTCTCAAAAGGGGCTCTTCTGCAGAGCGAAGCTCCAAGATAGAGACGTTGTTGCCCTCTCCGTATTTTTCAAACAGAAGCTTCTTCATCTGCTCCGCCTTACGGTAGCCGAAGGCGATGACCAAAGAGTTCAGGTTGAAGGGCACGGGCATATATTCCCCGTCGATCTCCGCCAACACCTTGTGGCGATAACTGCGCCACTCCGTGAAGCGTGAGAGAAACTGCCACACCTCTTCATCGTTGGTATGGAAGATATGGGGGCCGTAGCGGTGGATCAGAACCCCTGCGTCGTCAAGCTCGTCGTAAGCATTGCCTGCGATATGATCCCGTTTTTCCAGGATCAGCACGTTCTTCCCCGCTTCCGCCAGAGTACGTGCCGCCACGGCGCCGGTGATCCCCGCGCCGACTATGATCCAATCGTACTGCATAGGTAGTACCTCGTATGGGTGGGATTTCAGAACTTCTTGCTATCCTTCAGTTCCACGATACGCAAGAATGCGTTCCGCTTGGTGTCCTTGGCAAAATAGCCAGTACGGACGAACTGGAACTTCTCCCCGGGCTGTGCTTCCGCAAGGGCTTTTTCTACACGGCATCCGGTGAGCTTCACCTCGGATTCGGGGTTGATATAATCGTCGTAGGTCTTATCCTCGGGGATGGCGCCGGTGTTCTCGATGGTGAACAGGCGGTTGTAGAGATACACGTCGGTCTCCACGGACTCGGTGGCGGATACCCAATGGATGGTGCCCTTGATCTTACGGCCGTCCACGGGATTGCCGCATCCGCTTTCCAAATCGGCGGTGACGGTGATCTCGGTGACCTTGCCGCAATCGTCGGTCTTGCAGGACTTATACTTCACGATGTAAGAGCTCATGAGGCGCACTTCCCCGTCGGGCTTGAGGCGGAAGAACTTGGGGGGAGGCACCTCGGCGAAGTCGTCGGCGTCGATGTAGACCTCGCGGGTCATGGGCACCTCACGAGTACCCAGCTCGGGCTTCTGGGGGTGGTTGGGGAGGGAGATCATCTCCTAAGTCGGATCGTAGCCATGTCGTTCTGTGAGCCAAGGA
>JAZNPH010000032.1:0-17566 GCA_045589515.1 Eubacteriales bacterium | reverse complement strand
TTGCCCTTCTGTGACCTATGGATTTGCCTTACCAGTTTGCCTCCCTAAGCCCGCTTGGCCTCCGACTTGTGACCAAGTCGGCGGACGGCTTTTGGTTTATGCGTGGTATCGTTTCGCCGACATCAAAAACGGCAAAGCCGTTTTTGGAACTGCAGTAAGTCGGAGGCCAAGGGGTCTTAGGAAGGCAAACTGGTAAGACAACTCCTTGGCTCACAGAACGACATGGCTACGATCCGACTTAACCCCCGACGAGTCGAACTGACAATTGTGGCGTTAGCTCAATTGTCAGGCAAAAAATGCCTGCATTTTTTGAGGGTATGGGAATGTCTTTCGATATAGCCGTTCTCCGTTCTGCCTGTTACCAATAAACAGTTCTTTACCCTCGGAAAGGTTCATCAGACTCGTCTCATATCCCTCAACCTGCTATCGCAGGTCTCGGTTTTGCTCCGTTCGCTACGCTCACCTACGCAAAACTTCGACTCGCCCTTCAGGCTCCCTCAGGATGACACGCTGACGTTGGAAGCACTCCCGTCCCACACTTCCCCCCTCGGTTCCAAAAACCCAACCGAGCCCTGTTTATTTACAAATCTTTTCTCCCTCATCCCCCGAAAACGACAGTTTTCGGCGCTTAGGGTTCTTTGGAGATTGTTAAGAACCTTTCTTCCCGAAAGAAAGGTTCTTAACGCCGACCTGACTACAAACCCAAAAACGGCTTTGCCGTTTTTGACGTCGGCGTAACAAAACCACGCATAAAACAAAAGCAATGCGCCGACTTGAACCGCAATAAAAATTTTTCCAAAAAACATTGCAATACCAAAAGAAATGTGGTATACTGACTCTGTATAAAAATGCCCTCATGGGCGAAAATCACTTTATTAAAAGGAAGACGTATATGAGCAACTCTATTTTCGGCGCAGAAAAACGCCCCGTTTTGACCATCGTCATGGACGGTGTGGGCTACACCCAGCGTACCGCAGGCAACGCGGTTTACGCCGCAGACACCCCCACTCTGGACATGCTGAATGAAAAATATCCCCGTTTCCTGCTGCAGGCACACGGTACCGCAGTAGGTCTCCCCTCCGACGACGACATGGGCAACTCCGAGGTTGGCCACAACGCTTTGGGCGCAGGCCAGGTATTTGCACAGGGTGCCAAGCTGGTTTCCAACGCCATCGAAAGCGGCAAGATCTATACCTCCGATTCCTGGCAGGCTCTGGTGGGCGGCGTGAAGGCAAACGGCTCCACCCTCCACTTCCTGGGTCTGTTCTCCGACGGTAACGTTCACTCCCACATCGACCACCTGAAGGCAATGGTTGCGCAGGCAAAGGCCGAGGGCGTTGCCACCGTCCGTATCCACATCCTGCTGGACGGCAGAGACGTGGGCGAGACCTCCGCTCTGGATTACGTTCTCCCCTTCGAGGAATATTTGGCCGATCTCCGCGACGATTCCTTCGACGTTGCCATCGCCTCCGGCGGCGGCAGAATGCAGATCACCATGGACCGATACGAGGCCAACTGGGCAATGGTGGAAAAGGGCTGGCACACCCACGTGTTGGGTGAGGGCAGACAGTTTGCTTCCGCAAAGGAAGCCATCGACACCCTGCGTGCCGAGACCGGTGCCATCGACCAGGATCTGCCTCCCTTCGTCATCGCCGCAGACGGCAAGCCCGTGGGCACCGTGAACGACGGCGACTCCGTGATCTTCTTCAACTTCCGCGGGGACCGTTCCATCGAGATCTCCAAAGCCTTTGAGGCAGGTGCGGACTTCGATAAGTTTGACCGCGTCCGGGTTCCCGCAGTTCTGTACGCAGGTATGCTGGAATACGACGGCGACGCTCACATCCCCTCCCGCTATCTGGTTTCTCCCCCCGAGATCTCCGGCACCATGGGCGAGTTCCTGGTAAACAAGGGCATCAAGCAGCTGGCCATTTCCGAGACCCAGAAGTACGGCCACGTGACCTATTTCTGGAACGGCAACCGCTCCGGCAAGTTCTCCGAGGAGCTGGAGGAGTATATTGAGATCCCCTCCGACGTGGTTCCCTTCGAGCAGCGTCCCTGGATGAAGTGCGCCGAGATCACCGACGTACTGATTGAAAAGCTGAAGAGCGGCGAGTTTGACGCCATCCGTGTGAACTTCCCCAACGGCGACATGGTGGGTCATACCGGCTCCTTCGCCGCTACCAAGATCTCCATGGAGGCTCTTGACCTCTGTCTGGCCCGTATTCTGAAGGCTGTTGACGAGGTGAAGGGCGTGGCCATCATCACCGCTGACCACGGCAACGCCGACGAGATGTACGAGATCGACAAGAAGACCGGCGGCGCAAAGCTGGGTGCAAACGGCGTTCCCAAGGCAAAGACCTCCCACACCCTCAACCCCGTTCCCTGCTATATTTACGACAATTTCTATTCCGATAAATACGAGTGCATCGAAGGCAAGTACGGTCTTGCCAACGTAGCCGCCACCGTGGTGACCATGATGGGTTACGAAGCACCCGCAATCTGGGAAAAGAGCATGATCAAGCTGAAGTAAGGCTTTCTTCTCCTTTTCCCCGCCCCCCGAAAGGACGTTTCCATGATCTTCTATCTGCTGTATTCCGACCTGCCCATGAACATCAAGCTGGGATTGATGATCCTGCAGCTGATCTGCGTGGTATTGGCGCTGACCGCCCATGAATTTGCCCACGGCTTTGCGGCCAACAAGCTGGGCGACCCCACGGCAAGCTATCAGGGCAGACTGACCTTGAATCCCTTGGCGCACATTGACCCTGTGGGCTTTCTCATGATGCTGTTGGTGGGCTTCGGCTGGGCAAAGCCCGTGCCCGTAAACCCCCGCCTCATGGGCAATCCCAAGCGGGATATGGCGCTCACCTCCCTTGCAGGGCCGGGGATCAACCTCTGCCTTGCCTTGGTGTGCGGCATTGCCGTAGGTGCGCTGGATCGGTTCGGACATCCTTTTGATGAGATATTCGTTGAATTGCTCTTCGAAGACGGCGTCTCCCCCCTGGCGGTGCTTTCCTACACCCTGTATATGCTGATGCTGTTGAACGTGGGTCTGGCACTGTTCAATCTGATCCCCATTCCCCCGCTGGACGGCTCCAATATCCTGGTGGCCTTCCTGCCCAACAACACCGCCGCAAAGTATTTGCAGATCCGCTATTACACCCGCTATATCTTCGGCGGGATCATGCTGATCTCCGTTCTGGCAGACAGGATCGCCCTGTTCTACTACCTGGATCAGATCATCTGGTTCCCCTTTGAATGGCTGCGGGAGACCCTCTGCACGGCCTTTATCAATCTGGGAGAGCTTCTATTTAGTTTCATTTGAACTGCTCGTCTAAAAGGTGTTTTTTCGAAGGCAAAGCCTCCGAAAAAACAAAATTTTATCCATATTACGTGCTTTTACCATCGACTGTTATTCGATCGTTGCAAGGAGAAAAACGCCCATGGCGGAAGTCAATCTGAAAATTGAACAGTACGAAGGTCCTCTGGACCTGCTTCTGGCGTTGATCTCCAAGCATAAGATCGATATTTTCGACATTCCCATTGCCGAGATCTGCCAGCAATACAACGAATATCTGGATTCTATGCAGAAGCTGGATATGGAGGTTGCCGGGGAGTTCATCGTCATGGCGGCGGAGCTGATGCTCATCAAGAGCAAGATGCTCCTGCCCCGTCCCGAGGACAGCGAAGACCCCCGTAAGGTGCTTGTGGACGCCCTTTTGGAGCATCAACGGGCCAAGCAGACCGCGGAATACTTAAAAAAGCAGTCGGAGATCTACTTCGACCGCTTCACCAAGCCCGCAGAGGAGCAGACCGACCCCACCTACCACAGAGAGCACGCCGTTTCCCTGTTGCAGGAGGCCTTTGAGCGCATCACCTTGCGTTTGGAGACGGAACGCGCCCAGAAGCAGGAGGTCAAGCTGTTCAAGACCCTGCGGGAGGAGCGGTTCTACACCGTGGAAGAAAAAATGGACCTTCTCACGGACACCCTGCGCAGATTCGAAAAGATCACCTTCGATTCCCTGTTTTCCGACGTCCATTCCCGGGGCGAGGTGGTGGCCATCTTCCTTGCGGTGCTGGAGGCCGTCCGCTTCGGCTACGTGGACGTGGCAAGACAGGACGAGGACACCCTGTGGCTGAGCCTTGTAAATGAATGAAGTGGCTTCGCCAATGAAGTTGCCTGCGGCAAATGAAGTGTCCCTGCGGGACAATGAAGTTTGGCAAAGCCAAAATGAAGTGCACCGGAGGTGCAATGAAGTGACGCTATCGCGTCAATGAAGTTGCGACCAAAGGTCGCAAATGTTAAGTTGTTTCGGGAAGGAAACGGCCTCGCGCTTTGATCTAAAGGTTCCGAAAACGGCAATGCCGTTTTTGACGTCGGCGTAATAAAACTACGCATAAGCCGGAAGCCGTCCGCCGACTTGGTCATCCTGAGCGAAGCAGGCGTGGAATAATGTTGTGCCTTAGGTTGCAATGAGAAAAGCCTGCGAAGTCGAAGTTTTGCTTTTTGAAATTGCCCATTGTCTTTGGATATGCAGTTCCTTTTACAGCAATTTCTAAAAAGCAAAACCGCAAGGGGTCTCCTCAAAGTCTGATCTACCCCTACACAGGCAAACTTACATCCTTTGTGATGAAACAGTTCTTTGCCTTTGGAAAGATACATCAGACTCTTATGAGATCCCGCCTGCGGCGGTTTTGCTCCATCCACTCCGTTCCTTCCGCAAAACTTCGACGTGCGCGGAGATGACTACAATGCGTAGCCACTTCTACTACGACCCGCGCGTGCTCAGGATGACACGCTGACGTTGGAAGCGCTCCCGTCGATGCTGCACCGCAGTTCCAAAAACGACTTGTCGTTTTTGACGTCGGCATAGCAAAACTACGCATAAGCCGGAAGCCGTCCGCCGACTTGCCCGCAGGGTTGCATAAAATCCGGGGATTTTTCTCTTGCAATTTTCTTCCTCTTATGATATAATACCCCCGAAATAAAACACCTTGGAGGGTCTGTATGAAGATTTCCGCCATCCTTACCGCTGTGGAAAACGGCGGCTTTGATAAAACCTTTGCATCCTTGTACCACGACACCGTCCGTCCCCGCGCCCGCTACGGGAAGCTGCTTGCCGATTTTCTGGAGCGTTACGGCGACAGAGAGGGTCTTTTGTTCTCCGTTCCCGGCAGAACGGAGATCTCCGGCAACCACACCGACCACAACAACGGCTGTGTGCTGGCCGCCTCCGTGGATATCGACATCATCGCCGTGGCCGCCAAGACGGAAGGCATGACGGTACGGATCAAAAGCGAGGGCTACCCCGAGGACACGGTGGACTGCACCTCTCCCGACCCCAAGAAGGTACGGAAGGGCTCTTCCTCCGCATTGGTCACCGGCATCTGCGACGCTTTTTCAAGAAAGGGCTATTCCTACGGCGGGTTTGACGCCTGCACCTCCAGCGACGTGCTGACGGGAAGCGGTCTTTCCTCCTCCGCCGCCTTTGAGGTGATGTGCGCACGGATCATGTCCCAGCTTTATAATGAAGGAAAGGTACCTCCCATGGAGCTTGCCATGGCGGGCCAGTACGCGGAGAACGTATACTTCGGAAAGCCCTGCGGTCTTATGGACCAGGCGGCCTGTGCTTGCGGCGGCTTTTTGTACATCGATTTCGAAAATCCCGCTTCTCCCAAGACGGAAAAGCTTTCCCTTGACCCGGAAAAATCGGGCTACACCTTCTGCATCGTGAACACCGGCGGCAACCACGTGGACCTCACCGACGATTACGCCGCCGTACCCAAGGAAATGCACGCCTGCGCCGCTTTGATGGGCAAAAAGGTGCTGAGAGAGTGCGACGAAACCGAATTCGTCTCCCGCATCAGCTATATGCGTGCCAACGTGGGAGACAGAGCCATTCTCCGCGCTTTGCATTATTTCGGTGAAAACAAGCGGGTAGAGGCACAGCGTTCCGCTTTGAAGAACGGAGATGCGGATACCTTCTTCCGTCTGGTAACGGAATCCGGCCGCTCCTCCTTTGAATTTCTGCAGAACGTGTTCACCACCCGCAACGTATCCGAGCAGGGCATTTCCCTGGCGCTGGCGTTGTCCGAACGGTTCGGGGCAATTTGCCGTGTTCACGGCGGCGGCTTTGCCGGCACCATCCAGGCCTACGTCCCCACCGCCAACGTGGAGGCCTACCGCGAGGCCATCAACAACGTATTTGGCAAGAACGCCTGTATGCTGCTGCGCATCCGTCCCTACGGCGCTTCCGTGGTGGCACAAGACAGCGTGAAGGAATCCTGACCCCATGTCCGCGGAAGTCTACCAGTTATTTTCCTCCTCCAAGGGGAACTGCTGTCTCGTGAAGAACAAAAGCGACGTGTTTCTCATTGACGCAGGGGTTTCCGCCAAGCGCATCGAGACCGCCGTACGGCAGGCGGGCATTGCCCCGGAGGAGATCAAGGCCATCTTTATCACCCACGAGCATTCCGACCATATCAAGGGGCTGGAGACCTTGTCCCGCCGCTACGGCATGGATATTTACGCCCCCGCGGGGTGCTTTGAAGGTATCCTGTCCTGCGCCCCCTCTGCCTTCCCCCGGCTGAAGCCCAACGATCACGGCAATCTCACCTGTCTGGAGAACACCCGTATCTACACCGTACGCACTCCCCACGACGCCTGTGCCTCCGTTGGATTCCGCATTGAGCTGGAGGGCGAGCTGATGGCTTATTTCACCGACATCGGCCATCTTTCCGCAGAGATTTTGCGGGCCATGTCCGGCTGTAAGCGTGTGGTGATCGAATCCAACCACGATATCGAGCGGTTGAAGGCAGGGCCGTACCCCTATCCGTTAAAGAAACGGATCCTTGGTCCTTACGGCCACCTTTCCAATTTCGACTGCGCCGCGCTGCTGCCTCATCTGGTGAACTACGGCACGGAACGCATCGTGCTTGCCCACCTTTCCCAGGAGAACAACACCCCCGAGATGGCCTTCGAGGAATCCGCCCGCCGTCTGGAGGGCAAGGCATCCCTGGACGTTGCAAAGCCCGACGAAACGGTGGAAGTGTGAAAAACCAATCAGAACGCATTTAAGGGACTTTCTTTCGGAAAAGAAAGCCCCTTAAAACGTATTTAGGATGGGGGATTGCGCCGTTGCCGGAAAGTGTGGGAGCATATCTCCCGTGCCATGGAGCACGAAAACCGTTTTGCAGATCAACGCAAGCGGGTCGCCGGAGGACGTCGACCCCTACGAACCCGAAATAAGTTCAGACGCAAACACAGCTTTTCGCCCGCAACAAGAAAGGCGATCAATCCGGTCCCCCCTTTCCGTTGCGTGAATCCGCAGGATCGTTTTAACTCATACTTTTGGCGTATTCGTAGGGGTTGACATCCACGGCAACCCGCCGGTACTTTTCGGGAGGCAGTGGGCGCCCCACCCCCCCGCAAGGGGATACGATGAATGCGTCGCTTGCCCGGATTCATTCCGGGCAAAAAGACTCCGACAGAGGTTTTTCTCCAAGCGGTTAGCGCAGGAGAAAAATTTGCAACCGTGTTGCAAACCCCGTCGGGGCCCCGTGTCCCGCGGAAGCAGGGCGCAACACCCGAAAAATGCATTTTTCGGGTGAGAGCGTAGCGACAGAAAAAAGAGACCCGAAGGTCTCTTTTTATGTTTGAAAAATTACTTGGATTCCTCGTCGGACTCCTCTACGGAAACGTCCTCGGATGCTTCGGAAGCAGCGGAGGAGGTATCCACGGAGATGTTGGAAACGGTGGAGGAGGTTGCGGTGGAAGAAGTAGCGGCGGAAGAGTTGTTCTTGTTGTTCGCCTCAACGTTCTTGGAGATCGCGGTGATGGAGTACAGCGCGATCACCAGCACGCCGAAAGCAACGGCGCAGACCACGGTCCACTTCTCAAACTTCTTACCCTTCTTGGCAGCCTCGGTTCTGTTCAGATAGGAGTTGGAGGAGGACTGGCCGGAAATAACGTTCTCCAGACCCTTTCTCTTGCCCTGCTGCTTACTTACCAGCACCACCAGCACAACTGCCAGCGCCAGGATCAAACCACCAACGATATATTGCAAAATACTCATACGATTAAATACCTTTCTATTTTACGATTTACGAAATTCGCAGACTACGGGATATATTACCACAACAATTCCCGCTTTGCAAGAGCGTTTTTCGTTTTTGTGAAAAATTCACATTTTGTTCACATTTTTCTTTTCCACAGGAAGCTCTTCCGCGTTTTTCTTCTTCCGCCACATGACGAAACGGATGATCATGCGGATCAGCCACAGCAAAATCGCCAGGGCTACCCAAGCCACGATGATGATCAACACCCATTTCAGGATGTTGCCCATAGCGCCTTCGAATAAGAAGGAAAAGAGGTGGTTCTTGGCAGACAGCAGGGTGTTTACCTCCACGGTTTTTTCCGCCAGCATATCCACGGTGGCCAGCACCTTTCCCTCCAGCAGGAAGGAAGCCTTCCCCAGCACGTCCCCTTGCTGTACGGGGGCGTCCACGGTTTTGTAGGTCTTGCCGCCCTTTTCCTCATCGTAGATCTTCTCGTCGTATTCCAGAACGATCTCGATGGGAGCGCCGCTCGGGTTGGCCACCATCAGCTCTACCGTCTCGGCGGGAACCAAGCGGAGGATCCCCGCTTCCGCACCGCCGCCCAGACGCAGATCGGCCAGGAAGGTTACCGCAGGCTCTCCCTGCCCCACGCAGAGGCATTGGTAGGTGAAGGACTCCAACACGTAGGGAACCATGCCGTGCATATCGTCGTAGGCGTTGCCGGGATCAAACCAGCGGCTGCCGTCCTCCTCCTGACGCTCACGGCTGCCCCCCATCACCACGAAGGCGTAGGCAATGCCGTCCTTTTCGGAGAAGGTGATCAGGTGGTAGCCCCCCTGATTGGTGGTATGCCCTGCGATGAGACCCATGGCCTCCTCCATCAGATACCCCTTCATCAGGTAGTCGCATTCCAGATAGTTCTTGTTGCGGATGGTGCTTCCCGCACCGCGGTAAGCGTCCCTGTCCGCCAGCTGAACCAGATCGTTATACAAATAGAAGGCTTTCGCCAGCTTCACCACGTCGGACGCGGTGGTCTTCCCCTTTCCGCCGAAGCCGATGGGATCCTCGTAGAAGGTGTCCATCATCCCCAGATCCCGCGCCTTTTGGTTCATCCGTTCCAAAAAGTCCTCGCGGGTGGTCATCATCAATTCGTCCACGCAATACCCCACCAAAGCGGCGCAGGCATCGTTGGCGTTGGAGACCAGGGTACAGGCAAACAGGTATTCCAGGGTGCATTCGTCTCCTTGGGCAAGCCCCAGATAGGGACTGCTTCTGTCCCCGGGGATATAGGTGTCCCGCACCCAATCGCTCTGCACCTGCACCTTGTCGGAAAGCTTACGCCCGGTGTTTTCCGCCAGATCGTAGGCCACCATCAGCGCCATCAGCTTGGCGGTGACGCCGGGAGCGTGGATATCCTCTGCCTTGTTTTCATACAGGACCTGCTCCGTGTCGATGCAGTACGCCACGGCGGAATTGTTGGCCGCGAAGTCGTCTGCGGCGGCAGGCTCTGCAACAACCCAAAAGCTCAAAGCAGGGAGCAGGCATGCCAACGCCATGAAAGCGCAAAGCAGTTTCTTTCTCATTTCTGTAATTCCTTTCGTACGGCGGCAACGTCACAGCCGATCTGGGTCTTCAGATCCGCCACGGTGTTGAAGCAACGCTCCTTCCGCAAGAAGCGCAGGAGGGTGACCTTCACCGTCACGCCGTAAAGATCCCCGTCAAAATCCAGCAGATGGGTCTCGAACACGGGCTTGGATTCCGAGGAGACCGTGGGCTTGATGCCTACGTTGGTCACCCCGTGGTAGCACAGCCGTTCCCCATCCTTCATAAACTCAACCTTGGAAAGGTACGCGCCGAAACGGGGAAGCATCCGATCCTCCCCCGGAATCTGGTTGATGGTGGGACAGCCGATGGTTCTCCCCAGACGGCGGCCTTCTCTGACAGGCAGGATCACGGAATAGGATCTGCCCAACAGCTCCTCCACCATAGGAAGGTTTCCCTCCCCCAGCAGACGGCGGATATAGGTGGAAGAGACCTTCTTCCCCTCCCGCTCCACGGCAGGCAGGATCACACAGCTTCCGCCGTATGCTTCCATCAGCTCCTTCATGGTGTTCGGGTCGCCCATGCGTCCCTTGCCGAAACGAAAATCACTTCCCACCACGGCACAGACGCAATGCAGCTTTTCCACCAAAAAGTCCCGTACGAACTCCTCACAGGAGAAATCGTGAAGGTAGGAATAGTCCCCGCGGTAGATGGCCTCCACCCCCAGATCGGACAGAGCCTCCAGACGCTCCGTATCTCCGCAGAGATATTTCGCCCCGAAGTACAGCACCTTGGGATTTTCCGTAAAGGTGAACACCAAGGGGGTGGCGTTTCTGTTTTTTCCCTCCTCCGCAAGCCGCTTCAGAAGGGTATGGTGCCCGATATGCACCCCGTCAAAGTTGCCGATGGCGATCACCGTCTCCCCCGCAAAGGGAAGATCCTTGCGCTCCAGCACCCGGGGCGGGTTGGTAAGGGTATAATCCTGATACATAAAAGACCTCGCAGTCTGCAAATATCGTATTGCTATATATAAAATAAAGTAGTTTTCCCATCAGCTTATTCTATCCCATTTTTGCCCCCTTGTCAAGACGAAAAAAAGAAAATTCACAAAAGGGAAGGAGCTTTTTGAGGATCGGCCCAAACCCGATAAAAACAGCAGGCTGTTTTTGATGTCGGCGTAGTAAAACTACGCATGAATCTAAAGTCATGCGCCCCGCGCTTCCCGCCGCAGTTCAAAAAACGGCCATAGCCGTTTTTGATGTCGGCGGTATGAGGTGATGCACGGTATAAGGCCGTCCGCCGACTTGGTCACCTCTGAGCAACCCAGCCCGTTGGGCTGGCTCGCGCGGGTCGTAGTAGTTACGGCTATGCAATACGGTATATCTCCGCGCGCGTCGAACTTCCGTGAGTGGTGTAAACCCGAACGGAAGGCAAAAAATGCCTGCATTTTTTGAGGGTATGGGAAGCTTTTCGATACGGCCGTTCTGCGTTCTGCTTGTTACTAATAAACAGTTCTTCACCTTCAAAAAAGGTACATCAGACTCGTCTCATATCCCTTCGCCCTGCAAGCAGGGCTTGGTTTTGCTTCGTTCGCTACGCTCACCTACGCAAAACTTCGACTTCGCCGCATTCGCGGCTCCGCTCAGGATGACAGGTAGCCGTTACAGTTCCAAAAACGGCCCCGCCGTTTTTGACGTCGGCGAAATAACACTACGTATAATCCAATGGCCACCCGCCGACTTGGTCACCCTGAGCACGCGCGGGATGACGCCGCTATGGCTCCATACGTGACTACAGCTCCGCGCACAGTTGCATACCGCACATCACTTCATCTGTGCCGACTTGGGCTTAGATCCCAAGGTTCCAAAACGACGCCCTCACGGCGGCGTTTTGCGTAGGGCGGAACCGACAACACGTTTGTTGACAGGGTAATGTGCCCGATGGGCTTGACAAAACCCACCCGCTTTGCTACAATAAGGGATGTAGAATTGTAACTTGGGGGAAAATGCCTTGAAATTCTTTTCTTTGGATCTGAAGCGTCACCGTACGCCGGACGAAAACAAAAAGAGCCTGCTGGAATGCACCGCCTTTTGCATCCTGCTGATGCTGGCCGCCTGCCTCGCCTTGGGGCTGTGGGGCGCAGGGGTGCTGGAGGAAAACGCCGCCTTGAAGGAGGCAGAGGAAGAGGTTTGGGACAGTATGTTCAAATACCTCCTGCTGTTTGCGGTGTTCGCCTGCTGTGCCTTCGTGATGTATTGCCGCCAAACCGGCACCTTGACGGAGGGAAAGCTGGTGGCCATCCTGTTTTTGCTTGCTTTGGTGGCACGGCTGGTGTATACCCTGGAGATCGGCATCACCACCAACCAGCACGATACCTCCTGGTTCGGCAAGGAAGGAAACAACTACGGTCACACCGGATATATCAAGTATATCATGGAAAACGGCCTCCCCGACTTTGACGTGGTGGGAAAGAGCCAGTTCTACCATCCCCCGTTGCATCATATCATCTGCGCCTGGTTTTTGGAACAGCAGGTAGCCGTCGGCATCGCCTTTGACACCGCCGCGGAAAATTTGCAGATTTTGACCCTGTTCTATTCCATGGTCACCCTGTACGCATCCTATCGGATCTTGAAGATCTTTGAATTTAAAGGCCTTTCCCTGTTCCTGCCCTTGACAGTGCTGGCCTTCCATCCCACCTTCTACCTGTTCTCGGGAAGCATCAACAACGACTGTCTCAGCGTGATGTTCGTCTTCCTGGCGGTATGGGCGGCGCTGGAATGGCATAAAAAACCCTCCTTCTTCACCATTTCCCTGCTGGCGCTTTGCATCGGATGCTCCATGTTCGCCAAGCTGGCAACGGGTGTGGTCGCCCCTGCGGTGGCCTTCCTGTTCCTGCATAAGCTGGTAACGGAAAGAGATTGGAAGGGCAGAGGCACCCTCATCGCCCAGTTCGCCCTGTTCGGGGTGATCTGCATCCCTCTGGGCATCGGCTGGCAGGTGCGGAACTACCTGGCCTACGACACCCCCTTGACCTACGTCCCCCGTCTTTCCAACAGAGCGGATCAATATCTGGGGGGCTATTCCCTTGCAGACCGATTCTTTGATTGGGATTCCCTGAAGGATTTCGGGGTCTACCCCATGCGGGCAGGCACCCAGGGTGCGGAATATTTTGAGCATTGTATCCCCTTGGCGGTTTTGAAGATGTCCATGTTCGGGGAATATTCCAAGTGGAAGAATTACCATATCTACGACGCTTCCTCCAATCTGCTGTTCTGGATGAACGTGATCATCGTGGTAGCCACCCTCATCGGTGCGGGCTACTGCCTGTGGCAGATCCTGCGCAAGAATACCGAGGAGGAGTTCAAGTCCTCTGTGGGCTTCGGCAGGATCCATTGCGCCTTCATTCTGTTCTATTGGGCCACCATGCTGGTCACCTATATCCCCTTCTGCTTCTCCTACCCCCATTTCTGCTCCATGGACTACCGCTATCTGGTGCCTACCCTGCTGACAGGGGCGGTGTTCTTAGCCGTCCTGCTGCGGAAGATGGAAGCGGCGGATAAAACCACGTGGCAGGGCAAGCTCCTCATCGGAGGCAGATCCCTCCTCATCGCCGCCACGGCTCTGTTCGCCGTGTGCGCCACCATGATCTACCCCATGTATTATTGACGAAATGAATTTCTTCCAAACTGCAATACAGGTGCTTTCCATGATGGCCTACGCCATCCCCGGCTTCCTGTTTGTGAAAACGAAAACCTTATCTCCCTCCCAGATCGCCCCCTTCTCCAAGGTGCTGGTATACCTTTGCCAGCCCTGCCTGGAGGTACACGCCTTCCTGTCCGCGGATTGCACTCCGGAATTGCTGGCCTCCATGGGCTGGTTCTTCCTGCTTTGCACCGGGGTACAGGTGTTGGTGCTGGGGCTTTCCTGCCTGATCTTACGGGACCGCAAGTCCGTTTGTAACCGTGTGGCGGGAGCGGCCTCTACCTTCGGGAACGTGGGCTTTATCGGCATTCCCTTGCTGGAAGCGTTATTGCCCGCCGAAGTTGCCCCGGACGCCGTGGCGCTGTCTGCGGTGTTTGCCCTCTCCATGAACCTTTTGGCATGGACGGCAGGGCTGTTCTTGATCACCGGGGAGAAAAAGCATATCCGCGTGAAGGGTCTGCTGTTAAACCCCGCCATGCTGGCCTTTTACGTAGCCTTCCCCCTGTTCCTGGCAGGCTTTAAGCTCCCGGGAGCTTTGGAGACCACCGTCTCCTTGGCGGGGAAAATGTCCACACCCCTTTGCATGATCGCCTTGGGGATGCGGCTGGCGGCCACCCCCTTCACCCGCATTCTGAAGGACAAATACGCTTGGATCGCCTGCGGCGGAAAGCTGGTGGTGATGCCCCTGCTGGCACTTTTATGCATCAAGCTCCTGCCCTTCCCCTGGTACTTCGGCGCCACGCTGTTCCTGCTGTCCTGCTGTCCTACGGCGGCGGCCGTGCAGAACTTCTCGGAGATCTACCTCCCCTCGGAGGAGACTGCAGGGAAGCATACCGCCGCGGACGCCATTTTGCTGTCTAATTTGCTTTGTATGCTGACAATTCCTTTGTTGGTTATCTTGCTGTAAGCGAAATGGGACGCCGTGGATGTCGTCCCCTGCAAACACGCGCCAAGCATCTGCAAAACAAAAACCCACGTAAATAGTTTTTCCATCAGATTCGTCTCATCCCTTCCCCCATCCTTCTTCAAAGGAGAATGATTCACTTATGCGTATCGGCATTTTCGATTCCGGCTTGGGAGGGCTCACCGGCTACCGCGCTTTGCGGGAGCTGTTGCCCGCCCACGACTTGATATACTTCGGAGACAACGCCCGTGTGCCCTACGGCACCAAATCCGGGGAGGTCATCTGCCGTTTCGCCCTGCAGGACGTGCGGTTCCTTCTTTCCCAAAAAGTGGAAGCGGTGCTGGTAGCCTGCGGCACGGTGTCCTCCAACGCCCTGGAGCTGTTGGAACGCACCTTCCCCCTGCCCTTCGTGGGAGTGGTGGAGCCTGCCGCAAGGCGTGCTTTGGAGATCGCCTCCGCGGGAAACGGAAAGATCCTGGTGCTGGGCACCTCCGCCACGGTGGGCTCGGGGGCCTACGAAAAAGCCATCAAAAAGCTGGATCCCTCCCTGCGGGTGGAATCCGTAGCCTGCCCCATGTTCGTGCCCTTGGCGGAAAACGGCTTTACTCAAAAGGGTGATATCGCCGCCACGGAGATTGCAAAACGGTATCTCCGGCCCTACGAGGCCTTCGCCCCCGACGCGGTGATTTTGGGCTGTACCCACTTCCCGTTGCTTTCGGAGATTCTTACCGACGTGCTTCCCTACCCCGTGCAGGTTTCCGCCGGAGAGGAGGCCGCCAAAGCCATGGCCAAGGCCGCCCTTGCCCTCTCCCCCGCCGCGGGAACGGGGAAGGATCTGTTCTTCACCTCCGACGACCCGGAGGCCTTCCGCAAAAACGCCGCCGCCTTCCTGGGGCGTCCCATCACCACAGAGATCAAACGTATAGAAATCGAGAAATTCTGAATATGAACGTATCCATTGAAATCACAAACTACCGCTACGACACCGCCGAGGGGGAGCCCGAGACCATCAGCTATCGGGTGGACGGCACCTGCCGCAACTCCCGTGACGGCGTCAAGGTGGAATATACCGAGCCGGAGCTGACGGGGATGGATCACACCGTCACCACCCTCACCGCCATGAAAAACGGCATCGTTTCCGTGAACCGTGTGGGGCAGATCAACACCCACATGATCTTCGAGGAGGGGAAGCTCCACGCCTGCATCTACAACACAGGCTATTTCCCCATGCAGATCACCATCCTCACCACCCGTCTGGAAAACAGCCTCACCCCCAAGGGCGGCTGTCTGGACGTGGAGTTTTCCATGGAGATCGGCGGTCAGCATTCCGCAAAAAACCGTATGCGCCTGACGGTGACTCCCGTGGGCATTCTGTCGTAAAAAGAGGTTTTTATGAAGATCAAAACACCCTCCGACAATTTGATCATCCTGCCCATGGAGGTACTGCCCCGGGTGAAGAACGCCTCCGCCACGGAATTGAAGGTGCTTCTCTACCTGTTCGGCAAGAAGGAAGCCACTCCCGCGGAGATGGCACAGCAATTGGGCATCACCCCCGCAGATGCGGAAGCCGCCTTTGCCTTCTGGCGGGGCGCGGGGATCTTTGAGGAGGACGACTCCGCTCCCAAAAAGGCGGTTGCCCCCTCCACCTCCCTTTACAAATCCTACGACAGCCACACCATCGCCTCCTATCTGGACGAGGACGCCGCCTTCCGCTCCTGTACGGAATTGGTGGCAGAGACCTTCGGGTCGGGGATTCTCAACAAAAACGAGCTTTCCTCCCTTTTGTACCTCTACAACTACGTGGGGCTTCCCGCGGAGGTCATCGGCGGCATAGCGGGGTACTGCAAGTCCAAGGGCAAGACCTCCATGCAATATCTGATGAAGACCGCCCTTTCCATGTACGAAAAAGAAGGCATCGATACCTACGAAAAGTTTGAGCAATACATGGCTCTTCTGGAAAAGCGGAACGCGGATTCCACCCGCTTGCGCACCATGCTGGGCTTTGGGGAACGGGCGCTTTCCACCAAGGAGAAGGAGTTCTTCACCCGTTGGCTGGAGGAATGGACGTTGCCCTTCGATCTCATCTCCTTGGCCTACGAAAAGACGGTGGACAACCTCCACAAGGTGAACCTGGCCTATATGAACGCCATGCTGAAGCGCTGGTACGAAAACGGCTTTACCACCGCGGAGGACGTGGAGATCGGAGACGCCAAGGCCAAGGCCGAGAAGGCCCCCGACGCCTCCTACGGCGACAGCGACGCCTTCTTCGAAGCGGCTCTCAAAGCCGGATTTGAAGGCTGAAGCCCGATTGAAAAACTTCGTTTGACATCGCTAAATCAAACTTAAGGAGTTCGTTATGACCCTCACACAGGTTTTACATATCAAGGACAAGCAACGCTCCGAGGCGGAAGCCAAGGCGGAGGCACGCACCATCGCCCTCTGCAAGGAGATCCCCGCCCTTTCGGAGATCGACCGTCAGCTTGCAGCCTACGGCCCTGCTCTGGTGGGCTTTGCCATCGCGGGGAACAAGGAGGCCATCGCCAATCTGGAAAAAGAAAACTTGGAGCTTCAGGAACGGCGGAAGCAGCTGCTTCTCTCCCACGGCTACAAGGCAAACGAGGACTCCCCCGTTTACGTTTGCTCCAAATGCTCCGACAGCGGGTACGTCAAAGGCACCCTTTGCATCTGCGTCAAACAGCAGATCGCCCTGGCCGCCTACGCCTCTGCGGGGTTGGGAAAGGGGCTCATCGGCAAGACTTTTGAGAATTTCTCCCTGAAATACTACACCGGGGACGACCTGGCCCGCATGGAAAAGGTGGTTTCCATCTGCCGCGACTACGTGAAGAGCTTCACCCCCACCTCCCAGCCCCTTTTGTTCATGGGTAAGACGGGACTTGGGAAGACCCACCTTTCCGCCGCCATCGCAGGCGGGGTGGCCGCAAGGGGGTACAACGTGATCTACGAGACCTCCCAGAAGCTGTTCGACACCTACGAGGCCGCCCGCTTCGCCCGGGACAGTGCCCCCGACACGGAAAAGTACGAGGAGTGCGACCTGCTGCTCATCGACGATCTGGGGGCGGAATGCGGCTCTCAGTATACCGCCGCTACCTTCTTCAACCTGCTGAACACCCGTCTCATGCACAGCAAACCCACGGTGATCAATACCAATCTGAACCGTCCCCAGCTGGAAAAGACCTACGGGGAACGGGTGCTCTCCCGCCTCCTTGGCGAGTTCCGCGTGCTGCTCTTTACCGGCAGCGACGTGCGGATGCAGAAGCTATCGGAGAAGTGACGTTAAGGGGCTCTGCCCCTTATGATCCCCGCTTAGGGAGCCCGCTCCCTAAGAACCCGGTATTGTGA
>JAZNPH010000031.1:0-13659 GCA_045589515.1 Eubacteriales bacterium | reverse complement strand
GAATGACCCCGACGAGTCGAACTGACAATTGTGGCGTTAGCTCAATTGTCAGGCAAAAAATGCCTGCATTTTTTGAGGGTATGGGAAGCTTTTCGATACGGCCGTTTCCCGTTCTGCCTGTTACTAATAAAACAGTTCTTTGCTCCCAAAAAGGTACATCAGACTCGTCTCATATCCCTTCGCCCTGCAAGCAGGGCTCGGTTTTGCTCCGAACGGCTCATCGCGGCCAATACAAATCGAAAAGCGCAGAATAACCATGCCGCTATGCAAAACGGCACTGCCGTTTTGGAGCCTAAGGTTCAAGAGCCTTTCCTTCTCCGCAAAACTTCGACTCACGCTTCGCGTTCGCTCAGGATGACACGCTGACGTTACAGTTCCAAAAACGGCCCCGCCGTTTTTCCCGTCTGCGGTATACAGCCATATTCGGTATACAGCCACACGCCGACTTGGGATGAGGTTCCTCTCACCAAACCTGCCCTCGCCTTTTCGTATCCGCCGTGGCTTCTTGTCACCCTGAGCACGCGCGGGTCGTAGCCGCTATGGCTCTATACGTGACTACAGCTCCGCGCACGTCGAACCTTGACGAGTGGCGTTAGCCCGAGGAAAGGGACAAAACTGCTTGCAGTTTTGGAGGGTAGGGGAGTGTCTTTCGAAAATGCTTGCATTTTTTTACACCCAACCCTCCGCTCCACGCTATACCCACCAAACCCGCCCCGCCGTTTTTGACGTCGGCGAACCAATACTACGAATAATCCAAAAGCCCCGCGCCGACTTGGTCGCCGACTTGCAAAACAACCCGAAAAAAATACAAACCCGCACGAAACACCTTGTTGCTATTGCCAAATGCAATTATAATGGTAAACGCAAAAGGTTGTAGATTCTTGTCGCACCCTTTCGCACCCGAAAAAGAAAAATAAACATAAAAAGGAGTACATTCCCATGAACAAAGGTTTCTCTCTCGTTGAATTGATCGTCGTTATCGCGATCATGGCAATCCTCGTAGGTGTTGCAGTTCCTGTTTACACCCAGTACATCGGCAATGCAAACGATGCTGTTGACGAACAGGCAATCGGTGAAGTTGAGCATGCTATCGAGGTTCTTCTGATTGATAACGAAATCACCAATCCCGCAAATGGTTCTGAAATTAAGTTGACTGATGATGGTATTGCCGTGGCTACTAATGCAAGCCAGGATCTCAAGGACTTTGTTGCTGAGCTCAATAAGATTGTTAATAATGTAAAACTGAAGTCTACCACTTTGGAAGTTACCTTCACCATCAACGACTATTCTGTAACTACCACCGAAAGCACAACTCCCGCGCAGACTCCTGCAGGCTAATCTCTAATTCTTAACTTCTCTAAACCCTCCCGTTCGGGAGGGTTTTTTCTGCGCTTTCGGATTTCTTTCGGATTTCTTTCGGATTTCCACAGGATGACAAATGGATTGTTTGCGGATATAATCATAAATAACTTGTTGCTCCATAGACATCCATAAAGAAAGGAGATATATGCTGACAAACAACTATTGGAAGCTTTTTGGTGCCACAATGGGCAAAATCGCAGGATCCTCTGAAAGTGTAACGTTGATAGGATATGATGGAACCGCCTGTTCGGGAACAGCAATCAGCACGGCAGAGCCATACACCTTGTTGGGCGGGATTTCGCAATCCTATAGCCAATACTACGGATCCTATTACGGCGTTTTCTGGGGAAGAGGGACAACGCCACCCACCATAGACGACTACGCCTTGGAGTCCCCCATTATAGATGATTCTCTTGCAACTGTGGGCAGTTTGAGCACATTGATCAAGACGGATAACGGCGATCATTACCGCATCACTGCGGTGCATCAGGTCACGAACAAAACAAACAATGATATTACCATTACCGAAGCAGGCATCTTCGGTAACTGGAAGTCCGGTGGAAAGGTTTTCTTGCTGGATCATACCATTCTGGAAACACCCGTGGTTATTCCGGCTCGTAAAACCGTCCCCATTGAATACGCAATCAAGTTCCCCTACGGAACATAATAATATTCCCTCCCGCCCGGGAGGGATTTTTTTACCCTCTTTTGGATTTTCGTAGGATTTTCGCAGGATTTTTGCGAGATGACAGTTTCCTATTTTTGTGTATATACTATGTACGCTCCTCCGTAGAAAGGAACCAAAAGCATGTTAACACACAACTTTTATCAATATTTTTCCGCTCTTGCGGAGCGTTTTTATACCGAAACCAGCACCATCACCGCAGAACTTGTGGATTACACAGGCGTGCCGTTTACAAAGACCTACGAATACAACACCAATCTGCCCAGAAGCTTTTTGGGCGGCATGATCTCCCCCCGATCCGGCCCGTTGGGAATAGAAGGCGCTTGGTTTGGCAAAAGCGCCGTCCCTCCTCGCGTGACTGACTGTACGCTGAACGAGCCCTACACCCATGACGAGCTGACCGTCTACGCAAATACCCTCCCCACCGGTACCCACACCGACGAGTTCTATAGCGTCTCCACTACGTACACCATCACAAACAATACCGCCGCCGATCTGACCATCGCCGAGGTCGGTGTCTTCGCCCGCCACGTCACCGCAGGAGACCATTTCTGCCTCCTCGACCGCACGGTTCTGGAAACGCCCATAACCATCCCGCCCAAGAAATCCGTCTCCATGGAGTACGTCATCAAGTTCCCCTACGGAACATAATAATATTCCCTCCCACCCGGGAGGGATTTTTTTACCCTCTTTTTGGATTTTTGCAGGATTTTCGTAGGATTTTCGTGGGATGACAAACTCATAAAGCAACGTTATAATAAGACAACCGTTTGACCTATAGCGGTTCACAAAACAGATGAAAGGAGTCATGAAGAGCATAAATGTTAACCAATAACTATTGGAAGCTTTTTGGAGCCATGATGGGTCGTGTCAAAGCCTCGGTCGAAGAGGTAAACTTGATCGGCATTGATGGTGGAGCTGTATTCGGATCCCCCATTATAAATACATCCACCCCATATACGTTGCTGGGCGGGCTTTCTATGTCCTATGCCGATACCAATTACGGATCCTATTGGGGGGTATTCTGGGGCAGGGGAACCACACCCCCAACCAGAAGCGACTACCGTTTGGAGGATCCTATCATAGACGGCACTATCACAACCGTAGGGAGCGTCTCCAACTTGGTGAAGACGGACAACGGTGACTGCTATCGTATTTCTTCGGTACATCAGGTCACCAACAACACGAACGAAACGATTACCATTTCCGAAGCCGGCACGTTTGGTAATTTCACGAGCGGCGGCAAGGTCTTTTTGCTGGATCATACCGTTTTGCCAACGCCTGTGACGATCCCCCCGCGTAAAACCGCTTCCATTGAGTATATCGTAAACTTCCCTTACGAACTCTAACTCTTTTCCCTCCCGCCCGGGAGGGATTTTTTTGGATTTTTTTGGATTTTTGCAGGATTTTCGTAGGATTTTCGCAGGATTTTTGCGAGATGACAGCGAGATGAAAAAATATTTTGCCTATGGTATAGTATTCTTGCTCCTCCTATGCAACACAGAAAGGAAAAAGAATAGTATGCTCACAAGAAATTTTTGGCAACTTGCCAGTCAACTGTTGGGCCGGTATAATGGCAACACGCGGCAGGTGCCGCTGATTAACACCGCCGGAGCCACTGCTTCCGAAACTCCGTTTTCTTCCACGTCGAAGCCATATACCATGTTAGGCTCGGTTTGCTTGCCTCAAGTAACCAATTACGGAACGGCTCAAGGCGTATATTATGGCAGGGGAAGAACACCCGCGACCATAAACGACTATAAAATGGAGGACCCCATTCTGGACGGAACACTTGGCGTTTCCGAAGGAGGAACCGGCGCTCTTAACATAGCTTTAAACGAGGATCACCTTCGAATTTCCGGCGTACACCAGCTCACCAACAAGACCGACGAGGACATCTATATTTGGGAGGTCGGATTGCATATCCTTTTTGCCATGGGCGGTAAAGCTTATATGCTGGAACACACGGTTCTGGAAGAACCCATTGTTGTCCCTGCCGGAGATACCATATCCACAGAGTATGTCATCAAGCTCTTCTACGGAACATAATAATCTTCCCTCCCACCCGGGAGGGATTTTTGATTCAAAATAATAGGGGAGTAGAACACATCGGTTGGGTCAATAGTGTCTTGCTAACCTTTTTTGTGTCCCAATTTCTCCGTTTCTAAAAACGAACGCTGTTTCGCGGTAAAAAATGATTTTTCCGTGAAAAACTATTGACTTGCGCTTCCTCGTGGTGTAAAATGCATTATCCGATAATATGGAAAAATAAAAATATTACATAAAAGAAAAGGAAACAATTTTATGAAAAACAAAGGTTTCTCCCTTGTCGAGCTGATTGTTGTAATTGCAATTATGGCAATCCTCGTCGGTGTAGCTGTACCTGTGTATACCAGCTATATCGATAAAGCACAGAAGGAAGCAGACAGACAACTGGTTAGCGAAATCAAACATGCTATTGAAATTGCAAATGCCGCGGATCCGTTTGAAGGCACTGTAACCATCGTCTTGACGAATGAAGGGTTTGATGTCGTTGGTGGAGATAATGGAGCTTTGGCTGCAGAAGCACAGCGGATCGAAGGAATCCTGAATACTCAGATTTCGGGCGATCTGAAATTGAAGTATAGCGGTTGGGGCAATGGTGTTGCCGCTACTGTCAGCATGCTGGATGTGTTGTTCACCGGTGACCTTGAGGGTACTATGACCGGCCTTCTGGGTAATCCTGAGAAGCTGAGCTTTACCGAACAGATTCCCGAGCTGATGGATGAAATCCGCAACGTTGCGTCGGAAGTTACCGGACTTTTTGGTGGTGTAGATACGCCGGAGGATTCTGCCGTAATTGGGCTCGTTCAAGGCGCGGCCACCACGACTTCCGGACTTGACTTGGTTACGGTTCAGAAAATTTGGGCTGATGGTGTGGGTTGCACCGGTAATGTTGGTTATACCTCCAGTCATCTCCAGATAAATGATGATGCGACAAAACTGGCTGTTGCAGCACTTGTTCGCGCAAAGAATACCTGCGTTGCTCTTTACGTTGTGAACAATGCAGACCAGGACCTTGTCAACGAGATTGGCCGTGATAAAATTTATACGGCTATCTCTTCTTTCTCCGAGGGGACCATTAACGGCAATGATAGCATTTTCCCCCGCGATATTGCGTATGAGTGCCAAACCAACCCCAGTCGTGTTTCTGATCTTGCGTCCACCCTTAATGTAAACGTGGATGATGCTGCGATTCTTGCGAATGTAGCTGGTGCTTATTTGGGCGACTATGGTCTTAAGATGAACGACGCTGCAGCTTATTACGCTATGATGAAGACTGTCAATGAGACGAAGGACGAGCTGAGCAAGGATAATCTGGACGAGTACTTTGAAGGTGCGTCTGTTCCCGTTAAGGTTTTCCAGGATCTTGTATCCGGGAAAATGAACTACAGTGCTTTGGCGAACGTGGAAGACAACTACGGGGATAACAACATCATTATTACCATTGTTGGTAATGGTGAGAAGGTGACCTTTGTAATCGGTCCCTCCGATGTTTTGGAATAAGGAATCGGTTTGAACACCGCAAAAAAAAAATGGGGGAGCGTGGCTCTTTGCCTGCTGGCCTATATTGCCTTATGCGTAGGATGGTCGGCATGGCGGTTGCTGGTTGCACCTGCATTTACAACCGCATGGGATTTTTGGCTGAATCTGGTTGTCCAAGGGATTCTCTGGACATGTCCGTTTCTGCTTGCGGTTGTCTTCAAAAAAGAATATGGGATGATTTCCCCGGAAAGGATGCTTTTTGCATCCTTTCCGGTTGTCCCTTTTCTTGTATTGCTTTGTGCATCGGTTTGTTTCTTGTATACGGTACGTGTTGCAAGCGGCTTGCAAAACACTTATGTGCCGTGGGATTGGCGTTTTCCAATCCTTGCGGCAAGCGCGGGTGTCGTTGAAGAGATCGCTTTCAGAGGTTTTTTCTTTAACAAGATGGCCAAGCACGTGGGCATTTATCCTGCTGCATTCTGCAACGGTGTTCTCTTTGCAGCCTACCACTACCCGACATTTTTCCTCCAACTGGATTTGACTGGATTCTTGTCGTTGCGTTTTTTGATGCTATTTGTTGTTGGCGTGATCTTTTGCTTGGTATTTGCCAAGTGGAAGAATTTATGGGTGACGATTATCGTTCATTTCGCTTGGAATCTGCTCTCTTATCTTTGGGCATTGACAGGATGACTTATGACTACTGAAACCAGTATATACGAATATGCAAAGCAAGGGTTAAAAGTCTCGGAAAACAAAACCGCCCTTTGGTTTTACGGAAGGTCCGTTTCATACAAGCTACTTTTCGAGAAAATCGATTGTGTTGCGGATAATTTATATCGTCTGGGCGTTCGCCAAGGCACGGTAGTGACCATCCACCTTCCCAACTGTCCGCAGGCTGTGATTGCAATCTATGCGATTGCCAAATTGGGCGGAATCTGTAATATAGTGCATCCGCAAGTGCCAAGAATAACCCTCGAAGAAAACATGGAGTTCTGTGATAGTCGGATATTGATTACAGGGGATCATTTTAAGGAGGGGGCTCTTCTTTCTCCTGATCTGCTTTGTGTCTGCGTGAAGTTGGCCGATTATATGGGGCTCGTTTATAAAAGCGCATACAGTGTGAAAAATAAATGCAAGAACAACACTACCATTTGTTTTTCGGAATTGGAGCGGCCCGCGAAGGAGCGCGCTCCTGCTGTTGATCCTGGAAGCTTGGCGAATTGTTGCGTTGCATATTTAAACTCAAGTGGAACGACTGGCACGCCCAAGACCGTTATGCATAGCCATCAGTCTTTAAACAATTGGGTGAGCAACGCGCAAGTGTTCTTTCGCGGAGAAGGTTTGCGGGAAGAGGTTGTTTTGTCAGCGTTGCCGTTCTTTCATGGCTCGGGGCTCGTTTTGAATTTGCATCAAGTGCTTTGCGGCGGAGGGGCTCAAGTCTTGTTGGCTACTTGGAACGCTAAGCAAGCTACACGTTTTATTAGGAAGTATCGAGTTTCGATTATAACTGGCGTTCCGTATTTGTTTAAGAGTTTGCTTGAACAACCGAAGTTCGCGAGGAAGGGAACAGCACATCTTACACAGTGCTTTGTTTCCGGAGACCGTGTGTCCTCTGAATTGAAAAAAAACTTTGACTCGGCTGTTGGCCATCGCACCTTGTTTGAGGGCTATGGAATGACCGAAATTGTAACGGCGTGTTTCTCTACTTCGAAATATGATGACCGTATTGATGCTTCGGGATATCCGTTAATAAATTGCTTTGTGGCGGTTTTAACCGACGAAGGGCTTATTTCAACCAGTGGACGTGGTGAATTAATTGTGAGTACTAATACGATGATGCTGGGGTATCTTAATGAGGATTCGTCATCTTGTTTTTTGCATCATGACGGAAAAATATGGTTGAAGACGGGGGATCATGGGGAAATCGATGAGGATGGGTATTTGTACTTTCGTGAAAGGATAAAGAACGTCATTGTTCGTAAGGGCTATAACATTTATCCAAACGAGATCGAGAATGTAATTCGTCGGTTTTCCTTTGCTTCTGATGTTTGCGTACTTGGAACAACAGGGCCCAACATGAAGGGCGAAGAGGTTATTGTTTTTGTCGAAGCGTCGGACGGTTGCGAAGCGACAATGCAGGCGTTTATTCAGAAAGAATGTTGCGAGAGATTGCCGCGATATGCACATCCGTCGAAAATTATTGTTTTGAGGGCATTTCCTCGCAACAAAATGAAGAAAGTAGATAGACAAGCGCTGAGACGACTAATATGACAAACGAAATGATTCCCCTGAAAAAAGAACGAGTGTGGGAGATCGATGCACTGCGTGGCTTATTGATTCTGTGCGTGTTGGCGACACATTTGTATTTTTCCATTGATGCTTTTTGCATAAATGGTATCTATCAAATTGATTCATATCAATATGTGGAATTTACTGACCCGCTGCATTTTTGGTTTGATTGGGATGTTGATGGGAGTATTTACAGAGCTTTTCTTACTCCGAAACTTGTTTCTTTGTGGATTTATTTGGGGGTCGATGGGTTCTTTATAGTATCCGGCATTTCATGTATCTTCAGCCGGAATAACTTGCGCCGAGGAATAATGACGTTAATTGCGGCGTACATCATTTCTGCATTCACGAAGCTTTTGGCAATCTGGACCGGCGAACCAACGCAGTTCATTCGGTTTGGTGTTCTGCATTGCTACGGGTATTGTCAGATCATATATTACTATCTCTTTGAAAAACGCAAAAATCTTGTCCTATGGATAGGGGCGGCGATTGCATTAATTGTGGGCTACTATTTGAGGTATAACCCTGTCTATGTTGATACCTCACTGCTATATCCCTTCGGTTTTCATGAAGCCGATGTCCTTGCCAGAGATTACTGGCCCATCTTTCCCATGTTGGGATGGATGCTCCTTGGAGTTCTCCTTGGGAGAAAATTCTATTCGAAAAAAACAAGCTTGTTCCCAACAAGCTGTGCTAATAAATTGACTCGCCCATTGCAATTTTTGGGGCGGCACAGCGGAAAAATCTATTTTACGCATATTTTCATTTATCCTGCGGTGTTCTACGGAATCGGTTGGATATTTGATCTGCTGTAACGCAGAAAAAGGAGGTACCAAATGAAAAGAATAAAGGAGAAAATGAGTAAAAATAAATGGCTGAGTGCCGTTTTGATTTTGTTTTTGACGGCAGCATATTTGTTTGCCACTGCATCCTTTGCGCAAAGCGCACTCCCTGTAGAAGGCGGCTTTTTTTGGCAGGGCACGGTCAATCAGTTACCTCCGGATCCCCTTTCCTATGGCGATTTCTGGTCTTTGGAGGGTGTGTTCGGCAATACCTATTATGCTGCGTTGAATACATCGACAGATACTTATCATACTTCGGCAGAGCCTGATGATGATAGCACACCTCCTGATGGGACCGTAAAAACATTATCCAACAAGTATTATGGCTATGTGAAAATCCAAGATCATTTCGGCCCCACTACCACCAGCGTGCCGTTGGTTACCCATTCCGCGTCGGATTTTTGGAACTATGAAACGGTGGATGGCGGAGTTTCCGGCTATCAGGGACAGACAATCCCTCTCTTGAATATCAAAGAAGGAAATACCAAAGCAAGGTATTCGGTAGTTCCAAATTGGACTTCTTCCGAAGGAACCGTGACATATCGCGTTTACGTTTGGTATGATGGTACCGAAGAAACAGGTCCCAACGGTCACATGAGCTACACAATTGTTGATAACTATGCAAAATCAAACAGTGTAACCGCTTCGTCCATCAATGGATCGTCCCTGACATTTTACCGTGCCGACGATAATGATGAAGAAAACAAGTGGTGGTATGCAGAGCTTTCGGTTGACACCACTAAGGTTTCTTCTAGTTGGACAGCCTATTCGGTGAGTGTTAAGAAGGAGGTCCAGCAAAGCAAGGCGACTATATCAGATAGCAATTGTGTTGAACGCGGCTCTTTGATTTCGACAAGTGCGGCGAATATGTTACTAGGAGGCGGAGAAGATAATAATAATCCATACTACTATTATAACACATGGACGGTAAGTAATATTTATCTGCACACCATGTTTGTCTTTGAGTGGGATGCTACGTCTGTACAGTTGGGTCCCATTACCAAAGCGGACACGCTTACGATCAAGCAAGATAGCGTTGACGATGCCTGCTCCGGTACTTTGAAAGTGACCAATATTTTTGGCGAAGTCATTTTCGATGGAAGCACTTCCGAAGCCAGCCGCACCTCAGCGGTGGCGTTAACTGCTGCACATGCTCCGCTGGTGATAGAACCCACGGCTGACGCAGGCTCTATGTTCGACGGCTTTAATGAATGGGACGTCATTCTGGGACAGTCCTCCTACCCCTTCACCTATGAGACGACTGCTACCATTACTGGTAAATGGCTGCAGGAGGGGACGTTCCCTTCCATTTCGGCTGGAAGCAATGGTCAAGGCGCGGGAGGTGTGATAGATTTCTCTTACGCCCGAACAACCTATTCGTTCAGAACCGGTATCGCACAGACGTATACCGTAAGAGCGGATTTTACAAATGCAACCATCACTTCGGTGGGTTGTACGATCAAAGATCCCGGCAAGGCGGACAAAACCGTAACGTTGACACCGGAGAATCCCACCGTGGACATCCCCGTGAACATGGATACCGTAGAGGTTGTGCTGACGACGGGCGGTAAAACAAGCACCTTGGTATTAGATTCTGTCGGAAGTGGCAATCCTGTGGCCAAGATTGGAAATGTCGATTACTACTTCATTGAAGATGCGATTTTAGCCGCGAAATCCGGAGATCAAATCATTTTGATTGCCGATACTGCTTTCCGAACTAAAGAGCAAGGCAGAAAAAAAGCATGGGAAGTGGATAATGCAGGGTATACGATCGATGCGGAGGTAAAACTGTTGATTCCTTGCAAAGAGGGGGATACAGGTGTCTTTGGTACCATGCCGGCAAGCAAGTATGCTATGAATGATAGTGTCAAAGATGATGGTACAGTGACCGAGGCTACGGCACCGTTTGCTTTTAGGATACTGACCGTACCTGCCGATGTGAGTATTATTTGCAATGGCGAAATAAATGTCAATGGCCATAGAACAGAAACAGGTCAGGGCACGTATGGCCCGGGTGCTCCGCGTGGCGGTCACGGCAAACTTGTTTTGTCTGGAAGTGGCACGCAGTTGACAGTCAATGGTTCTGTGTACTGCTATGGCTTTGTGGTAGGGAGCGGAACTGTAGAAGTGACAAGTACAGGAAAGGTACACGAGTTTTTCCAAATCTACGACTGGCCGGGAGGGACCAATCTGGCGGGATCAGGCAACGGGGGCTGGAAATCGAAGGCAGAAGAAACTACATTGTTCTTTTCCACGGAATATTTTATCCAAAACGTTGAAGCTCCCTTGAAAGTCCATAGCGGCGGGAAAGTCTATATGGAAGCTGTATTGACCGCCGGAGGTCAGACAAAAACCGCTTCCAGTGAACTTGTTGGTTCTTCTGGTTTGTTCCAATTGGGATCGGGCACCTATATTACCCGTGAATATAATTCTACAACAGATCGTGTAACCTACTCTACAGGAGGCACAGGTACAATCAACCTCGGACAAATTGAAGTTAGTGCTAAAGTTATGGTGGTCTTCAATGTTACTGTGAAGAGTTCGAGCTATACGTTGGGGATTAATAATGCGCTGTCGCTTCATGTCGGTAGCGGTACGACTTTCAACATGAGCAATCGGTTCGCACTTTTGCCCGGAAGCGAGTTGATTGTAGACGAAGGCGGTAGGTTAAACTTGTCCGAACCGCTATTCATCATTGGCAAGGATGACTGGACGTCGAAGATGTCCTTTGGATCTTCGTTAGCTCCGAGATATACCGTCGGGCGTGGTAGCACTAAAAAAATGCAAGTCAACTCCAGCGGCCGATTAGAAGTCAACGGAACGTTGAATATTTCTGGGGACGGCGGAGTTTATGCGACCGGAGATGCAACTAAAAATACCGACAAAATTATTTACGGCACCGGGACGATTATTCACGGCGGAACACAGCTTGCCGGAGTATTAGAGGGTGGATATAACGAAACGCTTCACAGCTTTACTGTCAATAATGCATTTATTGTGCACAAAGGCGAGAGCGGTTTAAAGAATATCAAGCAATACACCTACTATGGTCTTGGGAGCGAGTGGTTTACCCATATTGCGGAATATTCTGAGAACAATACGCATAAAGAGACCAAGTATTACGTTGGAGCGGATTTCCCCGACCCTGATTATACTCATGAAACAGGAAATGCCTTGACGGCATACGCACACGGTGCATGGGCTGTAACAGAAAAAGCGGGTTATACCGTGAAATATAACCGCACTTGTGGCGAAGAGTATCTCGTTGTCTTCTCGGATGCAAATAATACGGAAGGCGTTGGTCTGGCATACCGCATCAACGACTACGTATGGCTGAACGCCACCTGTTATTTGGGCAGAACGTTGACTGCGGCCGAACAGAAGAATCTTTCTGCCGAGGGCTTCTTGCTCGCATTTGGCTCTAACGGTGAAGTTTACGTCATCAAGCAAATTCCTGCTACGGAGTTTACCGGCGAACTGACCTTGCAACTGAAATATGGCGAATTTGTGAGCCGGGAGTTCAACGTAGATCTGAAAACGTATCAAGGCACGTTGAGCGCGGATTCGAAAGATTACGCATTGATTTCCGCTATGCTGACTTACGGCGAAGCAGCCGAGGATAAGTTCGGCTCCGACGAAGAGGTGGGTGGAAACGATAATGGCGTTCCTGCTCCTGTAGTAACGAAACCTGATACTTCTACCGCGCACACCGACACGAAACTCGACCGCGAGAATGTAATCATAACGCAAGGTGTAAAAGCTTATGGTTATGGCGTGAATTTGAACTTCGACAACTGTATTCGGTTTATGTACGGTTTGAAACTGGATGGCATGACGGAGGAACAGTGGGCGAATGTTGTTCAGATAGGCTTGATTCGTTCCGTTCAAACTGAAAATGAATTGGTTACCAATGGTAGTGCGGCATATGTGCTGTATCACAATACCGGGCTTTCTCAAAACAGTACCAACCTTCCTTCTGTCGGCTTGACCTCCAACGGAACCGATGCAACGCTTTCTCTGAACGATGTAAAGGCGATGTGGAACAACGGGGAAGGGATCTTGGAGATTGCTTACGATCTTCAGTATTCCGATTACAATACAATTTACACGTATCGGCCTTACGTGATGTTCATGGTCAACAATGAACTGATTGCTTCTTATGGCGAACAATTCGATTACGGCCTGGAGACCTATTTGGCAAACAGAATCAAGGTTGAAACCGATTCCACCGAGAATAACCTGTTATATGCCACCTGGAATTACAAAGAAGCTGTCAAGACCTGGTTGGCAAAATAAAGGAGGGCGAAACATGACAAAAAAAGAATACAGCTCGCCCGAACTTGAAATCGTGGTTCTCGAACAAGAGGATATCATCACGGCCAGCGTATTGCCGAGTACCCAGAAGCCTACGGTTGGGACTACCAACTATCAAGGCCAGTGGGATCAGTGGGCATAACCAAACAACCCCCAAAAGGAGCCGATTTTCGGCTCCTTTTTCATACCGCAAAACACCACAGCACAGGATCTTGCAAACCACGCAAGGCCCTGTGCTTTTTTGTTTCCCGCCGGACTCCCGCTTTTCCCCTAAAGGCTCCCCTTAGCAAGGGGAGCTGTCAGCGTTGCTGACTGAGGGGATTGCCTCTTCCGCACTCCCTCGGACACCCTCAAAACCCCACAAATATCACCAAAAAATAACCTCCAAAATCAGTCAATCCAACGATTCGTGCCAACTTTGGCACTTTTTGTGTAAAACACCTTGTTTTTTTTTTTTTTTGAGTATGATATCATGTGAGGGGAAAAGTCCCCCAGTAAGAAAAGGAGAATTATACTTATGAAAAACAAACTTTTGAAGAGATCCAACGGCGGCTTCTCCCTCGTTGAACTCATCGTCGTAATCGCCATCATGGCGATCCTCGTCGGCGTAGCTGTACCCGTTTATTCCAGCTATATCGAGAA
>JAZNPH010000030.1:0-4776 GCA_045589515.1 Eubacteriales bacterium | reverse complement strand
CCAAAGGGGAAGGCGAGGCTCCCTTCGGGAGCGGGCAAAGGCTTTCTATATTCTCTCGCCGTAATTTTGGCTACGAAGGATTGAACGCATTTGCGCGCACACCGCAGGTGTGCTGACCTTCCCCGCTTGCGGGGAAGGGGGACCGTCGCGGGACGGTCAATGCAATCAATCGTGGATCTCGTCAACCTCCCGAGACGGGGGATGAGGTTCCTTTTCCCAAAAACGATTTATCGTTTTTGACGTCGGCGGTACGAGGCAATGAGCAGACGAAAGCCATGTGCCCCGCACTTCCCACCGCAGTTCCAAAAACAGCTTGCTGTTTTTGATGTCGGCGAAACGATACCACGCATAAGACGAAAGCCATGCGCCGACTTGGGATGAGGTTCCTTTTGATTCACTCACCGCAAAAAATTCATAAAAAAGCAATTTTGATCAATCATTCTGCCTACGGAAATGGTATACTCTCCTTGTGAAGGAGGTGCGTTCCCATGGAATTACAGGTTTTACAGCGGGTGATCGCCCATATCGAAGAGCATCTGTGGGAGGACAAGCCCTATCTTTTGGACAACGCCGCTTTGGCGAAGGTGGCGGGGCTTTCGGTGTTCCACTTTCTGCGGGAATTCCGCGCCGCCGCAGGGTTTTCCGCCGCAGATTACATCCGCAAACGGCGGATCTCCGAGATCGTAAAGCGTATGGGCGAGGAACGTCCCATGTCGGATATCGCCTTTGAATACGGCTTTAACTCCAAGGAGCATTTCACCCGCGCCTTCAAAAAGGAGCACGGCGTTCTCCCCTCGGCATACAAGAAGGCGGGCTGCAGTCTGCGGCTGTACGAGCCTTTGCGGCTCTCCCCTGTCTGCGTGCCGCCCAAGGTCTCCTTGGGGTATCTGGAGGAGATCTCCTTGACGGTGTATCCCTTTGGGGATCTCCACCCGCCCAAGTGCTGGAATCTTTACAACACACAGCGCCGTTCCGCCAAACTTTCCGGCGGGAGAGTGGCGGAGGATCACGGGGTAATGTATTTTCACAAGGATACGGGAAAGCTGGATTACTTCATCGGCATCCCAACGAAGGAAGCCGCGGGAGACAGGGAGGGCACGGTGGAATTGCGCTTCCCCGGCGGACTTTACGCCATCTTTGAGACTCCACCTGCCACACAGCACGAGTTTTCCGCCGTCATTCGGGATACCTGGGACTATATTCGGGAAGAATGGTTCCCCAAAAGCGGTTATCTCCGCAAGGACGGCTACGAACTGGAAAAATACACCGAGGCAAGCAGAACCTACGCGGAAACCATTTACATTCCCATCGAAAGGAAGAAACGCAAACATGAAATTTGAAAAGCACGTGGATTTTCTGTTGAAAAACGCTTGCACGAGCATCAAATTCCTGGTGCACCGTGATCTTCTGCATACCTCCCAGGACGAGCCCTTTATGCAGGAGATGCGGAAAGAGATCCTCTTGCAGGAAAACGTCCGGAAGCATCTGAATTCCCAATTCTTGGACGGCTGGTTCGGCACGGAGCTTCACGGCGGTGAATACAGTATGGAACGTTCCATCGGCACCTTGCTGGACGCGGGGATCGAGAAGGATCACCCTGCCATTCAGCAAGGGATCCACGCCCTGCTCACCCCTTCCATCGCAAGCAACCACAAGAATTGGTTCCACGGCGGTGACGGTTTGGATGCGGAAGGCAGGGGCGGCAACAACGCCATCGTGGCGCAGATCCTCTCCTGGGTGGGGTACGACGAAAGCTACCCTCTTTTGGCGGAGCAGATCGCCCTTTCCTGGGAGCATCTGTCTGCTGTGCCGAGGTATACTTCCGTGGAGGATTTCACCAAGAAAGGGAAAAATCAGCGGTATTACAAGCCCAACGCCCGTTTCCCCGGGGCGAACCACATCAATTTGCTGAACGCCACCCAAAGCTGGCGCACCGAGGAACGGATGGTGCTTGCCAAGGAAGCGGTGGGGCACGCATACGAGCTGATGAAGGACGTGGATGAATTCATCACCTTCAAGAAGCCCGCAGCTTACGGCGGAAGCTTCGTAGGACCCTTCAACTACAATTGGAAGGGGTTGAAGCCTGTGGACGAGGCGGGGCTGTACGAGATCATCAACCATCCCTACAACTTTGAATTTGCCTTCTGGCTGGGCTTCGTGGCGGGCGTTCCGGATTGGGTCAGACAGGACGAAAACACCTATTACGTTTTGGCAGACTTTTTGGAGCGGGCGGACAAGGTGGACGTGATCCCCGAGCGGGTGTTCTCCGCCTTCCGCAGAGTGATGGGGAAAGAGCCCAATTACCGCAAGCGTACCGCCGCCCAATGTGACTTGACGTATGCGCTGTTGCGTGCCGTCTGGAACGTGGTGGAGTAAGGAGAAATGATATGTTCAAAGAAAAATACGCCAGATCCATCAATTATCTTTTGGAAAACGGCAGAGACGTGCTTTTGTACCGTTTGCACAAGGATATCCTTCACGATCTCACGAAGGAAGAGGAAGAAGCCCTGCTGGAAAAGGTCATGCAAACCGACGAATATCAACTGCTGATGACCCACGTAAAGCCCAACGGGTATATCGGGATCGGTATGCACTCCTGGGAGAAGTTCAAATCCTCTCACCTGGACGACGGTGAGAACGCCGCAAGATTACTGCATAACTACGGGATCCCCAAAGAAATGCCCGTGGTACGGAATTTTGTCCGTGCCATGCGGGACGACAGGGTATTGGAGGAGGAATTCTCTTATTACGGTCCGGAAAAGGTGCGGTTTGCCACAAGAAGCTTGGGGATCAACAGCGGTTCCACCTTGGACGTCACCCTTTACGCTTGCCAAGCGTTGCTGGGTTACGGTGACGATCCGGAAATGAAGCATTTCGTAGATGCCTCCTACAACGCCTTTGTGAGCATGCTGGACTACGACGATCCCAACGAGATCACCACCTTCAATCCCAACTTAAAGCGGAAATACAACTACCCTGTGATCACTCCGGAGACCTATTTCCCCTGCCAATACCATTTGGAGACCTTAGCCAACACAAAAAGCTGGCGTACCGAGGAGAAGATCGACCGTCTTGCCCAAGCAATCGATCACCACGACCGTATTACCAAGGATTGGGGCGGCTTTGCCGTGAAAATCGGCGGCAAGCAGGTTGGTCCCGGTTGGGCGTATATGCAGCCCTTTCTCCCGTTGTCCTTCCCGCAAAAAACGCCCAACCAGCGCAAGACGTTGACGGCACTGGCGAAGGTATGCGGAGACAGAACCCAAGTTGTACGAGAATCGGCCGCCACCTTAAAAGAAATGATTGCCGAGGACGGCGTATTGAGGACTACCTTTGAATCCTCTTACCAAAAAAGCCGTTTCAAGGACAACTTCCGCAGTGCCCATCCCTATGTGGAGATCGGGTTAGAACCGGATCACAAAAAGGATACTGCCATTTGGTGTGAGCTTACTTTCTGGGCAGTGGAATTCTTGTATTTGCTGGAAGGCGGAGAGGATTGAGAGAAACCGCATCCCAAGTCGGCGCATGGCTGTATACCGTGCATAACTATATACCGCCGACATCAAAAAAGGCTTTGCCGTTTTGGGAAATCGGAACCTCATCCACCACTACGAGAGAGAACCAAGCGAATGGACGTGAGCGCTTCCGTCTCGTTGTGGTCCCCCTTCCCCAAAGGGGAAGGCGAGGCTCCCTTCGGGAGCGGGCAAAGGCTTTCTATATTCTCTCGCCGTAATCTTGGCTACGAAGGATTGAACGCATTTGCGCGCACACCGCAGGTGTGCTGACCTTCCCCGTTCCACGGGGAAGGGGGACCGTCGCGGGACGGTCAATGCAATCAATCGTGGATCTCGTCAACCTCCCGAGACGGGGGATGAGGTTCCTTATTTAACCTCACAAAGGAGTCGTTATGAATTTGCAAAGCTATTTAGACTATATAGGCACCCCCTGGGGGAGGTTATTTTACCGTTTGGTATGGAAGGATCTGGCATTTTCCGAAAAGCGGGTATTGGATTTCGGGTGCGGGTTCGGAGTGACGGCAAGCCGTCTGGCGGCGGAAAATGAGGTTGTCGCTCTGGAGCCCAACGGTGAGATGCTTCTCCACAGTGTGCGTGAGCATCCTTACGTCCAAATCTGCGGCGGGATAGAGGCTTTGTCCCGATTTGACGACGAAAGCTTTGACGTGATCCTGTGCCACAACGTGCTGGAATACGCAGTGGAACGGGAAGCGATTCTGAACGAATTCTCTCGGCTGTTGAAGGTTGGAGGCGTTCTTTCCGTGGTGAAGCACAACCCTGCGGGAAAGGTGTTCCACAAGGCGGTGTTTGAAGGCAACACGGAGGAAGCCCTTTCCCTGCTTATGGGCGGTGCCGCCGTCTCGGTGAACTTCGGAGAAGTGAAGGAATATTCCCCGGAAGACCTTGCCGCTTGGTGCGGGGATGGGTTTGAAGTGGAAAAGACGGTGGGGATCCGTACGTTTTACGGGCTGCAGAAAAACGAGTGGAAGTTTGAAGAGGGCTGGGAGGACAGGCTGTTTGCCCTGGAGTCCGCTGCCGGAGAGATATCCCCCTATCGGGATGCGGCGTTTTTCCACCACGTGATATTGAGGAAGAAATGATGAGCGAAAGAGAGAGGAGACTTTCTCTTGCGTTTTTACGTTGGTGGTATGAGGTGATAGATAGACTCAACCTACCCCATCCGTCACCCTGAGCGAAGCAGGCGTGGAATAATATTGTACCTCAGGTTGCAATGAGAAAAGCCTGCGGAGTCGAAGTTTTG
>JAZNPH010000029.1:0-36681 GCA_045589515.1 Eubacteriales bacterium | reverse complement strand
GGAAAAAGGCGGTAAATATCCTCACGGTGGCGAAAGCCGTTACCCTCGGTTCCCGGACGCCCCGCTACGGCAGGCGTGAACGTCATCGCAGTTACAAAAAGAGCCGCAGGTGCGACTCTTTTTCGGATGATTTACTTTTTTCTCACGAAGAGGATGACCACCACGGCCAGGGCGATCACCGCCAGGCCGCAAAGGAGGGTCCACCAGGGGAAGGAGCCGCCGTCCTCCACAGGAGCGGGCTGAGAGGAGGTAGCTTCCTCGGAGACTTCTTCGGACTCGGTGTCGGATTCCTCGGAGGAGGTGTCCTCACCCGGCTTTTCCAAAGGCAGAAGGTAATCTCCGCCCTTGTAGGACTCCTTGGAGAACTTCTCGATACGCAAAGCAAGCTCGATATCCTGAAGCAGGTAGGGATCGTCGGAATATTGCTTCATGCCGTCGTAAATGGTCTGCAGATCCTGTTCAAACAAGTCGGGCGGAACATCCGGAAGATTCTCCAAGCTGGGCTGCAGACCGAACCAAAGCAACAGACGCGCCATTGCCATCTCCTTCAAGGCTTCAATGCTTTCCGTCTCGTACTGGGTGAAGGACAGAGCGGGAGTCTTGAAGATGGTCTCGGCGAACAGGTCTGCATAGCCGTGATCCTTGTAAGCGCCCCATTCAAAGTAGCCGATACCATCTGCGCCGTAAACGGCGGTCTGGTTGGTCTGGAGGTACATTTCGTCGAAGGTCAGAGACAGGTAGGCGCCATTGCCCATGATCAAGTAGGTATCGTCGGTGAGGTAGCCGGAGAATTTTTGGGTGGCGGTGCCCATGATGCCTTCCGCATAGGACATGGGGTAAATGGCGTCCACCCAGCCGTTCTTCATCCAGACGGAGCTGTCCTGGCAGTAAAGCTCCTTGCCGGTATCGTTGGCCACGGCGGCGGAAATATACAGGTCGGGACGGTAGGAACGGATCATCTCTGTGAACTGCTGAACGCGCTGATGGATCAGATTCACCTTGAAGTCCACCCAAACATTCCACTTGGGATGGGAACGAAGCTGGGAGGCGATCTCGTCCACCACGGATTCGTCAAGACCGGTGGTCTCGGCAAACAGCTTGCGGGAGGCCTCGTCGTAGCCGTAGTCGATATTGCCGTCGAAATAGGGATAGCGGATATAGTCGTACTGAATGCCATCGATGTCGTAGTGGCGGACGATGTATTCCAAGTATTCCATCATGGCCGCCATAAACTCCTCATTGGCGGGGGAAGCGAACTTCTCCGCGGTATCGGAGGGCTTGTTGGTGGTGGCGATCCAATGGGGATTCTTTTCGGAGCCGCAGCCGTAGAAGGTGGGAACAGAGACCACCAGCTCCATGTCGTATTCCTTGCAGGCGTCTACATAAGCTGCCAGAATGTCAAAGCGGCGCACACGGGAATCCACGGTGAAGGGATGCTCGTCTGAGACCTTCACGATGCTTTTGCCACTGTCGATGACGCCGATATTCAGCTGGTTGATGCCCACACGCTTCATTTCGGCCACCGTCTCGAAGACATCCTCCGCGTTACGCTCCAGGGGAACGTACCAAACGGCGCGGATCTCCACGTCACGGGATTCGATCATGGCATTGCGGATGGATTTAACCTCCTTCAGCATGGCGTCACGCTGCTGCAGAGTGGCGATGGAGGCGGGGTCAAGGGTGTCGATGGCGTCCTCCAGACCCTTGTAGTCGATGAGGCGAAGCTGGGACTTTGCTTCCTCCAGCTCCTGCTCCAGCAAAAGGATCTCCCCTTCCACGGTGGAGCCCAGCATGGATTCGTCGTAGGTGACCTCTACGGTCATGCCGGAGATCACACATTTTGCACCGGGGATGCAGTAGATCTTCAACAGGTTCTTGTCCTCCGGCTCGATGGCGGAGATCACAAAGCCCCCTGCGGGTACCTCGTTGTCGTTGCCCCCTGCGGAGATCACGTAGCCGTCGGCGCCTACCACTACCTCAAAGCCGTAGCCGTTGGTGCCGGTCTTGGTGCCGCCCTTGTTGTACACCACAAGATACTCCGCATATCGGGGCGTATTGTAGTGGGTGAAGGGGATGTCCTGCTCATAGAAGGGATCCACTTCCCCCTTGGCAGCAAGGCAACGCATGCCGTATTCGTCGAAGATCACGTGGTCACCCACGTCGATGCCCTCGTACATTTCCAATCCAATGTCACCCGTGCCGGAAAGCACGAAGCCTCCCACGGGGACGGCCAGGTTCTTACCCTTGGAGTCGCCGCCGGCGATCTTCTGAGTCACCACACCATCCGGGCCGACCACCACGTTCCAACCCCATTCGTTCTGCTGGGTGGTGGGTCTGTCCTTATAAACGCACATGGTGTCCGCCCAACGGGTACCGTTGACGGAATCCACGGGGATGATCAGGGTGTCCCCGTTGGTAACCAGCGCGGCGGGAAGCACGGCCGCTAATGCGGAGGTCAGGGTAACTGCCGCCAGCAGGGCCGCAAAAAATCTTGCGCGTTTGAAAAATCTTGCCATGGAAAAATCGTCCTTTCGTTTTTCATGGTCCCAGTATATCACAGATATTTCTATTTGTCAATTCCGTGGAAATCCCGCGGAAATCCCGCATTTTTCCAAAGCGGGACCTTATCCGACTTACGCTTTGCACTGCAGTTCCAAAAACGGCTTATTGTTTTTGACGCCGGCAAAACGATACCACACATACATCAAAAGCCATGCGCCGTCTTGTGCGCGCGCACGCATCCCCCTACCACCTACCTTTTCCTAATAGGTACATGAATGTAGTTGTAGTAGTAGAGGAGGCAGTTTTTTGTGGATAACTTTTTTTCGACAAAATTCGACTGCTTTTAACGGTACGAAAGAACATCGAACAGGTGTTCTATTCTACAAAAGAACGGATGTTTGGATATCGAAAAAATGTGGATAACCCTGAAAAAGCGTGGTGGATAACACAAGATATCGTAGAAAGTTGTCCACAATTTCACCATATGTCGTGTGGACAACTTGGGGTTTGAAAGAATCTCATTTTTCGCCGTTTTGGGCTTGCTTTTTCCGGAAAATAAGAGTATAATAGAAAAGTGAAATTTTACCTTTTCGGAAGGAGGCCGTGCATGAAACGGTTGCCTGTTCTCATCGCCATTTCCCTGCTGTTGACCCTGTGTGTGGTCATGGCATCCTATCTGATCATCTACCATCATTCCTACGAAATCGCATACGAGGATCTTGAGATCGGGGAGACCACCTATGAAAACGGGGTGCTGACCGTCACCGTGAACGCCTCTATGGAGGGGGAATATCTTTACCGCGTCATCGGCGCACCCAACGACGAGGGGGAATTTGAATTGACCTTCCGCGGTGGGAAGCAGGCTGCTCTGGCGCAAAAAGCGGGCAAAAACGAAGCCACCTTCACCATTGAGATTCCCGCGGGTTACAAGAAGGTTGTCTGCGGAAAAGCTACCGTATATACCATTTCCGATGCCAAAGGAGAAGAATAAATGAAAAAGACTTTGCTGTTGCTGTTCCTTTGCGCTTGCATGATCCTCATGGCAAGCTGTAACAAAGCACCCGAGGACGAGACTCTGCCCGAGGGTTGCCTCCGTGCGGAAAACGACGCTACTGATTTCAATTTCTGCTATCCCAACACCTGGGTGATCGACCGCAACGACGGGATGATCTCCATCAAGACCAACGTGGGCAAGAGCGGCACCCTGGCTTACGCCAGCATTTCCGTGCAGGCCTTTACCATGGAGGATTCCACCATGTCTGCGGGAAATTTCTGGGACACTCACAAGGCGGATCTGGAGGATCTTTACGGGGATAAGCTCACTGTTGAGGTAGAGAAGGAAGAGACCAAGCTGGCGGGTGATATCGCCGCACGGGCCAAGTATTCCATCAAGCTTTCCGATATGACTTACGACTTTGAGCAGATCATCTGCGTGCGCTACGGCGTGGCCTACATGATCACCCTGACCGCTCCGGAGGGCACCTACGAGACCGCCGCACCGGGGTTGGAAACGGTGATGACCTATTTCGTGTTTGAATAAGAAAACGGATACAACAAAACCTCTCCCGAAAAGGAGAGGTTTTTTGCGTTCGGGGACGTGGGAAGGTTTCACGCAAAAAGGCCGTGCAATTTCGTCGTGTCGGTGCACGCAGGGCGGGTCGCCGTGGGCGTCGACCCCTACGAATACGCAACAACGGTTGCGAAGGGGTATGCCGGATTCCACGCAGGGAGGGTGGTGTGAATCCGTTGCGTCGGTGCACGCAGGGCGGGTCGCCGTGGGCGTCGACCCCTACGAATACGCAACAACGGTTGCGAAAAAGCATGCCGAATTCCACGTAGGGACAGTTGGTGCGAAAACGGATTTTAGGCCTTCCCCTATGCGTGCTCCTTCCGCGGCATAAAAAACACCGAAGACGGCAGTCTTCGGCATTGCTTTTTTTGGGGGTTCAAGGGGGCGCTTTTTTGAAAAAGTGCCCCCTTGCGTTTCTTTCTCAGCAGATCTTGGAAAACAGCTCGTCCAGCCAATCGCCCTCAAAAAGCTCGATCATACCTTCGTCGCAGGCGGCGGCCAGCTTGCGGTTGATGGGCAGCTTTGCGGTGGCGGGGATGCCGAAGGCTTCTGCGGTCTTTTCGATGTTGCTTTCCCCGTAGGGGTAGTGTTTCTTGCCGCAATCGGGACATTCGAAGTAGGAGAAGTTCTCCACCAGACCCAAAACGGGAACATTCATCAGCTTTGCCATCTTTACGGCCTTTTCCACGATCATGGTTACCAGCTCCTGGGGAGAGGTAACGATGATGATGCCGTCCAGCGGGATGGACTGGAACACGGTGAGGGGAACGTCGCCCGTTCCGGGAGGCATATCGATAAACATGAGATCAACCTTGTTCCAGATCACGTCCGTCCAGAACTGCTTGACACAGCCTGCGATGACGGGGCCGCGCCAAACAACGGGGTCGGATTCGTTTTCCAGAAGGAGATTGACGGACATGGTGGCGATACCGGTCTTGGAGAAGACGGGGTAAATGCCCTCCTCGGAAGCAAGAGCTTTTTCGTGGATGCCAAAGGCCTTGGGGATGGAAGGACCTGTGATATCGGCGTCCAATACGGCAGTGGAGTAGCCGGCACGGTTTGCCAAAACGGCAAGGAGGGAGGTGACGGAGGATTTGCCTACGCCGCCCTTACCGCTGACCACGCCGATGACTTTCTTGATCTGAGACAGCTCGTGGGGCTTTGCCAGCAGGCTTTCCGCCTGGCGTTCCCCGCAGTTGGCACTGCAGTTGGAGCAGTCGTGGGTACACTCGGACATGATGTTTTTCCTTTCTGTTGATATGCGATTATACGAGAGAGAAACTTTTTGAAAAAAGTTCCTCTCTCGTGCTCTCTCTTCAAAAACTTTTCCCTCCAAAACGAATGGATATTCGTTTTGGCAATAGGTTTTCTTGGAGGCTTGGAACCTTCTTTTTCCGAAAAGAAGGTTCCAAAACCGTTCCCTTAAATACTCTTCAAATTCTCAATAGCGGCGCGGAGCTTCTCGCACTTAGCGGTGAAGGTTTCGATCTTGCTGCGCTCGCCCTCAACCAGCTTAGCGGGTGCCTTTGCTACGAAGTCGGCGTTTTCCAGCTTCTTGGTGGCGCGGGCGATCTCGTTCTCGGCATTGGCCAGCTCCTTGGTGAGGCGTGCCATCTCCTCCTCCTTGTCGATCATGTCGGCAATGGGAATGAGGATCTCGCAGGCATCGGTGATCACGCGGACACAGCCCTTATCGTCTGCCTTTTCGGAAACGATCTCCACACCGGAGGCGGAGGCCAAACGGGTGAAGAAGGCGTCCTTCCCTGCGAAGGTGGTTTCTTCGGAGGTGACGATGAACAGATGCGCCTTACGGGAATTGGGTACGTTCATCTCGCTGCGGATGTTACGTACCGCACGGATGGCGTCGATGACCTTGGCCATGGCGGCTTCCTCTGCGGGGAAGTGCAGGCTCTCGGTGTATGCGGGGTAATCTGCGATCATGATGGACTCGCCGTTGTGGGGCAGGGTCTGCCAGATCTCCTCGGTAATGAAGGGCATGAAGGGATGCAACAGCTTCATCACGCCGGAAAGCACGTAGACCAGAACGCTCTGAGCGTCCTTGTTGCTTTGGGTCCCCTTGTCGTTCAAGCGGGATTTTACCAGCTCGATGTACCAGTCGCAGAAGATATCCCAGATGAAGTCGTACAGCTTGGAAAGGGCGATGCCCAGCTCGTAGCGGTCCAGGTTGTCGCGGACTTCCTTGGTCAGGTCGTTAAAACGAGACAAGATCCACTTATCCTCGTCGGGGAGTCGGTCAAATGCGGGGGATTCGGCGGTGCAGTCCTCGTCCAGATTCATCAGCACGAAGCGGGCGGCGTTCCAGATCTTGTTGGCAAAGTTACGGGAGGCCTCGAAGCGCTCGTCGGAAACGCGCATATCGTTGCCGGGACTGTTACCGTTGACAAGGGTGAAGCGGAGCGCGTCACAGCCGTACTTCTTGATGATCTCCAGAGGATCGATGCCGTTGCCCAGGGATTTGGACATTTTTCTGCCCAGAGCGTCCCGCACCAGACCGTGAACGTACACGTCGGTGAAGGGTTTCTTGCCGGTATGCTCCAGGCCGGAGAAAATCATACGGGAGACCCAGAAGGTGATGATATCGTAGCCGGTGACCAGGGTGTTGGTGGGATAGAAGGTGTCCAGATCTTCCGTCTGCTCCGGCCAGCCCAGGGTAGAGAAGGGCCAGAGAGCGGAAGAGAACCAGGTGTCCAGGGTATCGGGATCCTGGCGCATAGCCTTGCCGCACTTGGGACAGGTCACTTCCTTTTCCTTGGAAACGATCAGCTCGCCGCAATCGTCGCAATAGAAGGCAGGAATACGGTGACCCCACCAAAGCTGACGGGAGATGCACCAGTCGCGGATGTTTTCCATCCAATGGAGGTAGTTCTTGGAGAAGCGGTCGGGAACGAATTTCAGTTCGCCGCTCTTGACCACGTCGATGGCGGGCTTTGCCAGCTCCTCCATCTTTACGAACCACTGGAGAGATACGCGGGGTTCGATGGTGGTACCGCAACGGTAGCAGGTGCCTACGTTGTGGGAGTAATCCTCGATTTTTACCAGATAGCCCTGCTCTTCCAGGTCCTTCACCATGGCCTTTCTGGCCTCAAAGCGATCCATGCCTGCGTATGCGGGGTAATCCTCGGTGATCTTGGCATCGGGGGTCATCACGTTGATAACGGGGAGGTTATGGCGCAGGCCTACCTCGAAGTCGTTGGGGTCGTGAGCAGGGGTGATCTTCACCACGCCGGTACCGAAATCCATCTCTACGTAATCGTCTGCCACCACGGGGATCTCTCTGCCCACCAGAGGCAGAATGACCATCTTGCCCACCAGGTGTGCGTAACGCTCGTCCTTGGGGTTCACTGCCACGGCGGTATCGCCCAGCAGAGTCTCGGGACGGGTGGTTGCCAAGTAGATATACTCGTCGCTATCCTTGACGGGGTAGCGGAGATGCCAGAAGTGGCCTGCCTGATCCTCGTATTCTACCTCCGCATCGGAGATGGAGGTGAGGCAATGGGGGCACCAGTTGATGATGCGGTTGCCGCGGTAGATCAGACCCTTGTCGTACAGGTTGACGAACACGTCCTGCACCGCCTTGGAGCACCCCTCGTCCAGGGTGAAGCGCTGTCTGCTCCAATCGCAGGAGGTGCCGATCTTCTTCAGCTGCTCGGTAATTCTGCCGCCGTAAACGCGGTTCCATTCCCAAGCACGCTCCAAGAAGGCTTCTCTGCCGATGTCTTCCTTGGTGACGCCGTCCTTCTTCATGGCCTCCACGATCTTGGCCTCGGTGGCAATGGAGGCGTGGTCGGTACCGGGTACCCAAAGGGTGTTATAGCCGCACATTCTCTTGTAGCGCACCAGAATGTCCTGCAGGGTGTTGTCCAAAGCGTGACCCATGTGAAGCTGACCCGTGATATTGGGAGGGGGCATCACGATGGTGAAGGGCTCTGCACCGGGCTTGGCGGGCTTGAAGTAGCCCTTGCCGTTCCATTCGGCATAAAGCCGATCCTCAAATTCGGCGGGGTTGTAGGTTTTTTCCAATTGTCTTGCCATATATTCATCCTCTTTTATAAGGTTCTTTATCGTTGTAACGGGTTCATCACCAAGCCCGTCTTCAGCTTGGGATAGAAGTAGGTGCTTTTTTGGGGCATTTTGTCCCCTGCCTCCGCCACGGCACGGATCTCCTCCACGGTGGTGGCGTTCAGCAGGAAGGCGGCGGTGGACTCGCCCCTGCGGACAGATAACACGGCTTCCTCTTCATCGCGGGTGTATCGGAGATTGATCTGCTTTGCCATGTTCTCGCGGTCGATGCCCAGCACTCCCTCCAGAAGCAGGGTGTGGAGCACGGTGACGTCCAGGTCTGCGTAGGCGGCGGAGCGGCCCTCCACGGTGAGAGAATCTGCCTTCTCGTTGCCCACAAGCAGGGTGAACCCCTCTCCCCCGGTGTAAAGGCCGAAGGCGTGGCGATCTTTGTATCCTTCCAGCACTTCCTTCGCTTTTGTGACATCGGGGTATTCCACAGCGGTGAAGGCTTCCCTTGCCTTTTCCAGGAAGGCCTCCTTCTCCACGGGCAGATCACGGATCAAGCGGTGGGTGGGCAGAACCACCAGGCCGTCGTCCTCCAGATCCACCAAGGTCATAAGTATGGAATCGGCTTCCAGATCTTCGGGGTTGCCGGTTTCTTCCAGATGCTTTTTGAAGTTCAGCCCCGTTTCGTAGCGGTGGTGACCGTCTGCGATAAAAAGCTGCTTGTTCGAAAAGGCTTCCGTCAAGTGCGCGATGAGGATGGGATCTTCGATCTTTTGCAGGGTGTGAGTGACCCCTTCCCCGTCGGTAAACTCCCCGAGGATAGGCAGCTCCTCACAGCCTGCCAAAAGGGTGCGGACGGTGCCTTCCTTGTCCCTGTAAAGAGAATACACGGAGGAAAAATTACATCCCGTGGCGCACAGCAGGTTGAAGCGGTCAGTCTTGGCCTTGGATAAGGTCTCCTCATGGGGAAGCACCACACGCTCCGAGAAGGGCACCAGCCCCACACGGCACACCAACCCACGGAAGGAATAGGTGGTTCCCTCTAAGGTGAAGGTCTCTCTGTAAAGGTAGATCCCCTCTTTTTCGTCGCGGGCAAGGATGCCGTCCTGCAGCCACTTGCGAAACAGCTTCCCTGCTTCCTCGTACCGCTCTTCCCCGCCCAAGGGCAGCTCCAAGCGGATGAGATTGTAGGGGTTCTGCTTGCAAAGAGCATTGTATTCTTCGTCGTTTACGATGTCGTAAGGCGGGCACACGCAGGTGGAAAGCTCCCCTGCCTTTGCCGTGTACCGCAAGGCGCGGATGGGTTTGATTTCGGCCATGGTATCATTCCTTTATTCTTTGGTCAGTTTGGCAAAGCTGCCCATGATGCGTTTGGTGGAGCCGCTGTCAAAGGCGATCTCGTAGAGCATATCCCCGCCCATGTTCTGGGCTGTCAGGATCTCCCCTGCACCGAAGAAGGGGTGCTTGATCCGATCCCCGGCTTCGAATACACTCTGCCCCCCTGCCGGGGATGCGGGGCGGGAAAAGGTCACCGCTTCACGGGAATAATCGCTTCTGCGGGAGGGCGTCTTATAGGATTTCTCGCAATCCTCCTCGGGGATCTCCCCAAGGAAGCGGGAGGCGCTACGGAGATCCGTTCTGCCGTACAGCATACGGGATTCGCAATGGTAGATATACAAAGCCTCCTTGGCGCGGGTGATGGCCACGTAGGCAAGACGGCGTTCTTCCTCCTCGCCGCCCTCCATGAGGGCCTGCATACCGGGGAACAATCCGTCCTCAAAGCCCACAAGGAACACCACGGGGAACTCCAGCCCCTTGGCGGAATGGACGGTCATCATGGTGACGGCGTCCTGGCCTTCCTCCAACTCGTCCAGGTCGGAGACCAGAGCCATTTCCTCCAAGAAGGAAGCCAGGGTGGGCTCCTCCGCCGTTTCCTCGAACATCTTCACGGTGGAAAGGAATTCTTTGACGTTCTGCTCTCTTTCGTGCTCCGTGTCCCCGTCGGCGTTGGCCTCCTCCGCAAGGAAGCGCATATACCCGGAGGACTGCAGCACGTATTCCACGGTAGCGGTCAGGGAATGGGTCTCCCCGAACTCTCGCATGGAGTCGATAAGTCTTGCAAATTCTTTGAGCTTGCCTGCGGCCTTCCCCATCTCGGAGTAACCGTCGGCGTTGGCGGCCACGTCGTAGAGGCTCATGCCCTCTCTGCCCGCCACGGTCTCCAGCTTTAAAAGGGTGGTGTCTCCAATGGCACGCTTGGGAACGTTGATGATGCGGCGCAACCGCACGTTGTCTGCAGGGTTGTTCACCACGGAAAGGTAGGACAGCACGTCCTTGATCTCGCGGCGCTCGTTAAACCGCAAGCCCCCGCAGATGCGGTAGGGAATGCGGTGCTTTACAAACATCTGCTCGATGTTGTTGGAAAGGGCGGTCATACGGTACAGCACGGCAAAATCTCCATACTTCCGCTTGCCCGCGTTCACCTGCTTACGGATCTCCCCGATGATGGCCAGTGCTTCATCCCCCTGGGTCATGGGACGGTGGACGTGGATCAGCTCCCCTTCCCCTGCCTTTGTCCAGAGGTTCTTGCCTTTTCTGCCCTTGTTGTGCTTGATCACGGCGTTGGCCGCGTTGAGAATATGTCCCGTGGAGCGATAGTTCTGCTCCAGACGGACGATCTTCGCCCGAGGGAAGGTGTGGTCGAACTGCAAAATGTTCTCCACGGTAGCCCCGCGGAAGCTGTAAATGGACTGGTCGTCGTCCCCCACCACGCACACGTTCTCCTTGCCGCCGCCAAGCATGGCAACCAAGCGGTTCTGCGAAGGGTTGGTGTCCTGGAACTCGTCCACCAGAATGTAATCGAATTGGTTGCGATACTGCTCCAGCACCGCGGGATGCAGGGAGAACAAGGTCTCGGTGAGCATGATGATATCGTCGAAATCCAAAGCCCCGGATTGCTTCAGCTCCCGCTGGTACTCAGCGTACACCTCGGCGGATTTGATGATGCGGGTATCCTTCCCCGCGTCCATCAGCATCTCCTCGGGGGTATAGCTCTTATCTTTATAGCGGGAGATCAGTCCCATCACCGCCTTGGGGGAAAGGATCTTTTCGTCCATGTGACGGCGCTTCATAATGGCGGAGATCACCTTTTTCACGTCGTCGGTGTCGTAAATGGTAAAGTTGGTGGGGTAGCCCAACAGCCCGATATGGCGGCGCAGGATCCGCACGCAGACGGAATGGAAAGTGCCCGCCCAAATGTCTCTTGCACGCTCTCCCAGAAGGGTCTGCAGACGCTCCTTGAATTCATTTGCCGCCTTGTTGGTGAAGGTGATGCACAGCACACGCCAGGGACGGGCGGGATCCACCGCCATCTGCTCCAGCACACTGCGGATCCCCGCACGGGAACCCTTTTCCGCCTCCAGCATTTGGGGGTAGAGCTGTTCCGCGTCATCGGGAAGCTCCTCGCTCTGCCAGGCGTTGCCGAACAGGATGATGTTGCCGATGCGGTTTACCAGCACAGTGGTCTTCCCCGAGCCTGCACCCGCCAGCACCAACAGAGGGCCGTTGACGGTGGCCACCGCTTCCTGCTGGGGAGGGTTGAGAAAGCCGTAATAGCGGGCAAACAGCTCCCGTTTTTTTTGGTTGAACCTTACTGCAAAATCCGTCACGGTGTTTCTCTCCTTCCCTTGGGTATATAAAGGCATTTTAGAATATCATTCACATATTATATACCATCCATCCAAAAAAATCAATCCTTTTTTTCACGAAAACATTGCAATCCCGCCTGCAATATGATAAAATGTTACCAAAATCCAAAGGAAAGGAACACCCATGCCATGAAACTACTTCGGATCCTTGCCATTCTGCTGGTGACGGCCACCCTGCTTCCCATGACGGCGTTTGCCTACGGAAGCGGTGACAACACCTTGCTCATCACCCACATCAACACTTCCCCCTCCACGGAGGGCTCCGCCATTGTTCTTTCCGGCTCTTCCGTGAAGACGCTGGGAGAAATGGGCACCTTTGCCTGGTGGACGGCGCTCATCTTCGATTGGGACGCCGAGGAGGGATGCTTTATTCTGACGGAAAGCAACACCAACTCCAACAACGTGGATAAATCTCAGATGGAGATTCCCGAAAACGGCTTTGCCTACTGCATCTGCGTGGGGAACGACTACTCCTCCACAGGGGGCATCAACTACATCACCGACCGCATCAAGCAAAGCAACGAGTACGCCAAGTCCTTGAAGGTGGGCACCAAGGCTTACCTTTACGAGACCTCCCTTGCGGCGGGAAGCATCAAGACCAACGGCAAGAATTGGTATGCCGAGGATTTTGTCAGTGAATCCTACGTAAAGATCGGCACCCCCGACGAAGGGAAGAAGGCTTACGACCCCATCGCCAACCGAAACGATCTGCCCCAGCTGGTAATCTCCCCCAACTACGTGAATTCCACCCATTACGCCGAGCAGGACTGCATTCTGTTTGATAAGTCCTTCGGCGGATACGTGAAGAACGTTTACGACTACTCCTGGTGGAGATGTCTGGTGTTTGACTGGGATCCCGCAGAGGGATGCTACCGTGTGTTTGCCACGGATACCAATGTGGGAAGCGGTCTGAGCAAGGCTCCCGTGATCCCGAAAAACGGCTTCGTCCTCCTGGATTGCGCCTCCCCCTCCCAGAACAGCGTTTCCGCCGCTTCCGTGGGGAACAAGGCTTATTTCTACAAGGAAAACGGCAAGTATACGATTTGCCTGAATCAGCCCATGGAGGGCAAGACCCCTCTCGCTCCCGAGAATAAGGAAAGCATTGCTTCCGCCCCCGTTTTGAAGATGGCGGCCAAGGAAAAATGCACCCCCGAGGGCTACACCGTGGAATGGGAAGCCGTGGAGGGCGCCACCTCCTACACCATTTCCGTGAACAATTCCACCTCCAACAATCTCTGCACCCTTTTGGTGACCCCCACCAAGGTGAACGGTACCTCTTACACCATCCCCAAGGGGAAATTGGAGATCGGCAGCTCTTACACCGTGACGGTCTCCGCGGACAACTCCGTTTCCACCTCCGCCAAGCTGTATTGCTTCTCCACAGAGGCGCTGAACAGCAAGCTTTCCGACAAGACCGTATTGGCCTTCGGTGACTCCCTCACCGCAAGAAGCGGCTGGGTGGCCATGCTGGGAGGCTACATCGGCACCGAGGTGATCAACGCAGGCGTTGGCGGTGACTCCACCATCAACGCCGTGGGCAGATTGGAGCGGGACGTGCTTTCCCAAAAGCCCGATGTGGCCTTGGTCTGCTTCGGCATGAACGACCAGGCACAATCCGAAAGCAAAAAGGCTCCCAACGTGTCTCTGGATAAATACAGAGAGAACATGGTTCATATCATCGAGGAACTGCAGGCCATCGGCACCGACGTGATCCTCATTGCACCCCACGACGCATACAGCGGCAAGGGCTACTACACTCCCGGCGGCTATGGGCTGGATTACGCCTACGGCAACATGAAGGATTTCTGTAACGTGGTTCGTGAGCTGGCGGTGGAATACGGCTGCGGGCTTATCGACATCTACGCCGAGGCGGAATTGGAGGACATGACCAAGTTCTTAGCGGCGGGAGACGGTATTCACCAATCCCCCGAGGGACACAAGCTCTGGGCGAAGTACGTTTCCGAATACCTGCTGGCGGCTTACGACGGGAAGAACGCCGTGCATATTTCCGTTGCGGCAAAGGGAGAAAACAAGACGCTGGAAGCGGGAACTTGGGTGATGGCAAAGGGTGCTACCATGTACGTTCCCATGCCTGAGGAGGCAGAAGGCGAGCTGCAGAGAGTCACCGCAGAACAGGATATGACCGTCACCTATTCCCTTCGTAGCGATCTGGACGTTCCCGATGAGGAAAGCAAGGAAGAAAGCACAGAAACAAGCACGGAAGGATCCGCCGCCGTTTCCGAAACGGAAAGCACTCCCGCAGAGAAAGAAGACGGAAGCAACGGGGTTGTCATCGGCGTGCTCTGCATCGGCGTGATGTTGATCTGCGGCGGCCTGGTTGCGTTCTTGAAAAAGAGAAAGTAAAGAAAAACGGAACGCTTAAACCCCTTTTTCGGGAAAAAGGGGTTTAAGAATCCCCAAAAAGCTTTTCCTGCCGAAAACTCTCGTTTTCGGAAAATAAAAGAAAAAGAGCGGAGCACAGAAATGGTGTTCCGCTTGCTTTTTTTCATGAGCTGTGCTATACTGAAAAAAATGAAACAAAAGGAGACTTTGGACATGAAGAGGATCATCGCCTTCTTTCTGCTGGCTTGTATGCTGCTTCTGGCATCCTGCGGCGGAGAAACTCCCGCGGGAACAAGCGAACCGGAAAGCACTGAGGAAAGCACTGCCGAAAGCTCCGAGGCCACGGAAGAGGGCTTCCGCAAAACCTTGGTCAGCGTGGGCAAGAGCTACACATACGAGACCGTAAAGCCCTCCCAACACTACCCGGATCTGTTCGGACAGCAATTAACCGACGGACAAAAGGCCTACGACACGGGGGTACACTACACCGACGTACGGATGGTGGGTTTTGACAACGATCTGATGGTGGTCATTGACATGGGGGAGGACGGAAAGCGTCTTTCCGGTGCCTCCGCCAGAGGCATTGACATGAGCATTGACGGGGTGAAGCTCCCCGGAATCTTCCGCGTCCAGGGCTCCGACGACGGCAAAAGCTGGACAACCATCGACAGAATGAAATTTGAGCCCACCGGGGATATGACGGTGAGCACCGCTACCCTGGAGTTCCAAGAGCTTTGCGACTACCGCTACCTCCGTTTCCGCATCTCCCGCACGGGAGGCTTCATCTTCTTAGATGAATTGGAAGTCTACGCCGACGTAGACGACCCGGAAGAAATGGCAGACGGCGCGGAAACCGTTTACAATACCGAGAATATCGACAGAGGCGCCTGGAAAGCCCTTTCCACAGGGAAGAAGGCCAAGCCCACCTACAACGAGAATCTGGCGCTATACAGGAGTTATACCTTTGAAGGCTGTACCTTCGATGAACGAGCACCGAAGAATGACAAGCTTCTCACCGACGACGCCCGTACGGGAAGACTGTTCGGCCAGCCCGTTTGGGTGGGGATCAAGGGCGGCAGCGTGAAGCTGGACCTGGCAAAGGTACAGGAGACCATTTACGGCGTACAGGTCTTTGCCCTTGGTGCAGGCTTTGAGGTGGAGCTCCCCGACTATCTGGATCTTTACGGTTCTTCCGACGGCAAAAAATACACCCTGCTGGGCAGGGTCTATTCCCCCGGAAAAGGTAATCACCACACCTACACCCTGCTGTTACCGGAATACGTGAAGGCGCGGTATATCAAGGTGGAATTCCCCGATGAGCAAACCTGCTGGGTGGAGGAAATCCGTGTATTGGGAGGCGTTTCCGAATCACCCCAAACGGAGCTGTATCCCCCTCTGGACTTCCCCATCGTCACGGAAAACCTGTACTGGGATTCCTCCGAGACGGACTACGCAGAGCGACAAAATCTGCTGTTGGGGCTGATCCAGCAGGTGGCCTGCTCCGGATACGAGCCCTCGCATCAGCTCCAGCCCGACACGCAGAGGCGTACCGATCCCGATTCCCCCATCCTCACCGACGGTAAGCTGGGGAACGGTCAGAATATGTACTGCTACAGCGGAGAATGGTTCTTTATCTCCGGGGGCAACGCCTGCGATTTCTTCTACGATCTGGGCAAGCTGTCCTCCATCGATACCTTGGAAATCAGCCTGCTGGAGCAAACGGATTGGGGCATTTCCCGTCCCAAGTCCATCTCCATGTTTCTTTCCGAGAACGGGGAGGACTGGTACGAGGTTTATCAATATTTGCGTGATGAAAACGATCCCAAAAACAAAAACGCCACCCGTCTCACATTCACCTGTGAATTGGAAGTTCCCTACGCCGCAAGATTCGTGCGGTTCCGCGTAGACGGCGGTGTCACTTTCATCGACGAGCTACGGGCCTTCGGCACCAAGCAGATCCGGGAGATCTCCAAGCCTTTGGAAGACAGCGACATCCGTCCCGTGGTGTACTACACCAACCCTGCAAGAGAGCAGTACGCCAACAGCAAAAACACCTCCGTGAAGGCAGACGATATCTACCTGGCCTTCGGCAACGTGGAATACGGCGAGGGCATGAAGGGCTTGGTGGCCTACCTGGACGAGGAGGGCAAGGCACAGGACTTCTATTTCGACGGCTTCCTGTACGGCATGTACGGCCGCCCCGTCAAGACCAACAACCAGACTCATCTTTACAACGTAAAATCCGACTGGGAGGAGCAGTTTGAGGCCATCTTTGGCGGTGTGGGCGGATTAGATCTGCTGAATGAAACCGTGGGCAAGGCAAAAGAGGAGCTGAACCGCCCGGATCACAAGGTGTACGTTTACATCACCATGTGGTGTGTTTGCGAGAACGTCAAAGACTTCGGGGACGTAGACGGAGACGGTATTTCCGAGGATCTCTCCAAGGCGGAGGATCGCAAGAAGGTGGTGGATTGGTACATTGATCTGTGCATGGAGGAATTTGCCTCCCGTGGGTACGAGCATCTGGTGCTGGACGGCTTCTACTGGCAGGGTGAATCGGTAAACTGGGACGATCCCTCCACTCCCGCAGGAGAGGACAACTCCCACATCATCACCGAGGTTTCGGAGTATATCCACGCAAAGAACACCAAACTGCTTTGGATTCCATATTACACCGCAAACCGCTACTACCAAAGTTATGAATTGGGCTTTGATCTCATCTGTATGCAGCCCAACTATATGTTCGACCTGGAAAAGCCCCTCTACCGCTTTGATGTCACAGCCTCCCGGGCTAAGCGACAGCAGCTTTGCGTGGAGATAGAGCATTCCTACCAGGCACTTTCCGACCCGCTGTTCGTACGGAATTACATGCTGTATCTCTATTACGGCGCCATGACGGGGTACATGGAGGAGGCAACACATATTTACTACGCCGACCTCACAAACTTCGTAAAGCTGGCATACAGCGACGATCCTCTCTGCCGCTTGCAGTACGATGCTACTTATCAGTTCATGCAGGGCACCTTGAAGCCCTGTCCCGACGGAGTGGAAACCCTGTCCTTCAAGGGAAGCAAGAACACCATGGCGGAGGGCGCATTGAACACGGAAAACGGGTTGTATCTTTACACCCTGCAGTCCGCACCTGCCCACGGCTACGTCACTCTGGCAAGCGACGGCAGCTTCCGTTACTTCCCCGACAAGGACTTTAGCGGTACGGATTCCTTTACCTATACCTACAACAATTACATGGGCGAATCGGAAACCTGCACCGTGGAAATTACGGTGGAATAAAAAGAGCAAGGGGAACCTTCTTACCAAAAGAAGGTTCCCCTTGATTATTTGCTTTGGAACGGCTCACACGCCGGAGAAGCAGGCGGTCAGGTCGTTCCGTTTGTCCTCGCGGAAGGAGGTGATGGTAACGGTCAGGAAGCCGCTTTCCGTGAGGAGGTAGGCCTGGTACTGGAATACTGCGCTCCCATCCAAAACGCCCTGTAAGGCCACGGCGGAGCAAATATGACCGCCCAGAGTGACCTCCGTAAGATCCGCGGAGACACCGGTGATCCCTTGCCCTTCCCAGGCTTGCTTCAGCTTTTCCGCCGCAGAGGATGCAAGCATCTCCCCTGTCAGCCCCTGCATGGAATCCATGGAAGTAAAGTCTCCCTGCACCGAAGCGTTCCCGTCGGGGGACTTGGCGAACAGCCCCGCCTCTGCCCCGTTCTCCCAGCCCTCCGGGAAGGTAAAACGCAAAATTCCCTCCAGCTCTACGGGGTCGGGGGTGACGGGCAAGGAGATCTCCTCTATAGATTCCTCCGAGGACTCCTGAGGCAGAGGGAACACCGTTTGGGAGGAGGTGTGGGAGATAGCAAAGCTTTCCTCAGAGGAAGAAGCCTCCCCCTCGCTTTCCTGCCCCGGGAGGGCCCTACACCCTGCCAGCAATAACAGTGCCGCCAGCAGGACAGCCGTTTTTTTCAGATTCATGGTAGTACCTCCCCAAAAGGCTTCTTTGCCTTTAGCATACCATCCCGCGGCGTATTTGTCAAGGCGATCTTTGACGGATTTTTGCCAAAAAGAACGAAGCATCCCCCGTTTGGCTCTTGCAATTTTTTCTCCTTCGTGGTATACTGTTTTTATATTCCTTCAAATTTCAGTCTCCCGCCGGGCGAGTGGGGCTGAGAAAGGCATGGTCATTTTTATGAACATAGTCGTCATCGGAGGCGGTACGGTAGGTGCCGCCATCTGCGCAGAGCTTTCTGCGGACAAGCATAATATCACCCTCATCGACGGCAATGCCGCCGCCGTGGAGGAGGTCACCAGTACCAGCGACGTATTCGGCGTGGTGGGCAACGGCGCGGATATTTCCGTTTTGCGGAAAGCAGGCACGGAAAAGGCCGATCTGGTGGTGGCCGTAACACCGGGGGATGAATTAAACATCCTCAGCTGTGCCGCGGCAAAAAAGTTGGGAGCGAAAAATACAGTCGCCCGTGTGCGCAACCCCGAGTATTCCGAGCTGATGGCTTTGATGAAATCGGAAATGAACCTTTCCCTCACCATCAATCCCGAGCTTGCCGCGGCCAAGGAGATCTACCGCTCCCTGCGCTTCCCTGCGGCTGCCAAGGTGGACACCTTCTACCGCGGTCGTGTGGAGATGGCAGAGTTTGTAGTCAAGGAAGGAACACCTCTTTGCGGAGTGACCCTGAATGAGCTTCGTTCCAAGCTCCATCTCCGTTTTCTGGTGTGCGGTGTTTTGCGGGGAGACGAGGCCTTCATCCCCAACGGTCTGTTCTGCCTGAACGCGGGAGACGTGCTTTGTGTCACAGCTCCCGACGAGGAGCTTTCCCGCTTTTTCCTGGCCGTAGGCGAGAAAAAACGCCCTGTGAAGGACGTGCTCATTGCCGGCGGCGGCAGAGTCAGCTATTATCTGGAATCCTTGCTTCAAAAGGCCCATATCAAGTCCACGGTGATCGAAAAGAACCGTGAGCTTTGCAACGAGATCGCCGAGGAGTATTCCCACGCCACGGTGGTACAGGGGGATCCCACCCGCCAGGAGCTTCTTTTAGAGGAAGGGCTGGAACGCACCGACGCCTTTCTGGCACTCCTGGATACCGACGAGGAAAACGCCATCATCTCCATGTACGCCAAGACCAAGGGCGTGGGGAAGGTGGTCACTATGATCCGCACCATGTCCTACGTGGATTTCTTCCGCGGCGTGGGGTTGCAGAGCATCGTCTCTCCCCGTTCCTCCACGGCTTCCTTCATTCTCCGTTACGTCCGCTCCCTTGCCAATGCGGACAGCTCCCATATCGAGACCCTGCACAAGTTCCTTTCCGATCGGGTTGCCGCCATGGAATTCCGGGTGAAGGAGCCCATTCAAGGTCTGACGGACGTCCCCTTGAAGGCGTTGAAATGCAAAAAAGGCATCCTCATCGCCTGTATCGGGCGGAAGGATAAGGTCATCATCCCCAGCGGCGACGACGTGATCAGCAACGGTGACACCGTCATCGTGGTCACCGCCAAGCACCATCCCGAGGGATTGGAGGACATTCTGGAGTCATGAGTTACCGTATGGTTGGGTATCTGCTGGGTGTGATCCTCTCTATCGAGGCCGCCTTGCTGTTAGTGCCGATGCTGACGGCGCTGCTTTACGGCGAATCCTTGATGCCCTACGTGTTTACCATTCTGATCCTGTTGGCGGTATCCGCTCCCGCGTTGTTCTTAAAGCCCAAGGAATCCCGCTTTTACGCCAAGGACGGTATGATCTGTGTGGCGGGTTCTTGGATCCTGCTTTCCGCCTTCGGCGCGTTGCCCTTCGTATTTTCCGGCGCCATCCCCTCTTACGTAGACGCCTTTTTTGAGACAGTCTCCGGATTCACCACCACGGGGGCAACCATTCTTTCCGAGATCGAATCTCTCCCCAGAGGGATCCTGTTCTGGCGGAGCTTTACCCATTGGATCGGCGGTATGGGCGTTCTGGTGTTCATGCTGGCGTTGCTTCCCTCCGTGGGCGGGCAAGCCATCCACCTGCTCCGTGCGGAGACCACCGGCCCTCAAAAGGGCAAGCTGGTGCCCAAGATGAAGCAATCCGCCATGATCCTCTACGCCATCTATTTTGCCTTGACCACGTTGCAGGTAGTGCTGTTGCTTTGCACGGGAATGCCCTTGTACGACTCGGTGGTAACCACCTTTGCTACGGCAGGTACCGGTGGCTTTTCAGTGCTGAACGATTCCATCGCCGGGTATAACAACCCTGCAGCGGAATGGATCATCGGCTGCTTCATGATCCTGTTCGGCGTCAACTTCAACCTGTATTTCTTTATACTCCTGCGCAGATTCAAAGAGGTGCTGAAGAATCAGGAACTACGGGTATATCTGCTCATATGCGGCGTAGCTACTCTGGCAGTTGCCTGGAACGTCCGGAATCTCTTTACTTCCGCAGGATCCTGCCTGCGTACCGCTTTCTTCCAGGTGGCTTCCATTATCTCCACAACGGGCTTTTCCACGGTAAATTACGACCTTTGGCCGGATCTTTCCAAGACCATCATCCTCTTCCTGATGGTGGTGGGATCCTGCGCCGGCTCCACGGCGGGGGGTCTGAAGGTCTCCCGCGTGATCTTGATGTTCAAGAACATGGGGCGGGAATTGAAGCATCTGGTGCGCCCCAACTCGGTGAACGTGGTGCGTATGGACGGTGAGGCAGTCCCCACAGAGACTCAGCGCAGAGTCAGCAATTACGTCTGTATGTACGTGGCTCTCATTACGGTTTCCGTTTTGCTCATCTCCTTTGAAGGCTTTGGATTTGAGACCCATTTCACCTCGGTGCTGACCTGCATCAACAACGTGGGCCCCGGCCTTGCCAAGGTAGGCCCTGCGGAGAATTTCGCGGATTTCTCGGTGTTCTCCAAGCTGTTGCTCTCCTTGAATATGCTCATCGGCAGATTGGAGATCCTGCCCATTCTCATCTTCTTCACCCCCAAGGTTTGGAAGAGATCTTGATGGAACGATTTTTTAGGGGGCTTTTTCAAAAAGCCCCCCTTTGACCCCTCAAAAGCTTTCCCCATGAAATAGGTTTTCTTTAGGATTCTTAAGGGCCTTTCTTTTTCCGAAAAGAAAGGCCCTTAAGCGTTCTCTTATTCCCAATTCTCCGTCCTTGTTGCCTTCCCCAAAAGGGTTCGGTAATCCGACTCCCCATCCCACAGCATCTTAGCAAACAGCACGGCGGGTAGCCACAGCTTTTCCTCAAACAAGCCGTCCTCCAACAGCCCGCAGATCTCCGCACCGCCCCCGGATGCCTCGGCCAAAAGGCGGATCATACGGAAGGCGTACTCCCCGTTTTCCAACCAAAAGGAAGCCTGGTTGCGCAGGATGTCCCTGCGGAGCAGAAGCTTTTCTTCGATCTCCTGCTTTTCGGAGACCCCCAAAAGATAGGGTCCCGTCTGGTGGGCAAAGCTGCTCCAATCCAGCCAGCTCATCCCCTTCAAAACCGCGCCGAAGCCCTTGCCGCCGCGGAGAGAGGCGATCCTGCGGGAAAATTCCTCGGTTTCCGCCGCGGTCTCCACCAGAGACGCGCTGTATTCGTAAGGGAAGGCGCCGCAGTCCTCCCAGATGATGGAAAGCCGCCGGTCGGTCTTTTCGATCTCCTCAAGAGAGTTTTTCACGGAGGTGGCGTGGAGTCCAAACTCGATCTTCAGATCCGGATACAGAGCAAGCAACGCTTCTGCCACCTCATTCACCCATTCCACGGCGCATTCCGCTCTGTTGCGCCCCTCGATGGTCTCTACCCCCGTTTCCGTAAAGGTCTGGAAGTAGATGCCGTCTCCGCCCAGGTGGGCGTAATCGCCACAGTAGTTGGCAAGGATCTTTTCCTTCCAAGCCTTCCGAAGCTCAGGATTGGTGACAACACCCTCCGGCTTTTCGTCCCACATCCAGGAGTATCCCCAGATCACGCGGATCCCCAGCGAGTGGGCGTAGTCCACGAAGTCCTTTCCGTTGACGGGAGCGAAATCGTTCCACACGGTGATCTTATTCATTTTCAGCCGTGCCATGTTGTCCAGATATCTGCGGTAATCGTAGATCACGTGTCCCCAGGTCCAAAGCCCGCGTTCCTTGATCAGCGGACGGGCAAGATGCTCGTAGGCGGGCAGATCGTCGATGAAGGGCTTGATGAAATAGGGGTTGGCCCAGCCTCTGCGGCGGCGGATGTCGGGCAGGTATTCGTCGGCGAACTCCACGGCGGCGTAGTAGCAGGCGGCATCACTGCCCCCTGCGACGATCACCGTCTGCTGCTCCCCTTCTCCGTACACCTTCACGTAAGTGGCGTCAGCGGGAAGCTCTACCTCCGACAGGAGCTTCTTGATATGGGGATTGCTTTCCTTGGTGCCCACGTAAATGGGACAGGCCTTCCCCGTAGGGCTTGTATACAAGGCCAGGATATACGGCACGTAGCGCTTCACTGCGCTTTGCACCAGATCCACGGCGTTCTTTTCCATGCCGGTGTAGCTGCCGTAGATGATCTCAAAACGGTGTCCCTCATAAGTTTTCGTCAGTTCCATAAACAATACCTCCGCAATGGGTTTCTTCGGGAATTTTTAAGGCCTTTCTTTTCGAAAAGAAAGGCCTTAAATGTCTTCTTTATGCAGCAATTACGCCTGCTTTTCTTCCTGCTTTTCCTCGTGGTATTCCTTGTCGGTGTTGACACTCCACACGGAGGAACGGTCGGTAGAACCGTTTTTGATGCACTTAGCCGCCTCGAAAGCGGTGACCATGGAGTGATCCATGTTGTTGTAGCGGTGCTGACCGTTTCTACCCACGCAGAACAGGTTCTCGTAGGTGTCTAAGTGGTTCTTCACCACGTCGAACTGATAGTAAGAGCCGAAGTAAGCGGGGTACGCCTTCTTCACACGGACGCGGTTTGCATCCAGCACGTCTGCTTCATCGATAACGCCGATATGGGCAAGCTCCTTCTTGGCGAATTCGATAAACTTCTCGTCGGACATTTCCCACATTTCGTCGCCCTCGGTGCAGAAGTACTCAAGGCCGATCCAAACGGTCTCCTCGGGCTTTTCCACCATGTAGGGGGACCAGTTGTTGAAGATCTGCAGTCTGCCCAGCTTTACGTCACGCTCCTGAATGTAGATCCAGCAGTCGGGAACGATATTCGAAAGCGTTTTCATCTTGGTCTGGTTCTTGATCTGCAGCTTGTTCACCAGCAGACCTACGGTGATGAAATCACGGTAAGGCAGAGTGGTGGCCACCTCGTAGACGTCGGCGGGAACGTTGTCCTTGCCCATACCCTCCACCAGGTCCTTGATGGGCATGGAGGAGATGAAGTAATCACCCTCCACAACGGTGCCGTCTGCCAAAGTCACGGAATTTACCTTACCCTCGCCAAGGTTGATGCCCTTGACGGAGCTGTTCATACGGATCTCGCCGCCCAGAGACTTGATCTCCTCCGCCAGGGTCTCCCACAGCTGACCGGGCCCCTTCTTGGGGTAAACAAACTGCTCGATGAGGGAGGTCTCCACCTTGCCGCCCTTCTTCTTGAAGGGGCCGGTGATGGCGTTGGCCAGAGCCTTCCACAGGGAAAGCCCCTTCACCCGCTGTGCGCCCCAATCGGCGGAGAGGTACTTGGGGTTCACGCCCCAAAGCTTTTCGGTATAATCCTCGAAGAACATCTCGTACAGAGGCTTGCCGAAGCGGTTGATATAGAAGTTGGCCAGGTTGTCCTCCGGCTTCTTGTGAACGCAGGACCAGACGTAGCCGAAGCCCGCCTTCATGGTGTTCTTGAAGCCCATGTTCTTCAGCGTCTCGCCGCTTAAGGACACGGGGTACTTGAAGAACTTCTTCAAAAAGTAAATACGGGAAACGCGGTCGCGGACCAGCATGACCTGGTCGGTGACCTCGGGATCGGGACCGCCTGCAACCAGGGGCTTTTCTCTGCCCAGCACCTTATCGTCGTAGGCGGGAGCGCCCTGAGTGGGAAGGATGTGAGCCCAAAGCTCGTTGACGTCCTTATCCTTGGAGAAGAAACGGTGACCGCCGATATCCATACGGTTACCGTTGTAGTTGACGGTACGGGAGATACCGCCGATGGCGTCGCTTTCCTCCAGAATGACGGGCTTCACGTCCGTCTCGGTAAGCAGTTTGTAAGCGGCGGTCAGACCCGCAGGGCCTGCGCCAATGATGATTGCCGTCTTGTTAGCCATGATGCACCTCGAAAATTACTTTCTGTTGGCGAAGAACTTCCGCCCCACGTAGTTCCAGCCCGTTACGGGGATGGCGATGGAAACCTTATAGATCAGCTCGTTGAGGTCCCCCTCGCCGAACAGCAGGATACAGCCCTGATTCAGCCCGATACTCAAAAGCAAGCCCACGATACCCACCACGGTGAACTGCATGAACGCCTTTGCGGTGCGGGCATTTTTCTTCTGCTCCTCGCTTGTGAACACCAGGTACATGGACATGAAGTTGTTGATGAGCAGACCGACGATGAAGCCCAGCGTTACGGAGATCATGTTGGTCACGTCCATCCCTGCCCAGACCCCAAAATCGGGAAGCAGGAACATATTGAACAGGTTGAACACCAAGATATTATCGAACACGAACGCCGTGCCGCCGGCGAAAAGATAGCGGATGATCTCCATCCCCCAAAGCTTTTTGATCAGCGAAATCATAGCATATTTTTCCTTAATGACAATTATTTACACAGTTACAGATAGTATACTCCAAAATTCGCCCTAAGTCAAGTCTTTTTTGTGAACATCTGCCACGCAGTGTTTGTTAACATCTCTATGGATTGATGGTCCAGTCGATGGCGCGGTCTCCAAGGAAGGCGTTGCACTTGGAGAAGTGGCCGCACCCGAAGAAGCCGCGGGAAGCTGACAGGGGACTGGGATGCACCGTTTCCAGCACCAAATGGCGGGGATTGGTGATCAGCTCCTTTTTGGCACGGGCGTAGTTCCCCCACAGGAAAAACACCACCGGCTCCTCTTTTTCGTTGAGGAGGCTGATGGCCCGATCGGTAAACTGCTCCCAGCCCTTACCGCGGTGAGAGCCTGCCATGCCCTCCCGTACGGTGAGAACGCTGTTGAGAAGCAAAACTCCCTGCTTTGCCCATTCCGTCAAGTCGCCGTGGGGAGGCGGAATAAAGCCGATATCACGGGCAAGCTCTTTGTAGATATTCTGCAGGGAAGGCGGGATCTGCACGCCCTTTCTCACAGAAAAGCATAACCCGTGGGCCTGGTTTACCTCGTGATAGGGATCCTGCCCCAAGATCACCGCCTTCACATTCTCGTAGCCCGTCATGCGGAAGGCGGAGAACAGATCCCCCATGGGCGGGAAGATATTGTGGCCGCTGTGGAGATATTCTCCCTTTAAGAACGACCGCAGGGCCTGGTAATAAGGCTTGTCGTATTCCGGTGCCAACAGGGCGTCCCAGCCGTTATCGAATTTAAACATAGGCATGACCTCCTTTTTCTGCAGTATACCACAAAGCCGACCCGCCTGCAAGAGTTTTCGGTAAAAAACCATTGACAAGCTTTTGGAAATCATGTAAAATACGAAAGGAAAAACAAACACTCGGAGGAGCAATATGATCCGTTTTGACAAAGAGATCCTTCAATTTCAATTGAATACCAAAAGCTTCAGCTACGTGATGCAGGTAAGGGACGGGTTCCTTTTGCATTTGTACTGGGGCAAGAAGCTTTCGGCGGGGGATCACTCCTATTTCTTCCGCGAGCAGGGCAGAGCCGCCTTCTCCCCCCGTCTGGAGGGCTGCCGGGGCTTTATCCTGGACGACGTACCTCTGGAATATCCCTGCTGGGGCAGAGGAGATCTCCGCACCCCCGCTCTGGAGATCGAAAACTCCGACGGCAGTAACATCGTGGATCTGCGTTACGTCAGCCACGAGGTGCTCCCCGGCAAGCCCGGCATCCCCGGTTTGCCTGCGGTATACGTGGAAAGCGAGGACGAGTGTGAGACCTTGGTGATCCGTTTGCAGGATTCCTACAGCAAGGTGACCGTAGAGCTGTTTTACTGCGTGATGGAGGGTTACGATATCCTCACCCGCTATTCCCGCATTATCAACGAGGGCGAGGGCAGCGTGCAGATCCGCCGTGCCATGTCCGCAAGCTTCGATTTCGACAAGGCGGAGTTTGATATTATCTCCAACTACGGCACCCATTGCAGAGAGCGTCAGATCGAGCGCCACGCCCTGAAGCACGGCAGATTCTTAATGTCCAGCCGCAGAGGTGCTTCCTCCCACGTTCACAACCCCTTTATGATCCTCACTTCCCCCACTGCCGACGAAACAAGCGGTGACGTGTACGCCACTGTTCTGGTCTATTCCGGCAACTTTGTGGCGGAGGCCGCACCCGGTCAGTTTGACGTGACCCGCGCCATGATCGGTCTCAATCCCGAGGAGTTCTCCTGGAAGCTGAATCCCGGAGAGGATTTCTACACCCCCGAGGCGGTGCAGACCTATTCCGCAAGCGGCTTGGAGACCATGTCCCACAACTTCCACAAGCTGTTCCGCACCCGTCTGGCAAGGGGCATCTACCGTGACGCCCGCCGTCCCGTGCTTCTGAACAGCTGGGAGGCCTGCTACTTCGGCTTTGACGAAGAGCGGCTGAAGAAGATCGGAAGTTGCTGCGGCGATCTGGGCATCGAGCTGTTGGTCATCGACGACGGCTGGTTCGGCAAGCGTGACAGCGACAACTGCTCCCTGGGGGACTGGGTGGTGGATAAGAGAAAGCTGCCCAACGGCATTGAAGGCATTTACAATCATCTGAAGCCTTTGAACATCGATCTGGGCATCTGGTTTGAGCCGGAGATGGTCTCCCCCGACAGTGATCTGTACCGCAACCATCCCGATTGGTGCTTGCATATCGCGGACAGACCCCGCAGCGAGGGCAGAAACCAGTTGATCCTGGATCTTTCCCGCAAGGAGGTCTGCGATTACCTGTACGATTCTCTTGCCGCCGTGCTGAACACCGGTATGATCGCCTACGTGAAGTGGGACTTCAACCGCAACATGACGGAGGTGGGCAATCCCAACATTCCCGCCGATCAGAAGAGAGAGATCACCCATCGCTACTACTTAGGTCTTTACAGCCTGCTGGAGCGTTTGGTCACCGATTTCCCCAAGGTATTGTTTGAATCCTGCTCCGGCGGCGGCGGACGGTTTGACGCAGGCCTGCTCTACTATATGCCCCAAGTGTGGACTTCCGACAACTCCGACGCTATCGAGAGACTGCGGATCCAGTATGGTACCTCTTTGGTGTATCCCCTGTCTGCCATGAGCGCCCACGTTTCCGCCTCCCCCAACCATCAGACGGGACACGTCACCCCCTTTGACACCCGCTTCAACGTGGCTCTCACCGGGTCCTTCGGCTACGAATTGGATCCCACCCAGCTTTCCGACACCGAAAAACAGCTTGTGCTTTCCACCGGAAACACCTTCAAGGAATACGGAGAGCGCATCGCCAAGGGCACCTACTACCGTCTCCGCGATCCCCATGCAGGGGATCACGCCGCATGGTGCACCGTTTCCGAGGACAAGTCCCTGTGTATCGCTTCCTTCGTCCTCACCCACGTGCGGATGTACGGCCACAACGAGCGGATCTGCCTCCGCGGTCTGAAGCCCGAGGCCACCTACGTGGACAAAAACACCGGCATCTCCTACAAGGGTGACCAGCTGATGAACTTCGGTCTCCACGTGCCGCTGTCTTTGGAATTTACCAGCCTTTTGTGGATCCTGGAAGAAAAACGGTAATTTTTGAAAAAAAGTATTGAAAAATCTTTTTTGCCGTGCTATACTGTAAGCACAAAAAATCCGAAAAAGGAGTTTTTATCATGGCTTTTCTTAAGAAATTCTGGCCCTATTCCTTCACCGTGAAGGCTAAGGACGTTACCGCTCTGGTGGTGAACATCATCATTCAAATCTTGGTTGCCGTTGCGGCAGGTCTGCTGATCTGGCTGGCTACCGCCATCACCGGTTGGATCCCCGTTCTGGGTGGGCTCGTCGGCGTTCTGCTGGGCATCGTGGGTTCCGTGATCGAGATCTACGTTCTCGTCGGCATCGTGCTTTCCGTTCTGAACTTCTGCGACGTTTTGAAGGACTAAGATCATTTGCAAAACAAAACGCAACCCCGAAAAAGGGTTGCGTTTTTTGTTTGCTTACTTAATAGTTTTCTGCTTTCTTCTGGAAGTATGCCTTGGGGTGTGCGCAAACGGGGCACATCTCGGGAGCGGCCTTGCCTACGTGTACGTGGCCGCAGTTGGTGCAGAGCCACACGCAAACCTCATCGGAAACGAAGATCTTCTCGGTCTGCAATTTCTCCAGAACCGCTCTGTAGCGAGCCTCGTGCTCCTTTTCGATGGCGCCAACCATCTCGAACAGCAGTGCGATGTGGGTGAAGCCTTCTTCACGGGCGTCCTTTGCAAAGCCTGCGTACATATCCGTCCATTCGTAGTGCTCCCCTGCTGCCGCATCCTCCAAATTGGTAGCGGTGTCGGGAATGCCGCCGTCGTGGAGAAGCTTGAACCAGATCTTGGCGTGCTCCTTCTCGTTCTTTGCGGTCTCGGTGAAGACGTCGGCAAGGAGGGTGTAGCCTTCCTTCTTTGCCACGGAGGCGTAGTAGTCGTACTTGTTACGCGCCTGGGATTCCCCTGCAAAAGCCGCAAGCAGGTTCATTTCGGTTTTGGTGCCCTTCAGTTCCATAGATCATAGACTCCTTTTGATAAAGAAAATATTTATTGTACTTGTACTTTTTTTGCGTTCGCTTTACAGGAGGGGCAAAGACCGCGGATATTCAACTGGTAATCCAGCACGGTGATCTCTCCGCGGGATTCCAAAAGCTCCTTCAGCCCGCCGAAGGTGATATCCACCAGCTTGCCGCATCCGTCGCAATGGAGATGCTCGTGGGGGATCATGTTGCGGTCGTAGCGGTCGGGACCGTATTCCGTGACGATCTGGCGGATCTCCTTGTCCTCCACCATCAACCGCAGGTTGCGGTACACCGTCCCCAGCGCGATGGAGGGCATCTCCGCCTTGGCGTAGCCAAAGATCTCATCTGCGGACAGATGGCCTTCCGTATTCATGATGATTTTGTAGATCAGCTGTCTTTGTCTGGTCATAGTTCCCTCTTTAAGAATAATTCTTAATTCCGATACAAGTATACCACCTTTTTTCACGTTTGTCAAGTTCTTTCTTTACAAAACCGAAAAAATATGCTACAATAGGGAAAATGCCAGAAGGAGGAAGAAGCCATGCCCTTTTTACCCGTTACCCCGGAGGAATTACAGGGACAACCGGATTTTATCATCGTCACGGGGGACGCATACGTGGACCATCCCTCCTTCGGAACTGCCATCATCTCCCGGGTGTTGGAGGCGGAGGGATTTTCCGTTGCCATCCTGCCCCAGCCGGAATACCGCTCCTGCGAGGCCTTTAAGAAATTCGGCAAGCCCAGGCTGGCCTTTTTGGTGAACAGTGGGAACATCGATTCCATGGTGGCCCACTACACCGTGGCCAAGAAGCGGCGTAACGACGACTATTACTCCCCCGGCGGCAAGGCAGGCTACCGTCCCGACAGGGCCGTGATCGTGTACTGCAACCGCATCCGCGAAGCCTACGGAGATATTCCCATCATCATCGGGGGCGTGGAGGCCTCCACCAGACGGTTTGCCCATTACGATTACTGGACGGATTCCGTGCGGAGAAGCATTCTGGTGGACAGCCGTGCGGACATCCTCACCTACGGCATGGGAGAAAATATTCTCCGTCGTCTGGCCTTCCTTTTGGATAAGGGGGTGCCGGCACGAAAGATCCGTGACGTTCGGGGCACGGTATTTATGGAGTCAAGAGAGTTTTGCCCCCATTTTGAAAGTGCATTCATCGGAGAGTACGACGATCTGAAAACCGACAAAAAAGAATACGCCAAGGCATTCCGTATTCAGAATGAAAACCAAGATCCCTTCTACGGTAAGGCGTTGGTGGAGGGATACGACAACAAGATCCTGGTACAGAACCCGCCCATGCCTCCCCTGACCACGGAGGAGCTGGACAAGGTTTACGCCCTGCCCTATATGCGGGCGTATCATCCCATGTACGAAAAGGACGGAGGCATCCCCGCCATTCAGGAGGTGCAGTTCTCCATCACCCACAACAGAGGGTGCTTCGGCAACTGTAATTTCTGCTCCATCGCCTTCCACCAGGGCAGAACGGTGACCTCCCGCAGTGTGGAATCCTGCTTAGAGGAGGCCAAGCTGCTGACCAAGCTTCCCGGTTTTAAGGGATATATTCACGACGTAGGCGGACCTTCCGCAAACTTCCGCGGGAATTACTGCGAAAAGGCAAAGAAGGCGGGGGTCTGCAAGAACAAGAACTGCCTCACCCCCTCCATCTGCAAGAACATGAAGGTGGATCACGAGGAATACTTAGAGCTTTTGAAGAAGATCGAGGCCGTTCCCGGGGTGAAGAAGGTGTTCGTCCGCTCGGGATTGCGGTACGACTATATGCTGGCGGACAAGAACGACGATTTCTTCCGCAAGATCGTGAAGGATCACGTCAGCGGGCAGCTGAAGGTGGCCCCCGAGCATTGCTCCAACCACGTGTTAAAGCTGATGGGCAAGCCCTCTATTGAAACCTACGACAGATTCAAAGCCAAGTTTTATAAGATCACCGAGGAATTGGGAAAGGAGCAATATCTGGTGCCCTATCTCATGTCCTCCCATCCCGGTTCTACCCTGTCTGACGCTATTGAGCTGGCACTTTATTTGAAGAAGAACCGTATCAATCCCGAGCAGGTGCAGGATTTCTATCCCACTCCCGGCACGGCTTCCACCTGTATGTTCTGGACGGGACTGGATCCCTTTACCGGGGAGGCGGTGTTCGTTCCCAAGGACTACGAGGAAAAACGGCAGCAGAGGGCGCTTTTGCAATGGTACAAGCCGGATAACCATGACACCGTGCGGAAGGCACTGTACCGTGCGGGCAGACAGGATCTCATCGGCTTCGGGCCGGACTGTTTGGTGAAGCCTCGGATGCTTGCTAAGGAAAGATCCTACGGCAAAAAGGATACGAAAAAGCCCCAAGGGAAGACCTTGGGGAAAAAGCCGATGAAGAAAAAGAGATAAGGGTACGAAGAAGAACCTTTCTTTTTTGAAAGAAGAGGTTCAACCCTCGCCGCTGGCGAGGCTCAAACTCCAAAGAAAACTACATGCCGAAAACTGTCGTTTTCGGAAGAGAAAATACGTATTTTCCTATTTTTTCAAAACAGGTTTCTTTTGGATTCTTAAGGGGTTTTCTTTTCCGAAAGAAAACCCCTTAAGCGTTCTTTACGCCTCGTCTTTGATGATCCGCACCTGGTTCAGCACCAGCTGAAGAGCCATGTCCCAATCTCTGGAAAGCTCCACCACGTCGTCGATGATAAAGCCCTCGGTGGTAAACTTCTCGTATTTTTCGGGGGAGATCTTCCCCTTCCAGGCCTCCTCGAAGCCTTCCTTGATCATATAGGTCTTGGACATAGCGCACTTCTCACTTTACAAAGTATTTTTTACAGTTTATCACAAGAAAAAAACCTTGTCAAGAGGTTGCTTTTTTTCGCCCTTTATGGTAAACTAATGTGAATACACTATTGACCAAAGGAAGATACCATGCTTGACAAAGAAGTTGCGGAGCTGAGACGACGCTTCCGCTATCAAAAGAACAATTTCTCTACCTTGTACGGCTGTTACGTAAACGGCAACAAGGAGATCATCACTACCTTCTCCCGCTCCTTCCAGCTCCTTGATCAGGACGAGCAGGAGAAATACCTGGGCTTTTTCCGCAGAAATCTGGCGGGTAACGTGGGGAAGAACCTGTTGGAGCTTCCCTTCACCAATGAGCAAGTGCTTTCCTCCGAAGAGCATACCCTGCTTCGTACCCTGCGTGACAGCAAGCTGAAGGACGAGGAGGCCTTGCAGACCTTCTGCAGGAAGATCGTGGAAAACCTGGACATGGGCTGTAATTACCTGATCCTGCTGGCTCACGATACCTACGACGTATTTACCTACGGCAAGGACGGGGAAAAATCCTTGGAATCCGAATCCCAGTTCTCCTATATCACCGGGTGCGTTTGCCCCATGAAGCCCTCCAAGCCCGCTTTGTGCTACGATCCCATTCAGGCAAGCTTCCGCAGCAAAAGCGAGGAGCTGACGGTGGCCGCTCCCGAGTGGGGCTTCCTCTTCCCTGCCTTTGACAACCGCAGTGCCAACCTGTACAGCGTGCTGTATACCAACAAGAACTTAAGCGAGCATCGGGAGGCGGTGATCACCGCCCTCTTCGGCACGCCTGTGCCCATGCCCGCCAACACCCAGAAGGAGGCCTTCGGCGGCATCCTTTCCTCCAGCTTGGAGGAGGAATGCAGCTACGACGTGGTACAAACCGTCCACGACAAGCTTCTGGCACGGGTGGAGGCACAGAAGGAGCAGAAGGACGAGCCCTTCGTGGCGGTAACGAAATCCGATCTGAAAAACACCCTCACGGATCTGGGTGTTTCCGAAGCGAAGGTGGAGAATTTCGAAAAGCAGTTCGACGAATCCTTCGGGGAGCACACCGAGATCTGCCCCCGCAACCTTCTTGCGGGAAACGGGCTGGAGCTTTGCACCGACGACGTGAAGGTGCGAGTGGACGCCGCCCACAGCGATCTGGTGGAGACCCGTCTTTTGGACGGCAAGCCCTGCATCATCATCCACGCAGAGGGCAACCTCACCGTCAACGGCATCTCCGTGAAGATCCGCAAGCAGTAAAAAAAGAATCTACATAAAGGGAAAGGGACACGTTATGAAAAAATGGATCGCCTGGTTGCTTTTGTGCTGTACGCTTTTGATGGCGGCCTGCGAAAGCACCCCCGGAACCACTTCCGGCGACACATCCTCCGTTATTGAAACGGAATCCTCTGAAGGGACTTCCTCCGATTCACCTATGGAAAACGTTAAACACACACTCATCAGCGTAGGCAAGTCCTACACCACCTCCCAAGCACCTGCCTCCGGCTACGAGGATCTGTTCGGCCAGCAGTTGACCGACGGTCAGAAGGCCTACGATTCTGCGGTGCATTACACCGACGTACGTTTGGTGGGCTTCAATAACGACGCCCGCATCGACATCGATCTGGGGGAGGACGGCAAGGCGCTCACCTCCGCTTCCGTCCGCGTGATCGATATCAACACCGACGGCGTCAAGCTGGCAAAGCGAGTACGCTTCTACGGCAGTAATTCCGCCGAAAGCGGCTGGGAATCCCTGGGCAAGGCAAGCTTTGTTTCCACCGGGGACAGAACCATGTCCACCGCCACCGTGGAGTTTGAGGAGCCCGTGGATTACCGTTATATCCGCGCTTCCATCACCCGTGATGACAACGCCCATTTCTTCTTTGTGGACGAGATCGAAGTCTTTGCCGACGTAGACGAGCCCGAGGTGGTGAACACCGGGGACGTTGTTTACGACAGCGAGGATATCGACCGCGGCGCATGGGCAGGCCTTTCCACCGGCATCACCGCCGCTCCCGTGGACAGCACCAACGTAGCCAAGGGTGTTGCATATACCTTCAACAACTGCGTATTCGACAAGCGTGCTCCCGAAAGCAAGACCCTCCTCACCGACGGAGACCGTACCACCCGCCGCTTTGGGGATAAGGTTTGGGTAGGTATCAAGGCAGAAGGCACCCCTTCTGTCTCCATGAACCTTTCCAAGGCTTACGACAACATCTACGGTTTCCGCCTCCATATGCTGGGCGCAGGGCTGAACGTGACTTATCCCGGTGCCATCGACGTATACGGCGGCCCCGACAAGAACAATCTGGTGCTTCTGGGCAGAATCTACGCCCCCGGCATGGTTGCCAATCAGGCCTACACCCTGCTGATGCCGGAATATATCAACGCCAAATGCTTCCGCTTTGATTTCGTAGGCGGAGACGAAGGGCAGTACCTGTGGATCGAGGAGATCGAGATCCTGGCAGGTCACGGCACTGTACAGGCAGGGGAACACTTCCCCGAGCTGAACTTCCCCATTGTCACCGAGGACGAATACTGGGATCCCTCCGCCTCCGATTACACCACCTACCAGAACCTTCTGTTGGGTCTGGGGCAACAGATCGCGGCATCCGACTACGTTTCCGCCGATAATCCCCACCTGTCTCATCCCTTGACGCCCTACGACACCAAGCTCCTCACCGACGGCAAGCACGGCAACGTGAAATCCTGCTACGGTCCCGACTGGTTCTTCTTCCATGGCGGCAACGCTTTGGATTTCTTCTACGACCTGGGCAAGGTTTCCTCCGTGGATAAAGTTGTCATCAGCCTTTTGGAATACGGCTCCTGGGGGATCACCCGACCCAAGTTCCATTCCGTCTTCCTTTCCGACGACGGTGAGACCTGGTACAAAGTAGCAGACTATCAGCGACCTACGAACCAGAAGTTCTCCGAAGAAACCAACGTGCAGTTTGAATATCAGCTGGATAAGGCTTACGCCGCACGTTTCGTCCGCTTCCGTATTGAGTGCCAGGGCTTCCTGTTCGTGGATGAGTTTGAGGCTTACGGCACCAAGGAAGTGAAGGAAGACACCACCCGTCTGGAAGACACCGATCTTCGTGTTTCCGTGTTCTATACCAACCCCTCTCGCGCACAGTTCGCCACCAACGAGAACACCGGCGTTCACGCCGAGGAGATCGCTCTTTTGTGGGGTGGCAACGAGGGCTCTGACAATATGCTCATGGGCTTTGCCGCTTATCTGGATGAAAACGGCAACATCAAGGACACCATGATGGACGGCTTTATGTACTTCCCGGACTACCATCTGCCCACCGGTGTGCAGGGCTACCAGGCCAGCGGTAAGGCGGACTGGGACTATATGTTTGACACCACCTTCGACGGCAAAAACGGCATTGAAAAGCTGAACCAAGTGGTAGGCGAGATCAAATCTGTCCTGAACATTCCCGATTACAAGGTTTACGTTTACTTCCCCCTGCTGCGTCTTTGCGACGTTCCCGGAAGCAGTCTTGACCCCAAGAACAACGTGAAGAACTTCGGCGACGTGGACGGTGACGGTGTCACCGAGGATACCTCCAAGTCCGAGGACCGTATCAAGATCTTTGAGTGGTACGTGGAGAAAGTCACCACCGAGTTTGCCGCAAGAGGCTACGAGCATTTGGTATTGGACGGCTTCTGCTGGGTCAACGAGGACGTTGGCTATGAAATGGACGACTCCCACATCATCACCGAAGCAGGCGACGTTTGCAAGAAGGCAGGGCAGAACATGCTGTGGATCCCCTACTACACTGCGAACCGCTACTTCTTGGGTCACGAGATGGGCGTGGGTGTGACCAACATGCAGCCCAACTATATGTTTGACCTCGAGCAGTCCACCTCCCGACTGGAGGTGACCGCCACCCGTCTGAAGTGGATGAAGATGTGCGTGGAGATCGAACACAACTTCGAGGCCTTTGCGGATCCGCTGTTCCTGCGCAACTATATGATGTATCTGTACTACGGCGCACTTTCCGGGTACATGGATTCTATCCACATCTACTACGACAACACCGAGAACATCTCCCTCATGGCTTACAGCAAGGACCCCATGATCCGCTTCCAGTACGAGGCCACCTATCACTTTATCAAGAACGATCTGGATATTTATCCCGACGCCCGTGACGTGTTGAAGTTTACCACCAAGAAAGACACCATTCTGGAGGGCACTCTGAACGTGGATAACTCCTTCTCCCTGTACACCCTCACAAGCGCACCTGCCAACGGCACCGTGGCGCTCTCCACCGACGGCACCCTGCGCTACTACCCCGCTCACGGCTTCACCGGCAAGGACACCTTCACCTACACCTACAACAACTACCTGGGTGAGTCCGAGACCTGCACCGTGGAGATTACGGTAGAATAAGAGATAAACGTTTATGTTAAGGGCCTTTCTTTGGGAAAAGAAAGGCCCTTAACAATCCCAAAGAAACCGAATGCCGAAAACTGTCGTTTTCGGGAGAGGACTCCGCCGATGCGACGCATTCAGCCCACAATGGAATCTCCCGCACGGAGTCCGGTGCGCAACCGTTTCGCAACACAACGCAAGCGGGGCGCCGATACCGCCTACAGCGGCGAGACGTCGTCCCCTACGGACCCGAACCGAGGAAAGATTAAAAACATACCTTTTCTCCCGCAGACCGGACGGCAGTTATCCGATTTATGCCCGCCTCCTTGCGTGAAAATATAGCAGGACATTTGCCAATGCATCATGCGGTTTCGTAGGGGACGACGTCCACGGCGTCCCATTTTAAAAAACTTGACTATCATAGCCAGCTCAAACGCTTTATGAAGAGTTTTAACGGCGTATCTACAAAGTATCTGAATAACTACCTTATTTGGCACAACTTTGTTAACTACGCCAAGGAAAGTGACGTTGAGAAGCGTGCTATCTTATTAAGCTATGTGTTAACTACATTAAAAACTGATCGGAACAGCAGTTTGTCAGATCGTCCTGCTCTTCCGTTAGTTGCA
>JAZNPH010000028.1:0-2998 GCA_045589515.1 Eubacteriales bacterium | reverse complement strand
ATGACATCGGCGACGAGGATTCAGCGGTATGGGCACTCATCGAGAATCTGCAGAGGTCGGATCTTTCGCCATTCGATGAGGCGGAAGCCATGGCAAAGCTTATTGCCGCATGGAGCGTTCCAAGAGAGGAAGCTGCAAGACGCTTCGGGCTTTCGGCATCCGGACTTTCCAATAAGCTCCGGCTTCTGAAGCTTGAAGAACCGGTGCGGAAGATAATTACTGAAGCGAACCTTACCGAAAGACACGCAAGGGAACTTTTGAGGATAGATGAACAAAAGAAAAGGGAAGATGCCGCAAGGCATATTGCGGAAAAGAACCTTAACGTTGCCCAGACGGAAAAATACGTTTCCAAACTCCTTTTGGAAAAACAAAAGCGCAATGCGCCGAGATACGTCATCAAAGACCTTAGGATTTTTATAAATACCATTGAGCACGCGGTGGAAGTTATGAATATGGCAGGGATTTGTGCCATGAGCACCGTCACCGAAAACGATGAACAGATAATCTATTCCGTTTCTGTTCCGAAAGACAAGGCTTTCAGAATTGCCGCGGATGCGGCAAAACAAGACGCTGCTCCGGTGTGTTCCGCATTCGCACCGTCAGTTATATAAATGGAGCAAAATGCTTCGCCAAAACAAGGTAGAGATGTATCGAGAGGATAACAACTGTAACGCATCAACGCTGTGGCAGCATCTTGACAGTCTGGAGGGTGAGAACCGATACGGTATCACAGAATCCAAGTTTATCATCGGTCATTATCAAATGTGGGATGACATTATCGCTTGTACGCTTTCTTATGGCGGTTGCGGATTCGTTGATTCCTGTGCAGGAGGCGGCGGAAGAAACGATCTCGAATCCATGCGCCGAGGTGTTCCGCTCCTTCGGAGCGACAGCGACAGAACAAGCACAGCACTTCGGCTTTCGATGACCACCTCTTTTAACAAATGGATCCCGTTCTGCGGAGCGAACACCAAAGAAAAGCTGTCACAGCTTGCGCCCACGGGCATCAGCGATCCTTACGTTTGGCGCGCGTCCTATCTTCCTGCGTTGAACGTGGATTCGCAGTTCGTATATGACGCAGAGCAAAATTTCGATATGCTCCGATTTGGACTCCGGGAATGGAAACGGGTAGCCCCGTATCTGCTCAAAGAGTTTTATACCCTGACGCCATGGCACGGGGAGCAGGATACCGCCGATTTCACCGCCTTCTGCTACTATGATCCCGACCGAGAAGACGGTGTCATATTGGCGTTCCGTCAGGAAAATTGCGCAGGGGATCTGCTTGAAGTATCCCTGCCGTTTGCAAGTGGAGCCGACAGATATACCGTTACCGACGAGGACAGCCGTGAGGAAAGCGTAACCGACAGAGTCGTAACGCTTCGATTTGAAGCACCTCGCACTGCCAAGCTTTTATGGGTGAAGAAGATATGAGCATACCGACGAAACTGATCTTATCTCTGGCTGCGGCTCTCGGCGGAGGTATTACGAAAAAGTACTACACCGATCAAGAAACCACGAAGCTTTCGGGAGGTTTTTGGTTCAACGCTGTCAGTTGTTTGACCGCAGCCGTAGTTCTGCTGTGTTGGGGAGGTTTTGGTTCTGCATCTGCATTTACAGTCCTACTCGGCGTTGTGTTTGGTGCCATTACAGCTCTTCAAGGAATCACGAATATTGCCGCTTTGCAAGTCGGACCGATGTCCTACACCTCGGTTATCATCTCTTTTTCCACACTGATATCCGCTCTGTCAGGCGTATTGTTTTTTGACGAGAGCTTAGGGTGGGCGCAGATCGTGGGAATTGTACTGATGCTGGTGAGCTTTATTCTTGCCGCCAAAAGTGACAGCGGTGAAAAAAAGGCAAATGTAAAATGGCTGTTTCTGTGTCTTATAGCCTTTGCCGCAACGGGCGGTATCGGCGTTATGCAGAAGGTGCACCAAAGCTCTGTATACCGCAATGAGCTAAACGCATTTTTGATCATCGCTTTTGTCTCATCGGCAGTCTTTTGCGCAATTTTCGCTCTGTTGCTGAAACGGCGCGAAGGTCTATCTACAAACGAGAAAGAAAAGCGAAACAAGAGCAGAATGCTGATTTGGCTTTTGATTGGAATTATGGTAACAAACGGTGCTTGCGTAGCTGTAAACAACAAATTTAATCTCTATCTTTCGGGGGTCATGGATAGCGCCATCTTTTTCCCGATTGTCAATGGCGGAGGTCTTGTGCTTACCACCTTGGCGGCCGTACTGCTGTTCAAGGAACGGCTTTCCGTAAAGCAATGGATTGGTGTGGCCTTCGGTATTATTTCGGTTGTATTTTTGTGCAATCCGTTTGCATAAAAGCGGCTGATAATCAGCCGTTGAATCGTACATTTCAACATGGGAAACCCGTTTTTCGAGGTTCCCTGAAAGGAGTAAAAGCATGAAAAAAAATCTATTTCTCCGAGTCATTGCTCTTTTGCTGATGATCTCCACCCTCGCGGGTTGCTTTGTGGCCTGTCAAGGAAGCGATGCCCCCGTCGACACCGACCCGCCCACCGAGGGCCAGACCCCGGGCGGTACTACCCCCGAGGACACCCCCGGTGAGACCGATGCCGAGACCACGCCTCCCGTGATCTGGGAGGACTACGTTGCTCCCGAGGGCGCGGACGCGACAGACCTTTCGGTATCGGGCACGGTTGCGGGGAGCGGCGGCTCCACCGCACAGAAGGCCACCTATGCCTTCTCCGCCGGTGACCCTGCCTTCAGTCTCGGTGATGCCGATGTAGAGGGGACACGGGTGACCCTGCGTCAGTCCACGGTCAGTTCCCTGACTCTCAATACAAGCCTGGCAAGCCCCGCCTCGTATGAAGCCAAGATGCACATCACGGGCAAGAACGAGAGCACGCCCTGGTTCACGCTCTACATCGGTCTGCGCCTCCCCAACCCCGGCGGAGATGCCACGGGTAAGGGGGGAATCTGGATCGCCCTGCGGGAAAAACAGATCGGTATCCGCACGGGTGAGT
>JAZNPH010000027.1:0-47416 GCA_045589515.1 Eubacteriales bacterium | reverse complement strand
GTTGTTGTGGCTGCAATAGAGACATTTTTCCGCACGCGTCGAAGTTTTGCGTAGGTGAGCGTAGCGAACGAAGCAAAACCGCCGCAGGCGGGATCTCATAAGAGTCTGATGTACCTTTTTGAAGTTAAAGAACTGTTTTATCATAAAAAAATGTAAGTTTACCTTTCAAGGGGTAGATCAAACTCGTAGGAGACCCCTTGCGGTTTTGCTTTTCGAAATTGCTGTAAAAGGAACTGCATATCCAAAGACAATGGGCAATTTCAAAAAGCAAAACTTCGACTCCGCAGGCTTTTCTCATTGCAACCTAAGGTACAACATTATTCCACGCCTGCTTCGCTCAGGGTGACAAACGGACACAGCGGCTACGACCTGCGCGGCCAACCCGCAGGGTTGGTATGTTCAGAGGATGACCAAGTCGGCGAACGGCTTTGGATGTATGCGTGGTATTATTTTGCCGACAACAAAAACAGCAAGCTGTTTTTGTTGGGTTTTGTTCGATTCCGCGCGGCCAACCCGCAGGGTGGTATTCAGCAGAGATGACAGGAAGGACAGAGGCGGAATCATCGTTGCACAAAAAACGCTCGGCTTTTTCTGCCGAGCGTGTTTTTACGGTGAAAATTACTTCTGCAACAGGCTCCGTTTTTTTCCAAGTGCCGTCAGGACAACGGCGAAGGAGGCCGCAAACAGAACGGTCGACATAATCACACCGTCATCTCCCGTTTGCACAGGCGTTTTGGGAACGTTCACTCGTACTGCGGGCGGGACGATGGTCTGCCCTGCCAGGGTGGCGGTGATGAGATGCTCTCCCGCTGCCGGAGTCAGAACGGCCTTGCCGTTTTCGTCGGTGACGATCTCCGTTTCTTCCCCGTCCAGGAAGATCTTCGCTCCCTCAACAGGGGTGGTGATGGGATTCCAATCGGCGTCATACCCTGCACCCCAAAGGGTGAGGGTCAGAACGCCCTGTTCCACAGAGGTCTCGAAGAAGGTGTATTGGTCGGAGAAATACTTTCCGTCGGCGTAAACGAAGGCGTCCACCACGTCCCCGTCCTTCACAGGGTCGGAAAGCCCCCAGGCGGATGCATGGTTAACATAATATCCGAAATTTCCGGAGGTGTTCCCCCAAAGCTTCCCCAGGGAGAGACCGTAATCCTTGTGTACGTAGGCCTCGAAGCCTGCTTCCGCACCGCCCTCGTAAGCGGCTTGGTGGGCGGCGTAAAGAGCGTCGCTGACGGTGAGTGCTCCGTCTCCATCGGCATCGGTGACGGTGACCTCCATGGCGTGGAGCGTGGTCTTGCCCTCCACGGCAATGGTGACGGTGACGGTGGTGGCTTCTGCCGCGACGGAGAACTGCAGGGTACACAGAAGCACCGACAGGGCGAGAAGGAGGATAGAAGTCTTTTTCATGCGGAGATTCCTTTCTGTCTTTTTGTTTTTTGATGAAAAAAGAGTGCGTTCCATACCGCAGACAGCGGCATAGAGTCACACTCTTCACACCCAAGGTTGGTAACGCAAAAAGACACGGCAGGGGACCTGACTTATGACGACAAAACCGTACACCTTCCCTACAAAAGCAGGGAAAGCCTAAGGCATGGGGATTCAAACACAGTAATGGCGGTTGTTCCGGGCTCGAACCGGATTTCCTTTTCATCTACTCAGCGTACAACTTTTCAAAACCGTATCTTTTTTCTATTCGGTTGGCAGGTTCAGTATAGCACTTTTGGGAAGACTTGTCAAGAAGAAGCTTGGTTTTTCAAGGCGTTCCGTTCTTGCTCCCGCTTCTTTTGCCCGCGGGAAAAGCCGAGACAGGCGCAAAGCAGGGTCAGCCCCTCCACCGCCAAATAGACCGGGATCAGCCACAGCAGGGGGATCTCCGTAAAGGCCATCTCGGGAGGCAGGTTCGGGGTATTGATCCGATAAAGATACTCCCCCAGGTACAGCGTGGGCACCCCTGCGGTATACAGACTGAAATGAAAGGGCAGGCACAGCAGGAAATGCAATCCCCCGCCGCCAAGGAGGGAAAACGTCCACCCCTTCCCCGTCAGCTCGCGGTTGCGGTAGCCGTAACGGGAAAAGGCGAAAAAGCCAAAGAGCAATTGCACCGGCAGGGTGATAAGTCCTACGGCCAAGTATTCCTCCGGGTTCTTGCCTCCCGCTATGGCGCGGTAGACCATGGTCACGACCAGGGAGACCAAAAGGGTGATCAACGCCCCGCCCCACAGGTAGCCTGCCGAGGCGAGAATGGGCTTTTTCTTGTTTTTCATACGTAGCTCCTGTCGATCTCCACCACGGCGAAGTAGTTGGGATCTAAGGTACTGATCTTTTCCTCGATGCGCTGTTTCATCTCCTTGTCGCTTTCCTTGCAATCGTAGGGGATCACCGCATCGAAGATGAGATTGGTATGGGTGTTGCCCACCACCATGCGGAAATCGTGGATGGTGATGCCGCAGTGGATCTCGCAAAGAAGCTTCTCCACCTGCACCCGCAGGGCGTGTACCGCCTCGTCGTCGGTGGCGATGGGATCCATGTGGATCACCGCGTCGCAATGGAGAGCTTCCCGCAACTCCTTCTCGATACGGTCGATGGCGTCGTGCATTTCCAAAATGTCCGCATCCCCGGGCACCTCCGCGTGGAGGGAGATCATGGTTCTCCCCGGGCCGTAGTCATGAACCACCAGATCGTGGATGCCGCTGACGCAGGGGTTGGAGAACACGATTGCGGTGATCTGATCGATAAATTCCCGGCTGGGCGGTTTGCCCAAAAGAGGATCCACCGTCTCCTTGGCGGAGCGCAACCCGGAAAACAGGATGAACCCCGAAACCGCAAGGCCGCAATAAGCGTCCAGCTGCAGCCCCGTAAAGCGGGAGATCAGCAGGCATACCAGCACGGTGCCGGTGGCGATGCAATCGGAAAGGCTGTCCGTCCCCGTGGCCTTCACCGCGGCGGAATCGATGAGCTTGCCGATGCGGAAGTTATAGAAGGCCATGTAAAGCTTCACCGCCACCGATACGGCCAAAATCACCGCCACCACGGGGGAGAAGGTGACCGTCTCGGGGTGGAAGATCTTTTCTATGGAGGACTTTCCCAATTCAAAGCCCACCAGCAGGATCAGCAAAGAGACCAACAGCCCGGAAAGATACTCGATCCGCCCGTGACCGAAGGGGTGATCCTTATCCGCCTTTTGCTCCGACATCCGAAACCCGATGAGGGTGATGACGGAGGAAGCGGCATCCATGAAATTGTTGAAGGCGTCTGACACTACGGAGATAGCTCCGGAGATCAGCCCCGCAAACAGCTTGCAGGCGAACAACAGCAAATTGAAGCAGATCCCCGCCACACCGCAAAGGGTTCCGTAGGCGGCACGTACGGCGGGCAGGTGGGTGTTTTCACTATCCTTGATAAACCGTTTGGCAAAAAATCCGATCACAAAAAGCCCTCCATGGGTAGGTGGTTGGTAACAGAATATGCAAAGATCAGCGCAGTTTATTCAGCCGTTCGGAATTGGCAATGACGATAAGCTTCATGTCCCCCTCCAGCACCGTATCCGGGCGGACGTTCACGTCCACACTGCCGCCCTTGCGGATGGCTACCACGTTGATGGCGTATTTTTTGCGGAGATTCAGCTCCAGGATGGTCTTCCCCATCCACTCGGGGCGCACCTCCAGCTGGATCATGGACACCCCGCGGGAAAGCTCCATAAGATCCACAAAGCCGGAGCTGACCAGATTCTTGGCCATGCGCACGCCGGATTCGCTTTCCGGGAACACCACCCGATCCGCCCCCACACGGATAAGAATCTTTTTGTGGGTTTCGTTGGCGCACTTCACGATCACCGTCTTTACCCCGATCTCCTTGCAGAGGGTGGTGGCGAGAACGGCGGATTCAAAGCTGTTGGCCATGGCCACGATGACCACGTCGATGTTTGCAACCCCCAAACGGTCCAGCACCTCGGGATCCGTGACGTCGGCGCACTTACAGAGAGGGATCTCCCCCTTCACGGCGTTGACGGCGGCCTCGTCGGAATCCACCGCCAAAACCTCCGCACCGCTTGCCGTCAGCTCCTTTGCCACAGCGTAGCCGAATCTGCCCAAGCCGAACACGGCGTATGTTTTATGAATGCCCATAAATGATTTCCTTTCTTTATCCGTCAGCCTACGCTGATATCTTCCGTAGGCTCTTTTACCAGGTTATGATTTTCCCCTTTTCGGTTGAAGGCCAAGGCCAGGGAGATATGCCCCACTCTGCCTAAGTACATACAGCAGATGATGATCCATTTCCCCGCCATGCTCAGATAGGGGGTCAGGTTTCTGGACAACCCCACGGTGGCAATGGCGCTGGCCGTCTCGTAAAGCACGTCCAAAAACGGTGCCTCGGTCACAGCGGAAAGAGACACGGTAGCCACCAACAGCACACCAAAGGAGATGCACACCACCCCAACCGCCTTCCGCAGGGAATCCGCTGAGATCCGTCTGCCGAACATTGCGGTGTGGTCCTTGCTTTTCACGGTGGAGACCGTGGCCGCCAGCAGAACGGCAATGGTGACCGTCTTCACGCCCCCCGCCGTCCCCACGGGAGAGCCGCCGATGAACATCAGCACCGCGGAAAGCGCCGCGGAGGCGTCCGTCAGCCCCTGCTGGGGCAGGGTGAAGAACCCTGCGGTACGGGTGGTCATGGACTGGAAGAAGGCTGTTTGGAGCTTATCAAGCAGGGAGAGGTTTCCCATGGTCTCCGGGTTATTGTACTCTAAGAGCAGGAAGGCAACCGTGCCTCCAAAGAGCAGAACCGCCGTAACGGACAGGGCGATCTTGCTGTGGAGGGTCAGAAAACGGAAGGTGTGGAATTTCTTTTTGGGGAACTCCTTGAGTACCTTTAAAAGATCCCACCACACCACGAAGCCCAAGCCGCCTAAGATCACCAAGGCGGAGGTGGTGAAGTTCACCAGGGGGTTGCAGGCGTAGGCGGACAGGCTGTTTTCCGAAAGCAGGTCGAGACCCGCGTTGCAGAAGGCGGAGATGGAATGGAACACCCCGTACCAGATCCCCACGGCGCCGTATTCCGGGATGAACACGCACATATACAGCAAGGCTCCCGCACCCTCCACCAGGAAGGTGCCGAGGATCACCTTTTTCACGAAGGCGGCAAGCCCCGACAGGGTGTTCAGGTTGAAGGCGTCCTGGATCAGCAGGCGGTCGGAAAGCCCCATTCTTCTTTTCAAGGCCAGCATAAAGCCGGTCATCACCGTGATGACCCCCAATCCGCCTACCTGGATCAACACCAGGATCACCACCTGGCCGAAGATGCTCCAGGTAGAGAAGGTGGGAACGGTGACAAGCCCTGTCACGCAGGTGGAGGTGGTGGCGGTGAACAGGGCATCAATATAAGGCACCGATTCCCCGCTTTTGGTGCTGACAGGCAGGGACAGGAGCAGGCTCCCCAAAAGAACCACCGCTAAAAAGCTGATCAGAATGATATGGGTAGTGTTGAAAAACCGTTTCTTCACAGGGAGAGAACTCCTTTCCTTGGGATTATTGCAAACAGTATACTCCATTTCTGCGGTTTTGTCAAGAAAAAGCTATACGCAAAAAGATCGTGCAGATCCGCCGTGCATTTTGACGCAATGCGGGTTGCCGTGGACGTCAACCCCTACGAACACGCAGAGAGTAAGGGATCCAATATCCTGTTTGCACCACGTGCTTTGCGGGAAGTGCGGTTTGATTTTACACCTCACCCTGTTCGTGTCCGTTGCCCGTGTAAGTCCCACGAAAAAAATCGTGCGGATCCGCCGTGTTTTTTGACGCAACACGGGTTGCCGTGGGCGTCAACCCCTACGTTCACGCAACCATAACGATCAAAATCCGATCCTCTTCTACGTAAGACGGATGGACAAAAACCAATTTTCTGCCGTACCCGTTGCGGAAGATGCGGCCCCCGTTTGCGCTGTTCTCCATTCGTGTTCGTAGGGGGCAAGACGCCAAACCGCCTGCGGCGGCAGGGCGCCCCGCATTGCGAGAGACGAGGTTTGATTTCCCGCCGTACCCCGTTCGGCTCCGTTGCACGCTCATGTCCCACGCAAAAAGATCGTGCAGATCCGCCGTGTATTTTGACGCAACGCGGGTTGCCGTGGACGTCAACCCCTACGAACACGCAGAGAGTAAGGGATCAAATATCCTGTTTGTACCACGTGCTTTCCGGGAGGTGCGGTTTGATTTTTCATCCCCGCCCGGTTCGGGTTCTGTCGAAACTTCATTCCCCCGCATAGACTGACACTGAAGCACTCTATGGAAGGAAAAAACGAACGTGGATCATTGGATACAGGTGGGTTTGGGGATTCTCCTCCCCTTTTTTGGAACGGCTTTGGGGGCGGCGGCCGTGTTTTTGATGAAAAAAGCCCTCCCGGAGATTGCGGGAAAGGCACTTTCGGGGTTTGCCGCAGGGGTGATGCTGGCGGCTTCGGTGTGGTCCTTGCTGATCCCCGCCGCAGAAATGGCAGAGGCAACAGGCACTCCCGGCTGGGTGGCGGCGGTGAGCGGGTTCTTTTTGGGAGTGGGCTTCCTGTTGATTCTGGACGGCTCTGCTCCCTACGCCTCCCGTAAGTCCCTTTTGGTGTTTGCCGTCACCCTGCACAACCTACCCGAGGGCATGGCGGTGGGAGTGGTGTTCGCAGGGGCGTTGGCAGAAAACTCCGGAGTCACCTTGGCAGGGGCTTTTGCGCTGTCTGTGGGGATCGCCTTGCAGAACCTGCCGGAGGGTGCCATCGTTTCCGCTCCTGCCATGGCGGGAGGGCGCTCCAAGGGAAAGGCCTTCCTCACGGGCGTGGCCTCGGGGGTGGTGGAGCCCTTGGGGGCGCTGTTGGCCTTCGCGCTGTCCGCCGCCGTGGGAACGGTGTTGCCCTACGTGCTGTCCTTCGCCGCAGGGGCCATGATCTACGTGGCAGTGCGGGAGCTGATCCCCGAATCCCGGGGCGTGGCGGGAACGGTGTTCCTGTCCTTGGGCTTTGCCGTGATGATGGCGCTGGATATGGCTCTGTAGGAGCGCTTAAGGGGGGATTCTTTCGAAAAAGAATCCCCCCTTAAGAATCCCCCAAGAAACCTCATTTTTCCGAAAACGGTAGTTTTCGGCAGTCAAGTTTCTTTGGGGATTTTTAAGGGCCTTTCTTTTCAAAGAAAGGCCCTTAAAGCGTATCTTATTACAACAGTTCTCTCCGCAATTCCTCGGCGGTCTTTACGGACAGATAAGCGGGAGGCAGGTCGAACATGGTGAAGCACCCGCTCTTCCCCTCACCGGCAAGACGGTATACGGCTCTCGCGGAGGCAACCAGCGCCCCTGCGGTGAACTCGGGGTTGGAATCCAGCTTGATGCTGTATTCGATCACGTGGGAATGCTCCTTATCAAGCCCCGTCACCCCGGTACGGATGACGCTTCCCCCGTGGGGCAAACCTGCGTGATCCCGCTTCAGCTCCTCCATGGAGATGAAATGCACGGTGGTATCGTAATCCGCAAAATAGTTGGGCATGGTCTTGATCTCGTTTTCAATACGGGCAAGATCCGCACCCTCTGCCGCCACCACGTAGCACTCACGGGTGTGCTTTTCACGGGTGGTCAGATCGGGCTGGCTGCCGGAACGCACCTGTGCCACCGCTTCCTCCACGGGCACGGTGTACTGACGGGCATCCAACACCCCTTCGATACGACGGATGGCATCGGAATGTCCCTGGCTGACTCCCCTGCCCCAGAAGGTGTAGTCCTTACCTTCGGGGAGGATGACAGAGCTGTACAGCCGCGCCAGGGAGAACATCCCGGGATCCCAGCCTGCGGAGATCACGGCGCAGTTCCCTGCCGCCTTTGCAGCCTCGTCCACCGCCGCAAAATGAGCGGGGATCTTGGCGTGGGTGTCAAAGCTGTCCACCACGTGGAAGTGAGAGACGTACTTGGGAGTCTGGACGGGAAGATCCGTGGCGGAGCCGCCGCAGATGATCATCACGTCGATCTTGTCCTTGTAGGTTTCTATGTCGTCAAGGGAAACGGCCTTCACCCCGGTGAGGGTCTTTACCTTCTCCGGGTCACGGCGGGAGAACACCGCCACAAGCTCCATATCCTTATTCTGACGGAGGGCGCATTCCACACCCCGTCCCAAATTGCCGTAGCCTAAAATACCAATGCGAATGGTCATAAATGTTTGCCTTTCTTCTGTAAAGGATCGTTAGGGAAATTATATATCCTGCGCCCCCATTTGTCAAGAGGGAGAGCTCAGAAAAGTTCGCATCGTACCCAACGCGTGACCGCAGGAGATGGGTTTTGCATCCCACGCGAAAAAAGGCTTCCCTTTTTTCGGAGAAACCTTTATCGTGAGGTATATTTTTCGGAAAGACCGATGACCCGAAGACGGAACTTCGTTTGGCATTCCCCGCCCACGGCAGTGCCCGTCAGGCAGTACACCGGCTGAAGGATGGTACAACCTCTGGAATACTGGTTGTAATACACCATTTCCACCTTTTCCACCTTTATATAATCCGCAGGCTTTGCCATCAGCTCATCGGTACCGAAGGCATCGGGATCCTCGGGATCCAGCACCTGGGGAAGCACCTCCTTCAAAGACAGCAAGGGAAGGGATTCCCCCATCCGCTCGTACTCAAAAAGGGTGATGGAAAACTCCGCCACGCCGTCTTCCGTAAAGCCGATATGGCAGGCGTCGTCGTAGCGGACCTTGACGCCGTCCAAGACCCGATAGAAGGTCAGTCCCTTGTAACACACGTAAGAGACGTCGCCCTTCGTCACCGTTCTGCGGGAGGTGACCCCCTCACAAACGTATTCCCCGGGAAGGAAGGTCAGCTCTGCAAGCAATTTTTCCCCCATTTCGATGACCTGAGCATCGGACAGGGTCATCTCCATATCCTGCTTCTGCGGGATGGAAAGCTCCAGGGTGTTATCCCGCATCCATACGTTGCCGTTCCCCTCCGGATTCATGCCGGAATTCAGCTCTTCCGTAACGCCGAAGAAATCCGCAAACTGCTGTGCCTCCTCACGGGTGACGGTATGGGGAATGATGCGGTAGACAGGCATGGTGTCCGGGAGAAGGTCCGGCAGGGAGCATATCACCTCCGTGTCCTTCCCCACGGCGGCCTCCAGATCGGTGATCTCCGGCGGGGTGGTCTCCCCCACCGTCAGGTCAATGCGCTTGTAATTTGCCCCCGTGCCGCATCCCCCAAGAAGCAGGCAAAGGGCGATCAATAACAACCAGCTTTTCTTCATTTTCTTTCCCCTTTTCTTTACAATACGATTTCCAAGGTCATCCTGCCCTCCCCGTAAGAGGCGGAGACACTTCCTCCCAATGTTTCCATAATTTCTTTTGCGATGGCAAGCCCCAGCCCCGCCCCTGCGTTGGAACGCCTTGCGGTGTCGGGACGGTAAAACTTCTCAAACAAACGGTTCATCTGCTGGGGAGAAAGCTCCTCGCAGGCGTTGGAAAGCAGGATATGCACCTTCTCCCCCTCGCGATAGGCGCGGCAGATCACTTGGGTATGGGGCAAACCGTAGATGGCGGCGTTGCGGAACAGGTTGTCCAACACCCGCACCAAAAGCTCCCTATCGGCCTGCACCGTGAGATCTCCCTCCACCCGGGGCAGGAAGGTCAAGGAATGCTCCTCCCACAAGGGGTAATGCTCCTCCCCCATCTGCAAAAGCAACACGGTGAGGTTCACGGAAGTCTTCTCCGGCAGGGCGGTGCGGAGATTCAGCCGCGTGACGTCAAAGAATTCGTTCACCAGCATTTCCAAGCGGTAGGCCTTCTTCAAGGCGATGCCCACGTATTTTGCCCGTTGCTCGGCAGGCAAATCGGGGGCTTCCTCCAGGAGAGTGAGATACCCGATCACCGAGGTAAGGGGCGTTTTCAGATCGTGGGCAAGGTACACCACCAGATCGTTTTTCTGCTGTTCCGCCTGCTCTCTGGCCTGCTGATCCTCGTATGCGGCGGCACGCACCGCCTTTAACTTCTGCCCAAAGGCAAGCAGCTCCTCGGGGCACTCCTCCCCCGGCACCTCGGAGGAATCCTCCAACGCCGAGGTGGCCAGGCGGAGTAATCTGCTCATACGGTACACCCGATGGAGGGATATGGTAAGACATCCGATGAGATAGAGCAGGATCAGGAAAAGGGTTCTGTACCGCACCAGGATGTGAAACAGATCTTCCGATACCAAGCGTTCCACAAGCTCAAAAAGCATTCCGTTGAACAAATTGTCCATCACCCAAAAGAACCCAAAATAGAGAAGCGTAAAGATCCCCAGGGTGACCAAATATTTTCTTACGCTTTTATCCTTCAATTTTATACCCCACTCCCCATACCGTTTTGATGATCCGCGGCTTACGAGGCGGCTCCTTCAGCTTGTCCCGCAGTCTGCGGATGTGTACCATCACGTTGTTGTTACTGTCCAGATAAGCCTCCTGCCACACCTGTCGGAAGATCTCCTCGGAGGACACCACCTTCCCCTCGTTTTGGCAGAGAAGCCACAGAATGTCGAACTCCGTAGGGGTAAGCTTGACCTCCTCCCCGTAGAGAAAAACGGTGTGCATATTGCGATCCACGGTGAGTCCGTGCCCCTCGTAACGCTCCGTCCTTTGAGAAGCAAACCCGCGGTATCTCCGCAGCTGTGCCTTTACCCGCGCCGCCAGCTCCAAGGGGTAAAAAGGCTTGGTGACGTAATCGTCCGCGCCGATGGAAAGCCCCTCCACCCGATCCTGTTCCTCAGCTTTGGCGGTGAGCATGATGATGGGATAGGTGTGGTTTTTACGGATCTCCTTGCACAAAGCAAATCCGTCGGGAGGCGGCATCATCACGTCCAGCACGGCAAGCTCGATGCCGTCGTTTTGGGTGATCTCCGAAAGCGCTTCCCCGGAGTCATAAAAGGTCAGGGTGTGATACCCTTCCTGCTCCAGGATCAACGCCACCAGATCGGCGATTTCTTTTTCGTCGTCCGCAATGAGAATGGACATGGGAAGCGCCTCCTTTCCTTTGTTATTTTCAGTATACCATAAGAAAGCGAAAAAAACAACTTAATTTTTTCTTACTTTTTTGGGGGGCAAGAGGAACCTCATCCCCGCATGGCAATAAATTCCTGCCTTGCGGGATGTCTTACGACCTGCGGTCTAAAGCCATCCCCTACGGTCATGGACGGGTAAGGTGGGATGACATAGCAAAAGGCCTCTCCCGTTTGGGGGAGAAGCCTTGTTTCCTTTGGTTTGTTATTTTCCTTCTTTGAAGAATGCCACAGTCTCGTCCAGAGCCTTCTGTGCCATGGTTGCCTTTGTCTCGTACTGGGAGGCGAAGGTGCCTACGGGCTTGGAAGCCATGTCGTGGAGCAGGGTGTCCAGACCGCCCCAAGCGAAGACCATACCGATGTCACAGCCACGGCCGGGGAGGATGTACTCCTCGATCATCTCGATGGTGTCGTCGTCGCGGGACTTCATTTCCTCCAGACACTGCTCGATGTAAGCGGGAGCCACGATGTTGGCGGAAGCCGCGCCCATAGCGTTCAGGAAGTCGGAGATCATCACGTAATCGTTCTCGCCCAGGGAGGTGGGAACGCCGAAGCAGGTGGAAACCCAGGGGTTCACCAGGCTGTAATAAGTCTCCTGCTCCTCATCGCCCTTGGGGATGGGAACCAGACCGAATTCGTCTTCCATGTTGCCCAGCTCCATGGGAGTGGTCATGGAACCGTTGTAGAACAAGCTCTGGCCTGCGATGAAGTTATCTCTCAGCAGGACGGAGGGCCACTGAACCACGTTGAAGTAGTCGTTGGCGGAGAGGTAGTGCTGCTTATCCTGCACCAGGCTCTGCATCTTATCCATCACAGCGGCAGAACGCTCGGTGTAAGCGGTGAGCACGGGGTAGCCGTCGGAGGTATCGGTGGAAGCCAGCTTGGAGCCGGAGCCGTAGAACAAGCTCCACATATCGTCCAGCTGACCGCTCCAACCAACGATGTCGTTGTAGTCGATCACGCTGTCGCCGTTCTTGTCCTCGCTGAACATCTGGGTCATTTCCAGAGCCAGGTCGATGGTCCACTTACCATCGCGAACCAGGTCGTAGATGGAGCCGCCGTACTTTTCCTGCAGGCCGTTGGCGTTGTACATGGACTTGTTGAAGGTGAGTGCCGCTGCGGCGGACTTGTTAACCGTACCGATATCACCGATGGTGAAGTACAGCTGACCTGCAATAGTCATTTCTTCCTGGAAGACCTGATCCCACCAGGGAGCGGAAAGCTGAATGTCGGGCAGGTCGTAGAGATTCATCAGCGCGCCAACCTTGGCAAGGTTTGCACCGTCGTACAGACAGGGAACAACCACCTGATAGGTAGCCATGAACACCAGGTTATCCTCGGTGATACGCTGAACCATCTTGCTGTTGGTTCTTCTGGGGTCGTGAACGAACTCCTCGGCGATCACGATGTCAAGCTGTTCCTCAACCCAGGCGTTACGGTCTCTGTAAGCCTTATTGACCACCTCGGGGATCTGCTCGTTGCTGGTGGTGGGGCCGGGGTTGGCGTAATCGTTATACATCAGCTCGGAGTTGTAGGTCTCGTTAACGGAGCAGACCAGGAAGGTGATGGTCTGACCGTTGTAGGTATTTCCGCTGGTCTGAGCAATGTAGTTGCCTTTTTCGTCGGTGAATTCACCTGCCAGGCTTTCGGAAGTGGTTCCGGAGGTATTGCCGTCGGAAGTGCCGCTCTGGGAAGAGGTTTCCGCAGGATCGGAATCACAAGCCGCCAGGATACCGCCGCACAGCAAAACCGCCAAGCACAGGCAGAGAATGCGCAGGGAACGTTTCATAAAGAAGTGCCTCCTATTGAAATATATATTTTCGGGGATATTTTAGCATACTCTTTTTCCGTTTTCAATACGTTTTTCAAAAAAAGTTTTGAGAAAAGCCAAAAAAAGGTTGCGAAATCGGGAAAAGTGTGGTACAATACAAACGTACCGATTTGGGGTACGTTGCCGCTTTCGGCGGTCTTTACCTGTGGAAAGGAAGTTGCAAATATATGAAGTGTCCCATGTGTTCCCATCCCGACTGCAAGAGCATGGTCGTGGATTCCCGTCCCGCCTCCGACGGCGGCGTCATCCGCAGAAGAAGAGAGTGCATCCATTGCGGGAAGCGGTTCACCACCTACGAGACGGTGGAATCTCTCCCCCTCATCGTGGTGAAGAGAGACCGTACCCGGGAGACCTTTGACCGCAACAAGCTGTTGAAGAGCGTCATCCGCGCCTGCGATAAGCGCCAGGTCACCTTGGAGCAGATGGATTCTCTGGTGTCCGAGATCGAGGCCGCTTTGCAGAACTCCCTGCAGAACGAGGTGAACTCCACCGCCATCGGCGAGATGGTGATGGACAAGCTGAAGGCCCTGGACGAGGTCGCCTACGTCCGCTTCGCCTCCGTGTACCGCCAGTTCAAGGACATCGGCGCCTTTATGGAGGAGCTGAACAAGCTTCTGGACGAGAAAAAGAGATAAAAAGCAAAACCGAGACGAAAAAGTCTCGGTTTTTGTTTTGGATAATATCATCGTTGGGGTGGGGGCAAAAGCTCTACACCCAGGAGGTACAGGCCCCAAATCGCGGCTAACAACGCCACCGGGATCCACAGAATGCAAGCGAGAGTCTGCAATACGGTCAGCGGGGTCCCGTGCTTTTTCATTCCCCGCAGGATCAAAGCACACAGGGTCAGAACCGATTCCAGGGTACAAAGGACGGAAAGGCAAAGATAGCCCGCTCCCTCGGCACCGCCGTAATACACGGCAAGGAGGAGCCCCGCCGCGATCATAGCGGCACAAAGAACGTACCATACGGCTTTTTTCATAAAAAACTCCCTTTCCCGCAAGCGCATATTACTTGTTTACAGTGTATCACAGACGATGGCGACGTTGGCTGCGCTTCACGAGGGATCGGGGTGATTTGGTGAAGCATGGTATAGGGGGGGGAGTTCTAACGACTTGGAGGTGACCCGTACAGGGAATATGCATATCCCGTCGTTCGTCAATCAAGGCGAAGCCTTGCATATCATCAATTCCGCAGGAATTGTATATCATCAAGCCGAAGGAGAATACACGCTAAACGCTGTGATGATATACACCGCGCTTTGCACGGTGATGATATGCCAAGCCTTCGGCTTGGATGAGACCCGTACGGAATATCGAAATCCGAGCTTCGCTCGGCGCAAATTGCTCGCAGTATCCCCAATACAAAGCTGCCCTTCAGCGCAATTTGCGGGCTTCTCCCGCCGAAACGAAACAGCAACGAAAAAACCGCCCCACGAGGGAGCGGTTTTTCGTTGGTGACCCGTACGGGAATCGAACCCATGTTACTGCCGTGAAAGGGCGGTGTCTTAACCTCTTGACCAACGGGCCTTATGGTAGCGGAAGGTGGACTCGAACCGCCGACCGACCGGGTATGAACCGATTGCTCTAGCCAACTGAGCTATTCCGCCATATTTTGCATCCGCGAAATCACTCTTCAGCAGACAGCTTTGCCATTATAGCAGAAGGATTCGCATTTGTCAATAGGAAAATCGAAAAAACCGAAAAAAGTTTTCTCCTCAAACCCCTTGACTTTATTTTCAAAATATGATATCATTTTGATATCAAGAAGAAACAAGGAGGTTTCTATTATGAACGAACCTATCACAGAAAAAGTCTTATCCGGCAAGAAGATCGGTATGCCCGTGCTGTTCTTCACCGTGCTGTTGTACCTTGCCGCCATCGGGCTGACCATCTACGGCGGGATCCTGCTGGAAAACGGCGGTTCTCCCCTGCTTATGGTGATCGGTGTCGTGTGGCTGTGCATCGGCTGGCTCCCCGCTCCCGGCTTGAAGGTGTTGAAGCCCCAGGAGGCCTTGGTTTTGACCCTGTTCGGTAAGTACGTGGGTACTCTTAAGGGAGAGGGCTTCTACTTCGTAAACCCCTTCTGCTCCGCGGTGAACCCTGCGGCTAAGACCCATTTGAACCAGAGCGGCGACGTGAAGGCGGCTTCCACCCCTATCAAAACGGAAAACGGTACCCCCGCCGTGACGCTGGCAGACAAAAAGATCTCCTTGAAGATCATGACCCTGAACAACAACCGTCAGAAGGTGAACGATTGCCTGGGCAACCCCGTGGAGATCGGCATCGCCGTGATGTGGCGCGTGGTGGATACCGCCAAGGCGGTGTTCCACGTGGATAACTACAAGGAATATCTGTCTTTGCAGTGCGATTCCGCTTTGCGTAACATCGTGCGGATCTACCCCTACGACGTAGCCCCCGGAGTGGACACCACCGGTGACGGTGTGGCAGACGAGGGCAGTCTCCGCGGCTCCAGCGACGTGGTGGCTTCCCGTATTCGGGACGAGATCCAGTCCCGCGTTGGGGACGCCGGCATTGAGATCATCGAAGCACGGATCACCTACCTGGCTTACGCCACCGAGATCGCGGCCGTGATGCTCCAGCGTCAGCAGGCCTCCGCCGTTATCGACGCACGCAAAATGATCGTGGACGGTGCCGTTGGCATGGTGGAGATGGCTCTGGAGCGTTTGAAGGAAAGCGGCGTGGTGGAGCTGGACGAGGAACGGAAGGCGGCCATGGTCTCCAACCTGCTGGTAGTCCTTTGCGGCAACCGTGACGCTCAGCCCGTGGTGAACTCCGGCTCTTTGTATTGATCCATGAACGAAGGGCAGAAGAAGCAGGTTCCTTTGCGCCTTTCCCCCAAGCTGTACGCGGCGCTGTCCGCCTGGGCGGAGGAGGAGTTCCGCTCGGTGAACGGGCAGATCGAGTACCTGCTCACCCAATGCGTCCGCAAGCGGGAAAAGGGCAAGGACGTGGACGAGGAAGAATAATCGTGACAAAAAGGAGCTTCTGCGGAGGCTCCTTTTTTGGGGGGGGAAGCGGAGATGCCGACTTGGTAGCGTACTGCAGTTCCAAAAACGGCTTTGCCGTTTTTGATGTCGGCGAAACGATACCACGCATAAACCAAAAGCCGTCCGCCGACTTGGTCACCCTGAGCAAGCGCGGGTCGTAGTAGTTACGGCTATGCAATACGGTATATCTCCGCGCGCGTCGAACTGACAATTGTGGCGTTAGCTCAATTGTCAGGCAAAAAATGCCTGCATTTTATGAGGGTATGGGAAGCTTTTCGATACAGCCGTCTCGTTCCCTTTGTTACAATAAGCAGTTCTTTAGCCTCGGAAAGGTTCATCAGACACGTCTCATATCCCTTCGCCCTGCAAGCAGGGCTCGGTTTTGCTCCATCCGCTTCGCTCCTTCCGCAAAACTTCGACTTCGCCGCGGGATTGCCCTTTCTTTTCTATCCTTGCACCCATCTCCGCGGCTCCGCTCAGAATGACACGTAGCCGTTACAGTTCCAAAAACGATTTATCGTTTTTGATGTCGGCATAGCAAAACCACGCATAGATCAAAAGCAATGTGCCCCACGCCTCGATCCGAAAGTTCCAAAAACGGCCACAGCCGTTTTTGATGTCGGCATAGAAAAACTACGCTTAAATCCAAAGTAATGTGCCGACTTGACAAGCCCCCTGCTTTTATGGTATACTGAAAGAAAAAGGGGCGTTTTTCATGACCTTCAAAACGGAAAAGGGACAATTGGCGTATCAATCCCTGACGGGTATTACCGTCTGCCTGTGGGTATGGTACTTCCTGCTCACCGTAGCGGTGGCATATTTGCCAAGCACGGATACAGGCGGCGGTTTTCTGCGCTTCTCCCATACCGACATCGCTTTGCTGATGGCGTGCTTCTTCGCCCCCGCACTTGCGGCGTTGCTGGCTGTCATCCGCCTGATCCGCCGGGTAGTGCGGCTGAAGCGGGGCGGCACGGAACACAAAAACCGTTCCGTGGTGCTGTTGTGCCCGGAATCCGCAGCATTGTTCTGTTCCCTGTTGGCGTTCCTGCAGTTTTACTTCGACGGCTTGGACGAACCGGGGCTGATGTTTGGCTGTCTCGGGGTGCTGATCCTGTTGGGGATCGCCGTATTCCACCACTTTGTCAAGGAAGAAAAGCCTATTTATACCGTAAAGCTTTACCAAAAGAAGTGGGCGGTGATCCTCCTTGTCTTGCTGGCCCTGTTCCCTGTTTTCATCCCTGTGAATACCGAGCCTCACGTTTATTACAACGGGCTTACCCACGACGGGAAGGAATACCACGCCATTGCCTACTCCGTGGCGGTACGCACCGTGGAGGGCGAGGTGGTGGATTGGAATATTGCCGTCTTCCCCTTCAATTACGACGAAGAAACCTACAAGAACATAGATAACTTTGAATAACAAAAAGACCTCGCTTTGAGGTCTTTTTTGATTTGTTTATTCCCCGAAGGTCACGGTTTCCGCCCAGGCGAAGATCTGCTCCCGCATGGTTTCCGCATCGGTGAAATGGGTGGCAAACTGGATAATCCACACGCCCTTTTCCGTCACCATGGGGAAGAAGAAGCTGTGGAACTCCGTCCCCGCAATCTTGTTGGGGGCCTCGAAATACACCAGCTCCCCGTGGGTCTTTGCGTAGACTTCCTCTTCAAAGCCATAGCCCTCGATCAGTTGAGCGGCCAGTTCCTTTACGGGAAGGTTTTTTCCGTCCACACCCGCTTCGAAGGGCAATAATTCCACACAGCAAAGCACCTGGGGAGACGCGGCGTAAAGCTCAAAGCCTCTCACCCGCTCCTCGGTGAAATCCTCCGTGAGGGTGATGGTCATCTCCCCTGCGGTGAAGTCCTTCTTGGTGATCAAAACGTTACACACCACCGTGACGATCAGCGCCAGCACCACCAAAAGCACCAAAGACTTGGCCAAATACTGCACCTTCTGCCCCTTCCGCAGGGTGTTCCGCTCCTCTGCGGCGTAGCCCTCCAGCTCCCCGTGGAAACGGAAGGAGGGATCCCCGAAGCGGTGTCCCCCGCTGAGGTCGGCCGCCTCGTTGCCGCTGGGAAGCTCGCAATAATCGTAAGCCTTCTTTTTGTTCCCCACAAACACCCGGGAAAGCTTTTCCCCGATGGAGAAGGTCACCGTCTCACCGTTGCCCACAGTCCCCAGCTTGCGGCAAGGGGTGGTGCCGAAGGTGACGTCGCCGCCTTCCCAATCCTCGATATACACGATGTCCCGTTTGCCCTTCCCCCAGAAGGAAGCTTCTCTGTGAATGGTCAGATCTCTCATACGCAAATCCTCCTTTTTTCTTTATTTTACCATAAGGATGGTTCTTTTGCAAGAGCGGAGAATAAAAAACTTTACAATTCCCAAAACCTGTGCTATACTACCTCCGAAAAGAACCACGGAGGCAGAGCATGACCTATCACATCGCCCTTTGCGACGACGACGCCGTACAGAGAGAATATCTGGAGCAGAAGCTTTCCCTGTTTGCGGAGGCGCGGCAGGTGGAATTCGTTTTTACCCATTTCCCCTCCGCGGAGGCGTTTTTGTTCCATTATCGGGAAAACCGCAATACGGATCTGCTGTTTTTGGACATTGAAATGGCAAAGATGAACGGCATCGATCTGGCCAAGACCCTGCGGGAGGAGGGCTCTCCTCTGCAGATCGTCTTCATCACCGGCTACCCCGATTACGTGGGGCAGGGCTACGACGTGGAGGCTTTGCACTACCTCCTCAAGCCGGTGGGTATCGAAAAGCTGTTTGAGGTCTGCCACCGTTTCTTGAAGACGATGGAGGAACAACCCCGCTTTTTCCTGTTCTCCATGGGAAAAGAAGTGGTGCGCCTGTACGAAAAGGAGATCCTTTACGGAGAATCGGAAGGGCATTACGTGATCTTGCACACCAAAACGGAGGATCTGAAGCTCCGTATGACCGTGCCGGAATTGGAACAAGCGTTGGGAAAGGGCTTCTTCCGGGTCAGCCGTTCCTTCGTGGTGAACCTCCGCTACGTGACGCGGATCGCCAAAACGGAGGTGCTGTTGGAAAACGGCGCGTCCATCCCCTTGGGAAAGGGTTTGTTTGACGAGGCCAATCGGGCGTTGATCGCCTTTTTAAGGGAGCTTTGAGTATGAGCAAACGCAGTGAAAAAAAGCTTGCCGCCTTCCAGAACGCCGTGCTTGAACAGCATTACGCGGAGGTGGAGAATATGTACCGCAAGATGCGTACCTGGCGGCACGATTACCATAACCACATCCAGGCCCTGTCGGCGTATCTGGATCAGGGAGAGATCGAAAAGGCCAAGGCCTATCTGTCGGAGATCCACGACACCCTCACCAAGGTGGACACGGTGCTGAAAACGGGCAACACCATGGCGGACGCCATTCTCAACAGCAAGATCTCCCTGATGAACGCCATGGGGATCCCCGTGGATGCCACCGCAAGGGTGCCCGCCGTTCTTTCGGTGCGGGATATCGACCTGTGCGTCATCATCGGAAATTTGCTGGACAACGCCATGGAGGCCTGCGCGAAGCTCCCCGCGGGGAGCCGCTTTATCCGCATCTACATCAACGTGAAGGGGTCTCATCTGTACCTGTCCTTTACCAATTCCGCAGGGAAAAAGCAGGAAAAGGTGGGAACGCTGTTCCGCTCCACCAAGGGAGCCCACGGCGGGATCGGATTGTCGAGAGTGGATAGCCTGGTCTCCCAATACGGGGGCTACGTTACCCGTGCCTCCGAGGACGGCGGGTACACCACCGAGGTCATTTTACCCCTTTGAACCGAAAAGCGCGGGATTTTTGTGCCAAAAATCCTGCGTTTTTTGCCAAAACGCCCCGCTATGGGAGAAACTATGCTATGCTGAAGCCACTTCGAAAGGGAGGTGTCTGAATGGCAAAAGACAAGAAACAAAAAGAACCCCGCCGCAAACCGAAATACGGGATGTGGACCTGCATCAAATGGCTTGCTTCCAAGCTGTGGGAATGGGACCGCGCCGCCGCCATCTGCTGTATCGCCGCCGTGCCCTTGGCGCTGGTGCTGTACGGGCTGGGACTGTACGTCCCCACCGCCACGCTGAACGTATTGGAAACGGCAGACGGATTCCATACGGTAGCACTCACCGTGACCACCCTCCTGGTCACCCAGCTTTTCTTCCGCTTGCTGAAAACGGTGGTGGACGATCTGCGAGGGCTGGCCTACCACGACGGTGCCATGCGGTTCTATTACGCCATCACCAAGAAGGGGGTCGACGACGATTTTTATTTGAATCTGGACAAGGAGCACCTCACCCGCAGACGCCGTACCTTTGACGTGCTGCGGAACAGCGCGGACGGCTCCCCCACCCATTACCTGCTGGACGGGGTCAACGCTTTGGTGAACGTGCTGTGCTTCGTGATGTTCGGCTCGGTGATCTCCCTGCTGCACCCCGCCATCCTACTGCTGTTGGTGGCAGGCTCCCTGGTGACCCACTTCTTGCAAAAGCGGCAGCAGAACCGCAACCACGCCAAGGTGGATGAGCAGACGGCGGTGAACAAGAAGATCATGTATCTGGCATGGAACCTTTCCGCATATTCCGCCCCCGGGAAGGATATCCGCCTTTACGGCATGACCTCCTTCTTCGATTCCCGGGGGAAGAAGCTGATCAAGGAGCATATCCGCTTACTGAAATACCGCCAGAACAACCAATCGGTGGTCACCGTGGGTACCCATTTGGTCACCGCCTTGCGGGACGGTGTGGCCTACGCCGTTTTGATCTACGCCGCCGTGGAGGGCAGAGTGACCCCGGGGGAGTTCGTTCTGTACTTCTCCGCCATCTCCCAGATGTCCGGCTTCATCGGCGGGATCATCGGATATTTCGGCTCCTTCCACGAAATGAAGCTGAAGACCTCCGATTGTATCGAATACTTAGAAGAGGATCACAACCGTTTGCGCCGTGAGGGCGGTATCCCCAAGCCCGAGGGCAGACCTCTTTCCGTGGAGTTCAAAAACGTGACCTTCAAATACCCCGAAGGGGACAAGAACGTGTTGGAGAACGTGAGCTTCAAAATGGAAGCCGGGGAAAAAATCTCCTTAGTGGGGCTCAACGGCGCAGGCAAGACCACTCTCACATGGCTGATGTGCGGCCTACTCCTCCCCGACCAGGGCGAGGTACTGATCGACGGGCATTCGGTGTACGAATATAACCGTGAGGATCTTTACAGCCTGTTCTCCCTTCTGCCCCAGCGGTATACCATCCTTCCCACCTCCATTGCGGAAAACGTAGCCATGGCAGACAGGAAGGACGTGGACGAAGCCCGTCTTTGGAGCGCCCTGGAGACCGCAGGCATCGCGGACAGGATCCGCCGCCTCCCCCAAGGGGTGGAAACGGGGATGAGCAAGGAGTTCGACGCCCAAGCGGTGAATCTTTCCGGGGGCGAGATGCAAAAGCTTCTGCTGGCAAGAGCCCTTTACCACCGTGCCCCCATTATGATCTTAGACGAGCCCACGGCGGCTCTTGACCCTATCGCGGAGCACGAGATGTATCTGAAATACAACGAGATTTCGGAGAATACCACCTCCGTGTTCATCTCCCACCGCCTGGCCTCCGCCCGCTTCTGCGACCGTATCTACCTGCTGGACGGGGCAAGATTTGCGGAATGCGGCACCCACGAGGAGCTGATGGCAAAGGGCGGGAAGTACAAGGAGCTGTTTGACATTCAAAGCAAATACTACAAGGAGGGTGCAAAAAATGACAACTGAAAAAAGAACCCTCCGTGAGGATCTGAAGCTGATCCTCAGAGGCTACAAGCTGCTTTTTAACATCTGCCCCGCAGGCATGGTGTGGCGGACGGTGAACTGTATCACCCAGCAGATCTGGCCCTATTTCTCCCTGTATATGTCCGCCCTCATCATCAACGCCATGGCGGCGGGAGCGGAGCTGAAGGAATTGCTCTTATTGGCGGCGGTCACCGTGCTGGGGATGTTGTTTTTGAACCTTTCCATGCATCTCATTTCCCGCAAGGCGGAGGAGACGGAAAGCATTCAATGGAATCTCAACGAGCTGTATCTGCTGAAGGTGCAATGTAAGATGCAGTACAAGCATTTCGAGGACCCCAAGACCGCCCTTCTGCGGCAGACCATCCGCAACCACGCCAACTACGGCGGCCACGGGCTTTCCAGGCTTTACTGGACGTATTGGAGCTGGCTTTCCGCGGTGATCAACCTGATCTTTTCCCTGTCCCTCACGATCTCCATGTTCCGCATGGTGGACGGTGCGGGACTAACGGGCTTCCCCGCCTTTGCCAACTCTCCCTGGTCGGGGCTGTTGATCCTGGGCGTTATTCTGGGGAACGTGCTGTTCCAGCTTTGGCGGATCAAGAAATTTGATCTGAAGACCACCGAGGAATGGGGAGATTTCAACACCCGCTTTGCCCACAGCAACGCCTTTATGCACGGGGAAAAGCCGGACGTGAAGGTCTTCGGCGCGGTGGGATTCACCCTGTCCCGCAGTGAACGGGTGCTGGCGGATCGGGGCTATATCCGCAAGCTTTTTAAGATCGGAACCACAAGCAATCTGCTTTCCCATTGCGTGGCGGCGGTGATGAATCTGTGCCTTGCCCTGTACGTGGGGGCGAAGGCCTTCATCGGTGTCTTCGGCATCGGCGATTTCGTGCTGTATCTGGGCACAGTGGAAAAGTTTGTGGGTGCCGTCTCCGGTCTCGGAACTGCGTGGGGGATCCTGCGGATCAACAACGTGTATATGGAGGAGCTGTTCGGCTACATCGACCTTCCCGACGATATGTACAAGGGCACCCTTTCCGTGGAAAAGCGGGACGACAACCGTTTTGAGATCGAGTTCCGTGACGTTTCCTTCAAATACCCCGGGGCGGAGGAATACGCCTTGCGGCATATCAATTTCAAGTTCCGTTTGGGAGAACGCCTGGCCTTCGTGGGGATGAACGGCTCGGGAAAGACCACCTTCATCAAGCTTCTCTGCCGTCTCTACGATCCCACGGAGGGGACGATCCTCTTAAACGGCATCGATATCACCCGCTACGATTACGACCAGTATTTGTCCCTGTTCTCCGTGGTGTTCCAGGATTTCCACCTGTTCGCCTTCTCCTTAGGAGAAAACGTGGCGGCAAGTGAGGACTACGACCCCGCACGGGTGAGGGAGGCCTTGGAAAAAGCGGGCTTCGGCAGCCGTCTTGAGGAGCTGGAAAAGGGAACGGAGACCTACCTTGGCCGCGGCTACGACGAATCGGGCATAGACGTTTCCGGAGGGGAGGCCCAGAAGATCGCTCTGGCAAGAGCTCTTTACAAGGACGCTCCCTTCTTCATTTTGGACGAGCCCACGGCGGCTTTGGATCCCATCGCCGAGGCGGAGGTTTACAGCCGCTTCGACACCGTTGCGGGGGACAAAACGGCGGTGTTTATCTCCCACCGTCTTTCCTCCTGTAAGTTCTGCCATAACATCGCCGTGTTCCATGGGGGCGAGATGATCCAGTACGGCAGTCACGACGACCTGGTTGCCGACGAAAACGGGCAGTATTACAAGCTCTGGCACGCCCAGGCACAGTACTATACGGAGTAAGAACCCAAGCCTTCCCGACGGGAGGGCTTGTTTTTTTCGAAAACCTGTGCTATACTACCTCCGAAAAGAACCACGGAGGCAGAGCATGACCTATCACATCGCCCTTTGCGACGACGACGCCGTACAGAGAGAATACTTAGCCGATCTGGTTTCCACCTGGGCGGCGGAGGCGGGGTTCGACGTCAGGCTTGCCCTCTTTCCCTCGGGGGAAGCTTTTTTGGCGCGGGATCTGGGGCAGTTTTCCATTCTTTTGCTGGATATCGAAATGCCCGGCATGGACGGCATCACCCTTGCCCGCGGGGTGCGGGAACGCAACGAGACGGCGGTGATCGTGTTCATCACCGGCTACGCCGAATACATCGCGGAGGGCTACGATGTGTCCGCTCTCCATTATCTCATGAAGCCCGTGGACAAGTCCAAGCTGTTTTCCGTTTTGGAAAAGGCGGTGAAGACTCTGGACAAAAACGGCAAGCTGCTGCCCTTGGAGCTGGGTGGCGAATTGGTGATGCTCCCCCTCCGCGACCTCCGTTACATCGAGGTACAGGGGAACTACGTCACCTTCCACGGCAAGCAGGCCTACAAGGTGAAGATGCCCCTGGTAGAGGCGCGGGCGCTGTTGGACGAACGGTTCTTCCGCACGGGGCGTTCCTTCTTAGTGAACCTCCACTACGTGCGGAAGGTCACCAAAACCGACGTGTATCTGGCCACGGGAGAGCAGATCCCCCTTTCCCGCGGGCTGTACGAATCCATCAACCGTGCATTGATCCACAGCACCTGAAAGGAGTGAACCGCCGTGAAGCTTGGCAGAAAAGCCGAAAAACAACTGGCCCTCTACCAAAGAGAGCTTTTGGACACCCATTACGCCGAGGTGGAAAATATGTACCGCCAAATGCGGGGCTGGCGCCACGACTACCGCAACCACATCCAGACCATGAAGGCCTACGCCGCCAAAGGGGATCTGGAGGCGGTAAGCCGTTATCTGGATCTGCTGGATCAGGATCTGAACACCGTGGACACGGTGATCAAGACGGGCAACCCCATGACGGACGCCATTCTCAACAGCAAGATCTCCTTAGCCCGCTCCAAGGACATTCCCGTGAAGGCAGACGCCCACATCCCCGTGGCGCTTAAGATCTCGGAATTGGATCTCTGCGTCATCATCGGTAATCTGTTTGACAACGCCATCGAGGCCAGCCTTGCCCTGCCTCCCGAACGGCGGATGATCCGTGTTTACATGGACATGAAGGGCACCCAGCTTTATATCTCCTTCACCAATTTCACCGCAGGGAAAAAGCTTTCCAAGGTGGGAACGCTGTTCCGCTCCACCAAGGGAGAGGGCCACGGCTTCGGGCTGGTGCGCATCGACGGCATCGTGGAGCGCATGGAGGGCTACCTCAGCCGCAACAGCGAGGACGGCGCCTTCACCACCGAGATCCTGCTCCCTCAATAACCGTTCATCCCCCGATCCGTGCAATTCGTCCCCGAAATATGCACGGATCAGTTTTTTGTGGTAAGGTAGCTTACGAGGTGATCAGGTTTGAAAAAGGGATCCTTTTTCAAACACGATTTTGCAGCTTCGCTCGCAAAATCCTTCCCAACCGTCCGCAACGCGGACTACGAAAGGCGTGGTGATATTTATGAAACAAACCAAACAAAAGCCCAAATACAATACGCTGCAGAGCACGGCGTATATGTGTAAGCTGGCCCGGAAATACGAGCGGGCCATCCCCTTCCATTGCCTGCTCATGGCCTTGCTGTTCGTGGGACAGCAATTAACGGAGCTGTATATCGCCCCCACGGTGCTTTCCGCGGTGGAGCGCCACGTGCCCCTGCCACGGCTTTTCCTGACCATCGGCGGGTTTACCCTGCTTTTGTTGCTGTTGCGGACGGTCAGCACCTATCTGAACGGCTTTATAGGGTACCACCGCATCACGTTGCGGATGTTCATCGCGGGGCTGTTGAACCGCAAAGGGTGCGACACCTCCTACGTCAACCGCTTCGACAAGAAATACATGGATCTGAAGCAGAACGCAGGCTCCTACGTGGGGAGCAACTCCGGTGCCGCCGAAGCCATCTGGAACACCTTGACCGTATTTCTGCAGTATTTGCTGGGCATCGCCGCCTACGCCGCCATTCTGGCCTCGGTGAGCCTGCCCATCCTGCTGGTGATCGTGGCCACGGCGTTTATCAGCTTTTTCACCAACCGCTATCTCAACGCCTACGAGTACCGCCACAGGGAGGAGCTTGCGGCCATTGAGCGGAAGCTCTGGTACGTCCAGGGAGCGGCAAGCGGAGACGCGGCAAAGGATATCCGCATCTTCGGGCTGGGGAACTGGCTGGAGGAGCTGTACCAAAACGCCCTGTCCGCCTTCCGCGCCTTTAAGATCAGATCCCAGAAGGTGTACCTGCTGGCCAACGTGATCAATCTGCTGTTGACCTTCTTCCGCAACGGCTTTGCCTACGCCTACCTCATCCACGGGGTGCTGGAGGGCGGGCTTTCCGCATCGGAATTCCTTTTGTATTTCAACACCGTGGGCTCCGCTACCTGGTGGATCACGGACATTCTGAACACCGCAGGCAATCTGCGTACCCAAAGCCTGGGGATCTCCACCATCCGAGAAGCCCTGGAATATCCCGAACCCTTCAAATTCGAAGACGGCCGCCCCCTGACCCACGCAGAGGGACAGACCTACGAGCTGAAGCTGGAAAACGTCTCCTTCCGCTACCCCGGAACGGATCGGGACGTGCTGAAAAATATCTCCCTCGCCTTCCGTCCCGGAGAAAAGCTGGCGGTGGTGGGACTCAACGGCGCGGGCAAGACCACCTTAGTGAAGGTGATGACGGGACTTCTGGATCCCACGGAGGGCAGAGTGACCTTAAACGGCGTGGATATCCGAGACTACGACCGCAGGGACTATTACAAGCTGTTTTCCGCGGTGTTCCAGCATTTCTCCCTCCTGCCCGCCTCCGTGGCGGAAAACGTCGCCCAAGACAATGAAAAGATCGACGAGGAAAGGGTGAAGGACTGCCTGGGGAAAGCGGGGCTTTCGGAGAAGATCGCCTCCCTGCCCGAGGGGATCCACGCCAAGCTGAACCGTCACGTCTACGAGGAGGCCACAGCGCTTTCCGGAGGTGAGACCCAACGGCTGATGCTGGCAAGAGCGCTGTACAAGGACGCTCCCTTCCTTATGCTGGACGAGCCCACGGCGGCTTTAGACCCCATTGCGGAATCGGAGATCTACGAATCGTACAATGAAATGACCGCAGGGAAAAGCGCGGTGTTCATCTCCCACCGTCTGGCCTCCACCCGCTTCTGCAACCGTATTCTGCTGTTGCAGGAGGGCATCATCGCCGAGGAGGGCTCCCACAGGGAGCTGATGGCAAAGGGCGGGATCTACGCCGATCTCTTCGCCATCCAAAGCAAATATTACCGAGAGGAGGATTAGGTTTGAAAAAGGGATCCTTTTTCAAACACGATTTTGTAGCTTCGCTCACAAAATCCTTCGCGACCGACCGCTACGCGGGCTACGAAAGGAATGATTATTACCATGAACAACAAGCATGACTCCGTTTCCGCAAAGGAAGCGTTAAAGCTGAACCTCCGCGCCATCCGAACCATCTACGCCACCCGCAAAAAGGTGCTGGCTTTGCGGCTGACCAAATTCGCCTTTGCCGCCTTGACTCCCTACGTGGGGATCCGCCTTTCCGCCTTACTGTTGGACGAGCTGGCAGGGGCAAGAGATCCCAAGGTACTGACCGCGCTGGTGCTGTGGATCATCGGCTCCGCCGCGGGGATCACCCTGATCCAATCCCTGTTGGACCGCTGGCACGACGGGGAGCAGGCGGGGATGTACATCCACATCGACCATATTATGAGTGGGAAGATGGCCTCCATGGACTACGCGGACGTGGAGGACACGGAGACCTACAAGCTCCTGTCCGTCATCAACCAAAGCCGACAGGGCGGGGGCTGGGGCTTGCACCACGTGACCCACAATCTGAACAACCTGTGGTCTTCCCTGTTCTCTCTGGGGGGCGGCGTTGCTCTGACGGTGACTCTGTTCACCACCCCCGTTCCGGAGGGAAGCGACCTTGCATTTTTGAATTCCCCCTGGGTGACGGCGGGCGTCATCCTGCTGTTTATCGCCGTATCCCTGGCGGTGCCCGCCATGACCGCCGTCTGCAACAGACAGCGGGCGAAGGTGGTGACCCGCCACAACCTGTCCAACCGCCTGTTCAGCTACTACGGACGGTACGGGGACAGAGAGGAGACCGCCGTGGACGCCCGTATCTACGACCTGGGGAGATTCTGCGATAAGTACAACTTCGACAAGACCAACCTCTTTTCCTCCAAGGGGTATTTCGCCAAGCTGAACCGAGGGAAATTGGGGTTCCTTTCCACCCTGTCCGCCGCGGCCTCCGTGCTGTTCACCGGGCTGGTATACCTGTACGTCTGCGTCAAGGGGTGGAGCGGCGCCTTCGGCGTGGGCGCCGTTACCCAGTACGTGGGAGCTGTGACCATGCTGTTCGCGGGGAGCTTCCGCAACATTCTGTCCGAGCTTTCCGACATGAAGAACAACGCCTATTTCCTGAAGCTGGTGTTCAGATTCCTGGATATCCCCAACAGGATGTATCAAGGCTCCCTCACCGTGGAAAAGCGGCGGGATCGGGACTACGAGATCGAGTTCAAAAACGTTTCCTTCAAATACCCCGGGGCGGATACTTACGCTCTCAAAAACGTGTCCTTGAAGTTCAAGGTGGGACAGCGGTTGGCGGTGGTGGGCAGAAACGGCAGCGGTAAGACCACCTTCATCAAGCTTCTCTGCCGTCTCTACGACCCCACGGAGGGGGAGATCCTGTTGAACGGCATCGACATCCGCAAGTACGATTACAAGGATTACATGGGAGTCTTCTCCGTGGTGTTCCAGGATTTCCGCCTGTTCTCCCTGCCCATAGGGGAAAACGTGGCGGGGAAGGTGGATTACCACCGTGCATTGGCGGAATCCTGTATCCGTGACAGCGGGCTGGGAGACCGTCTGGACTCCCTGGAACAGGGCTTGGACACCTTCCTGGGGAAGGATTACGAGACGGTTGGCATTGATCTTTCCGGCGGGGAAAAGCAAAAGCTTGCCCTGGCAAGGGCCCTTTACAAAAACGCGCCCTTCATCATTCTTGACGAGCCTACCGCGGCTCTTGATCCCGTGGCGGAGGCGGAGGTGTACCAAAGCTTCGACAAGATCGTGGGAGACAAGACCGCCATCTACATTTCCCACCGCCTTTCCTCCTGCCGCTTCTGCGACGTGGTGGCGGTGTTTGACGGGGGCGCATTGGTGCAGATGGGCAGTCACGACGACCTGGTTACCGACGAAAACGGACAGTATTACAAGCTTTGGCACGCCCAGGCACAGTATTACACGGAGAGTAACACATGATCATAGGAATTGCGGGAGGCAGTGCCTCCGGGAAAAGCACGTTAGCGAAAAAGCTTGCAGAGGCAACGGGGACGGCGGTTCTTTCCATGGACAGCTATTACAAGCCCTTTGAAGCGCTTCCCGAAGCCGTGGGGAGAGACGGGAAGCTTTACAAGGATTACAACTGCCCCGAAGCCTTCTGTACGGAAAAGCTTTTGGAGGACTTGAAAAGCATTCCGGGAGACGTGATCTTGGAGGGGTTATTCACCCTGGCGTTGCCCTGCCTGCGGGAACAATGCGACGTGAAGATCTTTTTGGATTGCCCCGCCGATATCCGCATCCTCCGCAGGGTAAAGCGGAATTTGGGATGGGGGCTGTCCTTTGAGGAGATCTCCGAAGTCTACCTCGCCCTGGTGCGCTACCGCCATGAGGAGTACGTCTCCCCCTCCGCGGTATACGCAGACGAGGTGAGGAGCACGGAAAACGGGGTGGAGGAATGCTTTGAGGCCCTCCTCGGAAGTTTCTTTACACAAAAAAGTTGACAAGCAGAAAATTTTCCTGTATAATAAGGACATGAACAGGAGTTGTCCTTATGAACGATATCAAATCCATCATTGCGAAGAATATCGCCGACCTCCGATTGGCCAAGGGTATGACCCAATTGGAGCTGGCGGAACAATTGCATTATTCCGATAAAGCCGTTTCCAAGTGGGAGCGCGGGGAATCCGTGCCGGAGATCGCCACCCTGAAGGCCATCGCCGATCTGTTCGGCGTGACCTTGGATCACTTGGTGACCGAACACTCCCCCGAGGAGAAGAAAGAGGTTGCTCCGGAGCGGAAGTACCGTTTCCGCAACCGTTCTCTGGTCACCTGTATGTGCGCCGTGCTGGTGTGGTTCGTGGCACTGCTGGCCTTCGTCACCGTGGATCTTCTCCCCATCCAGGTGGAGCTTCACTGGCTGGCCTTCGTGTACGCCGTCCCCGCAACGCTGCTTCTGTGGCTGGTGTTCAATTCCGTGTGGTTCAACCCCCGCACCAATTTCCTCATCATTTCTGGGTTGGTGTGGTCTGCTCTGGCGGCTTTGCACATCACCTTTTGGGTGTTTGGGAACAATATCTGGAAGATCTACCTTCTGGGCATCCCCACTCAGCTTGTGATCCTCCTTTGGTCCCGTATCAAGCCCGTTATCAAGAATAAGATCCAAAAATAAGCCAAAATACCCATGACTTTACCGTTGGTAGAGTCTTTTTTTGCCTTCCGAACGGAGAGTAGAATAGTGTTTTTTCGCTCTACGGAGGCAGAACGGAGAGGCGAGAGAGAAAAGGGCGCGGTAGGTTGCAAATTGCGTTCTGCGGGGCTATACTGTACTCGTCGGGGAAGCGGACGCGTTTCCCTGCCGCAGAGTCCTTCTGCGGACGATTTGCAAATCAAACAGAAAAGGAACTTTACACATGAACCGTTTTAAGATCGTAGCAGATTCCTCCGGCGATTTCACTTCCCTGGAGGGTGTGCCCTTCGAGGCGGCACCCCTGAAGATCATCACCGCTGACAAGGAGTACACCGACGACGCAAGCCTTGACGTGGCGGACATGGTGAATACCCTCCTTGCCTACCACGGGAAATCCTCCACCTCCTGTCCCAACGTGGGTGACTGGCTTTCCGCTTTCGGAGATGCGCAGTACGTGTTCTGCGTCACCATCACCGCCACCCTGTCCGGCAGTTACAACGCCGCCATGCAGGCCAAGGCACATTACGAAGAAATGTATCCCGACAGAAAGGTGTACGTGATGAACTCCCTTTCCGCAGGTGCTGAGATCGGGCTGATCATCCACAAGGTGAGAGATCTGATCCTGGAAGGCAAGGACTTCGAGACCGTCTGCAAGGAAGCAGAGCAGTACGCCTCCCGCACGGGGCTGTTGTTCGTGCTGGAATCCATGAAGAATCTGGCCAACAACGGCAGAGTATCTCCCCTGGTGGCAAAGATGGCAGGCCTTCTGGGCATCCGCGTGGTGGGCAAGGCCAGCGACAGAGGGGACTTAGAGCAGCTTCACAAGGCCAGAGGCGAAAAGAAGATGCTGGAGGTCTCCGTGGAGACCTTGAAGGAGCTGGGTCTGAAGGACGGCAAGGTGTATATCGCCCATTGCTTCAACGAATCCGCCGCCAACGGGTTGAAGGCGCTGTTGAATAAGGAGCTTCCCGAAGCACAGGTCACCGTGTATGCCACCGGCGGGCTTTGCAGCTTCTACGCCGAAAAGGGCGGGCTGATGATCGGGTTCGAGAAGGGCTGACGCCCTCGCCTAAAACTCTTCGAGGTTCAGGCGGTTTCGTGTCCCTTCCGCGGGACACGGGCCCCTGACGGGGTTTGCGGCAACGCCGTGAATTTTTCTCGCTCGTTAGCCACGGCGAGAAAACCCGTTATCGGTGTCTTTTTGCCCGAAGTGAATTCGGGCAAGCGACGCAGTATTGATTGTATGCCCTGCGGGGCAGAAAGGATGGGAAAACGATGATGGATTTTCTTTTGGAAGCGTATCTTTTGCTGGTAGAAAAAGCCCTTCCCGTCCGCAAAGGGAGCAAGACAGCACGCCGCCTTGCGGAAGGGATCGCTTTGGGGCTCTTCATAGCCATTCTTGCCGTGGGCTTTTTCGGGCAGCATTTACTGGACTCCGGAAACGAATTCGGCGGGACGCTGTGCATCGGCATTGCCCTGTTCATTGCGGTGGCGCAGGTGATCGCAGCGTTTTGCCTAAAGAAGGATTGAATGCCTTTTTTGCGAACCCCGTACCAAGCTCCGCTCTCACTGCGAAGCAAACGGCTTCGCAGTGGTTACACGTCCCTTCCACGGGACGTGAGCCCCTTGCGGGGTTCACGGCAAGCCGTGAATTTTTCTCGCTCGTTAGCCACGGCGAGAAAAACCGTTATCGGTGTCTTTTTGTCCGAAATGAATTCGGGCAAGCGACGCGAATCAATCATATCCCCTGCGGGGAGAGTGTCATCCTGAGCAAGCCAACCCTGCGGGTTGGCGCGTCGAAGTTTCTGTAGTCGAAGCGCATAGCGCTGAGCATCAGAAACCTCGCCCTGCTTGCAGGGTGAGGGATCTCCTACAAGTCTGATCTACCCCTTCTGTAACGCAAGAACTGTTTTGAAAGGATCCCTTCATGGAGATCATTCTTGAATTTCTTTTTGACTTCTACTGTGAACTGGCGGCATTGGCCATCCCCGGGAAGGGAAAAGGCAAAGGCGTGAAGATCCTCGCATCATGTCTGATCGCCGTGGTGGCCTTGGGACTTCTGTGTCTCTTCTATTTCGGCGTAGATCTGCTTCAAAACGGCCACACCGCCACGGGAGTGCTGTGCATTGCAGGTGCTGTCGTCATTGCCTTGGCACAATTGATCGCAGGGCTTTGTCTCAGCGGCAAGTCCGAATAATATTTTACATTCACAACAAAAGAAACACACCGCGAAAAACGGGCGCAAGGCTGTATCGTTAAGCAAACTATCGGTTACGCCCTATACAAAACGGCAAAGCCGTTTTGGCACCTTGCATTCCCATTTTTCGCACGGTGTTTTTCTTGCACCTTTTTTCAGCAAAAAACGGAGAAAAAGCACATGAAAACACAAACGACCATGGAAAAAGCCGCCGCCATCTTCCGCAAGGCGGCCCGCCCCCCCATCTTCGCCGCGGCGTTTTTGGCAATCCTTTTCGTCACAGATCCCGCCTATATCGGCCCCCCATGGCAGTTGGCCTTCGGCATCTTCGCCCTGGGGGTGTTGCCCATTCTGGGGTATCCCCTGCAGAGGTTCATCCCGCCCTTCAAGGATAAAGGCAGAGAGGGGCAGAGAAGCCTTGCCATGCTGTTCTGCTTCGGCGGGTATCTGCTGGGCACGTTGTGGGGATTGTTTACCCAAGCACCCGAGGGGCTTCTGATGGTGTATTTCTGCTACCTTTCCTGCGGGATCGGGATGCTGATCTTCAACAAGCTGTTCCACCTCAAGGCCAGCGGTCACGCCTGCGGCATCATGGGGCCCGTGTTCGCCATGTGTATCCATTTTCACCTTTGGATCCCCGCTTTGGTGGGGTGCCTTCTCGCGGTGTTGGTGTTCGCCTCCAGCGTAAAGACCAAGGAGCACACCCCGGGACAGCTTCTCGGCGGCTCCGCCATCGCCTTGGTGTGCATCTCCGCAGTGAGTGCGATCTTTACGGTTCTGTAAAAAGGAAAACGACCCGGAATTGGGTCGTTTTTATTTACGCTTTATTCCTTCATGGCCTTATGGTCGATCTTCCCCACCTTGGTTTTGGGGAAGGATTCCAGGAAGATCACCTTTTCGGGAATGCAATACTTGGTCATACGGCGGGAGATATTCTCCATGACCACCTCACGGATCTCCTCTTCACTGCGGGAGGAGTTTTTATTGCGGATCAAGAACAAGGTGAGGTGGGGCTTGGGGCTTTCAAACAGCTCCAGGGCGGCATCGTAGACGTCCTCGGTAAGGTCGGTGGCGATCTTTTCCACCTCGGCGGGGTACACGTTGATCCCCGCGATCTTATACACCCGCTTGATGCGCCCTTTCAGGAAGAGGTAGCCCTCCTCGTCCAGGTAGCCCAGGTCTCCGGAACGTACCCAATCCTTGCCGTCCATCTGCAAGATGGTCTTTTCCGTGGCGATAATGTCCTTGTAATAGCCGTTCATCAGGGTGTTGCCTGCGATGTACACCTCCCCCACCGTTCCCGGAGGAAGGAGGGCTTGATGTTCGTCCCGCACGGTGATCTCGATATCCTTCAGAGCCTTACCCACGGAGCCTGCGCGGAAGGCCTTGTGGGTGTTCACGGCACAGACGGTAACCGTCTCCGTCAGTCCGTAGCCCTCCAGCATTCTGCCCACGGAGCCTTCCCGCTCCATCAAGGCGTTGAAGCTTTCGATGAGGCTGGGAGGCACGTTGTCCCCGCCTACGAAGGCACATTCGATATGGGAAAGATCCCCTTCCGCGAAATCGGGGTGCTTCATCAGCTTTTGATACAAAAGAGGCACGCCTAAGATCACGTTCACCTTGCCGGAATGGATCCAGTTCAACGTTTTTGCCACGTCAAACTTGGTCATCAAGGCAGAGGTGGCTCCCCAATACAAGGGTGCGTGGATGCCCATTCCCAACCCAAAGCCGTGGAAGGCGGGCAATACCGCAAGAATGCTCTTCCCCGCGATGCCGTAGGGCAACAGATCGTCGGAGCGGGCAACTAAGTTGTTCAAGGCGTTTGCGGAAAGCTCAATGATCTTGGAAGCCCCCGTAGTGCCGCCGGAATGGAGGTAGATGCAGGGCAGGGCGGGATCTCTGTGGGAATAGGTGTGATCCTCCTGCTCCTTTTTGTAGCCCTCTAAGTCGTAAAGACCGCTCTTTTCTTTGGGCTTGCCGTATTTGAGGTAGCAAAGGGTCTTCATCACGAAAGACACGTCTGCCATGGGGTTGACGAACACCGTGGAGATGCCGCTTTGGGAGAAGGCCTCCCCATGCTCCTTGCACAGGGTGGAAAGCACCACGATGGCAACGCTTTCCGTCTCCTTGGCGGTGCGGATGATCTCCTGTGCGGGAGAGAGGGGGTGGACGATGTTCAAAACCGCCCCGATGGCGTTCAGTGCGTAGAGGGCGTAGATGCCCCCCGGCACGTTGGGCAGCGCCAAGGTCACCACGTCCCCTTCCTTCACCCCCAGGCGGCGGAAGAAGGAAACCGTTTTGCGGATATTCGTCAGCAGGGTCTTGTAGGAGATCTCCTTGTTTTCAAAACGGATGGCGGCGGTGGTTTTGTTCTCGTATTTTAAAAGACTTCTGTACATAGGTTACCTCAAAGGGCCAGCCCGTAGCCCAGGCACAGGAACACCAGCACGGCGATCACGGGGAACAGCACCTGATGGGCGAAATAGACGATCAGGCTGTGCCGACCGATGAAGGTGAGAGGGTTGTTGTGATAGGATTTGAAGACCAAGGATTTCCGTTCTCCGTAGAACTGCTTTCCCAGGAACACGCCCAAGAAGATCTGCCCTGCGGTGGTGGGCAGGTCAAAGCTGTCCGACCCGCATTCCGCCAAACCCACGATGGTCTTCCCCACCAGAGAAACCACGCTGTCCGCGTTGCTGTAGGCCACAAAGCCCACGTTGTAGCCGGAGATCCAGATACCAAAGCCTACAAGCACCGCGCCCAAAGCCAGGTAGACCCATTTGTTGGTGTGGAGCTTTTCCAAAATCCCCACCAGAATGAGGCTTACGGCGATGGCGTGGAGCACGCCGAAGGCGATGGTCATGTTGGGGTTACCCGTAAAGAAGCTTGCGCCCCAGGTGGCGGCGGTGAGTACCATGGCCACGGCAAAGAGCTTGGAGCCTCTTGCAAGATTACTGCGGGAGAAGGAACTGCAGATGCCCGTGAGAGCAAAGAACAGGAAGATCACGCCGATGCGCACCACTCTCCGCACATCCCAATACCAATAATCCAGTCCCAGAAGGCGAAGATCTAAGGGGTAGTCCTTGATGACGGAAGGCAACAGCCCCCAAAAATCGTACATGAGGTGATCGAACATCATCAGAACCACCGCAAAGCCGCGGATCAGATCCAGCTCCATGGCGCGGTTTTTCAGTTTTTCTTTCATGGGTCGCCTCCCGGTTTTCACGAAGATGGAAATAGTATAGCATACTCCGTGCCGTTTGTCAATTTTTGCCCCGAAAATTTATGGCTTTCTATTGACAAACAAGGCGCAAAAAGGTACAATGTCCTTAGAGTTTCCAACATTTTACGGAGGTTATTACAATGGACAGAAAAATTCGCGTTGGTATCATCGGCTGCGGCGGCATCGCCGGCGCTCATATCGGCGGTTACAAGACCCTCACCGACATCGCAGAGGTAGTTGCCTGCTGTGATATCGACGGCGCAAAGGCCGAGAGATATGCAAACGCTCACGGCATCCCCGCACATTACGTGGATTACAAGGAAATGTTTGAGAAGGAGGATCTGGACGCCGTTTCCGTTTGCACCTGGAACGCCGCTCACGCTCCCGCCACCATCGACGCTTTGAACGCAGGCATCAACGTGCTTTGCGAAAAGCCCATGGCTATGAACACCGAACAGGCTCTGGCTATGAAGGAAGCTGCCGAGAAGAACGGCAAGCTGTTGATGATCGGCTTCGTTCGCCGCTTCGGCAACGACGCAGACATTCTCAAGAAGTTCATTGACGAAGGTACCATGGGCGACGTTTACTACGCCAAGGCTACCTACCTCCGCCGTAACGGCTTCCCCGGCGGCTGGTTCGGCGACAAGGAATACTCCGGCGGCGGCCCCCTCATCGACCTGGGCGTTCACGTGATTGACCTTTGCCGCTATCTGGCAGGCGGTCCCAAGCCTGTTTCCGTCTTCGGCGTGACCTACGGCAATCTGGGTCCCAACCGTGCCGTCTCCGCAGGCAAACAGCAGTGGTCCGTTTCCAAGAACGCTTTGGGCATTGACTTCAAGTACACCGTTGAGGACTTCGCCACCGCTCTCATCCGCTTTGACAACGGCATGACCATCAGCGTAGAGGCTTCCTTCAACCTGAACATTAAGCACGATATCGGCAACATTGAGATCTTCGGCACCAAGGGTGGCGCTCGCGTTGACCCCCAGATCGAGCTGTTCACCGACATGAACGGTATGTTCGTGGACGTTCGCCCCTCCGGCAACACCGCTCTGAACTTCGACGGTCTGTTTGCCCGTGAGGTTCGCCACTTCGTGGAATGCGTTCGCGGCGAGAAGGAGTGCATCTCCACCGCCGACGACGGCGTGACCCTGATGCGCATTCTGGATGCCATCTACGAGTCCGCAGAGACCGGTGAGGACGTTAAGATCGAGTATTAATTTACAGAAAGAAAGGAGCACTTCTCGTGCTCCTTTTTTACCAAGAAAAGGCGGTACTGTTATGGCGCAAAAGAAAACAAGCATCGTTTTCACCGGGGATATCGGATTTGATCGGTACATGGCGGGCAAATGGGAGGACGAGGGGTTGCTTTCCCCCCGTCTGTTGGCGTTCTTACAAAGCGGTGACCACCTCTGCATCAACGTGGAGGGTTCTTTGATTGATGCGGCAGACGACGGCACCCGCGGGGTGTTCTTCCACAGCATGAATCCAAAAGCCGCCCCCTTCTTCGGAAAGCTGGGAGCAGACATCTGGAGCATCGGCAACAACCACACCATGGACGCAGGGGCGGCAGGCATTGTCAGCACCAAAAAATGCGCCGAGGAAAACGGTGCTGTGACCTTCGGTGCGGGACTGAACGAACAAGAGGCCTCCGAGCCCGTGTATGTAGAGGGTGCGGGAGGCATCGGCATCTTTGGGGTGAGTTACCTTGCGGAGTGCATTCCCGCCACGGAAACTTCGCCGGGGATCTTCCGTTGGAACGATATGGCGTACATCAAAAATCGGATCGACGAGATCAAATCCAAATGCCGCTGGTGCGTGCTGGTTGCCCACGGCGGGGAAGAGTTTGCCCCCCTGCCCAATCCCTATACCAGACAGCGGTATCTGCAGTTCTTGGAGCTGGGAGCGGACGCGGTGGTTGGCCACCATCCCCACGTGCCGGAAAACTACGAGATCACCCCGGAGGGGAAGCCGATCTTCTATTCCTTGGGCAATTTTATCTTCGACACCGATTACCAGCGGGTGCATCCCTACACCGACGGCGGCGTGGTGCTGAAGCTGGAGTTCACGGAGGATGCCCTGACCTTCTCCGCCGCAGGCACAAGGATCGACAGACAGACGGAGACCATTGACCTGGCCGACCTTCCGGATATCTTCACCAACGTAGAGGCAAAGGAATACGCCCTGCTGTCTCCCCTTTCCGCCAAGGCGTTCCTCCACGCAGATATGAAGAAAATGCAGTTCTTGGAGCCGGAGCGGTTTTTGAATGCGGATCAAACCGTTTGGGACGGCTATTTCTTCAGCACCGAGCCCGACGGGTACTTTGAGGGTGCCCACATGGATCTCAGCCTGATCGTTCCCTTGGCCGCCAAGGCAGAGGAAGGGCAGTGGCAGAAGAGCAAGCTGGAACAGGTAAAGCAGTATATTTTAAAGCAGCTGGAAAGATAAAGACAGAGCCTCATCGCCTATGTTCGGGTGACGAGGCTCTTTTTTGCGCTTTACTGCTCCCGATTCTCCTCCAACAATCTTACCACCGCCCGGAAGCTGTCCTGCCGTGTGCTCCTTGGTCTTTACGCCGGAGGCAAACACCAACACGGCAAGGAGGAGTGCATTTCCACCGCCGACGACGGCGCGACCCTGATGCGCATTCCGGATGCCATCTACGAATCCGCAGAGACCGGCAAGGAAGTTTCCATTCAGTATTAAGCTACAGCGATCAAAAAACGACCCGAAATGGGTCGTTTTTTTGTGAGCTTTTTATGCCGCTTTGTCGAAGTGCTTTTCGCGCATACGCTCAAAATAGGTTTCCAATTCATCGATGTACACGTAATACCACTCCGTTTTGTTGCCGTCGGCATCGAAGCGGTATACCTCGAAGGTGATTCCCTTGCCGCCGAAATCGTAGATCCGCATGGTGGAGCCGTCCTTGAAGAACACCTCCAGCGTGTAGTCCGGTGTACCGCCTTCTCCCGTGCCTTCACCCTTGTATTCCGCTTTGTTGAACCAATAGTAGAAGGTTTTTAAGTCTTCCTCCGGTAGGAGATATCCGTTCAGCTCCGCTTTCTCTACCTTGCTTTCGGAGATGCGCTTGTTGTCGCAGGAGACCAACGCAAGGCAGATCGCCAACAGAAGGAACATACAGATCGTCTTTTTCATTTGCAAAACCCCTTTTTGTTTTCATTATAACAAAAGAAACAGAGAAAGGCAACGACAGGAACAGAATCTTCAGAAAATCGTAAAGATTGCACTGACTGCGGAAAGGCATACCAATGCGATGGCAGAGCCGCCCACAAGCTGTCCTGCCGTGTGCTCCTTGGTCTTCACGCCGGAGGCAAACACCAGCACCGCAAGGAGGAATGCATCTCTACCGCCGACGACGGCGTGACCCTGATGCGTATTCCGGATGCTATCTACGAATCCGCAGAGACCGGCAAGGAAGTTTCCATTCAGTATTGATCGTTATAGCAGAAAAAGCAGGCACCGAAAGGTGTCTGCTTTTTTGTGTTGCACGGAACCTCATCCACCGTCTGCGGAGGCAAGTACATTTCTTTTCTCCTTGTTTGATTCCGTCCGCATTCGGTCCCCCTTCCCCGTGAAACGGGGAAGGTTTGCACTACCTGCGGTGTGCGGAGAAGAGATTTCAATCGTTCGTTGCCACAACTCATGGCGTGAAAACACAGAAAGCTTTTCCCGCCCCCGAAGGGGGCCTACCTTCCCCGTGAAACGGGGAAGGGGGACCGACACGAGACGGAGAAGCCCGTGTCCGTTTGCTTTGCAAATTCTCGTGGCGGGGGATGAGGTTCCTATTGAGGTTCCTATTCTTTATCTCGCATACTGCTTCAGCTTTTCCACGACCGAAAGGAAACGGGGTTCTTTACGAATACAGTCATAGCGGCCGTGCTGCAAGCGATCCAGCATATGATAGCAATCGGTGTGCTCCGTCAGCTCGTGAAAATCCTTACTTGGTTCGGGATAAATCAACCGATCGGTCAGGATCGACGTATAAAATTTACCGTGATCGTTGATATACGCTTGATCGTATTCCACCGCGTGATAACACATTTTTTCAAGAGAGGCAAGGGCTTCCTCCTTTTTCCCCTGAGATATTTGGTACGTGGAGATCAACCAATGATTTCGGGAAAGGCGGACATGATAAAACATCAGGTTATCCCCGTATATCATCCGGTAAAGACGATTGGAAATGGTAAGCATTTCAATTTTTCTGTCCCACGTGGAGGGATCATTGGGAAGATCCTCCTCAATCGTATAGTTTGAAATAGCAATCCCCAAGCAATCGGTCAATTTGTCGATCTCATCTTGAATGTAAATTTCCGTATTGCCATCACCGATCCCCGACGATTTTGCAAATTCACGGCAGTACTTCATTGGCGAGAGCAGATTGACCGCTTGCAAAGCCTTCTCCACCCGGCCGATGTCACCGTAAATGTTGATCAAAACGTTGATCGCATCGTATCGGGTATCTTCATCTTTGCAATCTGCCACCACGGAAGAGCAAAGGGTTTCGATCTCCTCTATGAGGTCGTTATTCTTCGTATCCCACCACAGATGATACAGACAAACGGCGAGATTTACTTTGATCTCAAAATCTGCGGGGTAGCGGAAATTCGCATTTCTTGCAAAAGCGATTCGTTCTTCCACAGAGCCAACCTCCGCAAGGCGATACATCTCTTTTTTGACGTCGGCAAGCTCTTGTTCCCGTTCCGACAATTTGTATCCCAGCAGTTCATCCGTGCTCACCGAAAAGAAATCCGCCAAAGCAGGAAGAAGCTCAATATCGGGATACCCGCCCTCGGACTCCCAGCGGGAGATGGCTTGGGGCGTTACCCCGATGGCCGTAGCAAGAACGTCTTGGGTAATCTTGTGTTCCGCACGAAGCTTTTTGATGATCGCGCCGATTTTAACGTTCATATCGTACCTCCAAAAATATATTTTGTAAGCTTACGATATCATTATAGCATGCTTTTCCGCTTTTTCAATGATCAATTCGTTGTGAAGCAGGTAAAGCGGTGGTTTACCTGCCAAGCGAGGCAAAATACGGCTAAGCATTCAGCTACAGCAATCAAAAAAACGGCCCTTTTCGGGTCGTTTTTTTGTGGTACGTTAGTTTTCAAAGCCGTAATAGGCAGCCAGGGCTTTGATATCCTCGGCGTCAAAGGCACCGTCGAAGAGCATAAATTCATCCACGGTGGCGGACAGGCTGACGGAATAGTTCCCTGTGCCGTCCTGGCCGATGAACAGAGAGGTAAAGGCATCCAAGGGATCCTCCCGCAGAGTCTCGGGAATGGCGGCGGTGATCACCTCACCGAAATCGTAGCACATACGGATCTCCCCTGCGGTGCGATCCACCGTCACAAGGAAATGCACCCAGCCGGTGCGGAAATCAGCGGGCAAAACGGCGTTGGCGTCCATGCGGTTGCTTCCGTCCCCCATGTTAAAGCAGATATCCCCCGAATCCCGCAGGGAAAGAACGTAGCCTTGGTTCCGTCCGTTGACCCAATTCTTGTTGGAGAACAGCACCGGATCGGAGATGACCCCTTCGGTGCGGAACCAAAGGGAAACGGTAAAGCTGTCCATACCGGGGGCATAGTCCTGCAGGGCCACGCAACCGTCGTCCAAAGAGACACCCTGCCCGAAGTAGCCGTCCACGAAGTAAAGCTTGCCCTTCTGCTGAGTTTTGCCGCCGCATACGTCGGTAATATCCCCGTCAAAGGGGAGGTATGCGGAAAGAGTATGGTTCTTGACAAAGGAGGTAATATATCCCTCGGAGCCCTTTGCGGGAGTGGGCACAGGCTCGTGGTAGCGGGGAGATTCGGGATCGGAGTACACAGGGCGTTCCTGACCGCTGATACCTTGGAACAAGCCGTCGGGCACGCGGGAGGTCCAGGTCTCGGGGACTTGGTAGCCCAGGGCGTGGAGAACGATGGCGGGAATGTCACGCACCTCGGCATCCCCCACGGTGCCGTGGGTGACGGTCTTTCCCGTGGCGGCAAACATCACGTATTTCTCCCCATCCGTCCAGCCGCCGTGGCTCGTACCGTTGCCGCCGTGGTCGGCGGTGACGATGAACAAGGTCTCCTCCAGAATACCCTTTTGGGCGTAGAGGTCGTAGATCCTGCCGATGTAGCCGTCAATGCGGGTAATGGTTTGGAGCTGGGTCTCCGTTCCGTAGCCTGCGGAGTGTCCTGCGCCGTCGGCCTCGTCAAACTGAATAAACAGGGCGGTGGGGTCGTGGCTTTGGAGGTATTTGCAGATCTCCTCGGTCAAAGCGGCATCTCCAATGCCTCCCACCTTATGCACGCCGATGCCATCCTCCACGATCCCCACGTTGATGGGATCCCAATGGCAGAAGGAAGCAAGCTCTGCTTCCGGGTCGTTCTCTCTGATCACGCGGAAGAAGCTGGGATACTTGGACTCTGCGGGGTAGGGAGAAGCGGCAACGATGGCGTTGGTAAGCCCGTGAACACCTGCCGTGACGCCGTGGAGCATAGAGCCCCAGCATTGGGCGCTGATGGTGGGCTTGGAGGTAAGCATATCGTAGGTGACAGCCCCTTTTGCAAAAATACGGTCAATATTGGGGGTCTCGGCCTGACGGAAAAAGCGTCCCGCTCCGTCCACGCCGATGACGATCACGTGTTTATAGTGGGTCTCCATAGGTTCCTCCTGTTCTTCTCGGGAAGAGGTCTCCTCCGAAGAAGTATCCGACGACAATTGGGAAGGCACCTCCGTTTCGGCACTGCTTTCCGTCTGCGAGACCTCCCCGCTCCCGCCGCAAGCGGTAAGGAGCAAAAGGGTCAGCATCAGACACAAAGCGCTCAGCAAATGACGTTTCCCCGTACGCAACATAACATCCTCCCAAGCTTTTTTTTAAGTATAGCACATCCAACACGGAATTTCAAGCAAAAACCGTGTTTTTTCATTTCTTACGCCTGGTCTTGATGCTGCTCCGGCAGTCTCACCGCCGCCCCTTCAAAGAAAAAACGCCCCCGAAGGTTACCTTTCGGGAGCGTATACGATGAAATTGCGTCGCAGGGATGCTCCGACGAGAGCGAAGCGACTAAGATCCGCTCTTGATCTTATCCCACAGCTTTTCGTAGTAGGAGATCACTTCGGGGTCAAGGTTGGTGTAGTAGGTGGACTTCACTTCCGTCTCGGGGTAGAGGTATTCGTTGCCCATGAGGGAGTATTCCTCGTTCTCCGTAACGGCGGTGTTGGGGCAGGTGTAGCAGATGTATTCCGCATTCTGCAAGGCCACGTAGGGCTCCATGAGGAAGTCCAGATACAGGAGAGCCGCCTCGTAGTTCTGGGCATCCTTGGTGATGCAGGCCGCATCCATAAAGATGTTGGTGCCCTCGGTGGGCAGGTAGAAGGACAGATGATCGCCAATGCCTCCCGCCTCTTCCATGTTGTCCACCATGGTCATATAGTCCCCTGCGTAGTAGGCGGCGATGGCGGCGTTTTCACCCTCCATCTTGGCAAAGATCTGATCCATCACCCAGGTCTGGAGCAAGGGAACCTGCTTCATCAGGTAGTCAGCCGCCTTGTCCCAATCCTTGGGGTCGGTGGTGTTGATGTCGATCCCCTGGGCAAACATGGCGGTGGCGAAGGCGTCGCGGGCGTTGTCCATATTCAGGATCTGCCCTTTGTACTTTTCGTTCCACATGAGAGACCAAGTGCCGTCGATATCCGCGGGATCCACCATGGTGTTGTTGTAGATCACGCCCAAATAGCCTCCCGCATAGGGAATGGAGTATTCCCCGGTGGGATCGTATTCCGGGCAGAGGTACTGCTTGTCGATATAGTGATAGTTCTGCAGCTTGGAGAAATCGATGGTCTGCAGATAACCCTCCTGCAACAGACGGGACACCATGTAGTCGGAGGGGATGAGAACGTCGTAGGTGACGCCGCCTCCCGCCAGCTTGGAATACATGGCCTCGTTGCTGTCGAAGGTGTCGTAAACCACCTTGATGCCCGTGATGGCCTCAAAGGCAAGGTTCACGTCCAGAGAGCCGTCCTCCCCGTCGGAGATGTACTCGCCCCAGTTGTAAACGTACAACGTGGTACCTGCCAGGTCGGTGGGATACTCTCTGTCCAGCTGACCCTCCAGACGGTCGCGGATGTCCTGCAGGGTGTTCTGCTTGCCGCCGCCGGCAAAGAGAACCACGGAGACCACCATCACCACGGCTACCAGAAGGCTCACACCCTTTACCAGCTTGCCCCCGCTTGCCTGCTTCTTTTCGGAGCGGATCTGCAACAGATTCACCGTGAGCATCAGCACCAAGATGGCAAGGAAGATGAGGGTGTACAGGGCATAGTAGGTGGGACGGATGGGCTTCTTCACCGCGGTGTACAGGTTGGTGGCCAGGATGGAGAAGTGTCCGTTGGTGTAATAGGAGATGATAAAATCGTCCAGAGACAGGGTAAAGGCCATGATGAAGCCGGAAAGGATCCCGGGGACGATGCCGGGGAAGGTCACCTTGCGGAAGGCCTTGAAGGGGGTGCACCCCAGGTCCAGCGCCGCCTCGTACTGACTGCGGTCGGACTGGTACAACTTGGGAAGCACGTTTAAGATCACGTAAGGCAGGTTGAAGGTGATATGTGCCAACAGCAAAGTCCAGAAGCCCAGAATATCGCTTCTGCCCAGCCACATGGCCACGAAGGTAAACAACAACATCAGGGATACACCGGTGATGATGTCGGGGTTGGTCAGCGGGATGTTGGTGACGGTGTTCACCGCGTTTTTCAAGGCCTTGGACTTCATACGGTAAATGCCGTATGCGGCGATGACACCCAGCACGGTGGCGATGGAGGCCGCCGTCACGGAGATCATCAGGGTGTTGCCCAAAACCTCCATAAGGGTGAAATCGGAGAACAGGTTCTCATACCAGCGCAGGGAAAAGCCTGTGAAAATGGTGGTACTGTCGGAGGAGTTGAAGGAAAACAACACCATCACCGCCAAAGGGGCGTACAGCACCGTGTAGACCAGGCCAACAAAGATCTTGCCAAGGGTTTTCATACCAGCATGCTCCCCCCTTCGTTATCGTCGGAGAAGCGGTTCAGCACGAACATACTTGCAAGGATCACCACCATCAACAAAAGGGAGATGGCGGCGGCCACGGACAGGTCGTTCTGCACGCGGATCTGACGCTCGATGAGGTCGCCGATCATGGAGTTTTCCGTGCCGCCCATCTTGCTGGAGATGTAGAAGGTGGAAACGGAGGGAATGAACACCATGATGATGCCGGAGATTACCCCGGGCATGGAGAGGGGCAGGACAACGCGGCGCAATCTCTGCATGGGACTGCACCCCAGATCCTCCGCCGCCTCCATCAGGGAGTTGTCCATACGGGACATCACGTTGAAGATGGGCAGGATCATATAGGGCAGGTAGTTATACACCATGCCGAAGATCACAGCACCCGTGTTGTTCAAAAGAGGAAGCCGCCCGAAGCCCACGAAGGCGAGGAACTGGTTGATCAGACCGTTGTTGTCCATCAGCGTGGTGAGACAGTAGGTCTTGATCAGCAGGTTGATCCACATGGGCAGGGTGACGAACATATTGGTGAGCTTTTTGGAGGTGGGGCCGAACTTGCATACCACGTACACGAAGGGGTAGGCCACCACCAGACAGATCGCCGTTGCAATGATGGAATACCAGAAGGAACGGACGATCACGTCGGTGTAATTGCCCAATTCCTTCAGGTTGTTGAGAGTAAAGTTCCCGTCGCCGTCAATGAGTGCGTAATACAGCACCAAAAACAGGGGGATGATGATGAACAGCGCCGCCCACAGCAGGTAGGGGGCGTTCAACAGCACCGTTCCGGGAGACCGACGGACGGCCTTGCCGGGGGCGCTCATTCTTCTTCCTCGGGTGCGGGCTCGTCCATCTCGTCGGAGAAGGAGCTGTAGTCGCCGTACAGACCGGAATACTCGGATTTGTGCATAACGTGGATGGAATCGGGATCCAGAGCGATGCCGATGACCTGACCTTCTTCGTAAGCGTCGGTGGTCTGCACCATCCACTTGAAGCCCTTGACCTCCACGATCAATTCGTAGTAATCCCCCTTGAAGGTGGCCTGGGTGATCTTACCGGTGATCATGCCGTCTCCCACGGGAACCACGTCCACGTCCTCGGGACGGATGACCACGTCCACGGGCTCGTTATGGGCAAAGCCCTCGTCCACGCAGGTGAAGGTATGCCCTGCGAAGGTTACGGTGTCGTCGCAGTTCATGATACCGTCGATGATGTTGGATTCCCCGATGAAATCCGCAACGAAGGCGTTTTCCGGCTCGTTATAGATATCCACGGGGGAGCCGATCTGCTGGATCTTACCGTCGTTCATCACCACGATCACGTCGGACATGGAGAGGGCCTCCTCCTGGTCGTGGGTGACGAAGATGAAGGTGATCCCCGTCTCTCTCTGAATGCGGCGGAGCTCCACCTGCATATCCTTGCGGAGCTTGGCATCCAGCGCGGAAAGGGGCTCGTCCAAAAGGAGGACGGAGGGACGGTTAATGAGAGCGCGGGCGATGGCAACACGCTGCTGCTGACCGCCGGAAAGGTTGGTGACCTTGCGCTTCTCGTAGCCCTCCAGATTCACCAGCTTCAGCATCTCCTGCACCTTTTCGGCGATCTCCTCCTTGGAGGCGCCCTTTACCTTCAAGCCGAAGGCAACGTTTTCAAACACGTTGAGGTGGGGGAACAATGCGTAACGCTGGAAGATGGTGTTCACGTTGCGGCGGTAGGGCGGAACGTCGTTGATCCGCTTGCCGTCAAAAAAAACATCTCCCGCATCCGGCTGTAAAAACCCTGCGATGATCCGCAGTGTGGTGGTTTTACCGCAACCGGAACGACCCAGGAAGGTGACAAAAGCACCGTCTTGAATTTCCAGATTCAAACGGTCCAGGATCACTTCCCCGTCAAAAGCAACGGTGATGTCTTTCAGTTCAATAATGTTTTGTTTTTTCATTTTGCATCCACCCTTTGCGGCACCTGACCGCGTATAGCTTTGTCTTTCACAAAACTCTGCGCAGACCCACGACAGACTAACCATAACGCCCCGCAAAGAGTTTTTACAAATCAGAGCTACGCCCCTATTGCAGCTACGGTTGCTCAAACGACGCCCTTCTTTGAAAAACGCCGTAACGGTTCCTGCTCGGAACTGCCTGTCGAGCACATTTATTTTATTTTTGAAGGCAGGATGCATACCTGCCCACGGGAGTCCTTGGTCTCACTCCCTCTGTGCGCCCGCTTTACGCAAAAAAATTCACGCTTACGAACGTGGTAGCACAGATGCAAAAAAACTGATTTTATTATATACCTTTTTACGCCAATGTCAATAGGTTTGTGCAATATTTTTCGACCTTTCTCCCCAAGGTCAAGTCGGCGGTATGCAGTGATGAACGGTATACGGCCATGCGCGGTATTCAGCCATACGCCCCACGCCTCGATCCCAAGGTTCCAAAAACGGCTTTGCCGTTTTTAACGTCGGCGATACAACACTACGAATAATCCAAAGCCGTACGCCGACTTGGCTTCGCACAGCAGTTCCAAAAACAGCTTTAGCTGTTTTTGATGTCGGCGTAACAAAACTACGCTGAAATCAGAAGCCGTCCGCCGACTTGGTCACCCTGAGCGAAGCAGGCGTGGAATAATGTTGTACCTTAGGTTGCAATGAGAAAAGCCTGCGGAGTCGAAGTTTTGCTTTTTGAAATTGCCCATTGTCTTTGGATACGTAGTTCCTTTTACAGCAATTTCTAAAAAGCAAAACCGCAAGGGGTCTCCTACGAGTTTGATCTACCCCTTGAAAGGTAAACTTACATCCTTTATGATAAAACAGTTCTTTGCCTTTGGCAGGGAACATCAGACTCTTATGAGATCCCGCCTGCGGCGG
>JAZNPH010000026.1:0-13016 GCA_045589515.1 Eubacteriales bacterium | reverse complement strand
CCCGAGACCCCGGAGATCACCCTGGAGTTCTCCGAGGAAGCTCCCTCCGAGGCGGAAAGCATCCCCGCTCCTCCCGTGAGCGAGATGGGGAACGTATCCCGTCTCACGGAAGAAAGCTCTGAAACCGAGGCAAGCGAACCTTCCGTCCCCTCCGAGGATTCCTATGAAGAACCTTCCGACGAGCCTTCCGAGGAGCCGTCTTTGGAGCCTTCCGAGGAGCCTTCCTTTGAGCCTTCGGAAGAGCCATCTTCTGAGCCCTCGGAAGAACCCGATGAATCCGAGGAGCCCGAGGAATCCTCCGAGGAAGAATCTCAAGAGCCCTCTCAAGAACCTTCCCAAGAATCTTCCGAAGAGTCCTCCGAAGAGTCCGAGGAATCCGAAGAAGAATCTCTTGAAGAAACTTCCGAGGAATCTATCCCCGCAGGGATGATGGGGTCTACCTCCACCCCCGGCAACCCCTCCGACGGAAGCGGGATCTCCTTTGCCACAGCGGCAAGCGGGATCTGGCTGGCAGGGGTGCTGGCATTGGCAGGGTACGCCCTGGTAAACTATTTCCTGTTGAGACAGCGGGTGCTGGTGTTCGTGCCCGATGAGCGTGGCTTCCGCCGTTGCGAGGGGATCGATACGCCCTTCGTCCTGGGCTTCTTCCGTCCCCGGATCTACCTGCCCTACGGCCTGTCCCCGGCAAGTGAGCCTTACATCATTGCCCATGAAAAAGCCCATATCAAGCGGATGGATCACCTGGTCAAGCCTATTGCCTACTGCATCCTGGCCCTCCATTGGTTCAATCCCCTGGTGTGGATTGCCTTCGTCCTTTTCTGCAAGGACATTGAGTACGCCTGCGACGAAAAAGTGCTGGAAAACGCTGCCGCAGACATCCGCAAGGAATACGCCACCGCATTGCTGGAATGTGCCTCCAAGCGGAGCTTTCTCGCCGCATGCCCCATCGCATTTGGAGAAGTGAGTGTGAAAGAGCGCGTGAAAAAGACTATGTTATATAAGCGACCCTTGCTTTGGGTCATTGTTGTAAGCGTTCTCCTCTGCGCCTTGGTGGCGGTGTTCTTCTTCACCAGCCCCATGAATGAGGAAAGTGCCCCCGCGACTTCTTCCGAAGAGTCCGTTCCCGAGGTCTCCTCCGAGGCTGCTTCCGAAGACGTTTCTCTTGAGGAAAGCATGGATACCTCCGACGAGGAAAGCTCGTCGCTTAGCGACCTACTGAACAAGTATTCCGAGGAAGGATTTGTTTTCGACCTCAACAAAGAAGGAGACGGCTACATTTTCTGCGGCGTCGGCACCTGTGAGGCCACGGAGATTGTTGTTCCTTCCGAATTCGAGGGGCTTCCCGTCGTGGAAATCGGGCCGTGCGCCTTCCAGGCAACCGACGTTACCTCCGTTGTAATTCCCGACAGCGTTACGAAAATCGGCGATTTTGCGTTCCGTGCCTGCAAACAGCTCAGAACAGTTACTATGCCTGCGGTGCGTCGTGACTTCGGGATCTCTAATTCTATTTATGAAGACGAGCGGAACATCGGCGTTTTCGACGGCTGTACCGATCTTACGCTGACCATAACTGCAGGTAGCTTCCGCAGGATCTACGAGGGAGCTTTCAGAAACCGCCCCGAAATCGTTTCTGTTATTCTGAAAGGAAACTTCATTGCCCTGGAGTACGAGGCTTTTGCCGGTTGTACGGAGCTGAAGCGCTTTACCGTTGATGGTGACGTAAGCGCCTTTTGGAGCAGCGCCTTCGCGGGATGCACCGCATTGGAACAGTTCATCATCGGCGATCAAGCTACTTCCTTGGAGTACCTTACCTTTGAGAGATGCACCGCCCTTCAGTCCATTGAGATCGGTAGCGGTTTGTGTTCTCTGAATGGCTTTGCCTTTAAGGAATGCTCCCAACCGAAAAGTGTCACGGTCAGTAAGGAGAATCAATTCTTCTACAGCAAAGAAAATTGCCTTATTGAAACGGCTTCGGGAAGGCTGGTTTTGGGGCATAACGGCAGTGCCGCTTCCGACGGTGTTCTTGTGATTCCCGACGGTGTTGTTATCATTGGAAGCGACACCTTCCGTGACCGTCCGGAGATCAAAAAGCTGGTGCTTCCCGACTCGGTGGAGATCTTGGAAAGATGCGCTTTTTCCGGCTGTACGGGGATCGAAGAGATTGTATTCTCCAAGAATCTGAAGCTTATTGACGAGTACGCCCTCTACGGATGTACCGGTTTGACAAGCTTGGAGCTTCCCGATTCCTTGGAAACCGTGGGAATCAGCGCTCTGAGCGGGTGCGACGGCTTGACCGAAATCGTATTCCCGAAAAATTTGAAGACCATCGCTGAAGACGCATTCTACAGAAATCCCAATTTGAAGAAGGTCACCTTCGGCGATGAGCTTGTCCGCATCGGCCATAACGCTTTTGAAGGCTGTACGGCTCTGCAAAGCATTACCATTCCCGGCAGTGTGAAGGAGATCGAGAGAGGAGCATTTCTGGGATGCACGGGTCTGACCAAAGTGGTGCTGGAGGAGGGCGTGCCCAGAATCGGCAGAGAAGCCTTCAGCGGCTGCACGAATTTGGAAACCGTCACAGTCCCCGATTCTCTCACCTTCATCGGAGAGGATGCTTTCCGCGGCTGTGTGAAATTGCAGAACTTCCGCATCCCCGCGGGGATGAAGACCATCGATTACAGCGCTTTCAGCGGCTGTACCGGCATGGCGTATATGATCCTTCCCGAAACCCTGGGCGAGATCTGCCCCGGCTCCTTTGACGGCTGGACGAGCAAGCAGATCGTTTACGTGGAGTCCTACACCATCCCTCTCCTTTGGCTGATAAGCGAGGAACATTTCGGCAACGCCACCGTCTACTGGGCAGGGGAATGGGAATACGTGGACGGCGTACCCACCCCGAAGGTGGAAAAATAACGTTTCGCAGTTATCTTGTAAAGGAGAACGTATCAATGAAAAAATGTTTACTGATTTTGCTGTGTCTCGCCGCCGCGCTGGTGGTTTGCGGTTGCGAAACGGAGGGAACGAATGGGGCGGAGCAGTCCTCCGCCGCTTCCGATGAATTCCTTGGCACCTATACGGATCCCACAACCGGGTGTGTCGTACAGGAGTATGCAAGCGGGGCGCTTTTGCAGGAGTGTCCCATGGAGGAAAAGAAGCTGACCCTTCCCACCACCTACGAGAAGGGTGAGATCGTCGGGGTGGCGGCCAACGCTTTTCGGCAAATGGAAACGGTGACCACCTTGGTCATTCCTGACGGATATACCACCATCGGGGACTCTGCCTTTGCGGATTGTCCTAAGCTGTACAATCTTTACGTGGGAAAAGACGTAAAGGAGATCGGAGAGTGGGCATTTTCCGGCTGTACCAAGCTTTTGACGGTGGAGGTCTCTCCGGAAAATCCTTACTTCTATTCCGTCGGTAACTGTATTCTTACCAGAGACACCCATAAACTGGTGTACTCCAACGGCTCCATTCCCGCAGAAACCAAGATCATCGGGTTCGCCGCTTGTGCCAAGAAGATCCAAACCAATTGGAATTTGCCCGAGGGCTTGGAAAAGATCGAAGCCAACGCCTTCTACGGGGGTGCGATCGAAGCCTTGATTCTTCCCGCAAACGTTACCGAGATCGGCGACAATGCCTTTGCAGGATGCGAAAAACTGAGACGGGTGTATTTCCCCGCAAGCGTCACCAAGGTGGGACAAAATCTGTTTGAGGGCACTTCTCACGGAATCTCGCTGTACTGCGAAGCCGAGAAGCAACCCGAGGGTTGGGCTTTGCAGTGGGATGCGGAAGCCAAAGCGGTGAACGTTTCCTGGGCATACGTTGTATCCGATCCGAAAAAACTGTTGAAGCGTTCCAAAGGCAATCCCATCCAAAATACGCATTTCACGCCGGAGAAGCTTTGGTGGTATCAGGATTGCGAGGCGTATCATCAAACCGGAACATCGCCGGTGTATATCCACGTGCTGGACATGGAGGTGTTCTATTACGTTGGCGATCACGGAAACGCAGTCTACGATAGGGACGCCGATCCCCAGTGCCGCAAGGCGGGCATGAAGGTATGGGTATGTACCCCGGAGGGGGAGAAAATTGACTACGTCTATACCAACAGCGACGGCGTGGCAAAGTTCGAATGCAGCCCCGGCGAGTATCTCTTCCTGCTGGAAAAGGGAGAATTTGAGGAAAAAGCCATAGGCCCCGTAACGTGTAAGCAGACCTTTTCCCGCGGCAGCTATCCCTATAGCAACAGCAAGGATTATCCGTTCCCCATCATCGCATACCGCGGAGAACGGGAGGATTTTAAGGTCAGAGTGATCGACACCGAAACAAAAAAGCCCATTGTGGGTGCCGAGGTGGAGGTGCAGGGCGTTGGTACGCTGACAACGGGCGAGGACGGCTATGCGGTTTTTGATCCGTTGGTGCAATTTGCCGATAGTTGGGGAGACACCCATTATCTGGTAACCTGCGGTGCCCGGGGGTACGACGAGCGCGGCGGTGAATGGGTACAGCTGTACGATGCGGAATTTGTAATGGAATTGGAAGCCAATGCCATCACGGAGTATAAGATCACGATTCTGGATAAGAAAACAGGGAAGCCGGTAGAAGGGATCAAGGTTATTGAGTATGGCAATAACTGGCATGAGGATAGCAAGCTGTTCAACAAGGTGACCGGGGAGGATGGAACGATCTACGGCCAATTTACCAGTGCTGATCTGCACGACGGCTTCGTTCGATCCATTCGGCTGGAGTACACCGGTGAATACCTGCTGGAGGACGGAAGCATCGTTGTCAATAAGGATCGAGGGGAGATTCGTTTGGAAAAGGGAAAGACCGAATACATTTTGTATTTGGAACGGCGTGTTCGGGACGCTACCCTTAGAGAGAAAAAGGATTGAGCCTTTTTCATTCACGGTGGAAGCCGCAATAAAACGGGAATGCAGTTTTCTGTATTCTCGGTAGGAGTTGAGTTTATGAAGAAATATTTTTGCTTGTTTTTGGTGTTCTGTCTGCTGGCAACCACCCTGGCAGGTTGCCGTGAGAACGGAGAAGGCGTGATTTCCGCAGCTTCATCCCCGGGAGCGGAAAGCTCCTCGGCAGGGACGGAAACCTCTTTCGGAGAAAGCTCCCAAACGGAGGAAAGTTCCCGGCCTGAGGAAAACTCCCGGCCGGAGGAGAATTCCGAATCGGATGAAACGCTGAAGTTGAAATATCGTGTCAACGAAGACAACGTGACTTGCACGGTTACGGGTTGTATTCGGATTCGGGACAGAAATTTAGCGATTCCGGAGGTGATCGACGGCTATACGGTGACCAAGATTGCCGCAAAAGCCTTTGAGGGGCGCACGTACTACGATTCTGTTTCCATTCCCAAAACCGTTACCCATGTAGGGGAGCATGCGTTTGCGCGGAACGAGTTTGGGCTTCCTTTAGCCGTTCATATCGAGGATCTTTCTGCGTGGTGCGCCATTGAATTTGAGGGTCTCTCTGCCAACCCCATGCTTTATGCCACCGAGGTTTATGTGAACGGGGAATTGGTGGTGGATCTTGTGATTCCCGATGGCGTGACGGCCATCAGAGCCAATGCGTTTCCGAGGCTCCCCTGCGAAAGCGTAACGATTCCTACGGGGGTGGAGAGCATTGGAGAGGATGCCTTTGGCTGGGGAAGCACCATAAAAAGACTGTATCTCGGGGAAAACATTTCCATTGGCAAGGAAGCCTTTGCCGATGCGACCCTGCTGGAGGAATTGGTCATTCCCGCCGGATGCTCGGTTGGGGAATTGGCCTTTACGCTGTGCGAATCACTGAAGCGGTTGGAGATTCAGGAGGGAGTTACCGAAATTGAAGGGGGTGCCTTTAGCAACTGCTATGCGCTGTCCGAGGTGGTTTGGGGCGCAGGCGTGACCGAGGTTCATGCCAGCTTGTTCCGCTATTGCTCTTCGTTGACCAGCCTTACCTTCCCGGAGGGTGTGGAAGTGTTGAACATGCTTGCCATAGCGGAATGCGAAAACCTGCGAGAGATCCACTTGCCCGATACGCTCAAGCACATCGATTGGCGCGTTACGGATTGCCATTGCCCCTCGTTGAAGGCAATTTATTACCACGGCACAAAACAGAAATGGCTTAAGGTGGAGAACCGCATAGGCTACGAAGGGAAAAACTATCCTGAGGTATACCTTCGCATTTCGGAGAATCCCGAAGAATGGGAGTGTGCTTGGTAGAAGATCGCCTGCGAAATATGGTTTTGGAAAGCGAACGCAAAGGGATTATCATAAAACAAAAAAGGGAAAAGCAACAGCGGCGCCGTTATGGTGCCGCTGTTGCTATTGTTCTTTATTCAGCGTCCAGCAGAGCTTGCAGGGCGCTCATTTTTTCTTTGGTGGGCGTTTCGTACTTCCCGAAGGGGAAGGGGATGCCCATATTTTCGTACTTGCTCTCGCAGATCTTGCGGAAGGGGAGAAGCTCGATCTTGTTCACGCAGGGATGCGCTTTCCCGATCTCCTTCAGCCGCAGGATGTTTTCTTCACCGTCGTTCAGCGGGGGGATGATCACCTGCCGCAGGATGGTGGGGATCTTTCTCTTGTTCAGCTCTGCCAGGAAGTGCAGGGGCTGTTCCATGGAGCAGCCTGCGTACTGCTTATAGTCTGCGTCGTTGGTGTATTTGATATCCAACAGCACCAGATCCGTGACGGTCAGCAATTCCTCCACGTCCTCATTCCACAGACACCCGGAGGTATCCAGACAGGTGTGGATGCCTTCTGCCTTACAAAGGGCAAACAGCTCCTTGGCGAAGGCGGCCTGCATCAAAGGCTCCCCGCCGGAGAGGGTGATGCCCCCGTCCTTCCCGAAGTAGGAACGGCAACGGAGCACCTTTTCAAGCACCTCTTTGGGGGTGAAGGGCTTGCCTGCCGCCATCTCCCGTGTGTCGGGGTTGTGACAGCACCCGCAACGCAAGGGACAGCCTTGGAAGAATACCACGAACCGCACCCCGGGTCCGTCCACCGTGCCCAGACTTTGGAAGGAATGAAGAGATCCCGTCATACGCTTTCGTGGAAGGTACGGCTGATGACCTCACGCTGTTGCTCCCGGGAGAGCTTGTTGAAGTTCACCGCATAGCCGGAAACGCGGATGGTCAGGTTGGGGTACGCTTCGGGATCCTCGTAGGCCTTCATCAAGGTCTCGCGGTTGAGAACATTTACGTTGATATGATGTGCCATCTTGCCAAAGTAGCCGTCCAGAATGGCCACCAGGTTGCCCACACGCTCCGCCTCGGTCTTCCCCAAGGCCTCGGGGGTGATGGAGAAGGTGTTGGAAATGCCGTCGCGGCAATCATCGTAGCTCAGCTTGGCCACGGAGTTCAAGGAGGCCAACGCGCCGTTTTCCTCACGGTTGTGCATGGGGTTTGCACCGGGAGCGAAGGGCTCGCCCGCCTTTCTGCCGTCGGGAGTGGAGCCTGTGTGCTTGCCGTACATCACGTTGGAGGTGATGGTCAGAACGGAAAGGGTATGGATGGCGCCGCGGTATGCGGGGGTCTTCCGCAGCTCGGTGATCACACGGTGGGTGAGATCCTTGGCCAGCAGATCCACGCGGTCGTCGTCGTTGCCGTATTTGGGGAAGTCACCCTCCACGCGGAAGTCCACGATGTATCCCTTTTCGTCCTTGATGGGGTGTACTTTGGCGTACTTCAAGGCGCTGAGAGAGTCGGTCACCACGGAAAGTCCCGCGATGCCGAAGGCCATCAAGCGCTCCACGGTGGTGTCATGCAAGGCCATCTGGATCTTCTCGTAGGCGTACTTGTCGTGCATATAGTGGATGACGTTCATGGTGTTCACGTACAAATGGGACAGCCACTGGTTGTAGGTGTCAAACCGCTCCATGACTTTGTCAAAGTCCAAAACGTCCCCTTCCATCACAGGCATCTGAGGGCCAAGATGGATATCGCTGGTGGTATCGTAGCCGCCGTTGATGGCCAACAGCAACAGCTTTGCCAGGTTGCAACGGGCTCCGAAGAACTGCATCTGCTTGCCAACCCGCATGGCGGAAACACAGCAGGCGATGGCGTAATCGTCTCCGTAAAGAGGGCGCATCAGATCGTCATTCTCGTACTGGATGGAATCCGTATCGCAGGAGACCTTGGAGCAGAACCGCTTGAAGTTCTCCGGCAATGCGGTAGACCAAAGCACCGTCAGGTTGGGCTCGGGTGCAGGGCCAAGGGTGTACAGGGTGTTCAGGATACGGAAGCTGCTCTTGGTGACCAGAGTTCTGCCGTCCTCGCCCATACCGCCAACGGCCTCGGTGATCCACATGGGATCGCCGCCGAACAGCTCGTTGTATTCGGGGGTACGGAGGTGGCGTGCCATCCGAAGCTTCATGACGAAATCGTCAACCAGCTCCTGTGCTGTCTCCTCGGTGAGAATCCCCGCTTCCAGATCGCGGTTGATGTAAATGTCAAAGAAGGTGCTGACTCTGCCCAAGGACATGGCCGCGCCGTTCTGCTCCTTGATGGCAGCCAGGTAAGCGAAGTAGGTCCATTGAATGGCCTCCTTGGCGTTGCTTGCGGGCTGGCTGATGTCGTAGCCGTACATCTGTGCCATTTCCTTCAGGAAGCCTAAGAAGGCGATCTGCTGGTAAAGCTCCTCGGTGCGGCGGATCTGCTCGGCGTCCAGGTTTTCCAGCGCCAGATTCCGCTTGTCCTTTTGCTTTTCCTCGATCAGCTTATCCACGCCGTACAGGGCCACGCGGCGGTAGTCACCGATGATACGGCCTCTGCCGTAGGCGTCGGGAAGCCCGGTGATCAGGTGGCTTCTTCTGGCCAGACGCATCTCCTGGGTGTAAGCGCGGTAAACACCCTCGTTGTGGGTGGTGCGGAAGCGGAATTCCTCCTCCACCTTGTCGCTGAGCTTGTAGCCGTAGGCCTCGCAGGCGATACGCACCATGCGGATGCCGCCGAAGGGGTTCACCCCGCGCTTCAGCGGACGGTTGGTCTGCAGACCCACGATGAGCTCGTTTTCCTTGTCCAAATATCCGGGGGAGAAGCCCGTTACCGTGGAAACGGTGGCGGTGTCGATGTCCAACACCCCGTTAAACTGCCGTTCCAGGGCAAAAAGCGCCTCCAATTTCTTCATCAAGGCTTTGGTACGGGGGGTGGCGGAAGCCAAAAAAGCACCGTCGCCCTCATAGGGCTTGTAGTTTTTCTGAATGAAATCGCGAACGTTGATCTCATTCTGCCAATCTCCCGGCACAAAGCCGTTCCAATGTTTATGTTCCATAGATCAGAAACCTCCAAAAATCAACGAAAAAGGGCAACTCGGCGTATCATAACCCGAATTGCCCAGACGGTCGGCGTATTCCCTTACACTTCTCCGCGGTGCTCCGCGTTACGATCCGTCAGTCATGTAAAGGTTATGCTACATTATACTGTAACAAAAGCGTTTTGTCAATACCAAATGTTGTGTTTTTGAAGAAAATATTTTCAACATCTTGTGTTCACCGCTGCTTTTCAAGCAGCTCCGCAAAAGCGTAGGCGAAAAAGGCACCCGCCTGCTTGGCTTCCGACAAGGTGTTCCCGCAGGAGCCTACCTCCAGGATCAGACTTCCCGTGGAAAGCCACTGGTTGAAGCCGTGCTCCCGCAGGTTCAAGGGCCGCGCCAGGGTGGGGTAGAGATTGTTGATCGTTTCCTGCAAATAGGTGGCGACGGTGAAGTTTTTCTGCCAGTCGGGGTGGGAAGCTCCGCTTTCGTCCGTGCCAACCACCAGCATCAGCTGGGCGGTTTCCAACCCGTCCACGGTGGTCAAGGTCTTGCCGCATACGTCGTTCGCCCCGAAAATAGAATCCCTGTGTACATCGATGACGTAACGAATGGTGGGATATTTCTTCAAATACGTTTTCACTGCTGCGGCGGAGTGGGTGTAGGCGTCGTTAAAGCTGTCCGCGTCGTGCATGGACGTGTCGTGGATCACACCGATCCCCAGAAGCTCCAAAGCCTCTGCGATCACGTCTCCCACGGCAACCACCGTCTCCCGGGGATCACGGGAGCGGAAGTCCTCATCCGGCAGGTAATAATCTACTCCGTCGGGAAGATAAGCTTCCGTTCCGTGGGTATGTACCAGGAGCACCAACGGCCCGTTCTCTTCCTGCGGGTCAATGGGAAAGGCCTTCTTCAAATAGGCTTCCGGCTCCACGGAATAGCTTGTCCGATTCATCAGATCCAACGTGGGCTTTTCCCAGCTTTCGTACCAGCAATAGCTCCCCGCCATGACGGTGATGGCGTTCTCCGGGGGCGGTTGGGGAGGGGAGGGCTCTTCCTCGCCGCTTTCCTCTTTTGGGGGAGGTGATTCTTCCGACGGCTCCTCCCACAGAAGGCTTTCATGGGGCTGCGGCTCCGGGCGCAAGGCCGCAATGGGTTCTCTCACGGGGGAGAGGGTCAACAGCGCCATCAGAGAAGCAGGCAGGGCCTCTGCGATCCTGGGGATTGCCAAAAAACACCCTGCCGTCACCAGTACGGCCACGCCGATCGCCGTTCCCTTCAGAAGTTTTTGATTCTGAACCGAAATCATGTCATACATCCCTTTCTTTTTGTTCGTTCCATTTTATGCAAAGCGAACCCGGGATATGCAGACTTGTCCCACAAAAGGAAACGACAAACATTGTTTATTTTGCACAAAAATAAAAAATATAAATCAAACCTCTTGACAAAAGGGACAAAGTGTGGTACTATGTAGACACAGAAGAGAAAGGCGACTTTCTCAAGCGTAAAGATCACGGAGGATAGACCAATGTACTAAGACCGCGCGGCCCCTGCTTCGTTTTTGGAACTTCAACAAAAAGGTATAGTCCGATGAACAAGTAAGACCTTCCCGGCGGGAACACACCGTCGGAACAAAGCACGATCGTAAGTATGGCGATCAGTAGATCGCTTCCCTTTCAACTTTTAGTGAGGACGGTCCAATGGCAAATTGACAGAACGCGTTTTGCGTTGAATTCACCCTAAGCTTTTAAACTCAATACCGAATGGAGGATCTTGTATGATGATCAAACGGATCAAAGAAACGTTCGAGGATTCTCCGCCCAATGGGTGAAACCGCTCGTTAAGCGGAAATAAAACGATATATCATTTCGGAAAATACATGATTTTTACCCGATAAGACGTTCCATGTTTTCTTAGAGACGGAATGGAGGAATCACTTTATGATGAGAGTAAGAATTAAGGAATCTTCCGAGGGCTGTCCACCTGAGGCAGACCACCCGTAGGGCAATACGGTCTTGCGGGATGCGCTCAGACGTGACAAGATAACAAGTTCATAAAAGTATCATAAAAATAATAACAATATACATCCCGCGGGGCTGAATACAGCCCCGCGTTTTTTATCTTCGGATCCGCTGTACCATCGCTTTCAAAATGAAAAACGACAGGCTTTCACCTGTCGTTTTTCATGGTGGAGACATGGGGACTCGAACCCAAGACCTCTCGGATGTGAACCGAACGCTCTAACCAGCTGAGCTATGCCTCCGCGGAACGAGATGTATTATAGCACACTTTTTTGCATTTTGCAACGGGTTTGACAATATTTTTTTGAATTTTTTTCTTTGCAGAGGATATTTTTTGCCACAAAGGGGTTGCAATTCCTTCCTATATTTGATATAATAGCTCTCTAAGACAATGTGAAAATAATTTCGGAGGTATATAGAATGAGTAAAAAGTACGTTTACCTGTTCCGCGAAGGCGACGCTTCCATGCGTGAGCTCCTTGGCGGTAAGGGCGCAAACCTTGCGGAGATGACCAAGATCGGTCTGCCCGTTCCCCAGGGTTTTACCATTTCCACGGAGGCCTGCACCCAGTATTATGAGGACGGCCGCAAGATCAACGAGGCTATCCAGGCCGAGATCATGGAAAACATCATTAAGATGGAAGAGATCACCGGCAAGAAGTTCGGCGACAAGGAGAATCCTCTGCTGGTTTCCGTTCGTTCCGGCGCACGTGCATCCATGCCCGGTATGATGGATACCATCCTGAACCTGGGTCTGAACGAGACTGTTGTGGAGACCATGGCGGCCAAGAGCGGCAACGCACGTTGGGCTTACGACTGCTACAGAAGATTTATCCAGATGTATTCCGACGTTGTTATGGAAGTCGGCAAGAAGTATTTCGAAGAACTCATCGACGAGATGAAGGCTGCCAAGGGCGTTACCCAGGACGTTGACCTCACCGCTGAGGATCTGAAGGTTCTGGCAGAGCAGTTCAAGGCTGAGTACAAGTCCAAGATCGGTAAGGATTTCCCCTCCGATCCCAAGGAACAGCTTATGGGCGCGGTAGAGGCAGTGTTCCGCTCCTGGGACAACCCCCGTGCCAACGTTTACCGTCGTGACAACGACATTCCTTATTCCTGGGGTACTGCCGTTAACGTGCAGATGATGGCCTTCGGTAATATGGGCGACAACTGCGGTACCGGCGTTGCCTTCACCCGTGATCCCGCCACCGGCGAGCGCGGTCTGATGGGCGAGTTCCTGACCAACGCACAGGGTGAGGACGTTGTTGCAGGCGTTCGTACTCCCATGCCCATCGCAGAGATGGCAGAGAAGTTCCCCGCAGCGTTTGAGGAATTCAACAAGGTTTGCGCTATCCTGGAGGATCACTACCGTGATATGCAGGATATGGAATTCACCGTTGAACACGGCAAGCTCTATATGCTCCAGACACGTAACGGTAAGAGAACAGCTCAGGCTGCGCTCAAGATCGCTTGTGACCTCGTTGATGAGGGCATGAGAACAGAGCAGGAAGCTGTTCTGATGATCGACCCCAGAAACCTTGACACACTGCTCCACCCCCAGTTCGACGCTGCTGCTCTTAAGGCTGCAACACCCGCTGGTAAGGGTCTCGGCGCTTCCCCCGGAGCTGCTTGCGGTAAGGTAGTATTCACCGCCGAGGACGCTGTTGAGTGGAACGAAAGAGGCGAGAAGGTAGTTCTTGTTCGTCTTGAGACCTCTCCTGAGGACATCACCGGTATGAAGGCTTCCCAGG